>NZ_JBXAWS010000001.1:0-545580 GCF_057292075.1 Stenotrophomonas sp. 1L-E-5-B-C3
ATGATTGTTCATCCGGGCTCTTTGGGGACTGGAACGGTGTGGTAACCACCATTTTCCAAAGATGTCCCGGATGAACAACCTACAGAGAGATCACAACTAGCTGCCCCAACGCCTGCAGGTTTCCCGCCGGCCCCACCACCTGTGCGCCTTTCAGCTCCAGATAGTCGACCAGGAACATCGCGATGGCGAATTCATCTTCCGCCACCAGTACCCGCAGCCCCTTCAGGCCCTCCGGTTTGCTGCCCGCTTCCAGCACGTTCCTCGCTCCTCGATGCACGCGACCCGCCTGCGGTCGCAACGAGGGCAGGATGCGCGATCCGGCCTACAAGAGCGCGTGACGATCGATGAAGGCCGCGGGCACGGCGCGTTCAGAAGGCCCGCTCCCACTTCAGGCTGAGCAGATTGCGATCATGGCTGTACAGCCAGCCAACGTTGCTGTCGATGCGGGCATAACGCAGGCTCAGGCTGGGCACCAGCCCGGCCACGGCCAGGCGCTCGCTGCGGACGATGGCGATCAGGTTCTGTTCGCTGTCCTCACGCCGTGCTTCCAGCAACGGGCTCCATGCGTCGTAGTCACGCTCGCGCAGCGATACGAACACGGTGGCCGTGGTGCCGCTCCATTGCCGCGCCGCGCCCAGCCGCAGGCCGCGCTGGCGGAAGCCGTTGGCCGAGTCTGCTGCGCTGCTGTCGGTGACATCCAGCCCGGCGAAGACCGTCCAGCGCGGATTGAGCGCGCGGAACCAGGTGGCATACAACGATGCCAGCTCGCCGTCGTAGTTGCTGGCCAGGCCCTGCTGGCGATACCGCTGGCGCTTCCAGTCAGCCTCCAGCTTGAGCAGGCTGCGTGCATCCAGGGCGTACTGCCATTCCCCGTGCACGCCACTGCCGCCTTGCAGCGCATGGTTGCCCAGGCCCTGATAGTCATAGCTGGGGGCAAGCAGCACGGTCTGCCGTGCACTACGCCAGCTATAACCCGCCTGCACGTTGGCATTGAGCTCGTTGTACTCACTGTGCCCGCGCCATGTCTGACCGAAGGCCAGACCGCGCACGTACAGCCCATGATGCCCGCCGAGCACCCAGCGCCGCTCCAGGCTGGCGTCGAAGTCGAGGCCCGCCGCGCGCTGGGCGTCGGGCAGTTTCCGTTCGATGATGCACGCGTCGCCCACGCCGAACAGGCAGGTGCGGCTGGCGGAACTGCGGTTGATGTTGTCGCTCCATGCCGGGCCGGCGGACAGCGCGCCTTTCCAGCGCTGACGGGCCTGCAGGGCACTCAGGTAGCCGTCCACGCGCGCGCGGACGCCGGCCGTGGCCGGATCATCGGCATTGATGCCTGCAGCGATGGCCGTGAACAGCGCAACCGCATCGCGATCGCGCTGGTCTTCCGCATAGACACGCGCCAACTCAAGGCGGGCTGGCAAGAAATCCGGCTGCGCCGCCAACAGCGCTTCGTACTCCTTCACCGCGCGACGATGGTCGCCGGCCACCCGCGCCAGCGCCCCCTGCGCATAGTGGCGCAGCAGGGGATCATGCCCCGGCAGTTCGATGTACTCCTCGAGGAACGCAGCGGCGGCCTGCCATTGCTGATGCTGCAGCGACAGGTACAGCGCCTGGCCGAGATCATCGACGGTGCGCTCCACGCGCAGCGTCTGGCCGTCGATGGTGATGGTCGGCCGCTCCGACTCGGCCTGCTGCAGCCGCTGCTGGTCCTGCTGCTGGTGGCGCAGTTCGCTGCCCTGCTCGAGCACGCGGCGCAGATCGTCCTGCTGGGCGCGTACATCGGCGGCGATCAACAGCAGGAACACAAGAAGAATGGGGTGGCGCATGGGCGATCCGTGGTGATGCAATGCAGCGGGCCGAAGCAGGGACTGGCGGATCGCGGCTTGTCCCTGCCCTGCCCCGTCAGGGGCGTGGCAATCAGTTCTTGCTGCCGCCGAAGGCGGTGTCGTACTGGCTGTTGCCGCTGAAGGTGGCGATACCGGCCAGGGTGGCCGCGTTGGCGCCGAAGAACTGGCCCTGGGTGGTGCCGGCAACGGTGCCATTGGCGGTGGCCGAACCGGCGAACGACGCGTTGGCGCTGTTGATCGAGGCGCTGACGTTGACCGACAGGCCGCCGCCGGCCAGGCCGCCCTGCAGCGTGCCGCTGCCGAAGTTGGCGCGGAAGGTGCCCGACAACAGGTTGCTGCCATTGAACTTGTTCAGGCCCGCCACGCTGTAGGTGGCCACACCGGCCGGGAGGGTGGTGCCGGTACGATCACCGACGAAATACACCTGGCGGTTGTTGAAGCCACCGGCGGCGCCATCCTTGGACCATTCGCCGAACCACACGTCACCGCTGCCGACCTTGACGAAGTTGAAGTGGCCCATGCCGGCGTGGCTGCCCGGGGCGCCGGTGATCGGCATGGCCAGCGTGCGCACGTTGGTGCCATTGACGGTGGTGGTGCCCGAGTACAGGCTCAGGCCCTGGAAATCCACCGGCTTGGCATTGGAGACGGTACCGACACCGATGCCGGCCTTGCCCGCCGAGTGCGGACCACCATTGACCTGCGATTCGCCGACGGCGACGTACAGCTCGGCATCGGTTGCCGGGCTGGCCGCACCGACGATGTCGGCTGCATGGGCGGCACCGGCCAGGGCGAAGGTGGCGGCGACGGCGAGAACCGAACGGGAGATCATCTTCATGGTATTACTCCTTGGGTTATGGGAACTACAGGTACAACGCTTGAAAGCGGGAGGTCAGAAGCGTGCGGTGATGCCGAGCTTGAAGGTGCGGCCCGGTGCCGGCAGCGTTGAGCGCGTCGCCGGATCGACGTAGTAGCGGTTGCCCAGGTTGCTGCCCACCAGCTCGACGCTGGCGTGGTCGTTGACGCGCCAGCGCGCGTAGGCATCGACAGTGGTGATGTTTCCCCAGGTGAACGGCACGTTCTGCCAGAGCAGGCTGCTGCCACCGGCCAGCAGGCGGTCGCGGTAGGCCTGCAGATCGGGGTTGTCATGGCGCTGGTAGTGGACGATGCGGCTGCCCAGTTCCAGCCGCTCGTCGAACAGGCGCGTGCCCAGCGACCAGTTCACCGACAGCTTCGGGATCGCCTGGGTCAGCAGGTAGCCACTGACGAAGCCATCCTGCACGCAGTTGGGAACCAGGCCGCGATTGGCATCGAGCAGAACGGCGCTGCTTTCGTCGCAGACTTCGTTCTCCAGCGTGCGCGAGATGCCCAGGTCGGTGAAGAAGCGCCGGTTGTCGAAACGCGCCTGCAGCTCGATGCCACGGATGGTCTGCTTGTCGATGTTGTCGAACAGGAAGTAGGCATCGCGCTCGATCACGTTGCGGGTCTTGTGCACGTAGTAGGCCAGCTTGACGTCGGCATCGGCGGTGTTGCCGAATAGCCCCGACAGGTTGTGCACGTAGCCAAATTCGTAGTTGTAGGCATGCTCGGGCTTGAGCGTGTACAGCGGATTGAGGCTGCTGGAGAACGCAATGGTGCTTTCGAACATGCTCGGGAAGCGCACCGCTTCGCTGTAGCGCAGGTAGACGCGCGCGGCCTTGGACAGGTTCACCGTGGCCGAGAAGGTGGGCAGCCACGCGTGATCGCGCTGACGATCGTTGCGCCCGTCGACCGGCCTGGACTGCATGGTGTTGCCGATGTTGCAGACCCGGTCGCTGCCGGCATAGAGCGGCAGCACCCCGGGAATGGCCGCCACCTCGCCGTTGAGGCAGGGGTTGGTCGCGCGGGCATAGTTGCCGTTGGCATCGGGCAACCAGGGCACCCTGTGCTCCACCGCCTGCGGCGTTTCGTAATAGGCCAGCAGGCCGCGCAGTGCGTCATCGACGACCGAGCCCATGCCGATGCTCTCCCAGAATTCGCGGTCGGCCTCCAGCGCATCGATCTGCGCCTGCAGGCTGGCCGGACGCTCAGGCAGTTCATTGACCCGGTAGGTGGCCTCCTTGCTTCCCACGCCCTTGGTCAGCAGTTCCGGATGCGCCTGCAGGAAGTCGTCGAAGGCCCAGTAGCGGCTGTAACGCACGCCGGCATTGAGGGTAAGGAACTCGACCGGGCGCCATTCAAGGTTGAGATAGCCTTCGCCCTCCTGGCGGCGGCCGGTACGCGGGAACATGCGCCACCCATCGGTGGTACCAAAATACGGATCGCGCGAACCCAGCTTCTCGTACTGCCAGTTGCCGCCCACGGTCAGATCCAGGGTGGAATGCAGCGCGAAGCGGTTGCTCAGGGTCAGGCCGGTACGGTCGTTGCGTGCATTGGCCAGTGCGGTGTTGCGCAGGATCGGGCTGACCCCGGGGTTCCATGCCGGATTGCCCGGTGCAAAGTTGGGGAAGCCACCGGCGGTGTAGGTGTCACTTTCCGTTTCGGTGCGCCACAGATTGGCGTACACGTCCAGCCATCGGCTACCGGCCGGCTGGAAGCGGTACTCCAGGTTCCAGGCATCGGACGCAACCCGACTGAGCGGCCACTGGATGCGACCGTAGTCCGGCGCGGACAGGATGCGCGACGGCATGATCTCGCCGTAGTGCGACAGCGTGCGCCGCCAGGTGGCCTTCAGCTGCTGGTCGTCATTGATCTGCCAGGTTCCCTTGACCAGCCACGACTCCTGTTCGCTGGAGGTGTTGGGCACTTCATCGCCCGGCTTGAAGTAGCGCGCCAGCGTGGTGATGTAGTCGATGCCCTGGTACTCGTACTGCTCGCGCCGGTCCTGGTCGTAGTACGCGCTTCCCTTGCTGCCGGAGAAATAATTGCCACGCTTGCGCCAGGCGTAGGCGGCCATCAGGTCGACGTTGTCACCGCGCACACCCAGTGCCAATCGCCAGGCCTGGTCCTCACCATCGAAGGGATTGTTGCCACTACGCGACTTCACCGGCACCACCAGGGTGCGGTCGTCATAGGGTGAGTTCGGCGAGCCCTGCGGGAAGCCTGGCACGGTGCGGTAATCCTCGCCGGTGTGCAGCCTCGGCAGGCGCGGTGCCACTGCATTGCTGCTGCCTTCGATCTTCAGCTCCCCGCCGAAGCGCTCGCCGGCAGCAACAATGTCGTCAACGTCGATGGTCTTGATCACCAGCGCACCACCGATCCCGCTGTGCACATCGCGCACCAGCCCTGGCCCCTTGATGACCTGGATGCCACCAATCAGGTTGGGATCGATGTAGTTGCGGTTGCTGACGCCGTTGTAGCCGCGCCAGACCGTGAGCGCCTGTTCGCCACCGTCGATGCTGACCGGCACCCGCCCGGGCCCCTGGATGCCACGGATGTTGACGTCCAGCGCGCCGCTGTTGCGCGCATCGCCGCTGAACACTCCGACCAGATCCTTGACCACGTCGGCCGGATTGGAACCGCGATAGCGCTCCACCCGGTCGCGCCCCGAATACGCCGTGGTCAGATCCAGCGCGAACACATCATCGTAGCCGCGCCGATCGCGCGCCTCACCCCCTTCCGAGTGAAGGCGACCGGCCACGTCCAGTGTTTCGGTCACCCGCACCCCTTCCCCTTCACCCGCCTCCGCTGCGGCCCGCAGGCTCCAGGTGCCGTCCATGCCGCGCTGTGCGCGCACGCCGCTGCCGCGCAACAGCTGCTGCAGCGCCTGCATCTGGCTGTACTCGCCTTTGACTGCACTGGAGCGCCGGCCTTCCACCAGATCGCTGCGGAACACCACCTGCACATCGGCCTGGCGGCCAAAGGCGCGCACGGCGTCGGCCAAGGGTTGTTCCGGAATGGTGTACGGGCGCAGCGGCGCGACGACCGCCGGTTGCGCCTGCACGACCGGCACCCAGGCCAGCGGCAGCAATGCAGTAGAGATGGCCAGGGCCAGGACGGTGGCGCGGCGATGACAGGCAGATGCCGTGGACGGCATGGACAGGAACTCCTCAAGCGTGGCTGGACCACGGGCACATCCGGTGCCGGTGGTGTGTCTGGCTTGAGAAGAAACGGTGTTTCGCTCTGGCTATACCTCTATAGACAGCCGCGTGTGGCGACTGCCCACGGTTTTTTCATGTTTTTTTCATGCCGCGTATTCCGCCATGAACCGGCGGCACCTCACCACAGCACCAACGCGCCACCGGGCAAGCGCTGCACGCGCAGTCCTGCCTGTGCGGCCACCGCATCAATGGCGGTCTCCGGCTGCTGCAGGTGGAACAGGCCACTGACCCGCACGTTCGCGCCCTGCCCGCCCAGTACCCAGACCGGTGCACGCCGATAGCGCGCCAGATCGGCGATGGCCTGCGCGGCCGGCAGATTGTCGATCGCGACCTCACCACGCCGCCACGGCGCCATGGCCTCGGGATCTTCCAGCTGCACCGGCTGCAGCCAGCGACCGTCACGGAACGCCCGTGACTGCCCGGCATGCAGGCGCTGCACGCTGCCGTCGCCCGGACGCACGTCGACCACACCCTCGCTGACCTGGGTGGTGACCGTGGTGTCCTGTATCGACACGCTGAAGGCGGTGCCGATATCACGGACCCGGCCGCCCGCGGCCTCGACCTGGAACGGACGAGCCTCGTGCGCCACCTGGAACCAGGCCTGCCCGCGCAGCAGGTGCAGGCGACGCTGCTGGCCGTCGAACTCGAGCGCCAGCGCGGTGCCCGCATCGAGCACGGCGGTGCTGCCGTCTTCCAGCTGCACCACGCGTGGTGCATCGCTGCTGCGCAGGTCACTGCGTGCCAGCAGCAGCGCGTGCGGTGCCGCCGTCACCATCAGTACGACGGCGGCGGCACTGGCCAGCAGCCATGGCAGGCGGCGGCGCGGCGCGATCGGGCGCAGCCCCTCGCGATCGGTCGTGAGCTCGGGCAGCGCCGCCAGCACCTCGGGCCCGGCGGCATCCAGCCCCTGCCAGAAGGCCTGCTGCTGGCGCCAGGCCAGCGCATGACGTGGATCGGCCTGCAGCCAGCGCTGCAGGGTTCGTTGCTGGCGTTCCGGCAGCGGGCCTGCACTGCACCGGATCACCCAGCGCAACGCCTGCCTGGCCTGACGCGGCGAGGGTTCGGACGTGGTCATGGTTGTGGCCTGCCGCACCGCGAACGGGTGCGCTTTCCTGTTGTGACAATGGCGGGTGCGATCTGCCCACGGCAATCGCCGGTCATCGGCGCGCTCCCTGTTGATGCTGCTGGATCAGCAGCGCCGCGCGCAGCACATGCTTGCCGACCAGGCTCTTGGAAATGCCGAGCCGAGTGGCGATTTCACGCTCGCTCAGGCCCAGGTAGCGGTTCAGCACAAAGCACTCACGCACCTGCGCCGGCAGCGCGAGGATGGTCTGGGTGATCTCGCGCAGTTGTGCCTGGTCCAACGCCTGCGCCTCGCCATCGTGGCCGGCCTCGGCCATGTCGGCGGCGTACTCGGCCATCGCGCGCCGCTCGCGGGCGTCAGCCTGGCTGCGGTTGAGCGCGTGGTGGTAGGCCATCCGGTACAGATAACCACGCGGTTCCAGGATCGGCGGATCGCCGGGCACGCTGCTGGCCTTCAGGTACAGGTTCTGCAGGGTGTCCTCGGTACTGGCCGGGTCGAGATAGCGCGCGATGAAGCGCGACAACGCACGGCGCTCGCGGATCAGCAGCTCGACCAGCGCCAGGGCATTGGGAGACATAGGTGCCAAGGCCGGACCGGGGAATGATGGGCGTGATGGCGACGGTCCGGACGTGGATTGTGGGCTGCACGGCCGCAGGCGGCAAGCGAAGGCCCGTCGCGCGGCACCAGGATCATCCACGCATGGCGTGGATGCGGAGCCTACGGTTCATCCAACGCCTCGAAACGCTCGGCGAGGTAATCGATCAACGCGCGTACCGCCGGCAGCAGCCCACGCCGCGACGGGAACACCGCATGCACGATGCCGTGTTTCGGCACCCACTCGGGCAGCACCGGCAGCAGCGCCCCGCTCTCCAGCTCATCGGTGATCATCATCCGCGGCAGCATCAACAGCCCGACCCCGGCCACCGCCGCCGCACGCAGCGCGATCATGTCATCGCTGACCAGGCGCGGACGGTGATGCACACTGGCCTGTACGTCGTCCGGCCCGCTGTACTCCCAGACGTGCTGCTGGCTGGCCGAAGCGAGGTCCACCGTCGGCATCACCGCAAGATCGGCCGGCACCTGCGGCGTGCCCAGCCGCTGCAGCAGCGCCGGACTGGCACTGGTGCACCACACTCGGCGCGCCAGCACGCGTACCACAAGGTCACTGTCCTCCAGCGGCGGCGGCCGTACCCGGATCGCCACATCCACGCCCTCGCCCACCACGTCCACGCGGCGGTTGGTGGCGTCCAGCTGCACCGACACCTGCGGGTGCAGGGCCAGGAAGTCGGCCAGCATCGGACCGATGCGCGCGTGCAGGATCGCGATCGGGCACGCAAGGCGGATGGTGCCGCGCGGCTCGGCGCGTGACATCGCGATGGCTTCTTCTGCGGCCTCGGCCTCGACCAGCATCGCCTTGCAGTGGCGGTAGTAGTCCTGGCCGACCTCGGTGACCGAGAAACGCCGCGTCGAGCGCTGGATCAGGCGCACGCCCAACCGTTCCTCCAGCAGCGCGATGCGCCGGCTCAGTTTCGACTTCGGCATGGCCAGCGCCCGGCCTGCCTGCGAGAAGCCGCCGTGCTCGACCACCATGGCGAAATAGAACAGGTCGTTGAGGTCACAACGGCGGATATCTGCGATGAACACGGGGCGATCTCCTGCGGCCCACGGCCTGCGACCATTGTTCACCATATAGGACTATGACGGCAAATATTGGCGTCTACCGGCCCAATTGTCGCGGCGATATCGTCTCCTGCAACGAAGAACAGCGGCCGACAGCCCCGGCCAGGAGATCGCCATGAAGCGTGTCACCGGTACCTACAGCGCCCCCCGCCCGCACTGGGTGGGCGACGGATTCCCCGCCCGCTCGATGTTTTCCTACAACACCCACGGCCAGCACCTGAGCCCGTTCCTGCTGCTGGACTATGCCGGCCCCTACCGCTTCGCGCCCAGCGAAACGCCGCGTGGCGTCGGCCAGCATCCGCATCGCGGTTTCGAGACCGTCACCATCGTCTATGACGGCGAGGTCGCACATCGCGATTCGACCGGTGCCGGCGGCACCATCGGCCCGGGTGACGTGCAGTGGATGACTGCTGCCTCCGGCATTCTCCACGAGGAATTCCACACACCGGAATTCAGCAAGCGCGGCGGCACGCTGGACATGGTGCAGCTGTGGGTGAACCTGCCGGCCCGCGACAAGATGGGCGCACCGGGCTACCAGACCCTGCTCGATGCGCAGATCCCTTCGGTGGAGCTGCCCGATGGCGCCGGCCGCGTCCGTGTCATCGCCGGCCGCTTCGACGGCCACGCCGGTCCGGCACGTACCCACACGCCGATGGATGTCTGGGACATCCGCCTGCAGCAGGGCCACCACGCCGAACTGGCGGTGGCCGATGGCCGCACGCTGGCACTGGTGGTGCTGAAGGGCACGGTCCGCGTCAATGGCGGCCAGCCGGTCGGTGAGGCGCAGCTGGTCACCTTCGACCGAAGTGGTGAAGACGTGTTCGTCGACGCCGACAGTGACGCCACCCTGCTGCTGCTCAGCGGCGAGCCGATCGACGAGCCGGTGGTGGGCTACGGCCCGTTCGTGATGAACAGCCAGGCCGAGATCAGCCAGGCGGTCAACGATTTCAACAGCGGCCGCTTCGGCCAGATCGCGCACTGAGCGCTTCCGCGCGGCGGGTGATGACCCGTCGCGCCAACGGGCCATCGCCCACCTTCCCCAGGAGACTGACCATGAGTACCCCCGCCAACTTCAACGGTGCCCGCCCGGTGATCGATCCGGACAACGCCGCGATGCTGCTGATCGACCACCAGAGCGGCCTGTTCCAGACCATCGGTGACATGCCATTCACCAGCGTGCGCGCCCACGCCACTGCGCTGGCGAAGATGGCCACGCTGGCGAAGATGCCGGTGATCACCACCGCCTCCGTTCCTCAGGGCCCGAACGGCCCGCTGATCCCGGAGATCCACAACGCGGCCCCGCATGCCCAGTACGTGGCGCGCAAGGGCGAGATCAACGCTTGGGACAACCCGGAATTCGTTGCTGCGGTCAAGGCCACCGGCCGCAAGCAGCTGATCATCGCCGGCACCATCACCAGCGTGTGCATGGCCTTCCCGTCGATCTCCGCCGTGGCCGATGGCTACCAGGTGTTCGCGGTGATCGATGCCTCGGGCACCTATTCGAAGATGGCTGAAGAGATCACCCTGGCCCGCGTGGCGCAGGCCGGCGTGGTGCCGATGGACACCGCCGCGGTGGCCTCGGAGATCCAGCGCACCTGGAACCGCGACGACGCCCAGCAGTGGGCCGAGGTCTACACGAAGATCTTCCCGAACTACCAGCTGCTGATCGAAAGCTACCTGAAGGCTCAGGACGTGCAGAAGAATCACGAGCAGCTGGATTCGCAGCGCAGCTGAGCTGCCCCCGGGGTGCCCGCCAGCCGCCGGCCCCCTCCCAACCGGAGACCCACCATGTCCAGTGAACCGATCCGCGACCCGGCCAGCGACCACCTGCTGACCCCGCAGAATTCCGCCTTCATCATCATCGACTACCAGCCGGTGCAGGTGAACTCCATCGCCTCGATGGACCGCCAGCTGCTGGTCAACAACATCGTCGGCACCGCCAAGGCCGCAGTGGCCTACGGGCTGCCGATCGTGCATTCGACGGTCAACGTCAAGACCGGCCTGAACAAGCCGCCGATTCCGCAGCTGCGCAAGGTGCTGGCCGACCACCCCACCTACGACCGCACCACCATCAATTCCTGGGAGGACGTCGAGTTCCGCCAAGCGGTGGAAGCCACCGGCCGTCGCAAGCTGATCATGACCGCGCTGTGGACCGAAGCCTGCCTGACTTTCCCGGCCCTGGATGCGTTGAAGGAAGGCTATGAGGTGTATGTGGTGGTCGACGCCGTCGGTGGCACTTCGCTGGCGGCACACGAAGCCGCACTGCGCCGCATCGAACAGGCAGGTGGCCAGCTGATCAGCGTGCCGCAGCTGTTCTGCGAGCTGCAGCGCGACTGGGCCCGTTCGGAAACGGTGCCGGCGTTCATGAACCTCTTCATCGAAACCGGTGGTACGGCGGGTATCCAGTTCTCGTACGATCGTACCGAGTGATTTCGTGGCGGCGCTGGCCTTGGCTGGCGCCGCCTTTATGGAGCAGTCGAGCACGGCTCGACGCTATAGACAGATGGAGACTCCGATGGCCTACGCACGCATTGTTTCGACCGGCGACAACTACCTGCACCACATCAGCAATGGCAGCTTTGATGTGGACGCGGACGAGCCGGCATCGCTCGGCGGCCAGGGCAAGGGCTTCGCGCCGTTCGATCTGTACCTGGCCTCACTGGCGGCCTGCACCGCCATTACCCTGCGCATGTATGCGCAACGCAAGGGCTGGGAGCTGGGCGAGTTCCATGCCGAGCTGCGTTCGGAACGCGATGCGGATGGACGCCTCCATGTACATCGCGTGCTGCACGCCAGCGCTGAGCTGAGCGATGCACAGTGGCAGCGTCTGCTGGAAGTGGTGGAGAAGACCCCGGTGACCCTGGTGATGCGCGAGGGCGCACGGATCACCAGCGAACGCGGCTGAAGCAGGTCTGGCCCACCTGCGGCGGATCTTGGCCGGTTCCTCGCTTGTTCCGGCCTCGCCCCTGTTCCAAGCTGCGCGTCCGCGTTCGGATGCAGTGAGCGCGCAGCAACAGGAGGACCGCACGCGATGTTACGTGCCCATGCTTTGGATCTGGATTTCAACGGCCGCGCCCTGCTGGCCGACGTCAACCTGCACCTGCCCTCAGGCGCCCGCATCGCCCTGATCGGCGACAACGGCAGCGGCAAGAGCTGCCTGTTGCAGATGTTGGCCGGTACTCTGGTGCCCAGTGGCGGGACCATCATCCGGCGCGATGGCGCACGCATCGCCTACGTGCCGCAGCACGTGCTCGATGACTCCTCTCGTAGCGGCGGCGAGCAGATGCGCCATGCGCTCGCCCGCGCGCTTGATGCCGACCCCGACGTACTGCTACTGGATGAACCCAGCAATCACCTGGACCGCAGTGCACGCCGCTCGTTGATCGCGCGCCTGCGCCAGTTCCATGGCGCGCTGCTGGTGGCCACCCACGATGAAGCCCTGATCGATGCGCTCTGTAATGAGCTCTGGCACATACGTGGCGGGCGCGTGAGCCACTTCGGCGGCCGCTACCGCGACTATCAGGCGGACCTGCAGCAGCGACGCGAGGCCAGCGACCGGCAGCTGCGCCAGCTGGATCAGGAGCGCGGCCAGGCCCATGAGGCGTTGATGCGCGAACAGCAGCGCGCCGCCAGCTCGCGGGAACGCGGTGTGCGCAAGGTGGAACAGCGCAAGTGGGGCGGCGTGCGTTCAGCCACCAAGCTCGGCCGTGGCAATACCACCGCCGGCAGCAAGCAACTGCTGATCCGTGAGCAGCAGGAAGACATCGAGGCTCGTCGCAATGACCTGCAGCGGGAGACCATCATCGAGCCTACCTTCGCGTTGCCGGCCGGCTGGCGACGTGAGGGAGTGGTGGTGCAGCTGACCGACGCCAGCGTGGCGCATGCCACGGAAACGGTGCTGGGTGGACTGCATCTGCGCCTGGATGTCGGTGATCGCCTGGCGATCACCGGTGACAACGGCAGCGGCAAGTCCACGCTGGCACGCGCGCTGTGCGGCGACCCAAGCATCCACCGTGATGGTGACTGGTTGCTGCCGCCAGCTGATCAGATCGCCCTGCTCGACCAGCACTACCGGGACCTGCCGATGCAGGCCACGCCTCTCCAGGCGCTGTCTGCCCAGATGCCGGACTGGAGCCAGACCCAGTGCCGGCTGCACCTGGCCGACTTCCTGTTCCGCGGCGATGCCACGGCGCAGACGCCCGTGTCCGCATTGTCCGGTGGCGAACGGGCGCGGCTTTCATTGGCATTGATGGCGGCCAAGCCCCCAGCGCTGCTGGTTCTGGACGAACCAACCAACAACCTGGACATGACGCTGCGGATGCACCTGCTGCAGGTGCTGCGGGTGTTCCCGGGCACGTTGGTGGTGGTGTCGCATGACGACGCGTTTCTGCAGGCGCTGGAACCGGGACAGGTGCTGGCGTTGTAGCTGCGGCCGGGTGTGGCCTATCCACATACCGCGTGGATCTACGGTAGAGCCGAAGGCAACGGCAGGGGCTGTTGCCAACCTCGCGTGCAACTGCCCGAAAAGCCGAGCATGGGCTCGGCTCTACGGAAGGCTCAGCGCCGCGAATGCAACACGGTGCGCTGGCGCATGGCGTTGAACTCCTGTTCCACCTGCTGGATGTCCTCGGCCTGGAAACCGGCCGCATCCAGCAGCTGCTCGGCGGCAGCCGCCGCCAGCGGGTCATCGTCGCGCTGACGCCAGCAGCGCGCCGGCAGGAAGTAGCCCACTTCGCTGCGCCCGCGCATGATCACCACCGGCCGGCCTGCGTACAGCAGGAACTCGGCCAGGTGTTGGCGCAGGCCCTCCACTGAAACATAGGCCGGTCCAACACCCAGCATCTGGCTGGACGGTTCGGGACTTTCGAACAGCTTGCGACGGCTCATCCATTCCTCCTTTGTGCAACGCGTGGTCTCCTTTCCTTAGACGGGTGCATCGCTGCGCCCCCGCCACGCTTCGCGTGATGCCCATCACGCCATCCGCTTAGAAGCCGGTGTTGAACTCCAGCTGGAACACGTCGATCGACAGCGGCGCACCGGACACTTCCTTTGCCGCCATCCACTTGCCGCTGATCCAACTGCGCGCGTCGAGCGCGTAGGCACCGCCCACGTAGTAGCCGCGGGCATTGGTGCCGCCCAGGTGGAAGTTCGGATCGTTGTAGGCGTCGGGCAGCGCGTCGGCCTCAATGTGCTTGTAGCCCAGCAGCGCCTGCCACTGGCCCTTCTCCTTCAGCTCGGTGGCACCGAAGGTGGCCTGCACCATCCATGCGGTGTCGCCACTGCGGAAGGTATCGATGCCGACAGTATCGCCGGCGCCGTAGTTGTTGACGATGCCGTTCTGGGCGCGACTGAACATGGCCTGCTTGTCATAGGCCAGGTTGCGGATGTAATCGCCATCCAGGCGCAGACCGATGCCCTGCGCCAGCTGTGTATCCCAGCGCAGGTTCAGCGTGGCCAGACGGAACGCCGAGGCCAGGCCGACATACTGCGGGGTCGGCGTACCGGCCGGATCCACCGGATTGCGCGCGATGTTGCGGATCAGCATCAGGGTGTTGCCCTTCTGCATGAACGCCGGGCGCGACCAGTCGGTGTCGCAGCCTACCGCGCCCGAATACAGCGAGCACGTTGAGGACAGGCGACCGCTGATGTTCTTGAAGTCGTAGTAGCCCAGCGCAGCACGCAGCGCGTTGTCATCGTTGAAGCGCCAGTTCACGCCCACCTGGGCACCGGACAGCCACTTGTTCTCGTTCGGAGTCTTGACCTTGCTCTGGCTCGGCGAGCTGTCGGAGGTGTACTCCAGCGGTACCACCGCGAGGTTGCCGAACAGGTCGAGGTCGCCACCATCGAAGTCATACTTCAGGTTGGCGGCCAGGCCATCGAAGTTGAGATCGTTGGAGAACAGCGTGTCGCTGGTCCAGAACGGATTACCGAAGCGGCCGCCACGCACCGTCACCCAGTCCGCCGGGCTGTAGGCCAGCCAGGCCTGGTCCAGCCACACGTCCTTCTTGCTCAGGCCGCCACCCAGCTGCTCGGTGGTCGACACCGGGCCATTGCTGCTGCCGCTGGCCAGGCGCACGCCGGCCGTGGTGTGCTGGCCAATGGTTGCCTCGATGCCCAGGCGGGCACGGATGCGCCACAGGTTGCGGCGGTCCTGGCGGGTGTTCAGCAGCGGCGGCAGCTGCAGGTTGGTATTGGTATTGGTGTCGAAGCCGTTGCCGGAGTTGATCGACGACCAGTTGCTCACGATGTCGCTGTTGCGCTCGGAGTAGAAGCGCGACTCGCTGCGCACACGCATGTCACCGGTGACCTTGATGCGCTTGGTCCACTCGGCCACTTCGTTGGGTGCCGCCCAGCCTTCCGATTTCGCCTGCGCCATCACGTCCTGGCGCACTTCGTCACGGATACCGTCGCGCACGCTCTGAGGTACGTACGGCACGCGCACGTCACCGGCCTCCAGTGCCACGCCACCGCTCGCCGCGGTGCTGCCCGTGGCTGCAGTGCGCTGTGCGGCCGCCGCTTCGGCCTCGGCCTGCACCAGCAACGCCTGGCCGTCTTCGGGTTTCAGTGCACCGCTGGCGATCAGACCCTTGATCAGCTTGACCATGGTCGTTTCGGCAGCCATCGCACCGGCCGGGGCGGCCAGGCTGAGCAGCACGGCGCAGCACAGCAGCGCCCGTCGGGCCGGCCGCGGGCGGCGGGAGTCGGTTCGTGCGCGGACGTGGTCGTTCATCACGGTTCTCATCGAAAGAAGGGAAATCATGGAAGTCGGGAATCAGGCCCCGGGCCGGCGGCCCTGGATCAGGACGCGGGCGGGGAAATCGAGTGACGGCGGCGGTGCCTGGTCGACCTTGCCGATGCGTCGCAGCGCGTCGAGCACGGCCGCGTCGGCCTCCTCGTTGCCACTGCCACGCACCAGCTCGACTTTCTCCAGCCGACCATCCGTGGCCAGCCAGACGTTCACCTGCAGCTGGAACGCGAGGCGCTTGACCTTGTCGTCACGCGAGATCGCCTGCTGCATCAGGTAGCCGAGATAGCGACCGTAGGTGGCATTGCCGGCGCCGCCACGGCCGACGCCGGACGAACCGCCGCCACTGCCGGACTGGATGCCGAAGTTGTCACCGCCAGCCTGCGCATCGGCATTCATCGTCACCGGATCGGCATTGTCCGGGGTCGGCGTCGGCTCTTCAGCGGGCGTCGGCTGATCCAGCGGCTCCGGCTCGGGCATCGTCTCTTCCGGCGGCGTTTCCGGCTCTGGCGGCTTTTCCGGCGGCGGGGGTGGCGGCGGAGGCGGCGGTGGCAGTGCCAGCATCGGCGGCTGCACCACCGGCCGACGGGTGCTGGCGGTGTCCTTGAACAGCAGCCACCACACCGCGATGCCGAGTACCAGCACGGCGGCCAGCACCAGCACGACGGTCACCAGCAACTGGCGACCGCGCATGCCGGGCTCTGGCCGAGGGGGTTGATGGGCCGTCATGCCTCAGCCCTGCGCCTTGCCGGTGACCAGGCCGACCTGGGCCAGCTCCAGCCGCCGCAGCAGGTCCAGTACCTCGACCACGCGGGCGTACTGCACCTGCGCATCACCGCGCACGATCACCGGGAAGTCCGGTGTGGTCGCGCGCTCGGTACGCAGGCGGTCTTCCAGCTCAGCCATGGTCACCGGGTAGGCATCCAGGAACACCTGGCCGCTGGGGTCGATGGTGATCGCCTTGGTCTTCGGCTTCTCCAACGCCGTGCTGTTGCTGGCCTTCGGCAGGTTGACCTCGATGCCGGGAATGGAGGCGTTGCTGGTCAGGATGAAGATCACCAGCACCACCAGCAGCACGTCCACGAAGGGCGTCACGTTGATGCCCTTCTCGCGCTTCTTGATGCCGAACTTCGCCTTCTGGCCCATGGCGCGCCCCTCAGCCCTGGACCGCGGCCGGGCCGCGCCGGTCCTGCTCTTCGGCCAGGCGCGCGGCGAACTCGTCGATGAACACCGCCATGTCGGCGCCGATCGCCTCGGCGCGTGCGCCCAGGTAGTTGTAGCCGAACAGCGCCGGGATCGCGACGCCGAGGCCGGCTGCGGTACACAGCAGCGCTGCAGCCATGCCCGGCGCCACCGAGTTGATGTCCACCGCGCCGGCCATCGCCGCCACCACGAACACCAGCATGATGCCGATCACGGTGCCGAACAGGCCCACGTAGGGCGCACCTTCGATGGTGGTCGACAGCCAGTTCATGCGCCGTGCCATCGCTTCCTGCTCGCGCACCATCACCGCATCCATCGAGGCACGGATCGCGGCGATGGTGGCGCCGCTCAGGTAGCCACTGTTGCCATCGCGCTGGTGGCGCTGCTGCATTTCATCGATGGCCACCTGGTAGATGCGCCACAGCGAGCCGTCGTGCATCGCGGTCGGCGCCTTGCCCTGGCGGTCCATCTCGGACAGAGTGCGCAGCGGCACACCGGACAACTTGCCGAAGCTTTCGGTGAATACCGCGTTGGCCTTGCTGGTGCGGCCGAAGTGGCGGCTCTTGGCAATCATGATCGCCCATGACATCAGCATCATCAGGCCGAGGATGGCGACCACCACCCAGGCATCGAACGGCATCGCCTTGAGAATGAAGCCGAAGTGGCTCTGCCCGGCGGATTGCTCGTCGGCGCCGTAGCTGATCAGGCGCGAATCGGCGCCCTGCGCGGTGGCATCCGCCAGCAGCAGCGCGGCCGGACGTGCCACCCGCGAGACGCGCAACTCATCCAGCGCACCTTCGAAGTTGGCCAGCGGCTGCGCCGCGCCCGGCGCATCGGCGCCCACCACCGGCGCGGTGGCCAGCGCCGGCAGCTCGCCGCTCAGCTGGGCAACTACGCGACCATTGAGGTACAGCTGCAGCGCGCCCTTCTCCGCGGTCAGTGCCACGTGCACCCACTGCCCTTCCGGAATCGGCTGTGCCGGCGTGCTGCGCTGGCCATTGAGCTGCACGAACGGCACGCGGTTCTCGATACCGACCACCAGCTCGGAGGCGCCATCGCGACGGGCGTAGATCGCCTGCGCCGCATTGTTGCTGCCCGGCTTGATCCAGGCCGAGATGGTTAACGGCGTACCCGCTTCCTGTGCCAGCGAGGCGCTGGCCGGCAACGGCAGCGGGCCTGCGCCCAGCTGCACGCCACGGCCGATCACCGAACCTTCGGACGGCGGTACCACAGCACCGGCATTGTTGCCGTAGGCGGTGGTGTCGCGTGCCGGCGCATTGGCTTCGGCGAAGTGGTAGACCAGCGTGTAGTCAGGGTCGAATACCTGCTGGCCGTTGCCGCTGGCCGGGGCCTTCTCGTTGCCGTAGTACATCCAGATCGTCTGCGGCGCCGCGGCGCTGACCGCCGGCACGTCCACCCAGACCAGGGCCAGGCCCAGCTTGGGATCGAACTGCTCGATCTGGTGGGCCAGCACGGTGCGGCCATCACCCGAGACGAAGCGCAGGTCATTGCCCGCATCCTGGGTGCCGTCAAAACCGAAGTTGCCGGTATGCAGGCGCAGCAGCAGCGGCGTACGGCCCGGGTCACCGGCCAGGCCCGCACCCTGCGGGCCGGCATCGACGGTAATCGGCTTGCGGTACTTCCATTCGGCCTGCCACCAATTGGCATCGGCCGCAGCGGCGGGCAACGCAACCAGCGCGGCCAGCAGCAGCAACACTCGGGAAAGCAAACGGTCCATGCGAAGGGTCTCCGGAGAACGCATGTTCAAGGAAAGGATCAGTAACTGGTGCTGATGTTGAAATGCAGGCGCGGGTCGTCCTTGCGCGTGACCGGGCCATCGGCATAGGGCCAGGCGTAGTCAAGGCGCAGTTGCAGGTGTTCGCCCAGGCGCAGCTGCGCACCCAGGCCGACCGACGCCAGGTTGTACTTGTCACGCTGCTCGGGCAGCGGCTGGCGCAGGCGCAGGTAGGCGGCGTCGGCAAAGCTGTAGACGCGCAGATCGGTGCCGCTCCACAGCGACCATGCTGGGGTACGCCACTCCAGGCTGGCCAGGCCGCCGTAGTCGCCGATCGCCTCGGCCGAGAGATAGCCGCGCACGGTGTACATGCCACCGGCGGCGAACTGCTCGGCCGACACCAGCGGCGCATCGGTTACCTGCAGCGAGCCGCGCGCGTACCACTGCCAATCGCTGCCGAAGGCGTGGGTGTTGGCCACATCGGCCTTGAAGGCCACGAAACTTGGATCGGCCCAGTAGCGCTTCTGCCCGAAGCCGATGGCATCGCTGCCATAGCCGAACAGGCGACGGGTGCCGGCGACCAGCTGGGTATTGATGCTCAGCTGGTCCTGCTCACCCTGACGCACTCCGACGAATGCCAGGGTGATCGGCGCGTACTTCAGCGGCGTTTTCAGGCTCTCCTTGCCCATCTGCGTGTCTTCCTCGGTGTCCTTGAAGTCCACACCGAGGCTGAGCTGGCGCCACCACTGGCTGCTGCCGGTCAGTCGATAGTTGAGCTTGACGCCGATCGAATGGCCGTTGCCGATCACGTTTGTACCGGTGCCGGTACCGACCTGTCCGCCTGCGTTCAGTACGCGGCTGTCGGACTTGTAGCCGGATGCTTCCAGGCTCCACGGCGTGCCTTCGAACGGCATCATGTATGAGGCCGAAAACACCTTGGCCTGCTTGGCATCTTCCGGAGCCAGATACACGCCGATGTTGGCGCTGTGCCCGCGCTGCCACAGATTGTCGTAGGCCAGTGATGCACTCAGGCGCAGCTTCTCGGTGTCGGCGCTGTGGTCGTTGTTGAGCGCCACGCTGGCACGCCACGGCGACTTCTCCTCGACCTGCAGGTCCACATCCATCGTGCCCGGCACCTGGCCTTCGCGCACCAGTGGCATCACCTGGCGACGGCCACCTTCGTTGAGCGCGGTCAATTCCTTCTGTGCCTGGTCGAAATCAGGCACCTTGCCCTCGGCCAGTGCCGGCACGCGCTCACGGATGCGTTCGGGCGATTCGTTCTTCGTGCCTACGACCCGCAGCTGGCCGATCGGCGTCTGCTGCACTTTCAGCAGTACCACGCCGCCACTGACCTGCTGCTCGGGCAGCTCGACGTAGACCGACTGGTAGCCTGCCTGTTGGTACAGCGCATTGACGGCATCGCGCGCCTTCTCGACATCGGCCAGGGTCTTGCCCGGGCCGAGGAACGGCTCCACCGCACGTTCGATCTGGCGCGGATCGAGCACGGTGTTGCCACGCACGATGTACTCATTGATGTTCACGCTGGGCGCAGGCGCCGCCTCCTGCGCAAACAGCGGCAGCGGCAGGATTGCCAGGGCCAGCACCAGCGGATGCAGGCGCAGCGGAAGTCGGACGGCTCGGTACGGAACAGGAGTCATCGAAAGCATCGCGTCGTATCGAAGGAAGTGGCCATGGAGCGGCGCGTGGGTCTACCAACAGGACGTGTAGGTCGCGTCAAAGCCGCCAACAGTTTTGTGACAGCACTGTCATCTTTTGACGGTCCGCCAACGCGCGCAGGCGGACTCTGCACACGCCATACGTCTGCATTGCAGAGCCCTTGCTGCTGCGGGAGATCGGAAATGAGCGGACTGTTGATCACATGGCGTCGTCCGGCGCTCGCCTTCGTCGTGTTGCTGGTGTTGCCCTCGGTGCAGGCCGGCGAACAAAAAACACAGGAGGACGCTGCACCGTGTATTGAAGTACAGGTCAACGGCGAACGGATTCCCGCCTGGGAGTGCCTGCAGCGCAAGCTGGCGCCGCCGGCGAAATCTGCGAAGTCACCGGCATTGCCCGAAGCCGAACGGCTGATGCGGCAGCCCGGCAACCAGCTGATGCAGTACAACCGGGAAGGCACGCGACAGCGCATGGGCGATGCCCTTGGTCGTTCGGTGATACCGCAGCGTCCGGCGCGCTGATCCTGCGCATCTGTAGATGCCGAGCCCACGCTCGGCTGCTTCTGTGTGGCATCGCCGATGAATGCGAAGACAGCCGAGCGTGGGCTCGGCTCTACAGGGGGCTGGCGGGCACGATGCCATCGGTCGGCACCGGTGGCAGCTCCGGCACCGGCAGGCTGCGCGACTGGCCTGCCTGCTGCAGCTCCACCGCGCTGGCACTGATGCCGGCCAGTACCGTGGATGGACCCAGCCGCTGACCGGGGGCATAGGCTTCCGCCGGGCGGCCATCCACCGAGAGCAGGGCCAGTGGCGCGTGGTCACCGGCCATCACGCCCAGCACGACCACTTCTGTGTGCACCGCACCGGGTGAAAGCAGCCGCACCAGCGGCAGGCTCGCCGCTGCGTCGAACACGGGCCGCACAGGCACATTCGGCTGTGCCTCACTGGCGGCCACCGAGGTTATTGGGCCGACAAGGGTCACGCCCCAATAGGCCACCACCGCCAGCAGCAGCGTCGCCGCCAGCAGGGTCAACACCCGATTGCGATCCCAGCGCCTGCCATCCATGTTCCGCACCATTGCCACGTTCGTGTCCGACCACGCTAGCAGCCGTCGCTGACGCTTTTGTTTCATCATCCGCGCGTACGCTGGCAGGCATCGGCAAGGACAGGAGGCGATGTCGATGCAACGCATTCCGCACGGCTTCACCCTGATCGAACTGATGGTGGTGCTGGTGATCATCGGCATCTGCACGGCCGGGATCGGCCTGGGCCTGGGTAGCCTGCTCGACCCCGGCCGGCAGCTGCGGCAGGAAGCCGAGCGGCTGGCGCAGCGCCTGCAGGTGGCACGCGACGAGGCCCGCATCGACGGCCGCAGCATCCGCTGGCAGGCCGACGCCAGCGGCTATCGCTTCAGCCGCCGTGAGGGCAACCAATGGGTGACCGTGCAGCGCGACGACCTGTTGCGGCCGCAGCGGTGGCAGGCTGCCGGCATTGCGGTGCAGCCCACCAACGCCATCGAACTGAGCCCGGAGTGGATCGGTACCGCCTGGGAGCTGGGGCTGTCGCTGGAGGGCCGCACACTGCGCCTTCGTGATGATGGCAGCGGACAATTGCAGGTCGTGCAGTGAAGCGGAACATGCACGGATTCACCTTGATCGAAGTGCTGATCGCACTGGCGATCGTTTCGATTGCGCTGGCGGCGGTGATGCGCTCGGTGGCGGTGGCCACCGACGATCAGTCACGGCTACGTGATCGCCGCTTGGCACTGATGTGCGCGCAGGACCGCTGGCAGGAGCTTCGTTTGGCCGGGCAGGCACCCCAGGATGCGCGGCAACGCTGCGTGCAGGGACGCGGAACCTTCCTGGTGCTGCAGCACCTGGGCACGGGCAGCGACGGCCAGCCGCAGCTGGAACTGAGCGTGGTCGCCGAGGATGCACCGCGGCAGTCGCTGGCGCGGATGCAGCTGCCGTGGACGGCCGCGCCATGAAGCGCGCCGTGGGCGGTTTCACCCTGATCGAGGTGATGATCGCGATCACCATCATGGGCGTGCTGGCGCTGATCTGCTGGCGTGCGCTCGACAGCGTGGCCAGCAGCGACCAGCGCCTGCGCCAGGCCGATGCCGAGACCACCACCGCACTGCGCGTGCTGCAGCAGTTCCAGCGGGATATCGAGATGCGTGCGGATGATGCGCTGATGAATGGCGCGGTGCGTCCGGCTGATCGTCCGCAGCGATTGCTGCCTCCGTCGCTGGTGAGTGAACGGCACCCGGATGGAAGCTTCGCGCTGGAGATCACCCGCAGCGTGGGCAGCGATGGGCTGCACTGGCAGCGGGTGCGCTGGTGGCATCAGGGCAGCACACTGTGGCGGGCCAGTGGTGCGGCTACGGACCGGTATCCCCTGCCCGCACCGGATCCGTCGAAGGGCATTGCGGTGGCGCGCGATGTGCAGCGGTTCGAGGTGCGGGCGTGGCAGCCTGGAACGGGATGGGCCGTGTTGCCGAGCGAGGGCGAGGTATTGCCGGCCACCGGACTTGAACTGCGGTTGGGCCTGCGCGATGGGCGTGGGCCGTTGAGTTACCGGCGGGTGCTGGAGCTTTAGGACTCGTTCGTGGCACCGCATCCACGCATGGCGTGGATCTACGGCCGAGCGGCTCCTGCTGCCACGCCTGCTCTGGTGGGTGCCGACCGTTGGTCGGCACTGAGGCTGTCCGGGCATCCACGCATGGCGAGGATCTACTGCCGACCAAGGTCGGCATCTACCGTGACACATGCGCGCGTCCCTCCTGCCGCCGGGTGCTCTCCTGCACCCGGCGGCGCTGTGTCGGTGGTCCTCACCGCTGATGGCCGCTCCCTGCCCTCCGTGCCGTCCTGGCTGGGGCCGCCACCGTTCCCTGGCGGCTGGCCCGATGCTGCAGCCCGATGCGGTGCATCGGGCAATGCGTACCGACCAAGGTCGGCACCTACCGGGGCGTGCTATGCCTATCGGCGCTGCGTGCCTTCGTCGCGGCTTGCCTGCGGGAACTGGAAGGCGCTGTTGGCGTCGTAGCCGCTGTTGGCGGTCGTGCCGCGCGCCGGCGGCGCA
This sequence comes from Stenotrophomonas sp. 1L-E-5-B-C3, assembly GCF_057292075.1. Lineage (NCBI taxonomy): Bacteria > Pseudomonadati > Pseudomonadota > Gammaproteobacteria > Lysobacterales > Lysobacteraceae > Stenotrophomonas > Stenotrophomonas sp. 1L-E-5-B-C3. Next base: position 23,122 of record NZ_JBXAWS010000001.1, read on the forward strand.
ATGCTGCTGGTGCCGCTGCCGAAGCCGAGAATCTGCACGCTGATCACTGACGGCTGGTTGCGCCGTGCGTCGTCCTGGCTCTTGCGCATCACGTCCTGTGCGGCCTGGCTGGCACTGTTCGCTGCCGCACTGGCCGACGCCAGCGCATTGACGTTCACCGTGGCCAACACCGGCAGGCCCTTGCTCTCGCCCTGCACCTGGATGTTGGCGGCGTTGAGCACCTGCAGCGCTGCCAGGTTGATGTTGCCCGAGACTCGTATGCCTGCTTCGCCCGCGTCGATGGTGCCCAGCGGCGCGATCAGGTCGACGTCGCCCGGCGGCACTTCGGCGATGGGGTTCAAGGTGGCGATGCCTGCGCCACTGGCGGGAGCCTGCGGCGACAGGATCACATTGCCCCAGCCGTCATAGACGCGACGCGGTGGCGTGTACAACAAGGTGGTCTGCGAACCGCGACCGGCATTGATGTCGCCCTGCTCCGACCAGGCGAGGATGTCACCGCCGAACGTCGTCATCACCCGCGACAGGCCCAGCAGCACGCTGTCCTGGCTGAACAGCCGGATGTCACCCTGCCCCTGGGTCACCAACCCGGCACTGGCCGGTGGCACCACGCCCTGCACGCCCACCACGATCTGTCCGCCCGGTGCCATCAGCTCGATATTGCCACCGGCTTCGGTACGTACGCCGGCGCCGCCATACATCAGGATATCGCCGGTGCGTTGGATCGTCGCACCTGCTGCATCCTTGTCCGGCATCAGCGTGGCGATGGCCTCACGGCCCCGCAGGTAAGAACCAACACGTGGTCCATTCCGATCGTTGTACTCGCGGCCACCTTCGCGCAGTTCGGCGTAGTAGACCTGGCGCAGGAATATCCGTTGCTGTTCGCTCGGCAACCGGTCGAACGCAGCCAGCGCCTCGGCGCCGTCGACGGCCAGGCCGAAGCGCTGCTGCAGCCACTGCTTCAACTCCTTGTCATAGATCTTCACCGCCTTGCCGGGCTGCGATGCCAGCGACTGCGCCGGATCGGCCAGGTTGGCCGGGTCCAGGTAGCGCGTGCGCAGTGCATCGAAGTCAATGCCCTGATTGCCGGCAGTCACTGCGATGCTGGCACCGGGACGGGCATCGCCCTGGACGACGCCACCCAGGCTCACGATGCTTCCGGCCTCTTCCTGGCGCAGCTGCCGGCCCGCACTCACTTCAACGTTGCCAGGGCCGGCCACCGTCAGGTTGCTGCGGATGATGTCCCGGCCCGCCCCGATCCCGCTGATATCGGTACCGCTGGTGTTGAGCGCTGTGACGTTCGCATTGATCACGTCGCGACCGGCGCGCAGCTGTACGGCCGAGCCCGCTTCGTACCAGTCGAACAGTGTCCGGCTCTCCTCGCCGATGTTCCGCCTCAATTGCCTGCGCCCGCCGCTGCCCAACCCGATGATGTCACCGGCAACGGCATAGAAGCGGCTGGGCGACGTGGGCCGGGACGTCAGCGCACCCGTGGTCGGAGTATTGGGGCCGAACGCGAACAAGGGCAGGTTCGCCGACGGATCCGCTCCCTGCACCCCATCGTCGGAGAGATTGTGGCCGACCCGGGTCAGGCTGGCGCCCCGCTGGGCCATGAATGCAGGATCAAACGGGCCAGGCAGGCGGGCGTCGCTACCGGAACGTGCAATGCCGGTGGCGTTGATCGCGGCATGGATCGAGCCTCCGGCCAGAACATCGAGCTGGCCGCTGGCCGAAGGCGCGAGCAGGATCACATCGCCCGTAGTCGCCCCTGGTCCGAGACCTCGAAGCGGGGCGCTGATGATGTCACCACTCGCTGCCACCGCGCTGAACCTGGACGGATACAGCCAGTAATTGATGCTGGCGGGAACGGATTGCTCGCGCAGCGCGATGCCTTCAGCGAACATGTTGCTACCGGTTGCATGCAGACTTCCGGCCAGGCTGGGTGCGAGATTTCCGCCTGCCGAGAACAGGTCCAGTGCCGTGCCTCGGGTCCAGAGCGAGAACCACGTCGTGCCAGCTGCATGCTGGCCATCGCCCAGAACCACGTCGTTGTAGTTGGCCGTCGGTACACGCCCTGCATCTGCGGCGCCACCGAGAACAATGTCACCACGGGCCTGCAGGCGGGCAGTGGAATCACCCAGAGTGAGCAGGGGCCCCGCCATCGCCACCGGGGCGTCCGCCACGAACGGATCCATCAGGCCCAGCGTTCCGTAGCTGCTCTGTATCGCGCTGAGGCCACCGATGCGTGCCGCCTGCAGCAGGGTGCTGCCGCGCAGGTTGGTCACCGCGCCATTGAGATCCAGATCCTGCAGGAAACTCTCCGGCTGCTGCGCGCTGGCGCGCAGGCCAGGATTCAACGCACCGCCACTGCGCAGGGTCAGGTCGCCGCCACCGGTCAGATGCAGCTCACCATTGCTGACGCGCCCGGTCGACCCGACCGCAGCAACAATCGCGCTGGAATGAGGCGCGGTCAACAGACCCAGGGCATTGCCCATCGGGTCGAGCACGCCCGCGTGGCGGCCCGCTTCCAGTGACAGATTGCCGCCTCCCAGCGTGCCGAAGCCGGTGAACCCGACCATGCGGGGAGCTGCGTCCGCTTCGGCGCCCACGGTGCTGTACGTGCCGAAGTTGATCCACCAGCTCGTCGGTGTTGCCTGGACGCCTTCGGTGGTGCCCGTACCCTGCCGCCACAACCAGCCGCCCACGGCTGCGCTTGAATGCCCAGCCTGGTCGCGCTGCGCCGTACCGGATTCGGACCGGGCGGTCCAGGCGTCGCCGATGATGTCGCGTCCAGCTTCAACCCTGACATCGCCGCCATGGTCGGGATACCACGCACGGTAACTGGCCAGCGCCGCATCATAGTTGCCCGAGACCTGGTTCCTGCCCAGCAGCGAGGTGTGCCAGGGCGCAGCCGTACGCACCGGATTGAACTGGGGGTCGCTGCCATCGCCCAGCAGCGTCGGCGCACCTGCGGTGTACACGCCGAAGCCGGACTTCATGCGCACGTCCTGCGCGGCCAGCAGTGCCAGATCACCCTTGCCGGTACGCAGCACGCTCCAAGCCGGCGAGCCCAGGCGCTTGCCGTAGGTGGTGACTTCGGTAAGCGTACCGCCGCCGTAGCAGTAGCCCATTGCCGCGCAGATCTCTTCCTCCGACATGCCCATCTCGGCACCCAGCTCCGTAGCCGGGCGGCCGACCCAGGATTCATCGCCCCACCATGCCAGCGAGCCTTCCTTGTCCACCAGGCGCGGGGCCGGGCCGCAGAAGGCGCCTGCGCCACAGATCTCCGCCTCGGTGGTCCCGATGATCTCGGCCACCTCGGCAGGTGACTTTCCGGCCAGACTCTCATCGCCCCACCAGTACAGAGAACCTTCCAAATTGACGATTCGATCACCCTTCCATTCCGTCGTCTTGGTCACCGTCCCGATGGTGCTGTAGTGGCTGTCGGCCAGCACGATGCTGCCGTCGCTTCCCCAGCTGCGGGTACGCGGATCGGCAGCGGTCGTATCGGCACCGGCCACTGCAGTCAGATCCCACGAGGTGGTGCCTTCGGGCAGCATCGCCGCCAGCGCCCAGTTGCGTCCCTGGCGCCCGCTGGCGTCGGCAGGCCGCAGTTTCACCGGCGCATCGCCGGCCAGCTCCACCTTGGTCATCGACGGGATGATCGCGCCGGCATGCAGGTCCACCGCGTCTGACAGCTTCATCGCCATCGGCAGCGCGACGCCGGCCGGCCACACCTGTGCGGCCACCGGCGCCGGCGCGCGCAGCCGGAAGCCGGCCCCCAGGCGCGCACCCGCCTGCAACGTCAATGCCTGGGCCAGCACGGTTCCAGCCGCTACCACCTCGCCACCCGCCGTCGTCACTGCCGCGCCCAGCACAGTGCCGGCCGGCAGCAGCAGCGGTCCCGACAACCGCATTTCCGCGGGCAGCACGGTTCCGGCCGGCAGGGTCACGGCCTCGAAGGGCAGTGCATAGTTCAGCGTCGCGCCAGCACGGAATTCGGTGCCGCGCTGCAGCTGTACACCTTCGCCGGGCACGATCAGATCGCCACCGAACGCCGTGTTGGGCGTACCGGCACTGCGCCCCTCCAGCAGCACCCAGCCGTCCTCATCGGGATTGGCAGGCGGCGGCGCGAATCCATCGTTGATGCTGCCGTAGACGTTGATATCGCCTTCGGCGCGCAGCACCAGCGCTGCCGATTCACCGAAGCCTCGGCGCGCTGGATCGGTCCGGTTCGACTGCGGTCCGTAGCGGTAGCCGGACAGATCGATATCGCCGGCCACGACCAGATCGCCACGCGGGTTGTCACTGCTGGTCCGCGCCACGATCTGCACGCCGGGACGCAGGCGATAGCTGCCCAGTGCGGCAGTGCGCTGCTGCAATCCCGCATTGGCCAGTGCGGCATTCATCCACTGGCTGTTGTCCGGGTCCACAACCGTGTCCAGCCAATGCTGGTTGATCACCTGCGGACGATGGCCATGCACGTCCGGAGCGCTTGCCAACGGCGCCGAATCATAGCTGCGGAAGGCGTTGACCTGGAGATCGGCGGCACCGGCGATGCGGAGTCCGCTGGCCACGTCAATCGCAGCGTCGTTGCTGCCCACGCGTGGCACGTTGAGCTTGACGCTGCCGCGTGCGCGGCCATCGTTCTGGCCAGGGCTGCTACCCGTGGCCACCGAGGTGCCGGCGCGCAGGTCCATCGATGAGGTCGCGCCCAGCTGCAGGCTGCCACTGGCCGAGGTCAGTTCGATCATCGCGCGGTTCGGGCTGTCGATGATCTTGCCGTAACTATCGACGCGCAAGGCGCTGCCATGCGCGTCCAATGTGCCGTCGATACGCAACACATCGCGGGCGGACAGGCGGATGCTGCCGACCTGTTCGCCACTGGCATCAATGCGGCCATTGACGAGCAGGCTGCCGCCATCGACGCTGATATCCACGTTGCGTGCCTTCACTTCATCGCCGATCACCAGGTCGCCTTCGCTCAACTGGAACGTCCGGCCACCGGTAATGCCACCGGCGGTAAGCCGGGTGTTCAGGCCGGAGAAGTCCTGCAACTGGCGTGCACGCACTACCAGCTCGCCGCCGTCGTAGGGCACTTCAGTGCCACCGGCGTCGTAGCGGCCGCTGGCTCCGCCAAGCAACGTGCCTGCCAGATCCACACGGCCGCCCTGCGCGCCCAGCGCAGCGACCGTCAAGCGGCCGCCGCGGTTGTTGCGGGCGGAAAGATCGATGCGCGACGCCGCGTCGGCAACGATGTCACCGTCACGGCTCGACAGCGCTACGTCGCCGCCCCAACTGTACTTGTCCACGTCGAACAGGCTGACCTTCCGCCCCGCCATGTCCAGCACTGCATTGCTGCCAAGCGCCACGCCCTGGCGGGCATTGGCTTCGAACCGGCCGGACGCCAGCGCCACCCGGCTGTCGATCACAACGCGTTCGGCCGTGATGGACAACTCCGCACCCAACGCATCGCTGCCCGCGGTTGCCGCGGCACCGCGCACCTGCACCGTACCGCCATTGCGGATTGCCAGCTGCGCGCCCGCACTGCCGGTCAGCAGCGGGGTAACGATATCCAGCGCGCCGCCGCTGAACTGCCAGCCGCTGCCTGCCACGTAATCGCCCTGCCGCTGGAAGACATCCAGACTGCCCTTGCCGGAGAACAACATGCGATCCGATGCTGCCAGGGTAACGCCGGCGAAGCCGAGCACCTGGCGATCCGCGGCCACCGACGAACTGGGCCGGGTAAAGGGCGCACGCCCCAGCTCCAGCACCCGTGCATTGATTTCCAGCTGCCCTTGGCCAAGCCGGCCCACCATCGCCTCGCCGGCCGGCTGGGTCTGCTCACCGCCGGGCAACGTGGTGCCGGCCAGCGTACCGTCCCAGACCAGCGTATCGGCGAAGATGCGTGCGCGATCGGTAGCGGTGCCGTAACCGTGAATGGCCGGTGCGCCCAGCACCAGGCTGCGCAGGCTGCTGCGTCCGGTTGCGCCCTCACGGGTGTCCAGGTCCACGCTGCCGAAGACATTGATGGCATCGCGCGCGGTCAGGCTGAGGGCCTCCAGCGCCGGCGCGCCGGTGGCGGTGTTTCCCCGCAGCAATCGCTGCAACACCTCCTGGTTCATGGTCATGCCCGCCGGCAGGGCGCCGGCCGCCGCTGCCGCCGCAATGGCCTCGGCGCTGCCGAGATTGAGCGCCGACATGCCCAGGCCGAGCTGGCGCGTGCCGTAGCTCACCGAATCACCAATGTTCAAGGCACCGTCGGTGACCACATTGATGCTGCCTGCCGACAGCAACCGGGTCTGGCCATTGCAGTCCACCACGCATCCGCCGATGTCGATCGCCACCGGACCGGCGGCACTGCCGCCCTGCGCAGTGAGCGCTGTCAAGCGCTGGTTGGACACGGCAAGCAGGCCGCCCGACACCAGATAGGGCGCCGTGGGCTGTGCCACGCGCGAGGTATTTGCCCCGGTCAAGGTATCGATCGAAGCGCCCTGCTCCACCAGGATTCCCTTGCCTCCGAACGCGGCCGACAGCAGCACTTCCTGCGCCGTCAGGTTGACGCCGTTGCGCACCACGATGTGCTGCGCCCTGCCCTCCAGCGAATGGGTCGTCGCGTCACGCCGCAGCACGCCGCCGATCAGCATCGTATCCGGGCGGAACGCATTGAGCGCCGAGTCGAAGACGGTGGCGCCGCTACCGCTGCCGGCGCTGCCGCCTTCGGTGACAATCTCCAACATCGCGTCATTGGAGGTGAGCAGATTGACCGAAAGCGTGCCCCCGCGTCCGTCATTGCTGCCGGCGTTGAAGCGCGACACGCCTTGGAAGATCGCCGCTGGCACACTCGAACGTCCGGCGCCCTCACCCAGTGCCAGGTTGAGGTTGCCGGCGTCCGTAGGCCGCCAGCGCAGCGCTTCGCCACGCCGTTCGGCCACGCCCTGTACGAACGTGCTGTAGGACGTTTCGTTGTAGTTGGCATGGCGGCGCACCGCTTCCGCGGGCGTCAGCACCAGATCGGTGAGCAGCGGCGACACTGCCCCGCCCAGGCTTTGCGCCCGGTGCCCGCTGACACGCCATGAGCCTGTGCCGGTCGCCACTGCCTGCCTGCTGCCGACGGCGCGTTCGGCGCCGACTTCGACGCGGAATGCGCCCTTCTGCAGTGCGTAGCTGGCCGGCAGCAGCGTGTAGGTTCCGGCCGGGAGGCCGGGGACCCCCGCAGGTATGACGATCTGCTGGCCGATGCGCGGATCGGCGCTGCCATCAGCAACCGCCTGTGGCGCCTGGGTGCCAGAGCGTCCCGGCATGATCGCGTAGACCGCATTGTCACTGCCGCTGAAGCGGTAGCGCGGGTTCGCATCCGCCAGCGCATGCCGCAGGATGTCCACCGAGCCACCGCGCCCGGCCACGAATGCAGCGCCGGACAGCTCGCCTCCGCCGGACACGTCCAGCACGCTGCCCACCACGCCATCGACGGCGTTGGCGACGATGTCGATACCGATCGGGATGTTGGTCGAGCCGGGGCCCAGCACATCGAAGTCGGCACCGTTGCGGCGCCAGCCCACACCATCCACGGTACCGCCAAACGGCAGCTGCAGGCCGGCACCGCTCACCGACGTCACGCTGCCTGCAAGCAGGTCGACGCGGCTGGCCGCATCAGCGTTGAATTCCCTGCCACCCAGCTGCACATGGCCCCAAGGCGCCTGCACATTGCCGCCCTGCACCACCGTCGCTGCCACCAGCTCCAGGCTTCCGAACGCAGAGTCCGGTGCCGGTTGCGCGCCGCCTGCAATGCCATGGATGCGCAGTACGGCGTCGGGGTTCTGCCAGAACGGCAGGCCTGAAGGACCGATGTCGGGGACGCCCGCCACGATGCGTCCCTTGGCCCGGGCCGCCGGATACATGCGTGCGGCGCTGATATCGATCGAACCCGGGCTTGCAAGCGTGGATTCCCGTGAACTACTGGCGACCGCGGCCAGCATGCGAATGTCACCGCGGCTGCGCAGCGCGACCTGATCAAATCCCGCCAGCCAGGTGACGTCGCGCAGGTCAATCAGATCGGCGCTCACGTCCAGGCGATGCTGGCGGCCGCTGTCGAACCCCGCTTCCTGCGGGCGCAACGTGCCTTCCCCGGCCGGCTGCCACCAGCGCCCCTGCGCAAGGCGGACATACGGCGCGTCCAGTTGCAGACGGTTGCCCTCGCTGTTGCCCGGGACGAAGCCGAGGTAACGCTCGTTCAAGCCCTGGAGGCGCAGGCTCTGGTCCATGCGCAGAGTGACATCTCCCTGGGCGCGGATATCGCCGAACAAGGCCAGATGATCGAAACCACCGGCCTCGATCTGCTCCACCGACAGTGCCGCATGGCCGTACTCAAGGCGTGCAGGCAGGTCGGTCGTCTGCGCGGCGTGCTGGGTCAGCGAGATCACCCTCGGCGCCAGCACTTCCTTGTTCATTGCCGTTCTGCCGTAGGTTCCGCCACCGAAGGCAACGCCGAGGGTGCCACCGCGCGCGCCGTCGCCGCCCGCTGCTGCGTCCAGGTCGCCCTGCAGGTACAGCGCATTGCCGGCGCGCAGCACGATGCTGCCGCCGTCGCTGTCCACCCGGGTGCGCCCGCTGCCATCAATGTCCAGCAGCGCCGAAGCACCGGACGCGTCCAGCCGCGCACCGCGCTCCACCACCACGAAGGTATCGGGCGGCAAGTGGCGTACGTTGTCCTGGTCTTCCCAGTCCAACGCCCCCCCGATCTCGATCGTTCCGCCCTTGCGCACCTGTCCGCGCAATGTCCCGCGCGCGTCGGGCAGGGAAACGCTATCGCCGCTCACGTCCAGCAGGGCGCCCTCGGCAATCGTCCAGCGACGTTCGCGGCGTTGATCGCCACGCACACCGGTCGGATCGAATGCCTCGTCCAGGCGGATACGGCCGCCGGCCGCCTTCAGACTGCCAGCCACGTCCAGGTTGCCGGCGCTGAACAGTTCGATCGTCTGGCCGGCATCGACCTCGATCCTTGCGCCCTTGCCAACGCGCAGATCGGCCGTGGACAGCGGATGCCCTGCGCGCAGTGCCAGGCTCGCGCCGCCGCGCTGCGATACACGCCCGCTGGCCGGATCCGCCTCATACAGCGACGGCGTCCAGGCCTGAACGCCCTGCTCGCGGGCCAGTGCCTGCTGTGCGCCCTCAGCCAGGCGCAGCGCCGGTCGTTCCACCGGCAGCTGGGTACCTTCTTCAACCGTCAAACCGTTGTGCCCGGCGATGTCATAGCCGGCGAAGCCACTCCTGAACAGTGCTGGCTGCAGTTGCAACGACGCCGCCGATGCATCCGTGCCAGGCGCGCCGATAGACACCGCACCGCCTGTTGCCAACGTGAAGTTGCCGCTGCCATTGCCGAGCGCGCTGAAGCGTGCGCCATCGCCGATACGGATCCGCCCGCTGCCGTCGGTGGCAACCTCGGTGCTGGCCGCGAGCAGGCTGACACTGCCGCCCTTGCCTACGCGCCCTTTGCCACTGGCATCGATCGCGCCGCCGGCATCGACCAGAATCGTCGCTCCCTCGCCCACAGCGATGTCGTGGCTGCTGTTGAAGCGCACCTGCCCGCCGTCGATCCACGCCTGTGCCGGACCGCCCTCCGGCGCTGCAAGCGCGTTGCTCCAGCCACCGCCAAGATCGATCCGCGCGCCCGCCGCAACATCCACCGCGCCGCGTCCGGACCTCAGCAGGGCCGAGGGCCCGCCGAGCGCCGGAAGCAGGTTGCCGGCCTCCACCTGCCCGCCGGCAATCTGCACCGTTCCGCCGAAGCCGACGCGGCTTGCAGTGAGCCCAAGCCGACCGCCCTCCTGCAACCTGAGCGTGCCATCCAGGTCGATACGGCCCGCAGAAGCGAGGTCCACCTGCCCCCAACGCTGAGCGCTCAGGACCTCACTGTCCAACCACACGGTATTGCGCTGTGTTTCCCCGATCGGCGCCTGCAACGTCCATGACCGGGTGTCGGCCTGGAGCGCTCCGATGCGGATCTGCGAATCGAACACTGCACTTCGGCCGTTGTTGTCGAAACGCCCCAGCCAGAGCTGGGCATTGCGGGCCGCCGCCGTCTGTGCCTGCGCGTATCCGTCCTGCCCCTGGTCGGGGCGGCGCGTCTGCTGCAGGCCCTGGAAGGCCACCGTATCCACCTGGCCCTGCAGGACAGCCGTGGGCGCCGAGATCAGCAGACGGCCAGCATCGCGTCCCACGGTATAGCCATTGTCGAAACGCTGGGTGGGTGCCACCAGCGGATTGCGGAACGATTCGGTCACCCCCCACCGTTCCTGCTTCACTTCATAGCCCTGGTACAGACCGTCGTACAGCATCTCGGCCGGTGCATCATCAAGCCGGTACAACTGCCCGTCGCGGCCACGCAGCCAGCTCTGCTGCACCACGCCGGACTGCACATCCAGGCTGCCACCGGCCAGATTGATGCGCGAACCGGCGTGGCTGACGACTTCCTTGCCTGCCAGCTGGACGGTTCCACCCTGTGCTGCCCATTCGCTGATCGAATGCCCCTGATTGTCCAGGTAGCCCCCCACTTCCAGCAGGCCGCCGCCGGCATACCAGCGCGTACCTTCATAGCCGCCGGTACCGGCGGCGACTTCGGTCAACTGGCGGCGGTCGATCCACACCTCGCTGCTGATCAGCTTGCCGCTGTCACGGTTGTCTGGCGAATCGCGCAACTCATTGCCCTGCACCTTCACCTTGACGTTGTTGCTTTCCATCGCCACCTGCACGCCCACCGCACCGGAGACGTCCACGCGCGCGCCATCATCCAGATAGCTGCGCCGGCTGGCGTCGGCGATCACCTGGCCGCCGGTGGCCACTGCCAGTGCGCCGGCCTGGAAGTTCACATCGCCGCCGGAGACGACTTCGATGCGCGATTGCTCGCGGCGGTCCTGCAGGCGCGAAAGATTGTCGAAGGTGCCGCTGCTGCTGGAACCGCGCAGCTTGTCCTGCTCGGTGGATTCCTTGATGAGCGCGTCGCGCTGGCTGTCCAGCGCCGTGCTCTTGCCATCGTCTTCCAGCAGTACTGCAGTGGTCGAGCCGGAGGCCAGGGTCACACTGCCCGCCGCATCGGACGCCGAGTTCAACAGGTGTACCGTACCGCGTTGATTCAGCGTGGTGGACGCGACTGCAACGCCAGCCTGTTCGACCCGGCGTCCAGCCAGGGTGATGTCACCTTCGCGCGCCTGGATCAGGCCACTGTTGCGAACGCCGCCCGCCGTACTGTCAGCGATGAAGCGCGGGGCAATCTCATTGCCTCGGGTGGTGGACGCGGTGTTCTGGGCGGTGCCCATGCCGCGGCGGATCACGAAACTGTCACCGGCGGCGAGCTGGGCCTGGCCTTTTCGAGTCTCGATCTGTCCGGCGTTCTCCACACTGTGGCCGGCCAGCAGTACATAGCCACCGCCGCGGGTGGCCGTGTTCGGTTCGTGCGTGGTGATGCGTGCACCGCGCTCGACCATGACCTTGCCCACGGCGTCGGTCAGCGCCGAGGTGTTCGCGTCGGCACTGTACAGGCCGTGCTCACGGAACTGCGCATCGCTGATGCGTGCGGCCGCTGCCACCAGATTGCGGACATTGACCTGGCTGTTGTTGCCGAACACCACACCGTTGCGGTTGGCCACGAACACCGTGCCATTGGCCTTCAGCTGGCCAAGGATCTGGCTGGGCCTTGCGGCGGGATCGTTGACCCGGTTCAACACGGCCCAGTCGGGGTTCTGCAGGAAATTCAGTGTGGTGTTGCCACCAATGTTGAAGGTTTCCCAGTTCAGGATCGCTTGGTCGGCTGTCTGCTCAATGTTGACCAGCACCCGCCCGTCGGCGGCCTGCGACTGTATCGCCTCGCGGGCGTTGATCCAGCCGCGGGTCAGCGGATTCTCGTCGACCTTCAGGCCATCCTTGCCCAGGCCATCGGCGACCACGAAGCCCGCCTCGCGGCGCGCCTGCCGTGCCTGTTCCTGCAGGCGCTGCTGCAGGGCGATGGCCTGCGCGGCCGTACCAAGGTTGTCGATCGACTGCTGCAGCTTCTGCCGTGCCGCATCCTGCTGCTGCGCGGGTAGCTGGAACTGGATCGGCACGCCATTGGGCATGCGCCCGCTCTGTGCCGCCGCGCCCTGCGCCGCACCGCGCTCGGCGAACCAGCCGGGGCTGAACGCCTGTTGGGCCTGAGTGGCCGGAGCCACCACGCTGCCCAGGGCCACTGCGACGGCCCAGGCCATCGGATGGCTACGCCACAAGGCAGCAGGGAAACGGGCGGTGGGCGAATGCGGGTGCGACATCGGGGACCTCGTCAACCTGATGGGCCGCGTCGGCGGCGGCGTGTGTACGGATGGGCCTGCTCGAGGCACGCCCTGCACCTCATAGACGGTGGCGACGGCGTGAAGGCGACAGGCGCATCACTGTCATGCAGCGGACATACGCGGAAGGCGCCGGCATTGCTGCCGGCGCCCTTGTGCGTCTCCTGAAACTACAGAAGCAATTGCAGTTACAGCGGACGGCCGATTCCCGAGCAGGTGCTCGGATTGTTCAATGCTCCAGCGTTGCTGGCGTTGACAAAGCGGGAACGGACCGCATCGCGCCAGGCTTTATTCAGCGGAATGAACCTGTGCGCAACGATGGCGGGATCCTGCGGGCCCTGTTCGACACCGTTGACCACGGTGCTGCCATAGATTCGAAGAAGCCCGCCGCGAATTCTTGCAGCCACCAGTACATCCTTGTAGCACTGCCCAAACAGGAGATTGGTGGTACCCACGATTGGATATCCTGAGCTCGGGTTGCCGAACCACGGCACCCAGTTCGCTGGGTTCTCGGCAGCGGCACCGGCCGGCGGTGGCACGTTATCCAGTGTCGCCTGAGTACTCACGTCCTTTGGAGAGAAGCCCTTGACCTGTGCAACTCGAGTAGCATCCGAGAGATCAAGAGACAGGTCTGGACCTGTGTATCCCATTGTTCCGACGGTCGCAAAAATGGCGGCGTACACCGCCGCGTCACCGGACGCCGGAGCTGCAACAAAGTTCTCGGGAACACTAGTGAAAAAATTGGCGAAGGTCGACTGCACCGAAAACGCCGGCACGCCGTTGGTCAGCTTCAGCGTGGTGCCTGAGACATCGGCCGGCTGGCAGGCGCTGGTCAGGAAACGGGCCAGAAATTCAGTGGCGCCGCTGCTCTCGCCACGGTAGACAACCCGAATGGTGCCGGTGCGGGCGCTGTCGATGCTCGACCAGTTGGTGATCTTGCCGGAGAATATCCCGCAGATCCGGGTGACCGACAGGTCAATTGCTGAACCAGGCTTGTTGAAGGGAATAATCACCGGAGCCAGCGCAACGGGAATCTGGATCAATGCCCCATAACGGGTGGGATCACCAGCCCGGTTGAAGGTGCTGTTGTAGCTGTACAACTCGGTGCTGCTCAGTACCGCATCGCTGCCAGCAAAGTGGACAGTCCCCGTCGTCGAAAACAGTGATGGGTCATTGCTCAGGAATGCCCGCTTGCCGACGCCCGAGCCCCTGGGAGCATAGCTGAACGACGTCGGAAGAATGCTGTCCGGACTCCCTTGGTACAGGGCCGCGGGCATTGTCGCACCGCCGCCCTGGACAAGAATCTGGGCATTTGCTTCTAGAGTTCCGACCAGCGCGCAGCTGGCCAGCCAGAATGCGTTCAATGGCGGCTTCATGAAATTGGCAACTCCCTGCCTTCTCTGGATACGGTCGTTCATACCGCAGTGCGCCGGCCTGACGGCCGGCGCACCTGGAGAACACTTCTATGTCGCAGTTACAGCGGACGGCCGATGCCCGAGCAGGTGCTCGGATTGTTAACCGCACCGGCGTTGGTGGCGGTGGCGAAGCGAGCACGGACCGCATCACGCCAGGCCTTGGTCAGCGGGATGAACTTGTGCGCGCGGATGGCGTCGTCGTTCGGGCCCTGCTCCACACCGTTGACCACGGTGCTGCCGTAATGGCGGGTCAGGAAGCCGCGCACATTGGCGCCCACGGTGGCGTTCTTGTAGCACTGGCCGAACACGAAGTTGGTGTAGCCAGCGATCGGATAGCCCGCGCTCGGGTTGCCGAACACCGGCACCCAGTTGGCGGGGTTCTCAGCAGCAGCGCCGGTCGGCGGAGCAGCGGTCTCCAGAGTCGCCTGCACGCTCACTTCATCCGGCGAGAAGCTCTTGACCTTGGCGACCTTGGTGGCATCGGTCAAGCTCGGGATGACGTCCGGGCCGACGTAGCCGACGCGGCCGTCAACGGCATAGACAGCGTTGTACAGCGCGGAGCCACCGGTGGCCGGGGCAGCGACGAAGTTCGACGGCACGGTGGTGAACAGGTTGGCGAAGGTCGACTGCACCGAGAACGCCGGCACGCCGTTGGCCAGCTTCAGGTTGGTGCCCGACACGTCAGCCGGCTGGCAGGCGCTGGTCAGGAAGCGGGTCAGCAGTTCGCTGGTGCCGCTGCTCTCGCCGCGGTAGACAACCTGGATGGCACCGGTACGGCCCAGGCCCGCCAGCTGGCTCCAGTTGTTGATCTTGCCGGAGAAGATGCCGCAGATCTGGGTCACCGACAGGTCAACGGCCGAACCGGCCTTGTTGAACGGAATCGTGACCGAGGTGGCCACCGACGGGATCTGCACCAGGGCGCCGTAGCGGTTGGCATCGCCGGACACGTTGTAGGTGCTGTTGTAGGTGTTCAGCTCGGTGCTGCTCAGCACCGAATCGCTACCGGCGAAGTGCACGGTACCGGTGGTGGAGAACAGCGCCGAGTTGTTTTCCAGGAAGGCCTTCTTGCCGGTACCCGAGCCGGTCACGGCGTAGCTGAAGTTGGCCGGCAGGATGCTGTCAGCCGAACCCTTGTAGAGGTCGGCTGGCAGCGAGGCGCCGCCACCGGTGACGGCAGTCTGCGCCGAAGCGGCACCGGCGGTGGCGAGCAGCGCGGTGGCAACCAGCGCGGCCAGGGTCTTGTACTTGTTCATGATCTTCTCCTGAAGGGTTTACTGCGAAGGGAAACGCCAAGGGAGGAACGGTCACTACACGCCTGCTGCCGCCGAGGGCCTCCCAGCCCACTCTGCGGCGACGTGTCCATGCTGGTCTGCGCCGATGACAGGCCGCTTAAGAAACCTGTGGAAGATCGAAAAAAGGTGTGGAGGATTGTGTGGAGAATCGAATGCGTGCCGCGCTGCGCGCTCGCCGGGCATGGCCCGGCGCTACCCAGTGATGCGCAATGCGCATCACTGCACCAATTGATTCATTTCCATGATCGGCATCAGCACGGCCAGCACGATCGTCAGCACCACGCCGCCCATCACCAGGATCATGGTCGGTTCCAGCAGTGCGGTCAGTGCCATTGCACGACGTTCAATCTCACGCGAGATCGTCTGCGCGGCGCGATCCAGCAGCGGCGCCAGCGAACCGGTCTTCTCACCGCTGGCCACCAGGTGCACCAGGATCGGTGGATACACCTTCTGCACCTTCAACGCAGCACCCAACGCCGCACCTTCGCGCACGCGCGCGGACACATCATCGGCACAGCGCGCCAGCAGCGCGTTTCCCAAGGTCTGCCGCGCCGCCTCCAATGCACGCAGCAGCGGCACACCGGCATCCAGCAGGATCGCCAGCGTCGAGGCGAAGCGCGCACTGTTCACACCCAGCACGAAACGCCCGACCATCGGCACCCGCAGCAGCATCGCGTCCCAGCGCAGGCGCAGCTCGGGCCGACGCAAGGCCAGTCGCCATGCCACCACCAGCGCACCTATTCCCAGCCCTGCCCACACGCCCCAGCTGCGTACGAACGCGCTGGCCGCCAGCATCACCTGGGTCAGCATCGGCAGCGTCTGCCGTGCCTGCACGAACGCGGTCACCACCTGCGGCACCACGTAGCTGAGCAGGAAGATCACGATCGCCACCGACACCAGGCTGATCGCTGCCGGGTAGATGAAGGCGGTCAGTACTTTGGCCTGCAGCGCATTGCGCTCTTCGATGTAGTCGGCCAAGCGCTCCATCACCCGCGCAAGATCACCGGAGTCTTCGCCCGCGCCCACGAGTGCCCGGTAGATCGGCGGAAAATCGCGTGGCCGCGCTGCCAGTGCAACAGTCAGGCGCTGGCCAGCGCGTACATCGGCACGAACGGCAGTAAGCGCCTGCGCGACATGGGGGCGCTCGGCCTGCTCGATCACCGCGCTCAAAGCGCCTTCCAGCGGCAGGCTGGCGGCCAGCAGGCTGGCCAGCTGTCGCGTGGCCCACGCCAGCTCGCTTGCCGAAAGCCTCCGCGCGCCCCAGCCACTGCCCGCAGTGCGCGCCGGACTTACCTGCACAGGGGTCAAGCCACGCCCGCGCAGCAGCTGGCGCACGCCACGCGGGCTGTCGGCGTCCAGCTGGCCCTTCTCGATGCGGCCCTGCGCGTTGGCGGCCTGGTAGTCGAACAGTGCCATGCAGGCCTCAATCGTCGCCGGTAACGCGCAGGATCTCCTCCAGCGTGGTCACCCCGCTGTCGACCCAGCGCTGGCCGTCCTGCCGCAAGGTCCGCATGCCGGCACGCCGTGCGGCCTCGCGTAGCGCAGGCTCGCCCTGCCCTTCATGGATCAGTGCACGCACGCGGTCATCGACCACGAACAGTTCGTGGATACCGGTTCGCCCGCGATAGCCGCTGTTGGCGCAGGCCGCGCAGCCAACTGCACGCCACACGGTGTGGCCTTCGCCATCCACCTCGGCACGCCGGCACTGCGTGCACAGGCGCCGCACCAGCCGCTGCGCCAGCACCCCGCGCAGCGACGAGGCCAGCAGGAACGGCTCCACGCCCATGTCGGCCAGACGGGTCACCGCCGAGATGGCGTCGTTGGTGTGCAGCGAGGCCAGCACGCCATGCCCGGTCAACGATGACTGCACCGCAATCTGCGCGGTCTCCAGGTCGCGGATCTCACCGATCATGATGGTGTCCGGGTCCTGGCGCAGGATGGCGCGCAGCGCGGTGCCGAAGCTCATGCCGATGCGTGCGTTTACCTGGATCTGGCCGATGCCGGCGAAGTCATACTCCACCGGATCTTCCACGGTGAGGATGTTGCTGGTGCTGCTGTCGAGCTGGCCCAGCGCCGCGTACAGCGAGGTGGTCTTGCCGCTGCCGGTCGGCCCGGTGACAAGCACGATGCCATGCGGCTGCCGGATCAGGCCGGTGAACGTGGCCAGGGTGTCATCGGCCATGCCCAGCCGCTGCAGCTGCAGGCGGCCGGCATCCTTCTCCAGCAGTCGCAGCACGGCGCGCTCGCCATGCCCGGTCGGCACCGTGGAGACGCGGATGTCCAGCGGACGACCGCCCACGCGGATCGCGATGCGCCCATCCTGTGGCAGGCGCTTCTCGGCAATATCCAGGTGCGCCATGATCTTGATGCGCGACACCAGCGCCGCATGCAATGCGCGCCGTGGCTGCACCATGTCGCGCAGGGTGCCGTCCACCCGGTAGCGCACCACCGAGTGGGTCTCGAATGGTTCGATGTGCAGGTCGCTGGCGCCATCACGTGCGGCCTGTGCCAGCAGCGCATTGATCATGCGGATCACCGGCGCATCGTCCTGCGCATCCAGCAGATCGGTGACCTCCGGCATGTCCTGCATCAGCCGGTCCAGATCCACTTCGCTTTCAGCGGCACCGACCACCGCGGCGGCATCGCCACCGTCACGGTACTGCTCACCCAGCCGCTGCTGCCATGCTGCCGTGTCCAGCGTCTGGAATGGCAACGGTCCATGCCGGCGGCGCAGTTCGGCCACCGCCCAGGCAGCGGTCTCTGTGGTACCGAGCAGCACGGCTTCGCCGCCAGCCTCGGACAACATCACGCCGTGGCTGCGCACCCAAGCGTACGGCAGCGGTGCGGCGGCGCTCACGGCCCGATCACCAGTTCCGGCGTGTAGCCGAGTCCGCGCAGCTGCTGCAGTGCCGGGTCCAGCGTCGCCGGATCGCGTGGCAATCGCACGCGCAGGCGTTGCCCGCTCTCGCCGGGCGTCGCTTCGGCATACGCCTGCAGGCCCAGTGCCCGCACCTGCGCCACGCCCTGGCTGGCACGCGCCGGGTCCAGCCCCTGTGCGAACTGCACCAGCTGGGCATCGCCCTCACCGGCCGGGTACAACGCCGCCAGGCTGGTGTTCTGCAGCGGCTGGCCCTGTCCATCGCGCGCATTGCCCTGGCCGAGCACAGACAAGTCCTGCGGTGGCAGCTGCGGCGCCGACAAGGCGGGCAGTGCCCAGCTCTGTACCGGCTGCGCGCCGGCCTGTGCATTGCGCATGTAGTCGTAGCGGTCGCGGGTCAAGCGCTGCCCGGCGGCAGGGTCACGCACCACGTGCGGGCGCAGGAACACCATCAGGTTGGTCTTGGCGCGCTTGCGCGTGTCGCTGCGGAACAAGGCGCCCAGCACCGGGATCTTTCCCAGCCCCGGCACCGCATCACGGCCATGACTGACGCTGTCCTCCAGCAGCCCACCGAGCACCATGATCTGGCCATCGTCCAGCAGCACGCTGGTATCCAGGGCGCGTTTGTTGGTGATGATGCCGGCCGTGCTGTTCGCGCTCTGCGCGTCGATGCTGCTGACTTCCTGGTAGATGTCCAGCTTTACCGTGCCACCCTCGGAGATCTGCGGGCGCACCCGCAGCTTCAGGCCCACGTCCTCGCGCACGATGGTCTGGAACGGGTTGTTGCTGCCACCACCACCGTCGGTCACGTAGCGGCCGCTGACAAACGGTACGGTCTGGCCGACCATGATGCTGGCCGCTTCGTTGTCCAACGTCATCAGGTTCGGCGTGGACAGGATGTTGGCACCGCCCTTGCTCTGCAGCGCGTTGGCCAGCGCCTTCATGTTGAGGATCTGGCCGACACCGGGCAGGTTGATGGTGCCGTCGATCACGCCGATCTTCAGGCCATCCTTGGGCAGCACGTCCAGCGTGGTGCGCGCGGTGGTGTTCAGGCCGCTGCCGCCGGTGGTACCACCGAAATGGGTGCCGCCGAAGGTGCGGCCATTACCCAGCATCCACTGCACGCCCAGCTCGGCCGCGTCGGTCTGGTTGACTTCCACGATCAGGCTTTCCACCAGCACCTGTGCACGGCGCTGGTCAAGCTGGTCGATCACCCGCCGCAGGTTGCGGTACACGGGCTCGGGGGCCGAGATCAGCAGCGTGTTGGTCGCCACGTCGGCCTGCACCGAGATGCCGTTCTGGCTGAAACCGGTACTGCCGGCGTCGATCGGATCACGGCGATTCGGATCCAGCCGTTGTGATTCCAGCGCGTTGCCGCCGGTCTTGGCCTGCTGTGGCTGCGATGCCTGCGCCGGCGTGGCGCGGTTGACGTCGCCGGGCAGCGGCGTGACGCCTTCGTTGCTGCCCATTGCCGGTGCATCGCTCTGCCCGGCCACCACACCGCGCAGCACACCGGCCAGCTGGTTGGCCTGGGCATTGCGCAGGTAGACCACATGCAGATTGCCGGACTCGTCCTGTGCCTTGTCCAGCTTCTCCACCAGTTGCCGCGCCAGGCGGGTACGGCCGGGGCTGTTGGAGCGCAGAAGCACGCTATTGCTGCGCGGGTCGGCCATCACCACCACCTTCTGGGTGGGTTCGGCACCCTGCGCATCCAGCAGCGGCGCGACCATCGCCGCCACGTCGACGGCGATGCCCTGCTGCAGCTTGACCACATCGGTGTCCATGCCGGCCGGCGTATCGACGCTGGCGATCACCCGCGCGATGCGCTCCAGGTTGTCGGCGTAGTCGGTGATCACCAGGGTGTTGTTGCCCGAATTGGCGGTGATCGGATTGTCCGGACTGATCATCGGCCGCAGCACTGCTACCAGCGCGGCCGCGTTCTCGTAGCGCAGCGCGAAGGTGCGCGTGGCCACCTCGCCGCCGGCACCGCCGGCGCCCACACGGCCACCGAGCAGCTTGGCGTCGGCCTGCGGCACCACCCGGCTGACACCGCCGTTCTCGACCACGGCAAAGCCACGCATGCGCAGTGCGCCCAGCAGCAACTGGTAGGCCTGGGCACGGCTGACCGGGCCATCAGAGACCACGGTCATCTTGCCGGTCACCCGCGGGTCGACCAGAAACTGGCGACCGGTGAAGCGCGCCGCCATGCGCAGTACACCGCCGATATCGGTCTCCACCAGGTTCAACTGCACCGGCTCATCGCGGGCGTCCTGCGCCAGCACCGGTGCCGGAACGTGGGCCATGCCCACCACCAGGGCCAGCGCGGTGCTGCAGGCAAGGCTGCGCATCACCCTCATGGACGGCCACCCACGGTGGGTGCCATCACGATGTTTCCGGAAATCCGTGCCGCCGGCATGTTCGCGTCCCCTGTGCGTGTCAATTGCAGCTGCTGCAGTTCGATGGCCGGATCGGCCAGCACGGGCAGCAGCCAGTTCCACAGCGCGTCAGCGGGCACCGCCTGCACCTGCAGGTGCCAGCGCCCGTCGCGTGCGTTGATATGCAGTCCGTCGGCAAGGCCGGCGGTCTTGATCTGTCCGCGCAGCCCAGCCAGCGTCGGCTGATGCCCCTGCGCCAGTTGCTGGCGTTCGCGGGCGCGCAGCAGCGGCGCCAGTACGCGCGCCTGCGCCTGCAGCCGTGGCAGTTCGGCCTGCCAGTGCGTGCGCTGCTTCAGCAGTGGCTCCAGCCACAACATCCACAGACCCGCCGCCAGCAGCGCCACCACCATCACCCACAGCATCAGCCGGTCGCGCGGCGGCAGGCGCTGCCAGCGCTGCTGCAGGCCGGCCAGACCTTCGCCCAGGCGCAGCGTCCTGGCAGTCACTGCCCGCCCCCGCTCACGCGCAGGCGGCCACCGGCCTCGCGCGCCAGCTGCAGGCCCTGCGCCTGCGCCGCCTGCTGCCACTGCTCCAGCCGCTGCGCGTCATCGGCTACCGCCTGCGCATCGGCGTCCAGCTCCAGTTCCAGCTGGCCGGGTTGATAGCGCAGGCCGCGCACCTGGCCGCCCAACTCCGGAATCGCCTGCAGCGTCGTTGCGACCTGCCGCTGCACCGGTGGCAACGGCGGCGCCGGCAACGGCACCGCCAGCGCGCGCCGCGCCTGCAGCACCGGGTCCACCACATCGGTGACCTCTGGAAAGTGCGAGCTGAACTGCCGCGCCATGTCCTGCTGCAGCGCCTCGCCCTCGCTGCGCCAGCGCGAGACCTGCAGCTGCAGGCCCAGCGCCGCCAGCACCAGCGCCGCAACTGCCAGGCCGATTGCCAACCGCGGTGCCTGCCTGCTTCGGCCCGGCAGTGGCAACGACCACGCTGGCAGGGGGCCGCACGCCTGCAGTTCATGCGCGACCACGGTTGCCGGCAGACTCTCCGGCCACACCGACGGCACGCTGTCGATCCATTGCACGGCCTGCACCCCGGATTGCTGAAGACGCGTCGCGAGCGACTGCAGCACCGCCGCCGTGTCGCGCCCACCGCACCACTGCACAAAACCACGATCGCGCCCGCAGCGCACCAGCAGATGCTCACCGTCAGCCTGCAGCGTTGCCTGGCCGTTCTGCCACGGCAGCAGCAGCGGCGTCGGATACAGCGCCTGCAGCTGCAGGCCGCACGACGCCAGCAGATGCTGCGCCTGCATGATCGCCTGCTGCCCGAGCCAGGCCACCGGCACGCTGCCATCGGCCGCCTGGGCACCATGCGCCAGCGCGACCTCCTGCAGGTCATCCAGCAGCATCGCCTCCACTTCACCCTGCAACGCGGCCTGCAGCCTGCGGCCCGACAGCGGCGGCAGCTGCAGCTCCAGCAGGATCAGATCCTGCGGGTCGAGGCAGGCCAGCACCCCTGCCTGCGGATGACGCTGACCCAGCACGGCCAATGCGTCGCGGCCCTTGGCCAGCTCCACACCCTTGTGCAACTGCGCCCACTCAACCGCACTGTCGGCGCGCAGGCGTTCCAGCGCCGGCAGGCGCACCCTCAGCTGCACGCTCATGCACCGATCCTCGTCCACACACGCTGCACGCGCACACTGTCGTCGCGGTACTCGCGCCAGATCAGCGCGCGGAAGTCGACCACACTGCCATCGGCCTGCACCTGGCCGACGGCGAGGAACCACTCGCTATGGATGCCAAGCGGTACCACCGCCATCTGCGCGTTGCTCAGTTGAAGCCGATTGGCGATGTCGCCGCGGTTGAGCAGCCAATGGCCACCATCGCGCTCACCGAGCAGCGCCTGCAGGCGCCCGGGTTCGACACTGGGTACGACCGCCTGCAGGACGCTGAGATCGCTGGTGTTGGCGTTGACCAGGGTCTGCGCAGGCAGCACCACGGTGCGCCGTGCCAACGCCTGCACGGCCAATGGATCGGAACCCGCGAAGGCCTGCTCGATCAGTGATTCACGCGGCAGCGGGGCCTGCGCCTGGACATCGCCATCGCGTAGGCGCGCCTGGATGTGATCCGCCGCAGACGCACAGGCACCCTGCCCCAGACCCTGCCCGGAGCACAACGCGATGAACGCGCGCCGCGCTTCCGGGTCCGGCTTGCCGTAGGCCAGCAGGTTGCGCAGGTTGAACATGGACTGTGCATCGACCAGCTGCAGCTGCACTGGCAACGGCGCCTGCAGCTGCAATGGCCGCGCCCAGCGCCCGTTGCTGACCGTGGTCAACTGTTCCCGCACGTCCTCACGCAGCTGCTGCGCGGCACGCTCCAGCGTGGCATCCACGGCCATGCGCACCTGTGCGCGCAGCTGGTCGCCACGCAGCGCGCGCAGCTGCGCCGACTGCCGGGTCAGCAGCGCGGTGGCGATCACGGCCACCAACGCCACCACCAGCATCGCCACGATCACCGCCATGCCGCGCTGGCGGGCGCACGAAACCGAACACTTCCGGGCTGCCATCGGCGCGCCTCAGAGCTGCCAGGAACCGATGTCCGCGTTCCCGGCGTCACCGCCGGGCTTGCTGTCCGCGCCCAGCGAGAACACATCGATGTCGCCATGGGTGCCGGGAATCTGGTACTGGTACGGGTGACCCCACGGATCATTCGGCAGCCGGTCCAGGTACGGCGTGACCGGCATGGTGCCGCTGCCCTGTGGCGGCTTCACCAGTGCCTGCAGGCCCTGCTCGGCACTGGGGTAGCGGCCATTGTCCAGCTTGAACAGCTTCAAGGCCTGCATCAGCGCGGCAATATCCTGGCGCGCAGCAACCACCCGCGCCTGGTCCGGGCGATCCATCAAACGCGGCACGATCAATGCGGCAAGGATGCCGATGATCACTACCACCACCATGATCTCGATCAGGCTGAAACCCTGCTGCCGAGCCCTGCGACCACCCACCTGCCTTGCCATTGTTCCGCCCTCATCATCCTGGAAGAGACCGCTGCGCCATGGTCAGCGGTGCATGTGTCAGTACGATAAACATCCGCCCGCTATTCGCTGCGGCTGTGCCTGCAGCGGTGCAGCACGTACCGCTGGCGCACACGCCGCTTCAAGCAACGGAGATGGAAGGCTGCCCAGTGTGTCGTCGATACAGGCCCGCAGCAGTGGATGTGCGCAGGCCTGCAACAGGCGTACGCACTGCATCGGCGACCAGGCCGTGCCGTGGTCGAGGCCGATGAACTGCCGGTAGGCCTGGTGGTAGCGCAGATCGTCGTACACGCGCTGCGCGCTGTTCAGGCCGCGCATCACCACCAGCAATGCCGCGCGTTGCAGCACGCGTACATCACCGGCCTCAAGCGGCAGCAGCGCCGCCGTACATTCGGGCCAGGGCCGCAGTTGCGGGTCGAGCGCCCTGCGCAATGCCAGCAGCGGATGCGACGAACTGTCCAGTGCAGCCCAGCGCGCGGCGTCGGCCCAGGCGTCGCTGGACAGCACCCAGACCCATGAATGCCCGTAGCGCTGCACGTTCAAGGGTGCATGCCGCGCCTGTTCCAGCGACTGGCTCAGGTGGCGATCCAGTTCCAGCATGTTGATCCTGCGACTGTCTGCCATCAGCGCCGCCTGTGCTCCGCGACGCGTGGTGCGCCGTACTCTGGAGAAGACGTCGACAAGGCAGGTGAAGCGACAACGCGAATGCATCTCTGTGCACTGGGTGGCGCTTCATCCGCAGCGTCACAGCAACGTCATCCGCCTGCAGGTTTCGCGGTCCAGCCGTGGTGCGTCGCCACCGCATCGCCGCGCCAGCACCGCCACGTCGCTGCGTTGCGCGAACGCCGCCAGCACATCGGTCATGCCTGCGTCATCCAGCCATGACGCCATCGCGACACGCAGCGCTGGCAGCTGCCAGCCGTCCATCACGCCATGGCCGCCGGCCACAAACCAGTGCCACAGGCGCTGCTGCTGAACCTGCTCGTGCAGCTGCGGAAGATCATCGATGCCATGCATGTCCGCCAGCAGCAGCGCACGGGCGATCGCCGCCGGCGGCAACACGCCACTTTCGGGCAACGGCACAGCCTGCTGTTGCAGGCGTAGCAGCATCGCCAACGGGTGTGACTGCGGATCGAACTCCAGCAGCACTGCTTGTTGCTGCCAGTACGCATCGGACACCACGCACACCCAGGGCGATCCATAGCGATGCACCATCAACGGCCGCCGCTGCGTGGTTTCCAGCAACGCCGACAGGTTGCGACGCAGATCCAGCACACCGATGGTCTCGTTGCGCATCCTTGGCTTCTCCTTGCTTGCAACAGCTCCGCGCGGCGCGCACGGGCAGCGTCTTCATCTAACCAAGGACGGCAATGCCACCCGGAAAGCGACGCAGATCCAGTGACATCGTCAGTCGCAGCTGCTCCAGCGCTGCATCGGGATCATCGATGCGGAAGCGGCCGCTGACCGGCGCGCGGGCCAATGCCGATTCGCCCAGTATTACCTTGCCACGGCGATAGCGGTTGATCTCGTCCACCACCTCGTGCAGCGGCGCGCGGCGAAACACCAGCATGCCTTCGGTCCAGGCGCTCACGTCCGAGGCCACGGCCTCGGCCACCACGCCACTGAGGCGCTCGTCGTACTGGGTCTGCTGGCCCGCCTGCAGCTGCAGCCGGCCCTGCGGATGCTCGATGCGGGCGCTGCCATGCAGGCAGGTCACCCGCACCTGGCCATGGGTGTTGCGTACGTCGAGGCGCACCGCACCTTCATCAGCGATCACGCAGCCCGGTCCAGCGAACAATGCCAGGCGCAGGCCAGGCTGGGTCTCGATCGCGGCCTGGCCCTGTACGAGTTCGAAGCCTTCGCCCTGCGCGTCCGCACGGCGGCGCAGGCTGCTCTGGGTGTCCAGCTCGATCTTCAGCTGTGGCGAAGGCGCGATCTGAAGCCGCTCACCGGTGCCGGTATGGAAGTCGGCCGCCATCGCCGTCACCGATGGCCACAGCCCCAGCGGTGGGCGGATCGCCGCCACCACTACCAGACTGGCCGGGGCGGCAATCGCTGCACCGAGGAAGGCACGACGGCTCCAGCGCTGCGCCGGACTCGCTGCAATTGGCTGGCGCGCAGCGGCGGGCAGCTGCTCGCCGGCCAAGCGCACCTGCTCCCATTGCCGACGCGCACGGCCGAATGCTTCACGATGGAGAGGATCGGCCTCGCACCACGCCCGGAACTTCCGCCCTTCAGCGGCGGTGGCTTCGCCCGAGGTCAGGCGCACCACCCACGCGTGGGCCTGACGCTCGACGGCATCCAGCGGGCGTTGCGGGCGATCGTCAGGATCCATGGGGACTCTTGCCGGACCCGCACGCTGCGGGGTTCTGCTCGGCGTCAAAGTGTAGACGGATGCCGCCGCTCAGAACCGCACCTGGCGCCCCTGCCCGCTGCGCTCGGCCAGGTAGTCCTGGGCCGCTTTCAGCTCACGCTGCACCAGCCGCAGCGACACGCCGAGGTGATCGGCCACATCACGCTGCTGCAGGCCATCGACGCGGATCGCCAGCAGGATGCGACGGCGGCGCTCGGGCATGCGCTGCAGCAGGCCAACCATGTCCTCCAGCGCGAATTCGAGCTCGGCGGCCTGTGCCGGGCCCGGACCCGGGTCGGCCATGTCCATCAGCGTATCCACTTCTTCCAGGCTCAGCAGGCGATGATCGGCCCGCTGGCGGTCGATCACCGTGTTCATCGCCATGCGCAACAAGTAGGCCGCCGGGTTCTGCACCGCGTCCAGGCGGTCACGGCGCGCACTCAGGCGCATCCAGGTGTCCTGCAGCGCATCACCGGCCAGTTCTTCCGAGCCGAGCTTGCGCACCAGACGGCGCTTCAGCTCGTCGTAGGCCCCCAGAAGGTGGTCCATCAGGTCAACTGCCCCAGCCGTACCGTTGCTCATGTTCGAATCCTTGAAGTCATGGAAGGGGCGAGCGCCGGCCACAGTCATGGTCGGTGCCGGAAGGTCGGATCTGCAGCGTCACCGGCTGCGGCAGCGCGGCGGCCTCGGGCGCCAGCACCAGGCCCTGCAACGCCTGCAACAGACGTGCATCGCGGCGGGCGCTGCCACTGCCTGAGAGAAGCTCGGGCGCATGCACCTGGCCTTCGCTGTCGACGTGGAAGCGCAGCGTCGCGGCATAGCG
Organism: Stenotrophomonas sp. 1L-E-5-B-C3; assembly: GCF_057292075.1. Lineage (NCBI taxonomy): Bacteria > Pseudomonadati > Pseudomonadota > Gammaproteobacteria > Lysobacterales > Lysobacteraceae > Stenotrophomonas > Stenotrophomonas sp. 1L-E-5-B-C3. Next base: position 49,605 of record NZ_JBXAWS010000001.1, read on the forward strand.
GCCGGGCGCAAGATCGGGGTCGTCACAGAACGCCGCACGCAGGCGCTGCTGCAGCCCGCCGTAGCGACGCCGGCGCTCGGCCTCGGGAAGGTCACTGGCAGCACCTGCTTCGGCCGCGGACTGCACACCCCGGCGCAGCACCACGCGCTGCTCACCGATCATCTCGGCCTCGATGCCGGTGTCCTGCAGCAGCGCCTGCAACGCGGGGAGTGGCGGCAAGCTGGCCCTCAACGCGTGACTGCTGCGCCCAGCAGCGAGGTCGCCCGGGTACATCACCGACCACCCGCTGATGACACTGAAGCGCTCGACCGCCTGTTCCAGCGGCTGCGCAGGGATGTCGTAGGCATGAACACCGTCCTGTGCGGCAGCGGCAAAGGACAGCAGCAGCCATGCGGCGATGGCCACCTTCCAAGTTCTGACCGCATGGTGTCCATTCAGCCCCCTGACGTAGAACACATGACCCTCGGCAGCGACAGCAGCTGCAGTGGACGCGCGCCACGACCGGCGACCCGGCCCGCGCGCGACCAGCAAGCGGGCTCAAACCGTACCGGTGCCAGATGTCATTGCGATGACCGCTGCCTACGGCCTGGTATCGAGGCAGGCTCCGTGACGCCCCCCACGAATCAGCAATCAATCAATAGAGCGAACAGACATCTTCATCTGCTCCTGGGGTCAGAGCCCGTTGCGCAGCAACGGGATCCGACCCCGACAGCTCGCGGGGAACTGTCAGGCAGCGGGGCGGTGTGGCCAGGCAGGACCGTTGGCGCCATGGATGGCGCCACCGAGCCCCCAAGGAAGGGTTTACGGCGTGTCCTGCCTGGCCACACCGCCCCGCCGCCCCAGGGAACATCGCTGTTGCCGTTGCGGTTGCTCCGGCTGTTGCCTCTGCGGGTGCCGGGTGCAACCCGGCCAGAAATCACCCATCCCTCAAAGCGGCAGCTGGGTCGTCTGCTTGATCCGCTGCATCGGGATCTCGGTCTTGGTGTTCTGCACCCCGGCAATCCGGTTCAGGTGCTGCATCTGGAACTGCCGGTAGGCATCAAGATCGGCCACCGCCACCCGCAGCAGGAAGTCGCAGTCACCGGCCATCAGATGGCATTCAAGCACTTCCGGGAAAGACTTGATGCTGTTGATGAAGTGATTGGTGGTGTCCTCGTCCTGTCCGCGCAGCCACACCCGCACGAACACCGTGAAGCCGCGGCCCACCTTGGCCTCGTTCAACAAGGCCACGTAGCGGTCGATGTAGCCGCCCTCCTCCAGCAATCGCACCCGGCGCAGGCAGGCCGAGGGCGAAAGGCCCACCTGCCGGGCCAGCTCCAGGTTCTGCAGGCGGCCGTCACGCTGCAAGGCGTCGAGGATGCGGCGATCAAGGTTGTCGAGCTGGTACTGCATTGGATTTCACCTTTGGCGACCCTGGCCGCATGGAATCTCAATATTCTCGAATCGAATGGCATCAACGCAACCCGATTTCGCGATCGGACCGCTAGTATGGGCCACCCCTACCTCGTTGTGCCGTTCCATGGACGCCCGTACCACCCGCCCCCTGCCCGACACCTGCGATACCGCGCCGCGTGCCGAATTCCTGCGCGGCCTTCGCGCTGCCGTGCCGGTGATGATCGGCTTCATTCCGTTCGCCCTGGTACTCGGCGCCCAGGCGGCACAGAAGGGCCTGAGCGCACTGGAAGTGCCGCTGATGACCGGCCTCAACTTCGCCGGTGGCTCGGAATTCGCCGCCGTCGAACTGTGGAGCTCGCCGCCGCATATCGCGCTGATCGTTGCGATCACCGCGCTGGTCAACAGCCGCCACCTGCTGATGGGCGCCAGCCTGGCCCCGTTGGTGCAGCACCTGCCGCGCCGCCGCGTGCTGCCGGCCCTGTTCTTCATGTGCGACGAAAGCTGGGCGATGGGCGTGGCCGATGCGCGCCGCCGTGCGCTCGGCTTCAGCCTTTCCTACTACCTGGGCGTCTCGGCCGGCCTGTACACGGTCTGGGTGGCCTGTACCGCGCTGGGCGCGATCGTCGGCCCGATGCTGGGCGACATCCACGCCTATGGTTTTGACATGGCCTTCCCGGCCGTGTTCCTGGTCCTGCTGCGCGGCATGTGGCAGGGCATGAAGGCAGCGCGGCCGTGGCTGGTCAGCCTGGTGGTGGCCGCCGCCACTTACCTGCTGGTGCCGGGTGCGTGGTACGTGGCCAGCGGCGCATTGGCCGGCCTGGCCGCGGCCTGGCTGCTGGCGGAGGACGCGGCATGATCTTCAACGGACTGATCCACTGGACCTCGGTGCTGACCATCGTGCTGATGGCCGCCGCCACCTACCTGACCCGCATCATCGGCTTCCTCGCGCTGCGCAACCGCACACTGAGCAAGCGCGCAGTGACGGTGATGGAAGCCGCACCCGGCTGCGTGCTGATCTCGGTGATCGCGCCCGACTTCGTTGCCGACAAGCCGGCTGATCTGGCCGCGCTGGCCATCACGCTACTGGTCGCCACGCGCTTTTCAATGCTGCCCACGGTGTTGATCGGCGTGGTGTCGGCCGGCGTGCTGCGTTACCTGATGGGCTGATGCCTCTTCGCCGGGCATGGCCCGGCGCTACCCTTGCACCGCCCCCCTGGTAGCGCCGGGCCATGCCCGGCGGAACACCCCTGCGACCCCCGGTCGCAGCCGATCCAGCCACCCGCTTGATCAATGTCAATCCGCCCGCCGCTGCGCGGGCGTATCTCTATGCAGGAACCCAATACGCCGGCGTCACCGGCATCCAAAGGACCTGCGATGAGCTACACCCCCGACAACGCCCAGCTGCTGAATGCCATGCAGAACGTCATGGTGATCTCCACCACCGACCTGCAGGGCAACATCACCTACGCCAACGACCTGTTCTGCACGCTCACCGGGTTCGCGCGCGAGGAGCTGATCGGTCAGCCGCACAGCATCGTGCGCCATCCGGATGTGCCCAAGGCGGTCTACAAGGACATGTGGGACACCATCAAGGCCGGCAAGACCTGGACCGGCATCGTGCCCAACCTCGGCAAGGGCGGCGTGCTCTACGTGGTCGACACCACCGTGCAGCCGCTGTTCGACGCCGACGGCAACATCACCTCGTACATCAGCATCCGCCGCGTGGTGAACGACCTGATGCAGAACTACGACCTGGTCGAGTTCAGCAAGGAAAAGTTCGACGACTTCTACGAGGCCGCGTGAACGCTCTCCCGACCAGTACGCCCTTCAGCCGCCTGCTGGTGGGTTTCGCGTCCGAGTCGGGCAATGCCCGCGCCCTGGCCCAGCGCCTGGGCGCGGACCTGCAGCCGCACGGTCCGCAGGTGCTTCCGTTCAATGACATCGACGTGGCCAGCCTCGGCCACGGCGATGTGCTGCTGGCGATCTCCAGCTCGTTCGGCGATGGCGAACCGCCGGCCAACGGCGAACAGTTCTTTGAAACCCTGCGCCAGACTCCGACACTGAGCGGCCTGCGCTATGCAGTGTTCGGCCTCGGCGACACCGGCTACCCCAGCTTCTGCGGCTTCACCAAGGCGCTGGATGCCGCGCTGAGCGATCGCCAGGCGCAGCCGCTGCTGCAGCGCGTCGATGCCGACCTGGGCTACGAGCAGTTCTTCCAGCAATGGCAGCCGGTGCTCGGCCAGGTGCTGGATGGCGACGTGGACGCTGGCCAGGACCTGCACCTGCAGGTCACCGCCTATGGCGAAGACAATGCCTTTGCAGCCCCCATTCTCGAACGCCGCCGCTTGAACAGCAGCGACCCGGCCGCCTGGCACCTGCAACTGGACATTGCCGGCAGTGGCATGGCGTACCGCGCCGGCGACACCCTGCACGTGGTACCGGAGAACGACCCTGCCCTGCTGCAGGCATTGGCCACCTGGTACGGCGACACCGCCGCTGTGGCCGCGCTGCATGACCGCGAGCTGCGCCTGCTGAGCAAGGGTGTGCTGCGCGAACTGGCCAAGCTCGGTGGCAGCGACGTACTGAAGGGCCTGTTGAAGGTCAGCCAGAAGCGCGAGCTGGAAGCCTACCTGCACGGCCTGGACCTGCTGGACATACTGCAGGACCACGCCACCCCGGACAGCATTCCGCTGGCCCGCCTTCGCGAGCTGCTGTCACCACGCCTGCCGCGTGCCTATTCGATCGCCTCGCACCCCTGCGACGACCAGCTGAGCCTGTGCGTGCGCGAAGTGCGCTACACCCTGCGCGGCCGCGAGCGCTTCGGCACTGCCACCGGCAGCCTGCTGCATGGCGGCGACCATGCCCGTGTGTACTGCCGTTCCAATCCCGGCTTCCATCTGCCCGATACCGGCGAAGCGCCATTGCTGCTGGTTGGCACCGGCACCGGCATCGCGCCGTTGATGGGCCTGATGCAGGAGCTGCAGGCCAACGCCTGCGAACGCGAAGTGCGCCTGGTGTTCGGCGAGAAGCACAGCCAGCATGACTACCTGTATCGCGAGCAGCTGCAGGACTGGCACGCGCGAGGCGTGCTGGCCGGCCTGCATACCGCGTTCTCGCGCGATGGCGCCGAAAAGGTCTATGTGCAGCATGTGCTGCAGCAGCGCGGCGATGAAGTGCGCGATGTGCTGGCCCGCGGCGGGCATCTCTACCTGTGCGGCAACAAGAGCCACCTGGAAGGCGCGGTGCGCGAGGCCATCGATGCCATCGGTGGCGAAGGGCACTGGGACGCGCTGCGGGGTGAAGGCCGCATCCACTGTGAGCTGTATTGAATACCGGATCGATTCCGCCGGGCATGGCCCGGCGCTACCGTTGCAGGAACCGTGCAGCGCCGAGGTAGCGCCGGGCCATGCCCGGCGGAACGCCTTACATCGGCACGCCCACGATTACGCTCGACGCCTTGAACAGCACTGTTGCCGTGCTGCCTTCACGCAATTCCAGCGCTGCGGTACTGGCGCGGGTGATCATGGCCACCACGCTGCAGCCATGGCCGATGTCCACCACCACCTCGTCATTCACCGCGCCCTCGGTGATCCGCTCCACCGTGCCGGCGAACTGGTTGCGCGCCGAATATCGCGCGCCATCACCCTGCGCCACGATCACCGACGAGGCCTTGACCAGCGCATAGGCCGGCACCCCCACCGCCAGCCCCAGCGATTCCACGCTGCCATGGGTGATGGTAGCTACCAGCGCGAGGCCCGGCGCCACCTCAATTTGTACCTCATCGTTGACCGCACCGGCCGCCAGCGCACTGACCCGGCCATGGAACTGGTTGCGTGCACTGGTGATCATGCCGATTCTCCGGATCAGGGCCAGATCCTCGTCCAGCCCCGGGGTGGTCTGCAGCGACTGCAGGAAGGTGCTGTGTGCCCGCTCAACGTCCTCGAACCGGGTGATCAGTTGGCGGCCACGCTCGGTCAACTGCGCGCCGCCACCGCCACGGCCACCCACGCTGCGCGCCACCAACGGTTCACCGGCCGCCGTGTTCATCGCATCCACTGCATCCCAGGCATTCTTGTAGGTCATGCCCATGCGCTTGGCGGCCTGGCTGATCGAGCCACACGCATCGATCAGGCCCAGAAGCGCGAAGCGTCCGCGACCGCCCACGCTCTGCCCGGCGATGCTCAGCCACAGGTTGCCCTGCAGTTCCAACGGCGGCTCGGCCTCGCTCATCGTGCTCGTTTCCCTGCGTTTTGCGCGAGCGGCCAGTGTACGGCGTTGCCCCCCTGCACCGGGCTTGATATGGATCAAGGTGGCCGTGCCGGCCAGCGCCGAGAATCCCCGGGTCGGTCATCAAGTTGACCCCTGCCAACCGTTATATCATCTTGGATATAACGAACCCGAGGACTCGCGAGGATGCGTACCTGTCGTTTCGTTCTACCCCTGTCGGCCCTGCTGCTGCCGCTGACCGCCGCCGCGGCCGACATCGCCTCGCCACCGCCGGTGTTCACCCTGGGCACGATCGACGTGCATGCCGCGCGCGGCACCTCACCCACCGTGGCCGAACGCAGCCTCGACGCCGAACGCATCCAGCAGCTCGACCGCAATACGGTCGGTGATGCGGTCAGCGTATTGCCGGGCGTGAGCCTGGCGCGCAATTCGCGCAACGAGGACATGGTCTACCTGCGCGGCTTCGACGCACGCCAGGTACCGGTGTTCCTCGATGGCATTCCGCTGTACGTGCCCTATGACGGCTACGTGGACTTCGGCCGTTTCACCACCTTCGATCTGGCCGAGATCCAGGTCGCCAGCGGTGGTGCGTCGCTACTGTATGGGCCGAACATCCTCGGCGGTGCGATCAACCTGGTCAGCCGCCGCCCGGAGCGTCCGATGGAAGGCGACGTGCGGCTGGGAATCGCCGATGGCGGCGAGCGCAAGGCGGCGGTCAACCTCGGCGGGCGTCGTGGCGACTGGTACTTCCAGCTCGGCGCATCGATCCTGAAGGCCGATGAGTTCCCGCTGCCGGATGGCTTCGTCGACTACAAGCGCGTACCCACCGATACCGGCAAGGACCGCCGCAACGCCTCGCGCGACGACCGCCGCCTGTCGTTCAAGCTGGGCTACACCCCGCGCGAGGGCGACGAGTACGCGATCGGCTACGCGCGCCAGGACGGCGAGAAGGACAACCCGGTCTACACCGGCACTGCGCGCAGCGGCATCCGCTACTGGCGCTGGCCGTGGTGGGACAAGGACAGCCTGTACTTCATCGGCAACACCCGCCTGGGCGAGCACACCACGCTGCGCACCCGCGTCTACCGCGACACCTATGGTAATGGTCTGGATGCCTACACCGACGGCACCTACCAGGTGGCGATGGACAACAGCAGCTTCCCCAGCATCTACGACGACCGCACCGTGGGCGGCTCGGTGACCCTGGCCACGACGGCGCTGCCGCGTCAGGAACTGCAGTTCGCGATCCACTACAAGGAAGACCAGCACAGCGAGCGCAACCCGCACTCGCCCACCAAGGATTTCCGAGATGTGACCACTTCGGTGGCGATCGAGGACCGCATCGCACTGACCGACACCTCACACCTGCGCGTGGGCATCGGCCACGACCGTCGCGACGCCAAGCGCGTGTACTTCTGGCCGACCGGCAGCACCGATGCCACCAATGCGGTCCTGGAGTACGTGCAGCAGCTGGCGCCGGACCAGCAGTGGTATGCAAGCGCAGCGCGGCGCACGCGTTTTCCGACCATCAAGGACCGCTATTCCGCGCGCATGGGTTCAGCCCTGCCCAACCCGGACCTGAAGGCCGAGCACGCCACCCACTTCGAAGTGGGCCTGCGTGGCCGCTGGTGGGAAGGTGGCCAGCTGCAGGCGGCGCTGTTCCAGAGCCGTATCGATGACCTGATCCAGAACGCGGTGGTGGCCTCGCGCGAGTGCGGCGGCAGCACCTGCAACCAGGCGCAGAACGTTGGCAAGGCACGCCACCAGGGCGTGGAACTGGGCTTGCGCCAGCGCATCGGCGACGACTGGGATCTGCAGGCCAGCTATACCTGGCTGCGCCGTACCAACCTCGAAGACCGCAGCGTTGCCCTGCTCGACAGCCCGCGCCAACGGCTGTTCATGGCGGTGGGCTGGCAGCTACTGCCGCAGTTGAAGTTGCAAGCCACGCTGGAAGGCGAACAGGGCCGCAAGGTCAGCTACGCCGATGCCGCACGCCCGGTACGTGACCTGCCCGGCTATGGCATCACCGGCTTCAAGGCCAGCTGGAGCCCGCGCAAGGCCTGGGATTTCGACCTCGGCGTGCGCAACATCGGTGACAAATGGTACGAACTGGCCGACGGTTACCCGATGCCGGGCCGTACCTGGTTCGCCAACGCCAACTGGAGGTTCTGAGCATGAGCGCTATACAGCCGCCGCGCATCGCGGCCATCGTGCATGACCACAGCGGCGAACCCGATGGCCTGCTGGCCGCGTTCGCCGCACGCCAGCTGACCGCCGGCCACCGCGTGCGCGGGCTGGTGCATCTGCCACACGAACCCACTGCCAACGGCAAGAAGCGTATGGCACTGATGGACGTGACCGATCCCGGCTCGCGCTACCCGATCAGCCAGGCGCTGGGCCCGGCCTCCTGCGGCTGCAACCTGGACCCGGGCGGCATCGCCGACGCCAGCGTGGTGCTGCGCCGGGCCTTGCAGGACCACGCCGAGCTGGCCATCGCCAACCGTTTCGGCACGTTGGAATCAGAAGGCGGCGGCATGGCCGATGAGCTGCTGGCATTGATGCTGGCCGGCATTCCTTTGTTGACGGCGGTGAAGCTGCCCTACCTCGATGCGTGGCGCCAGTTCACCGGCGGCATGGCCATCGAACTGCCCGCCGAAGACGCAGCGTTGCAGGCCTGGTGGGATGCCTGCCGCAACGCGCCGGAGGCCGCTGCATGAGGCGGCGCGCCCTGCTGCAGGCATTCGCGCTGGCACCATTGCTGGTCGCCAGTGCCGAGTTGCTGGCGATGCCGACGCAGCGCGTGCTGCGGTTGGGTGCGCCCAAGGCCACGCCCAAGCGCGTGTTCGCGGCCGGTCCGCCGGCTGCGGTGCTGCTCGCCGCCGTGGCACCCGAACGCCTGCTCGGTTGGCCGATGAAGGTATCGCCCGAGGCACTGGCGCAGCTGCCGGCGTCGCTGCGCACGCTGCCGGTGGTCGGTCGCCTGGCCGGGCGCGGCAGCACGGTCAGCCTCGAGCGCCTGCTGGCGATGCAGCCGGACCTGGTGCTGGATGCCGGTGATTTCGATGCCAATTACCGCGACTCGGCCGAGCGGGTCTGGAAGCAGACCGCGATTCCGTTCGAACTGATTGCCGGCCGCCTGCCCGATCATCCGGCACAGCTGCGCCACGTGGGCCGGCTGCTGGGTGCCGCCGCACGCGGCGAGGCGCTGGCGCAGGCCGCCGAGGCACAGCTGGCACTGGTGCGCGAGGTGCTGGCGACGCGGCCTGCAGAAACGCGGCCCACGGTGTACTACGGGCGTGGCAGCGATGGCCTGGAAAGCGGCCTGTCCGGCTCGATCAACACCGAAGTCATCGAGTTCTGTGGCGGCCGCAATGTGGCCGCCAGTGCCGGTGCCGGTGGCCTCGCGCGCGTGTCATTCGAACAACTGCTGGCCTGGGATCCGGACGTGATCCTGACCCAGGATGCCGGGTTCGCCGCGCATGCGGCACAGGATCCGCGCTGGCGCGCCCTGCGTGCCGTACGCGAGCGTCGCCTGCACTGCGCACCGGTACTGCCGTTCGGATGGCTGGATGGACCGCCTGGCGTCAATCGCCTTCCCGGCCTGCCGTGGCTGCTGTCCAGGCTGCATCCGGGTGCAGTGCCCGCATTGGCGCCTGCCGCGCTGCGCGGCCGCATCGGCGCGCTGCATCAGCTGCTGTGGGGCCAACCATTGCCCGCCGCGCTGGCACGCAGCCTGGATGCGAACGTCTGAGCATGCGCACGCTTCCACGTTTGGCCTGGCATGCCGGTGGCTGGAGCCTGCTGCTGGCGATGTTGTTGCTGGCGTTCTCGGTCGGCCAGTTTCCGGTACGTCCGGCGGCGCTGCTGCATGCCATCGGCTGGCAGCTGTTCGGCATCGGCGAACCCAGCCCGCCTGCCGTGCAGGCCGCGCTCTGGCATATCCGCCTGCCACGCGTGCTGGCCGCCGTTTTGATTGGCGCTGTGTTGTCGGCGGCCGGTGCCGCCTATCAGGCCATGTTCCGCAATCCGCTGGTGTCGCCGGACATTCTGGGCGTCTCCACCGGTGCCGGCCTGGGTGCTTCGCTGGGCCTGTTCCTCGGCCTGCCGATGCTGCTGGTGCAGGGCATCGCATTTGCCGGAGGGCTCGGTGCGGTTGGCCTGGTCTGCCTGGTGGCCGCACTGGTGCGCCGGCACGACCCAGTGCTGGTACTGGTGCTGGCCGGCGTTGCCGTATCGGCACTGCTGGGCGCCGGCATCTCGCTGCTGAAGCTGCTGGCCGATCCGTACACCCAATTGCCGTCCATCACCTTCTGGCTGCTGGGCGGCTTGAACGCGGTGGTCATCGACGACCTCAAGGTCACCGCGCCACTGCTGCTGATCGGGCTGGTGCCGCTGGTGCTGCTGCGCTGGCGGGTGAACCTGCTCGGCCTGGGTGACGAGGAGGCCAGCGCGCTGGGTGTGGCGGTCACTCCGCTGCGCTGGACGTTGATTGCCGCAGCCACCCTGTGCACCGCTGCAGCGGTGTCGCTGGCCGGCATCATCGGCTGGGTCGGCCTGGTGGTTCCCCACATCGCGCGACTGCTGGTCGGCGCCGACTTCCGCCGGTTGTTGCCGGCCAGCCTGCTGCTCGGCGCCAGCTTCCTGCTTGCCGCCGATACGCTGGCGCGCACCCTGGCGCCGATCGAACTGCCACTCGGCATCCTCACCGCCTTCGTTGGCGTGCCGTGTTTCCTGCTGGTGCTGGCGCGCAGCGAGCGTCGCCCATGAGCACCGCCACACCACTACTGGAAGCACGCGGGTTGGCCATCGGCCATGCCGGCGTGGCACTGGGCGCACCGTTCGCACTGTCAGTGCAGCCCGGTGATGTGCTGTGCCTGCTTGGCCCGAACGGTTGTGGCAAGACCACCCTGTTCCGCACCCTGCTCGGCCTGCTGCCTGCGGTACGAGGCGAAGTGGACCTGCAGGGCACGCCGCTGCGCGCGCACGATCGCGCCGCCCGCGCCCGCCGTATGGGCTATGTGCCGCAGGCTGCGCCGCTGCCCTTCGCCTGGCGCGTGCGTGAGGTGGTGGCGATGGGCCGCGCCGCACACCTGGGCCTGCTCGCGGCACCCGGTCGCGCTGATGAAGCCATCGCCGATGACTGCCTGCGCGAACTGGGCCTGCAATCTTTAGCCGATCGCACCGTCACCACGCTCAGCGGTGGTGAGCGCCAGCTGGTACTGATCGCCCGTGCACTGGCCCAGCAGGCACCGCTGCTGGTGATGGACGAACCCACCGCCAGCCTCGATTTCGGCAACCAGCTGCGCATCCTCGATACCGTGCGCCGCCTGGCCGATCGTGGCATCGGCGTGCTGCTGTCCACCCATCAACCGCAGCACGCGCTGCAGGTGGCTGACCGTATCGCCCTGATGTCGGCCGGCAGCCTGCAGGCACTCGGCCCTGCCCACCAGATCGCCACGCCCGAATGCCTGGCTACGCTCTACGGCGTCGACGCCGCACGCGTGGCGGCCGCCCTGCCCGTCTTTGGAACTTCGACATGAGCACATCGCTACCGACTCCGATCGACCACGCCGCACGCTACCGCCAACAACTGCAGGCCTGTGGCTTCCAGGCAAAGCCGGCCAGTGCCTGGGATGCGCGTGCCGCACAGTCCAGCTGGAAGCGCCGCCACGATGACTACAGCGAGGCATTCCTCAACCGGCTTGATCTCAGTGGCGTGGCCACGGTGCTGGATGTTGGCTGCGGCCCCGGCCTGCTCAGCCTGCCAATCGCCACGCAGGTCGGCCACGTACACGCACTCGATTACAGCAACGGCATGCTCGACGGTCTGCGCACTGCGATCACGCGCGATGGCGTCGGCAACATTACACCGTGGGCGCTGTCGTGGACCGATGACTGGCACGACGTGCCGCGTTGCGATCTGGCGATTGCCTCCCGCTCATTGATGGTGCCGGATCTGGAGGAAGCCCTGCGCAAGCTGGATGCGCACGCGCGCCAGCGTGCCTGCATCACGTTTGCCACCGGCCCACGTGCCGGTGTCACGGAACTGGCCGAGCTGCTTGGCCGCGAGTGGGTACCGATGCCCGACCACCGCTACCCGATCAACATGCTGCTGGACATGGGCCGCGAGCCACAGGTCGACTACCTGCCCGAATCAGTGCGCGACGTCGCGCAGGATGCCGATGGCCTGGTGCGCCAGGCAGTAGAGCTGTTTGGTGCGTTGGATGCGGATGAGGAAGCACGCGTGCGTGCATGGCATGCATGCTCACCGCAGCATCGTTTCGGCATGGCGCCGACGCGACGCTGGGCGTTCATCCAGTGGGTGACGAACGGTTGAACCGGTAGAGCCGGCCGCTGGCCGGCTGCTCCGGAATCCGTGGTTGCCGGCCAGCGGCCGGCACTACCATCAGCTGTAGACAACCATCGCCCGTGCGTCCATCACGGATCAATCGCCGACGATGCGGCCGTCGACGACGCGTGCCACCTGCTGGCCGAACATGGCCACATCCTGCGGGTCGTGGCTGATCAACAGCAACGGGATGCCGGTCTTGTCCAGCACGGTCTCCAGCTCCTGGCGCAGGTGCTGGCGCAGGTCATGGTCCAGCGCGGAGAACGGCTCATCCAGCAGCAGTGCCTGCGGCTGCGTCACCAGGGCTCGTGCCAAGGCGGTACGCTGACGTTGCCCGCCGGAGACCTGCGAGGGCAGCAGATCGCCCACTGTGTCGATGCGGAATGCGTGCAACCATTGCTCCACTGCATCAAAGCGCTGCCCGGTGCGTGGATTGAGCCAGCCCTTCTGCAGACCGAACGCCACGTTCTGGCGCACGCTCAGGTTTGGGAACAACGCATAGTCCTGGAAGACATAGCCCAGCCGGCGGCGCTGCGGTGGCAGGTCCACGCCGGCCGCCGCGTCAAACAAGGTCTGCCCCTGCAGGCGCACGTGGCCCTGGCCCGGCCTCAGCAGCCCGGCCACTGCCTTCAGGGTCAGGCTCTTGCCCGCGCCCGAGGGCCCGAACAGCACCACCTGCCGCTGCGTGCACTGCAAAGCTACGTCCAGCACGAAACTCTGGCCGGCCGCCTGCAGTCGGCGCTGCACCTGCAGATCAAGCCACATCGCGCAGCTCCCGGCGACGCCCGCCCACCAGCCGTGCGGCCAGCAGCAGGATCACGATGCACACCACCGAGGTCAGGATCACCAGCGCATTGGCCTTGCCGTCCTGACCGGCCTGCACCGCTTCGTAGATGGCGATCGACAGCGTCTGCGTGCGGCCCGGAATGCTGCCGGCCACCATCAGGGTGGCGCCGAACTCGCCCATCGCACGTGCAAATGCCAGCAGCAGGCCGGCGAGGATGCCACGCCAGGCCAGCGGCAGCGTGATGCGGAAGAACACCGCCGCTTCGGACACACCGAGCGTGCGTGCGGCCTGCTCCAGCTGTCCGTCCACTTCCTCGAACGCCGCGCGTGCCGGCTTGAACACCAGCGGCAGCGAGGCCACCGCCGCAGCGATCACCGCCGCCTGCCAGGTGAACACCAGGTTGATGCCGAACCACGACTGCAGCCACGCGCCGATCGGTCCGTTACGGCCGATCAGCACCAGCAGGTAATAGCCCAACACGGTCGGTGGCAACACCATCGGCAAGGTCAACAACGAATCCAGCAGCTCGCGGCCGGGAAAGCGCCGCCGCGCCAGTAGTGCGCCCAGTGCAACGCCCGCTACAAGATTGATCGCGGTAGCCCAGCCGGCCACCTTCAGCGACAACCCCAGCGCGCTCCAGTCGAGATCCATGCCTCAGGGCTTGCCGAATCCGTGCTTGGCCAGGATCGCCTGGCCCTGCGCCGAACGCACGAAGGTGGCAAACCGCTGGGCCTCCGCCGGCTGCGCGCTGGCCTTGGTCACCGCCAGCGGATAGGCGATGCGCCCGGCCACCGGCACCGCGAAGGCACGACGCACGCGGTCGGGCATCGCCTGCGCATCGGTGGCATAGACGAAGCCGGCATCCACTTCACCGCGCGCCACGTAGTCCAGCGACTGGCGCACGTTCTGGGTGGTGATGACCCTGCCCTGCACCGACGGCCACAGGCCCGCCGCATCCAGCGCGCCCTTGGCGTAGCGGCCGACCGGCACGCTCTCCGGGTTGCCCAGTGCGATGCGCTGCACGCCGGCACCGGCCAGGTCCTTCAAGCTACGCGGCGCGACCTTGGCCTGCGGCGGCACCACCACCCACAGCGCGTTCACCGCGAACACCTCGCGGGTGCCCGCCGCCAACAGGCCCTGCTGCTGTGCCTGGTCCATCGTGGTTTCATCGGCGGAGGCGAACACGTCCACTGGCGCGCCGCGGATGATCTGCTGCAGCAGCACGCCAGAGGCGGCGAAGTTGAAATCGACCTTGGTTCCCGGGTGCGTCTTTTCGTAGGCGATGCCCAGCTCACGGAAGCTCTCGGTCAGGCTCGATGCCGCCGACACCGTCAGCTCGGCCGCCCAGGCCGGCACCGTGGCCAGCAGTCCCAGCAACAACAGTCCAGCGCGCTTCATCGTCGGCTCCCGGCCAGGTTCAGTTCGGATCGGATTCGTCGGCCACCGCCAGCGCCGCCAGGCGCTCGGGCTGCAGCAGCAGGATCTCACGCTGTTTCACCGCGATGATCCCATCATCGCTCAGGCGACGCAGCACGCGGCTGGCGGTTTCCGGCGCCATCCGCAGGTAATTGGCGATCTCGGTGCGTGCCATCGTCAGGTTGAAGCGCGTGGCAGAAAAACCACGCCGCGCGTAACGCTCGGACATGTCCAGCAGGAACGCGGCCATGCGCTCTTCGGTACGGTGGTTGGCGGCCAGCGTGGCGACCTTGCCGATCTCCGCACTGAGCAGGCTGAACAGCTTGGCCTGCAGCCCCGGCATGCGGGTGGCCAGCAGGCTCAGCTTGGGGAACGAGATGCGGCACAGGTGCACGGTGTCCAGCGCCACCGCATTGCAGGGGAAGCGCGAACCGTGGATCGCATTCAGGCCGATCACTTCGCCCGGCAGGCTGAAGCCCAGCACCTGCTCGTTGCCCTGGCTGTCATCGACGAAGGTCTTGACCATGCCAGCGCGCACCGCAGCGATCGAATCGAACGACTCACCGGCGCGGAAGATGTAGTCACCCGCATGGAACGGACCGACGTGGTCGACCAGCACGTGCAGGTCGCCCAGCGCGGTCTTGTCATAGCCCTGCGACATGCAGGCATCGGAAAATGCACAGGTGCTGCAGAAGTGCAGCGCGTCGCCGTCATCGGCGGCGGCGGGGTTCGGCGTGGCCCGGCCGAGACGGCCCTGGGAAGGCGGATTCGAAGACATCGAGGCAGGACTCAAGCGATGGCGGCCGCCGGCCGGAAGCATGCGGCCATCATACGCCACAGCAGCCGACCTTCTTCAGCCAGGCGCAGCACGCGCGCATCCCAGTGCGCCCAGCCGCGCGCCAGCAGCGGCGACAGCGCCGGCAACAGTTCAGCGAAACATTCATCGAAGGGAACATCGTTGCGCCACTCGAAAGCCGCTGCATCCAGCGCATGATCGCAGGCGATGCTCTGTGCCACCTCGGCCGCAAGCCGCTCGTCCTCGGACAGGATCAGGCCCGCGGCCACGCCCATGTGACCGGACTGCAGGCGCGTCCGCCATTCACCCAGCTCGTCCTCCAGCCGGTAGAACACTTCGCCAATCTGGCTGCAGGCGGACAGGCCAAGCCCGATGAAATCACTGCGATCACGGCGCGGCACGCCGGCCAGGTCGCAGTGGCGCTGGCCATCGCCGGGCCCATGCGGATTGGGCAGGTCACCACGCTGGTAGTGGTCACCGCCGATGGGTTCATAACCGGCATCGCGCAGCAGGCGCCAGGCCTGCAGCCAATGCGCTGCCGACGGACGCTGCGGTAGCGCGCACGGTGCCGGCAGCAGGATGCGCTCGGGTGCTTCTGCCAGCACCTCATGCACCCGTTCAATGAAGCCGGTGTCCTCGCTACCGGGCACCCGCAGCTGGTAGTAGCGCGCGGTGAAGCCGACCTGCCGCGCCTGTGCCAGCAGGGTCGGCCCCGGTGCATCGGCACGGTCGATCACGTTCAGGCGGGTGCAGCCCACCGCGCGCAGCTGTGCCGGCGACAGCGCACTACCCGCGTCCAGCCGCACCTCCACCTGCGGGCGCGCCACGGTGCGCAGGTGCTGCGGCACCGCATCCAGCAGCTGGCCCAGCTGGGATGGCGGCAAGGTCTCGGCCAAGCCCAGCTGCAGCACCATCGCCACTACTTCGCGGTCCTCGGCCAGGGCATCGGCCTGCAGCTGCAGGGCCAGCAGCAAGGTGTCCAGATACGCCTGTGGCGGCACATCGCGTCCGCCGCGACCGGCCTGGAAGCCGAGCGTCAAGCCACGCGGGATCAGGTGCTCATTGCTGGCGCGCACGGCGGCGCGCCAGCCGCTTTCGCCAAATCCGGTGCTGAACTGGTCCGCAGGCGGGAACAGCACATGCCGGGGCTGCCGCAGCAATGCTGCCTGCAGCGCAGTGTCCTCACTCTCATCGACGTGGAAGCTCATGGCACACATCTTCGGGCGTTCCTCTTCGCGTGGCCCTGATTGAAATCAAGCGTGGCGCATCGGTAGGTTCATGCCGGCCAGCGGCCGGCACTACCCTTTCGCCCGCTACCCGGTAGTGCCGGCCGCTGGCCGGCAACCTCGTTCACCTGCCGCGCACCGTTCCGGTAGTGCCGGCCGCTGGCCGGCAACCCCGTTCAACCGCCACGCACCCGCTCGGCGGCGGCCGCATCAATGGCTTCGGGCAGGTCGGTCTCGCGGTCGATCTGCGGGAAGTGACGGCGCTCCATGCGGCGAATAGCAAAATGCATCCACGCCAGTGCAGCCGCCACCAGCACGAACAGCAACATGAAACAGCTGCTCCAGATGCCCAGGGCATCATTCAAGGCCCCGAACACGATCGGCAGGATGAAGCCACCAAGTCCGCCGATCATGCCGACCACACCACCCACCGCACCCACGTGCTGCGGGTAATACACCGGAATGTGCTTGTACACCGCGGCCTTGCCCAGTGACATGAAGAAGCCCAGCACGAACACCAGCACGGTGAACATCACCACGCCGATGGCCAGATGGAAGTGGATCGGGCCGTGGATGCCCTTCACCACGTACTCGGTATCCGGATAGGCCAGCAGGAAAGTGCAGATAGCCGACACACCGAAGGTCCAGTACATCACCCGGCGCGCGCCCATGCGGTCCGACATCCAGCCACCCACCACGCGGAACAGGCTCGCCGGGATCGAATAGCACGCCGCCAGCATGCCGGCGTGGCCCACGTCCATGCCGTAGGCGCCCACCAGGTAGTGCGGCAGCCACAGCGCCAGCGCCACGAACCCACCGAACACGAAGAAGTAGTACAGCGAGAACCGCCAGACCTGCAGGTTCTTCAGCGGCGCCATCTGCTCGGAAAACGGCACCGGCTTGACGCCATCACGGCGGCGCTGTTCCAGCGACGGATCCTCCTTGCTGAACAGGAAGAACAGCACCGCAGTGATCGCCAGCGCGACCGCCCACACCTTGGCCACCATCATCCAGCCCGCCGCCACCATCACCATCGGTGCCAGCAGCTTGGTCACTGCCGAACCAATGTTGCCGGCGCCGAAAATGCCCAGCGCGGTGCCCTGCTTGCTGGCCGGGAAGAACTTGGACACGTAGGCCACGCCCACCGAGAAATTGCCACCGGCAATACCCACGCACAGCGCGGCAAACAGGAACTGCGGGTAGGTGTGCGCATAGGTCAGCATCCAGGTGGCCACCGCGCCACACAGCATCACCAGCGCCATCACCTTGCGGCCGCCGAACTGGTCGGACCAGATGCCAAGGAACACGCGGCTGACCGAGCCGGTCAGTACCGGCGTGGCGATCAACAGCCCGAACTGGGTGTCGCTCAATCCGAGCTGTTCGCTGATCTGGATGCCGATGATCGAGAAGATCATCCACACCGCAAAGCACACGGTGAAGGCGAACGTGCTCAGCCACAGCGCACGCTGCTGCCCGGCACTGGCGGGGGCAAGGGCCTGGTTCATGGGGTCTCCTCGTTCAATGGGGTTCAGCCGATATCCGCTTCGGCGTCGATCTCGTCCAGCCCGCGCACCGGGTAGCGCTCCTGCAGCTGCAGCAGGTAGGCCTGCACTTCGCGCTGCCGTACCTGCAGCTCCAGGTAATCACGCAGCTGTGGCAGCACCGCCTCGAACGGCTGCGGCTGGCCTTCCTCGCGGGCATCGACGCAGACCACGTGGTAGCCCCAGCGCGATTCCACCGGGAAACCGGCCAGGCCCTCGCGCAGGCGGAACACCTGGCGGTCGAACTCCGGCGTGGTCTGCCCGCGCTGCAGCCAGCCCAGGTCGCCGCCCTCGCTGCTGGACGGGCAGCGCGAATGGCGCAGGGCGAAATCGGCGAACAGGTGCGGCGACTCCTTCAGCAGTCCGACCAGTCGCTCGCCTTCGGTGCGTGCGGCGAAGCGCCCGGCCACGTCGTCGGCCGGCGCAGCCAGCAGGATATGGCGCAGGCGCACGCGGTCAGGCGAGCGGAAGCGCTCCGGGTTCTGCTCGAAGTAGCGGCGACAGTCCTCATCGGTCGGCACGCGGTCTTCGATCGCGTCTTCCAGCAGTTGCTGGATCAGCACTTCCTCGTCGCTGACCCGGCCCTCCGGTGCCTGCAGGCCCAGCCGCTGCGCTTCCAGGCGCAGCAGCTCGCGCACCACCAGTGCACGTGCCGCCTCGGCACGTGACTGTTCCGGGCGCATCGCCCGGTGGTGCTGCATCTCGCGGGCGATATCGGCCTCGCTGATCGCGGTCTCGTCCACGAACAACCGGCACGGTGCCGGCTGCCCGAGCGAGCGCGGTCCCTGCTCCGCCGCGTCGTGATGGTGCGAATGGGCCTCGGCCGGAACCGGGGCATTGGAGTCGATCACGGTGATCGGCAGGAATTTCGGCAGGCTGCCCATGGCTTACTCCCGCGGACCGTAGCGCAGCGTGGCCTGGCGGCGGCGCACCACCTGGTAGGGCCGCCACAGGTAGCTGACAGGAATGCTCCACACGTGCACCAGGCGGGTGAACGGCGCGATCAGGAACAGGGTCAGGCCCAGGAAAATGTGCATCTTGTAGACCCAGCTGACGCCCTCGATATAGTCGGCGGCACCGGCGCGGAAGGTCACGATGTGCTGCGCCCACTCGGCCAGCTGCACCATCACCCCACCGTCCAGGTGGCCGGACGAGACGCGGATGCTGTACAGGCCCAGGCACAGCTGGGCGAACAGCAGCACCAGCACCAGGGTGTCGCCAAAGCTGCCAGTGGCACGCACGCGCGCATTGAACAGGCGGCGAACCAGCAGGATGCCGATGCCGATGAAGCACAGTGCGCCGAACACACCACCAACCACCATCGCCAGCATCTGCTTCTGCGACGACGTGATGAAGTGCTCGTACACCGCGTGCGGGGTCAGCAGACCGACCAGATGGCCACCGAGGATGGCCAGGATGCCGATGTGGAAGCAGTTGCTGCCGATCCGCATGCCCTTGTCTGACAGCATCTGGCTGGAGCCGGTGCGCCAGGTGTACATGGCCTTGTCGTAGCGCGCCCAGCTGCCGATCAGCAGCACCGCCACGGCGATGTACGGGTAGTACTGGAAGGCGAATTGATGCAGGGAGTAACTCATGGCTGGACCTCTCGATGCGAAGGACGGGCCGGCGAACGCACGGGCGGCTTGCAGTCCTCGGCAGGGGCTTCGGCGCCGAAGCGCACCGCCTCCTCCTCCCACAAGCGGTCCATGGCCTCGGCGGTATCGTCGCGGACTTCCTCGCTGGCACGCTGGCGCAGCGCCTGCAGATCGGCCTTGCCGTCGCCGGCTTCGACCAGGATCTCGAACAGCACCCGGTGCGGCAGCTCACGCTCGGCGGCACGCGCCGCCAGCATCCCGGCGATATGGCCGATGTGGTGCAGCCACTCGCGGGCCTCGCTGCCAGGGCGATGGGCCAGGAACTCCAGCAGCAGCGGCAGGTAGTCCGGCAGCTCGCGCGCATCCAGTTCGAAGCCGTTGCGGCGGTAGGTCTCGACCAGATCGACCATGGCCTGGCCGCGGTCGCGCGACTCGCCATGGATGTGTTCGAACAGCAGCAGGCTCATCGAGCGGCCGCGGTCGAAACTGGCCAGCCACGCCGCCTGCGCATCCAGCGCATCGGTAGCCAGCAGCTGCTGCACGAAGCTGCGCAGCTGCTGGCGGCGGGCGGCGCCCAGCGCCGGGTCGTCGCAGGCGGCGAGGAGTTCCTCGCCGTGCTGCCATAGTTCTTCACGGGGGTAATCCAGCAACACCCCGACCAGCTTGAGCACGCTCATCACACCACCTCCTTGCGGCGATGATTGGGGCCGTTGTCCACCACGAACGTTGTGCTCTTGCGCTGGCCGAACAGATCGGCCGGGCTGTCACCGTTGCAGCCGTTGCCGAAGGTGAAGCCGCAGCCGCCGCGCTCGCCGAAGGCATCGTTGGCGTACTCGCGGTGGCCAGTGGGAATCACGAAACGGTCCTCGTAATTGGCGATGGCCAGGTAGCGATACATCTCTTCGACCTGGGCAATGCTCAGCCCGGTCTGCTCCAGCACTGCGGTGTCTTCCACGCCGTCTACGTTCTTGGCCCGGCGCCAGGCACGCATCGCCATCAGCCGCTCCAGCGCGCGCACCACCGGCGCCTCGTCACCCGCCGTCAGCAGGTTGGCCAGGTAGCGCATCGGGATGCGCAGCGAGGCCACGTCCGGCAACTCACCGCTCATGCCCACGCGGCCACGCTCGGCAGCGGACTGGATCGGAGACAGCGGCGGTACGTACCAGACCATCGGCAACGTGCGGTATTCCGGGTGCAGCGGGAGCGCCAGCTTCCAGTCGATCGCCAGCTTGTACACCGGCGACTGCTTGGCTGCATCCAGCCAGCTGTCCGGGATGCCCTCCTTGCGCGCGGCGGCGATCACCGCCGGGTCGTTCGGGTCCAGGAAGATGTCCAGGTGGGCCTGGTACAGGTCCTTCTCGGCGGCCACCGAAGCCGCCTCGGCAATGCGGTCGGCGTCGTACAGCATCACCCCCAGGTAGCGGATGCGACCCACACAGGTTTCCGAGCACACGGTTGGCTCGCCCATCTCGATGCGCGGGTAGCAGAAGATGCACTTCTCCGACTTGCCGCTCTTCCAGTTGTAGTAGATCTTCTTGTACGGGCACGCCGACACGCACATGCGCCAGCCGCGGCACTTGTCCTGATCAATCAGCACGATGCCATCTTCCTCGCGCTTGTAGATCGCGCCCGAGGGGCACGCCGACACGCACGCCGGGTTCAGGCAGTGCTCGCACAGGCGCGGCAGGTACATCATGAAGGTCTTCTCGAAGGCGCCGTAGATCTCCTTCTGCACCTGGTCGAAGTTGTAGTCGCGCGAGCGCTTGCTGAACTCCGAACCCAGGATTTCCTCCCAGTTCGGGCCCCACTCGATCTTCTGCATGCGCTCGCCACTGATCAGCGAACGCGGCCGCGCGGTGGGCTGGTGCTGGCTGTCCTTGGCGGTGTGCAGGTTCTGGTAGTCGAAATCAAACGGCTCGTAGTAGTCGTCGATCTGTGGCAGGTCCGGGTTGGCGAAGATCTTGGCCAGCATGCGCCAGCGGCCACCGGCACGCGGCACCAGCTTGCCGGCGCGGGTGCGTACCCAGCCGCCGTTCCACTTGTCCTGGTTCTCCCATTCCTTGGGGTAGCCGATGCCTGGCTTGGTTTCCACGTTGTTGAACCAGGCGTACTCGACGCCCTCGCGCGAAGTCCAGACGTTCTTGCAGGTGATCGAGCAGGTATGGCAGCCGATGCACTTGTCCAGGTTCAGCACCATCGCGATCTGTGCACGGACCTTCATCACACCACCTCCTTGGCGGCGGCCGGTACGGCCTCGCCATCTAGCCAATCCACCTTGTCCATCTTGCGCACGATCACGAACTCGTCGCGGTTGGTGCCGCAGGTGCCGTAGTAGTTGAAACCGTAGGCCAGCTGCGCGTAGCCGCCGATCATGTGGGTGGGCTTGAGCACGATGCGGGTCACCGAGTTGTGGATGCCGCCGCGGGTCCCGGAAATCTCCGAGCCCGGCACGTTGATGATGCGTTCCTGGGCGTGGTACATCATCGCCATGCCCGGCATCACGCGCTGGCTGACCACCGCACGCGCGGCGATCGCACCGTTGACGTTGAACAGCTCGATCCAGTCGTTGTCGACGATGCCGGCGCTGCGTGCGTCGTCCTCGCTGATCCACACGATCGGGCCACCGCGCGACAGCGTCTGCATGATCAGGTTGTCGCTGTAGGTGCTATGGATGCCCCACTTCTGGTGCGGGGTGATCCAGTTCAGCACGATCTCCTTGTTGCCGTTCGGGCGCTGGTTCAGCAGCGGCTCCACCGTGCGCGTATTGACCGGCGGCCGGTAGCCCATGAAGGCCTCGCCGAAGTCGATCATCCACTCATGGTCCTGGTAGAACTGCTGGCGACCGGTCACCGTGCGCCACGGAATCAGCTCGTGCACGTTGGTATAGCCGGCGTTGTAGCTGACGTTGTCGTCTTCCAGGCCCGACCAGATCGGCGAGGAGATGATCTTGCGCGGCTGCGCCTGGATGTCACGGAAGCGGATCGCCTCGTGCTCCTTGCCCACCGCCAGATGAGTGTGCTCGCGACCCGTGAAGGTGCCCAGCGATTCCCAGGCCTTCACCGCCACATGGCCGTTGGTCTCCGGTGCCAGGTGCAGGATCACCTCGGCCGCGTCGATCGCGGTCGAGATGGCCGGACGGCCCTGGCTCACGCCCTCGTCGTGCACGGTGTGGTTGAGTTTGCCGAGGAATTCGACTTCGTGCTTCGTGTCCCAGCTCATGCCCTTGCCGCCGTTGCCCAGCTTGTCCAGCAGCGGGCCCAGCGAGGTGAACTTGCGGTACAGGTTGGGGTAGTCGCGCTCCACCACCGTCATCGACGGCATGGTCTGGCCCGGAATGGCCTCGCACTCGCCCTTCTTCCAATCAGCCACGCCGAACGGCATGCCCAGCTCGTTGGGGGTGTCATGCAGGGTCGGCACCAGCACCAGGTCCTTCTCCACGCCCAGCACACCGGGCGCCATCTCGCTCACGGTGCGGGCAACCTCCTTGAAGATGTCCCAGTCGCTGCGCGATTCCCAGGCCGGATCCACCGCTTTCGACAGCGGGTGGATGAACGGGTGCATGTCCGACGTGTTGAGGTCGTCCTTCTCGTACCAGGTGGCCGTAGGCAGCACGATGTCCGAGTACAGCGCGGTGGTGCACATGCGGAAGTCCAGCGTCACCAGCAGGTCGAGCTTTCCTTCCGGCGCTTCGTCACGCCACTTCACCTCCTCCGGCTTGACCGCGCCCATCTCGCCCAGGTCCTTGCCCTGCAGGCCATGGCGCGTCCCCAGCAGGTGCCGCAGCATGTATTCGTGGCCCTTGCCCGAGGAACCGAGCAGGTTCGAGCGCCAGATGAACATCATCCGCGGATGGTTCTGCTGTGCATCGGGATCCGCAAAGGCGAAGTCCAGCGAACCGTCATTGAACTTGCCCAGCGCGTAGTCGGCCGGGGCCACGCCGGCCGCTTCGGCCTCCCGTACCAGCTGCAGCGGGTTGCGGTCCAGCTGCGGCGCACACGGCAGCCAGCCCATGCGCACCGCGCGCAGGTTCAGGTCGGCCAGGCTGCCGCTGTACTTGCTCGCATCCGCCAGCGGCGACAGCAGCTCGTCCACCTGCAGCTTCTCGTAGCGCCATTGCCCGGTGTTGAAGTAGAAGAACGAGGTGCCGTTCATGTGGCGCGGCGGGCGGCTCCAGTCCAGGCCGAAGGCCAGCGGCTGCCAGCCGGTCTGCGGGCGCAGCTTTTCCTGGCCCACGTAATGCGCCCAGCCGCCACCGGTTTGGCCCACGCAACCGCACATGATCAGCATGTTGATCAGGCCGCGGTAGTTCATATCGTTGTGGAACCAATGGTTCATCCCGGCGCCGACGATGATCATCGAACGGCCATGGGTCTTGTCGGCGGTGCGCGC
Source organism: Stenotrophomonas sp. 1L-E-5-B-C3 (assembly GCF_057292075.1). Taxonomy (NCBI): domain Bacteria; kingdom Pseudomonadati; phylum Pseudomonadota; class Gammaproteobacteria; order Lysobacterales; family Lysobacteraceae; genus Stenotrophomonas; species Stenotrophomonas sp. 1L-E-5-B-C3. The sequence goes on from NZ_JBXAWS010000001.1 coordinate 73,326, forward strand.
GAACTCGCGGGCGATCTCGATCACCTCGGCGCGCGACACGCCGGTGATGCGCTCCTGCCACGCCGGTGTGCCCGGCACCATGTCATCGAAGCTCGATGCCACGTTGCCGCCGCCAAAGCCACGGTCCACGCCGTACTGGGCCAGCAGCAGGTCGTAGACCGTGGCCACCAGGGTCTCGCCACCGTCGGCCAGCGCCAGGCGACGCACCGGGATGTTGCGTTCCAGTACCTCGTCGGCCGGCGCGGCGGTCCAACCTTCCGACTCGATGCCACCGAAGTACGGGAAGCTGACCGCCTCGATGCCCTCATGGGCGTCGGCCAGGCTCAGGCGCAGGCGCGTATCGGCGCCATTGCTTTCCTTCTCCTCGATGTTCCACTTGCCCTTCTCGCCCCAGCGGAAACCGATCGAACCGTTGGGCACCACGATCTGGCCGCTGGTCTCGTCCAAAGCCAGGGTCTTCCAGTCCGGATTATTGGCTTCACCCAGGCCACCCAGCTCGCTCGCACGCAGGAACCGGCCCGCCACCAGACGGCCATCGTCGCGGCGCTCCAGTCGCACCAGCATCGGCATGTCCGAGTACTGTCGGCAGTAGTCCTGGAAGTACTGCGAGGGCGAATCGACGTGGAACTCGCGCAGGATCACATGGCCGAAGGCGAATGCCAGCGCCGCATCGGTGCCCTGCTTGGGGTGCAGCCAGTGATCGGTCAGCTTGGCCAGCTCGGAATAGTCCGGGCAGATCGCCACCGTCTTGGTGCCGTTGTAGCGCGCCTCGGTGAAGAAATGCGCATCGGGCGTGCGCGTCTGCGGCACGTTCGAGCCCCAGGCGATGATGTAACGGCTGTTGTACCAGTCGGCCGATTCGGGCACGTCGGTCTGCTCGCCCCAGATCTGCGGCGAGGCCGGCGGCAGGTCGCAGTACCAGTCATAGAAGGACAGGCACGCGCCGCCCAGCAGCGACAGGTAGCGCGCGCCGGCGGCGTAGGACACCATCGACATCGCCGGAATCGGCGAGAAGCCGACCACGCGGTCCGGGCCGTACTGCTTGACCGTGTACAGGTTGGAGGCGGCGATGATCTCGTTGGCCTCTTCCCACTGCAGGCGCACGAAGCCACCCATGCCACGGCGGGTCTTGTACGAACGCGCCTTCTCCTTGTCCTCCACGATGCTGGCCCAGGCATCGACCGGGCCCTTGCTCTTGCGCGCCTCGCGCCACAGGCGCAGCAAAGTGCCGCGGATCAGCGGGTACTTCAGCCGGTTGGCGCTGTACAGGTACCAGGAATAGCTGGCGCCACGCGGGCAGCCACGCGGTTCATGGTTGGGCAGGTCCGGGCGCGTGCGCGGGTAGTCGGTCTGCTGGGTTTCCCAGGTGACCAGGCCGTTCTTGACGTAGATCTTCCAGCTGCAGGAGCCGGTGCAGTTCACGCCGTGGGTGGAGCGTACGATCTTGTCGTACTGCCAGCGGGCGCGGTAGCTGTTTTCCCAGTCACGGCCTTCGCTCTTGGCGAATCCGTGGCCATCGGCAAAGGTCTGGGGGTCACGCTTGAAGAATTGCAAGCGATCGAGGAAATAACTCATCGGGGGTCTCCCTTTGCGGACATCGGCATCGTGGCTGTGTGTGTCATCTGGCTGCGGTGCGTTTTCATGTCGTCAGCAGGGTGTCTCGGCACCGCGCCGGTAGTACCACCACCAGGTCACGGCCAGGCAGGTGACGTAGAAAACAACGAATCCGTACAGCGCCATGTCGGGGCTGCCGGTCAAGGTGATGGACGAGCCGTAGCTCTTGGGAATGAAGAAACCGCCATAGGCACCGATCGCACCGGAGAAGCCGACCACCGCCGCCGATTCGATGCTGGCCTGGTGTGCGGCCGAGGCCTTGCCTTCGGCGTTGTCCTTGGCCGACCAGCGCTCATGCAGGGTGCGGAAGATCACCGGGATCATGCGGAAGGTGGTGCCGTTGCCGATGCCACTGAGCACGAACAGCGCCATGAAGCTGAGCAGGAAGCCGTAGAAGTTGCCGCCCTGGCCGTGACTGGGCAGGAAGTGCAGCACACCGAACACGGCGGCGATCATCAGCGCGAACACCCAGAAAGTCAGGCGTGCGCCGCCCCAGCGGTCCGCCATGCTGCCGCCCACCGAACGCATCAATGCACCCAGCAGCGGGCCGATGAAGGCGTAGGCCAGCGGGTTCACGTCCGGGAACTGGCTTTTCACCAGCATCGGAAAGCCGGCCGAGAAGCCGATGTAGGAACCGAAGGTGCCGATGTACAACCAGCACATCAGCCAGTTGTGCTTGCGGCGGAAGATCACCGCCTGCTCGGAGAACGACGAACGCGCACTGGTCAGGTCGTTCATGCCGAACCAGGCCGCGATGGCGCACAGCGCGATGGCCGGCACCCATATGAAGCCTGCGTTCTGCAGGAACAGTGGTGCCCCACCCTCCACCGCGGGCTGCGGTGCACCACCCAGCGCACCGAACACGCCCACGGTGATGACCAGCGGAATCACCGCCTGCGCCACCGACACGCCGACGTTGCCGAGGCCGGCGTTCAGGCCCAGCGCAAGGCCCTGCTTCTGCTTGGGGTAGAAGAAGGAGATGTTGGACATCGACGAGGAGAAGTTCGCGCCACCGAACCCACACAGGATCGCAATGGCCACGAACACCCAGTACGGCGTGGCCGGGTTCTGTACCGCAAAGCCGAGCCAGAGCGTCGGCGCCAGCAGCGAGGCCGTGGACAGCGCGGTCCAGCGGCGGCCACCGAAGATCGGAATCACGAATGAATAGAAGATGCGCAGCGTGGCGCCGGACAGACTGGGCAGCGCCACCAGCCAGAACAGCTGGTCGGTGCTGAAGTTGAAGCCGATCTTCGGCAGGCTGATCGACACCGCCGAGAACAGCACCCAGACCGAGAAGGCGAGCAGCAGCGAGGGGATCGAGATGACCAGGTTGCGGGTGGCGACCCGCTTGCCGGTGCGCTCCCAATAGCCGGGGTCCTCCGGCGTCCAGTCGCTGATGACGCGACCTGGACTGGCAGTGCTGCGGACAACAGGATCGCTACCGACGGTCATACATGGCTCCAAGGCTGTGGAATGACGTGGGTACTGCTTTCAAGTTGTGACCCGTCGTCATGCAGCCATTAGGCCGTGCAGCAACAACGACGGGGTTGATCTGGATCAATCAGGGGGCGGTTTCCACCCTGCCCCTGACAAATGTCAAACCGAAGGCGCGGTGGTGCGGCGGGTCACCCCGCGCTGGCGTACGCTGTCGCGCACGTCCACATCGAACTGCAGCTGAAGCTGGCCGCCATCTTCCAGGGCAATGTCGAACGGCAGGCCGTCACGGCAAGGCAGCCGTGCAGCCAAGGCCTCAACGGCCGGGCGCGGCAACACCAGGCGGCAGAAGGTGCCTCCGTCCAGCAACACGGGCTGCTCGCCGCCATGCAGCGATACCGCCATGCCCCAACCTTCAATACCGCCGAAGCGGGTCATGTTCTCGACCGATTCACCGGCCAGCAGGCGCGCCAGTTCGGCCTCGTCCAGGCGAAGCCGTATCGATTGGTCCTGCAACTGCACTTTCATGACGCAACATCCTCCCATTGTTCGGGGGTATTGCAGTTGACCAGCCCGGCCTCGTCAACCGGCGCCAGCGCGATCGTGTTCACGCCAAGACGACGCTGCAGCGCCTGCAGCGAGCGCGGACCGTGCGGATCGTCCAGCATCGATCCCAGCGCGCTACGACAAGCATCGTCTATCTCCAGCAGCATGGGCAGGGGGTGACCGGAAAAGATCGTGCACGGACCGCGATGGCCGTCACGCAATTGCTGCAGCAATCGTGGCGGCAGCAGTGGTATGTCCACCGGCACCACCCAGGCCGGTCCATCGGGCATGCACTTCGCCACGCTGTAGAGCCCGCCAAGCGGGCCGCAACGGGCTACCCGATCGGGGATGCCAGCGAACGCTGGATAGTTGCCGCTCACCCACACCCGTTGGGCGCCGGCCTGCAGCAGCAGGCCGCGCATGTGTTCCAGCAGGGTTCGCCCCTGCCACGGCAGCAGCGCCTTGTCGCGCCCCATCCGGCTGGACAGGCCGCCGGCCAGCACGATGCCGTCGATGGTTCCGCTCATTGCAGTAGAGCCACGCCATGCGTGGCTGCACCGGCATCAATGCGGGTGGTCGTGCACGTGGTCATGGGCATGTGCGGGTTCGTTGTCTGCATGGCACAGGCTGCAACCCTCGCTCCACTCGCTGTCGCCGTCCTCGTAATGCTCCTGCTTCCAGATCGGGCACTGGTGCTTCACCACCTCGATCAACTGCCGGCAGGCCCGGAACGCCTCGTCACGGTGCGGGCTGCCCGCAGCCACCACCACCGCCACATCGCCGATGCCCAACCGGCCCTTGGCATGGGCTACATACAGCTTCAACTTCGGCCCGAACGTGGCCTCGACCTCTGCTGCCAACCGCTTGAACTCGTTCAGCACCAGCGGCTCGAACAGGTCGTAGGTGATCCCGTTCACCGGCCGGCCGATATTCACGTCGCGCACCTTGCCGATGAACACATCGATGCCACCGAAACCCGGATCGGACACCGCAGCGATGCCCTCGGCCGGATCGATCACCGCCTGCGCGCGGTCCACCACCTTGGCGATGATCTTCTCGCTCATCGCTCAGCCCCCGCTCACCGGCGGCAGGATCGCCACCCGGCCATCGTCGGGCAGCGCCTCGTGGTCACGCAGCACGCGTTGCTGGTCGGCAAATGCCGAGTAATCCAGCAATCCGGCGCGGAAGCCCGGCCAACGCACCGGCAGCAACTCGCGCAACGCCTGTCGCAGGTCGGCCACGGTGCCTCCGGCCACCTCCACCGCGATCTCGCGGCTGGCATCCAGATCGGAAAACGCACCGAACAGCTGCAGATTCACCTGTTTCATCATGACTCCTGGCTCACCAGCTGCACCGGGTCATGGTGACCCCAGCCCTGTACCCGCACCGGCGTGCCAGCGGCGGCCAGGTCGCCCTCAGCCTCCAGCACCACCCAGGCGTTGGCCTGCAGCATGGACATCAAACGGAACGACTCCTGCCCGGACAGCACGCGCGCACTCAGGCGCCCCTGACCGTCCACTTCCACCCGCGCACGCGCGTGGAAGCGCAGGCCCGGCGGCTTGCGCACATCGGCCTGCAGCGGCAGCTGCAACACGGTTTCCGGTGCCAGCCCCAGCAGGCGCCGCAGCACCGGCTCCACGAAGAAGCGCTGGCCCACGGCGGCCGAGACCGGGTTGCCGGGCAGGCCGAAATACAGCGCGCCATTGGGCAGCACCGCAAACAGCAGCGGCTTGCCCGGGCGGATCGCCACCTTGTGGAACACGATGCGCGCACCACGGCCACGAAGTGCATCGGGAACGAAATCGTAGCGGCCGGCCGACACCGCGCCGGTGCTGATCAGCAGCTGCGCGCCTGCGGCCAGCGCTTCGTCGAGCACCGCGTTGAACGCGGCCACGTCATCACCCACCGTGCCCTGCCACACCACCTCGGCACCGGCGGCCTGCAGGCGGCCGACCAGGTACGGCCGGTTGCTGTCACGAATCTGACCGGATTCCAGCGTCTGCGCCGCCTCGGTCACCAGCTCCTTGCCGGTGGCGATCACCGCCGCCTTCGGCCGCGCCACCACCGCCACCTCGCCCACGCCGATGGCATGCAGTAGGGTGCGCGCATTGATGTCCAGCACCTGGCCGGCCTGCAGCACACGTTCGCCGTCGCTAACATCCTGGCCGCGCAGGCGCACGTTCTGGCCCGGCTTCACCGTGCTCTTCAGGGCGATGCGGGTCGGGCGTCCATCCTCGCTGGCGAGGACGTCCACGTTCTCGACCGGTACCACCGTATCCAGCCCAACCGGCATGCGCGCACCGGTCATGATTTCCCAGGCACCCTCGCCGCCTTCGGCACCGGCATCGCCGGCGGCCTGCCAGCCCTGCACCGCGAATTCGGTACCGGCTTCGAACGTCGCGCCGTTGGCGCGCAGCGCGAAGCCGTCCATTGCCGAATTGTCGAACGGCGGCAGCGACTGCCCACTGATGATGTCACTGGCCAGAGTGCGGCCAGCGGCCTCATGCAGCGGCAGGCGCTCGGCCGGCAGCGGCGTGGCCGCGTCCAGCAGGTGCTGCAAGGCCTCGCTATAGGCAATCATGCGTGGCCACCACCGTCGACCATGGCCAAGGCGTGGCCCAGCACCGGCGCCAGAATATCCAGGCACTGCGCCGCTGCCTTCGGGCTGCCCGGCAGTGCGAACACCAGCATGCCGCCCAGCTGCACTACTTCGGCGCGGCTCAGCCAGGCCATCGGCGTGTGCTGTGCACTCAGTGCCCGCACCATCTGCGCCAGGCCATGCACCGGCCGCGCGTTCAAGGAACGCAGCGCCTCCGGGGTCAGGTCACGTGGGCCCAGCCCGGTACCGCCAGTGCACAGGCACAGGCGCACACCGTCGGCGGCCAGCGCCTGCAGCCGACCCGCCAACGGCTCGATGCCATCGGGCAACACCTCGGCCGCCACAACCTCGCCGCCCAGCTTTTTCACGCCGGTCACCAGGGTCGGACCAGAAATGTCTTCATAGGTGCCGTCGCTGGCGCGATCACTCAGCGTGATCACCGCGCAGGCCGCGCCCTCCAGGCCCTTCGGCGCACGCGGCTTGAAGCGCGCGCGCTCGGCATCGTCCATGCCATCCGGGTGCAGCCACACGCCGCGCTTGCCACCTTCCTTGAACAGCAGGCGGATGCCTTCAATGCGCAGGGCCGGTTCCACCGGCTTGCTCAGGTCGTACAGGGTCAGCAGCGCCGCGTTGACGCCGGCCAGTGCCTCCATCTCCACGCCGGTGCGCGCCTCGCTGGCGCACTCGCACCACACGCGGATCGCCTGCCGTTCCGGCACCGCCGCGCAGAACACCTGCACCAGCTCCAGCGGCAGCGGGTGGCACAGCGGCATAAGCATCGAGGCCATCTTGGCACCCTGCAGGCCGGCAATCTCGGCCATCACCAGCGCATCGCCCTTGGGCAGGCGGCGCTCGACGATCAGCGGATAGGCCACCGGACCGGCATGCAGCTCGCCCACCGCCACCGCACGGCGGCGGGTGATGCGCTTGTCGCGGACATCGGCCATATGGAAGGCCGCATTCAATTCCCCACTCATCGTGTTGCTCATCCTCCGATGGAGGCCAGGTGCGGGGTCAGCCCGGTCTGGCCCTGGTGCAGTCCATGCCCGGCCGCTTTCAGGCCAAGCTGTGTGGTGATGCGTGCCAGCAGCGCGTCGTGGTCGTCGTCGCGCTGCAGCAGCGGGCGCAGCGGTACGCCGAACTCGCCGAACAGGCACAGCCGCAGGTCGCCCTTGGCGGTCACCCGCAGGCGGTTGCAGCCCTTGCAGAAGTCACGCGAATACGGGGCGATGATGCCGATGCTGCCGCGATGGTCGGGGTGGCCGAACTCACGCGCCGGGCCGGCATCGGCCGCGCGTGGACGCTCGTGCCAGCCTGCGGCAAGCAGCTGCTCGATCACCACGTCGGCACGCAGGTGGTGGCGCTGGAAATAGGCTTCGTTGTCGCCGGTGCGCATCAGCTCGATGAAGCGCACGCTGAAAGGACGGTCACGCAGGTAGTCCATCCACTGCGGCAGCTCGTCGTCATTCAAGCCGCGCAGCAGCACCGCGTTGAGCTTGATCGCCGGCAGGCCCAACGCCTGCGCCAGGGCCAGGCCCTGTTCGATCTCCGGCAGGCGGTCATGCCCGGTGATGGTCCTGAAGCGTTCGCGCTGCAGGCTGTCCATGCTCACGTTCAGCGCGGTCAGGCCGGCGCGGTGCCAGCCCGGCAGGCGACGCGGCAGCAACGTGCCATTGGTGGTGATGGCCACCTTGCGGATGCCCGGCGCCGCCGCCACGGTGGCGATGATCTCGTCCAGATCCTTGCGCAGGCTGGGCTCGCCACCGGTCAGGCGGATCTTGCTCATGCCCAGCGCGGCGAACGCGCGCACCAGGCGCGCGATTTCATCCACCTGCAGGAAGCGCGGGCGGCCATCGACCTGGTAACCGTCGGGCAGGCAGTAGCTGCAACGGAAGTTGCAGGCTTCGGTCAACGACAGGCGCAGGTACGGAAAGCTGCGTCCGAAACCGTCGGTGAGTTGGCTCATGGCTGGTCCACCTTGTTGCTCCACCGTCTTGCCTGTACCCGGAACGGCCCGGAAACCCTCGTCTGCTGGAACGATTGCCAGAGTACGCGGCAGTCAGCTCCATGGGCATGACTTAAATCAATCGTCTTCGGCCCCGCGCGGCAGGCGTTGTGGCAGCATGCGGCTTTCCGTGCAGCGGGCGTGTGACAACCCTCATGATGATGAACGATTTCCAGCAGCTGCTGCACGCCGCAGGCCAGCAGGCTGAACCGCAGCGCTTGCTGTTCGTATTCGTGCGCGCCGAGCTGCCCGAATCGCCCACCGACGACCAGCGCGACCGGCATGACCGCCGTGAGGGCGGCACCCTGTCGCCGGTGCTGTGCGTGGACAAGCTGCCAGCCGAGGTGCCCAGCTTCAAGGCGCTGGCCACCGAATCCACCACCACCGGCATCGACTGGGACCTGGTGTTCGTGGCGGCGCTGGACGGTCGCGCCGGTTTCGCTCCCAACAGCGATGAGGCCGCCCGCCCGCTGAAGCTGATGGTCAACGCCATCCATGACGGTCAGATCGGCCGCTTCGCCGCCTTCGACCGGGGCGGCGAGCCTGTTCAGTTCTATTGAGCCACCAGCTGCAGGGTCAGGAAGAAGATCACCAGCACGGTGTTCAGCCCCCAGGCCACGGTCAGCCCGCGCGCGGCCACGCCCAGGTTGGGGTTGTGCGCAGTAGGCGCCGCCCGCCACACCGCCGGGATGATCCAGCCGGTATAGAGCAGCAGTACGGCAAATACCCCCAGCAGCAGCGGGGTGCGCTGGTTGGCCAGCGCCCAGAGGGCTACCGCCCACAGAATGTTGCTGGGAATGACGCCCTGCAGCCAGAACACGCTCCAGAGCCGGGAACGACCCTGCGCGTCAGGTGCCGGGTGCAGGGAAGCAGTGGCGGTCATAAGTCTCCTTCAGTTTAGGAAACGTGCCGGACCAGCCTGCGCTTGGTGGCTGGGAACGTCAACCCGCGTCGCACGTCACGCTTTGGCGTCGGCGGGTCCCCGCCATGCTCGACTCAGGCCCCCGCGGAGCCTGTCGCCATCACCCCTTCCCACCCGCTTCCCTCCCTCGCCCAACCTCGACACCTGTCGCAGATTGCACGGTTCGGGCGGATCACCACGCCAGCCAGCGCTGGCAGTGCTTAACAGCGTGGGAGAATGCCGAAAGCGTCTCCAATCGAGCGATGTTTGCAACTCTTCTGATTGGCATTGCACAGCGCCAGGGGCTCAGATGGCGTGCCACCGGAAAAGGGTGGCCGGGCTTCGAACACCCGAGTTGATGTTGATGTATGCGCTTGCCAGCCGGCGTCACCTCAGCGTGGCGCCGGCTGGCAATCCGTCTGCCGGCTATGGCGGGCGGTGCGTGGGGGCTTCCGGGCCCGCCGGACTGACATCAACCCGGTGTTCGAACCACGTACCGCCCGCCACTTTTATGGGTGGCGGCTACCGATTGCCCTGCACGGAGCCTTGCCATGAACGAATCGGACTTCCCGCATCTGCACGCCTATCGCAGCACCGCCCACGACGACGGTTCGCCACAGGCTGTGCCCGCAGTGGACAGGAACACCTTCATTGCCAACCTCCATCGCATCGGCGTCGGTGCGGCGGCCGATGGCCAACCCTGGCCGGAGCGGCATCAGCTGCCCGGGCGCTGCCTGGCCCTGGCCGATGCCGATTGCGCGTTGAGCGGGTTGCGGGTAGTGCTGGAAATGCTGCTGGCGGCGGAGCGCACCCGGCAGAACGGCGAACCGGAGCAGTACGTGGGCGACCGGGTGATGGAGGGGTTGGTCATGGCTTGCCAGTCGTTGTGCGCGCAGGCGGAGGGGCGGTTGCAGCCCGAAGGGTGAACGCCAGGCGCAACGGCCTTCAGCGAGGAACGCTTTCAACAGACGTCAATGCTCGCTGAAAGCGCTTCTCAGATCGACGCCGATGATCGGAGAGAAGTCCACCTTGCACAGCTCCAGCTCGAAGAGTTGATCGTGATTATCCAGGCACAGGGTGACTCTCACCGGCACGCCGTCGGCATCGGCAAGCATGGCAGTGGCAATATCACTGCCGAAAAGCTGGGTCGTGCTGGACAGGAACACCACGCCCCCGAATCCGACGACCTCCACGTCCTCCACCTGGGCGAGCGCCAGATCCTTCAACAACCGTTCGGACAGTTCGGTCGTCTCAGGCAGCAGCCTGTGGATGAGAGAGACCTCGTCGGGGGTGAGGAATCTGGGCACGGGATGTCCTTCAGGGCACTGCACCCGCCATCGGCAGATGCTCGATCCGCCATGTCCTGGCGTAGATGAGAATGACGCTTCCGGTCGAGCTGGTCTCGAGACGGAAACACTTCAGGCCGGACAGCGGATAGCCGACCGCCTTCCAACGATCAAGAAGATCAGCAAGTCCCGGCTCGTTATCGTCAACCCTGGCGAACTCAATTCGCTCTTCACCCAGTAAAACTGGCAGAGCGTTCTGCGCGAGCAGACATCCTGTGCAGCATGAGCCGGATAGGAAACAGCCATGACAACGCATCGATGGAGAAGTTCTTCCAGCGACAGTAGCGGGAACATACAAAGCAGAGGATCTAAAGCAATCACGACGAGACACGCGCAAACGTCGCCCTGCACATCGAGATGTTCTAGAACCCAAGACAGCGCCACGGCTCCAGCGACGAGCCGCCCCAATAAAGTTCGAGACGCAGCAGGCACTTGGCGGCTGATGGCTACCCGGGAAACACTGGACGATTAACCTTTGGATCAGGCCCCGCCCAGCTTCTTAACATTCTTCTCCTTCACCACGTCCAGCATCGATTTGACCGCCTCAATTCCATGATTCAGGGCCACTATTAGAGAATCGCAAAGTTTCAGATCATGATCATCCAACGCCGGGACTAGTTCCTTCAGCAACTTCAGCGCTAGATCCGTCTTCCCCAATAGCGCCAATGCAGTTGCATGATTGATATGAGCGTGAGCACCTCTCAAGCCCCGCGTCTCAAGAAATGATGCAAATTCCATCAAGGTCATTGAAGACTTCGCTTCAATAACGTTTCGCAGCTCGATCGATGAAAGAATGCTCTCAACCACATCATCGTCTGCCATTTGATCCCTTCCGATAAACGGCCGATCCGCGATTCGGCTGCTGTAGGAAAGATGCGGCCCAAAGGAGTCAAACAATGGAAATACAAAATTCCATACATAGAGCCCCCTTGGGACGAACTCCAGAACAATTCCTTGTGCCACATAGTCATAGTCACTTCGGAAAAAATATCCGCTTGACCCGCCGATCAGGCCGGACCTTTTCCGCAGAAGGCTGCAAATGTATCGCTTGTTCATCTTATCAACGGCCTTCAGGCTTAAGTTCCACCACGAGAGTTCCCTCGGGGAGATTCTTGACGTACTTATTGTACTGATCCCAGGAGATGTAAGCCCAACCAGTCTTCAGATCGAAGATGGCTTGAGGTGCATCAACTGGGCCGTACACAGCGTCCGCCCGTGAGGACCCCGGGTACCCATACCTAACAACCCTACGGCCAGCGTAGCTCACCTCAGTCGCATACTGAGACGTCGGGCATGTGGTATCCACCAGGCGCTTGAACTCACTATGGATGAGCGTTCCGCGTATCCAAGGCAGTGAGCAACGCCATCCACAGGTGGCGTCAATGGTGGACGCTGCTTGGTTTGCCAGCCTCTGGAGCCGATTTCCGACCGCCTGCAACTCCGGTGAAACAGGTACGGCCTGAGGTATGTATTTTTTATCGGCCAAGCCTAGCGGATCGACACGGCCAGTGGGATCTCCGCTTCCATACGCGAACGAGTTCAGTCCACCCATCAACCCAATCGGATCGCTCTGGGTATACCGCCCCACTGCCGGGTCGTATTCCCTCCGATAGTTGTAGAACAGCCCACTCGCATCCGTCGCCTGTTGGCCCGGGAATCGCAGCGCCAACTCGAATGCCACGCCATCGCCGTCCGGGTCGGTACTCGGAATCTGGTTGCCGAACACCTCGCTCTTGTTGCTCCACTCCCAGATCGCCACATCGCGCGCCGGGTCGATCACCACGCGCGGCGTACCCAGATGGTCCGGCTGGATGTAGGCCAACTCCGGCACACCTGCGCTTGGCACGCTGATCAGCGCCACCGGGTAGTTGTCCAGCCAGATGGCCTGCTGCTGCGCCTGGCCCGTGGCCGAGTAGTTGCCCAGCCACTGCCCTGCTTCGTTATACAGGGTGATCTGTGCAGCGCCACCAGCCGGGGTGCGCAGCACGCGCTCGCCGCGATGGTTGTAGGCGTAGCTTTCCAGTACGGCGTTGCCTTGCTTCACCGCGTTCATGCGGTTGGCATCGTTGTAGATGAACGTCTTGCCGCCGATGCTGGTGGTGTTGCCCACCGCGTCATGGTTGCGCGCTTCACCATCCACCGCAGTCAGGCGATGACTGGTTGCGGGATAGGTGTAGCTGGCAGTGCCCGCCGAAGTGGTCAGCGCGGTGCGATTGCCGGTGGCGTCGTAGGCATAGGTTTCAATCGGCGTGCCGGTCGCACCGTCCTGGGTCTGGGTCAGGCGACCCAGCGCGTCGTAGGCGTACTTGGCCAGTACCGTCGAGCCAGTGCCGTTCTTCAGCTCGGTGATCGAACCGACCGGATCATAGCCGTAGCCCAGCGACAGGCCATCTGCGGCCGGGTCATGTACCGCCTGCGGGCGGTAGTCCAGATCCAGCGGACGCTGCAGCTGGCGGCCATTGCCGTAGGTCCAGCCGGTCGCCGGACCGAAGGCTGCATAGCTCACGTTGTTCACCACGATCTGGCGCGCCTGGCCGGGCCGGGTCAGGCCGATCTGGCTGATGCGGCCCTGGATATCACGCACGTAGTCGGCCACGCTGCCGTCGGGGTAGGTCAACGCAGTCAGACGGCCCGACTTGCTGTAGGCGTAGCGCAGCGTGCTGGCCACACCATTGACGGTCTGCACCTTGCGGGTGACCTGACCGAAGCGGTCATGGCAGTACTGGGTGCTGCCGTTGGCATGCAGCACCTGCCCCAGCCGCCCCTTGGCGAAGCGCTCGTCGGCGGCGCAGGCCGCTGGCGCCACGTCATAGCTGTAGCCTACGTCCAGATTGGGGTCCGGATAGGCGACTCCGATCAAACGGTTCAGCGCATCGTAGTGATAGGTGGCGGTGACGCCGCGCGCGTCGGTAGCGGCCTTGCGATTGCCTGCCGCGTCCACGGTGTAGCTGCTGGCGCCACTGTCCGGGCTGACCTGTCCGGTCAGATCACCGAAGCCGTTGTAGGCGTAGGTGGTGTGCAGGCCCTTCGGATCAGTGACCTGGGTGACCTGGTCCAGCGCGTTGTACTGGCTGCGGATCTCCGCCGCCACGCCGCCGGCATCCTGCAGGGTCTGGGCCAGGCGGTTCAGCGGGTCGTACTGCTGGCTGGTCACGCGCTGCAGGGCGTCGGTGATCGTCTGGGGGTTGCCGTTGGCATCGTAGGCAAAGCCGGTAGCATGATTGCCGGCGTCCTTCAGCGCGGTCAGCTGACCGAGCGTGTTGAACGTCCGTGCCAGGGTACGGCGCAGGGTACCGCCTGCATCGAGCGTCTCTTCCTTGAGGCGATTGCCGGCATTGTCCAGCGTGTAGTGAATCGTGTTGCCCGCGTTGTCCTCGATATCGGTCAAGCGCAGCGCCGCATCGTAGACATAGGAAACGCTGCTGCCGTCGGGCTCGGTGATCTGTTGCACCTGGCCGGTCGGCCAGTAGCTGATCTGGGTGACCCGATTCTCGGCAGTGGTCGCGCCGCGCACGGTGATGGAGGTCGGCCAGCCGCGGGGATGGTAGGTGTAATCAGTCACCACGCCGTTGGCGTCCTTGACCGACAACGGCCGCCCGAACGCGTCGTAGGCCGAGGTCTCGACCGTCTGGCCCAGCGCATTGGTCACGCTGCGCAGGTCGCCCTTGCGATAGGTGCAGGCACCTCCGGTCGCGCACCCTGCATCATCCGCCGAGTAATAGGCATAGGTAACGTCATCGGCCACATCCGTGCGCGGGCCATCCACATTCTTCAGCAGCCCCTCCACCGGGCAGCTGCCTGCCGCTGCCACATCAGCGGCTTCGCAGTACGTGTAGCTGGTGATGCGCGTCTGACCGGAAGCGGTGTCGGTCACCGTGTTGGTTGTCGGCTGACGCCGGGTATTGAAGGACGTTCGGGTTTCACGATTGCCGATGCGGGTGGTCAGTACCGCATTGGTTTCGACGTCGCGCGCGGTGGTCACCACCCGCTGTTCGGGCAGGCCGACCGCTTCGGTCACGGTATGGATGCTGACGGCACGACCGCTCACCGGGTCGGTGCCCTGCGCATAGGTGCGCTTGGTCTGGATGCCGCGACGATCAGTGTAGGTATCCAGACGCCGGCGGAAGTCGACACTCTGGTCGTAGTAGGTTCGGCTGACGGTTCCCTGCGAATCGGTCAGGCCGGTCACCTTGCGCGACGGCGCGGTGTCGCCGCCGGGTGTCAGGGTGTAGTCGGTCTGCCGCCCAAGCGCGTCAGTCACGACCGCACCGCCGTTGGGGCTGTAGGCGAGCGTCACACCATCGGCACCGCCGGCGTGCTGACTGGAAATGACGCGACCGTCGGAATCATAGGTAAAAGTGCTGTAGCGACGCCCGTCTTCCGCGGTGATACCCGTCAGGTGCTGGGGGAAATCCTGATTCTCGTAGTGATACGTGCGCACACCGCCACCCGCATAGGTCACCGTGGCAACCTGGTTCTGCGGCGTGTAGGTATAGGTGACGAGCGCAATGCCTTCGACCAGTACCGAACTGATCAGCGCCTCATAGTCGTTGGACTGGTAGACGAACTCCAGCGTGCGGCCACTGCTGTGGGTGACGGCCGCAAGGCGGTCGCTGTCATCGTAGATATAGGTCAGCGACGTGCCATCCGGGAAGCGCTTGGTGATCAGACGCCCGTCCGCGCCGAAGGTCGAGATGGAACCCGCCGAATACAGCGTCCAGTTACCGTTCTGGACGAGACGATCACCACTGTCGTCGTCCGCCTCATAGGCTTGGCCGATCTTCTTGAATGCCCGTTGGAAACCGGTGCTTTCAATGATGCCCACACTGTCAGCGCCATCCAGTGCCAGGTGGGCGCCCAGCGAATGGGTCCAGCCATAACCGAAGCCACCGGAGGACGTGGAAATGCCGGAGTGATAGAAACGCGTCAGTGCGATCCAGCCAAGATCGAAGTCCGGCGCAATCTCATACTTCTCGCCCGTTTTAACATCACATGGGTTGCCGACATTGCCGTCGCAGGTACCGCCGTTGGAGGCCGGGTCATTGTCGGGAATCGGACTCATGTTCGCCGCTGTTTCGTTGCGGGACATGGGGCAGCTACCGTTGCCGCCGTCCTCGTCGCACTTCTGCGACTTCGAGGTGATGGTCGCAACGAATTCTTCGCTGACGCAGGCGTTGTGCTTGTTGGACCACTGCGTGAAGGGGATCGGGCAGTTCAAGCGTCGCATGCGAGCAAGCCCTGTCGTTCCTGCGTCGAAGGGCACGCACGGAGACTCCGCCGAATTGCTGCC
Source organism: Stenotrophomonas sp. 1L-E-5-B-C3 (assembly GCF_057292075.1). NCBI lineage: Bacteria > Pseudomonadati > Pseudomonadota > Gammaproteobacteria > Lysobacterales > Lysobacteraceae > Stenotrophomonas > Stenotrophomonas sp. 1L-E-5-B-C3. The sequence continues at coordinate 89,061 of NZ_JBXAWS010000001.1, forward strand.
CAGCATGCCGGTGACCCGGTACTCCCTGACCTCCGAAATTCCGTCCATCCCTGGAGCAGTTGGGCCCCATTCTCCTTCCGGCACAGCAGTTTCCCCAGGACACTGGGGATTGATGTCCTGCAAGTCTGCAATGAGCGCTTCCAGCACTTCCTCTTCGGACAGGAAGCCACCATCACCCGCGCCGTAGTAGGTCCAGTCAGGGTCGGATGGCTGCGTCTTTCCCATCCAGTAGGTAATCGACGTGTTTCCGTTCAAGTCCACGACTTTCGACTTGATCTTGTCGACGTACTGCCAGCCGAACTGGAACTCCGGCGGGAAGGGGCTGGGCGCCGGCAGGTTCTTGATGGCGGCCACCGCCGCCTGCTGGGTCTTGTACTGGGTCGCATCGCCACCGGGCTGCGAAATACGCCAGGTGATCTTGCTTTCCTGCGCCTGTACAACAGCCGGCGCAATGCAGCCAACGGCAACGATCGCCAGCACGGCACACAAAATGGTCTTCAGTCGTTCCAACATCCCTGTTCTCCTTCCTGGACGAACACAGCGCCGGCGGGAACGAGAACGCGGGGGTAGAGCCCCATCACGTCATGCTTCGGATCGTCCCTGGTCCGGAATGCGGCAGTGCCACATGCCGCCTTTATCGTTGAAGACGGTGACATATTCAAGTCAAGGCCCGCGACATCCGTCACATTTCCACCCGCGCGGATTCCAGATCCAGCCGATTACCGCGACAGCTTTCGGAGCAGCCTGCGGGCAGGAAACACCTGCAACCGCCTGCATCCCTCACGCATCAGAAGATCCATGGACACCCATGGAACAGGATCATGAGGCGCATTCCCCCGCATCGCCGTACCGCACTCGGCACTCGCCGTTGGCGCAGCACTGCCATCGCCATCCTCACTCTGCTGACGCTTCCCGTGGCCACCCTCGCCTCACCCGTGGCGGATAGCACCTGTACCCTCCCCGCCCGCCCGGGCGAGCGCATCATCGACGTTCCCTTTGACGTCATCGACGGGCGCATCCATGTGCAGGTGCAGGTCAACGGCAGCGGCCCGTACCGCTTCGCCATCGATACCGGCGCCAGCGGCATGGCCCGCGCGGACAGCCGTCTGGTGCGGAAACTGGCGCTACCCGCGGACGCCAGCACCCGCCACTCCGACGGCGTGCAGACAGCGCAGGCCGACACAGTGCGCATCGACGCCCTGGCGCTCGACGGGCTGCGCCACAGCGACGTGACCGCGCTCACCCGCGACTACAACGCACGGCAATCCAAAGACGCAGTGTTCGACGGCATCCTTGCGCGCGGATTCTTCGCTGATGGCGTGCTGATCATCGACTACCCGCAACGGCGCCTGCAGTTCCGCCGCGACATCGATCTCCTGCCCGCGCAACCAGACACGCTGGCCTATGCACGCGCCTTCCGCATCCCGGTGAAGATTGGAGCAGTCAGCACGGAGGCGCAGCTGGACACCGGCGCCAACGTCGCGATGGTGCTGCCCACTGCACTCTTCCGGCAGGCCGCCGGTACCGCAGTGACCACCGGGGATCGACTGACCCTCAGTCACGGCGAGGTCGATGGCGGACGCGCACGGCTGGATGCCACCGTATTGATTGGCGGCCTGGCACTGCAGGGGCTGCACGTACGGGTGTCCGACCGCTATCCCGAAGCGGTGGTGGGCGCCCATGCGCTGCAGGAAGCGGTGGTGCTGATCGATCAGCGCAGCCAACAGGTGGCGATCTGCCCAAGCAGGCACCACCGCAACTGAGTCACTGTCGGCGTGCTGCCCGCCATGCCGGCCACGCTTCAGCGATCACGCCCACTGCCGACCTCAGGAACAACAGGGCGATCACTGCACCGACGACAATGTCCGGCCAGCCGCGCCCGGTCATAGCCACGCCACCTGCGGCCACCAGCACGCCCAGGTTCGCGGCCACGTCATTGAGCGAGCACTCGAACGTGCTCTTCATGTTGATGTTCAACCTGCGGAAACGCCATAGCAGCGCCAGGCAGGTGAGGTTCGCCACCAGGGCAATGCCACCGAACACCAGCATCAGTGTGCTGGACGGTGGCACGCCGTTGACCAGCTTTCCGGCCACTTCGAACACGATGAACACGAAGAAGGCCAGGATCAGCAGGCCCTTGGCCAGCGCCGCGCCCGCTTCCCAGCGCGCGCCCCGGTTTACCGCCCACAGGCTCAGGCCATAGACGATGGCATCGCCCAGCATGTCGACCGCATCGGCCTGCAGGGCACTGGATCGCGCGGCAAGGCCCGCGCCGAACTCGATGAAGAACATCGCCAGGTTGATCGCCAGCACCGCCACCAGCACCCGCCGCTGGGCGCTGTGCAGCGCTATCGATGCCAGCTCCTGGCGTTTGTGGCCGCAGCACTGGTCCATGGGGGCGCTCCGCCGGGCGTGCCCGGGCTTGAAATGAAAGGGAGCTGCCTTTATCAACCTTGTAGCCCCTACAAGGTCAAGCCCATGACAGCCCCACTCACCATCGGCCAGTTGGCCCGCCAGACAGGCACCAAGGCAGAGACCATCCGCTATTACGAAAAGATCGGCCTGCTGCAGCCGCCGCTGCGTTCGCAGGGCAACTACCGCTGCTACGACGCACAGGACCAACGGCGGCTGGCATTCGTGCTCCGTGCGCGCGAGCTGGGGTTCGCCATCGAGCGGATCCGCGAACTGATCGCCTTCGGCGAGCAACGCGAGCACCAGTGCAGTTCGGTGGATGACGTGGTGAAGGCACACATTGCCGACATCGCGCGCAGGATTGCCGACCTGCAAGCGCTGCAGGGTGAACTGCAGCGGATGATCGGCAACTGTCCCGGCGGGCGCGTGGCCGATTGCCGGGTGCTGGAAGCCCTGCAGCCTGCGCCGGCTACCTGAACTGGAATCGTGCGCGATTCGGCATCTCCCTCAGACGCCGGTCGCTCCCGCCGCCCGCGCCAGCTCCACCGCCAACGCATCGCCCTTGCGCTCGCTGTAACGGTCCACGAGGTAGTCGGCGCGGCCGCGGGTGAGCAGCGTGAACTTCACCAGTTCTTCGACCACATCCACCACACGATCGTAGTAGGGCGAGGGCTTCATCCGTCCGTCTTCGTCGAACTCCTGCCAGGCCTTGGCCACCGACGACTGGTTGGGAATGGTCAGCATGCGCATCCAGCGGCCCAGCACCCGCAGCGTATTGACCGTGTTGAACGACTGCGAACCGCCGCAGACCTGCATCACCGCCAGCGTCCTGCCCTGGGTCGGCCGCACGCTGCCGTCTTCCAATGGCAGCCAGTCGATCTGGTTCTTGAACACGCCGGTGACCGTGCCATGCCGCTCCGGGCTGACCCACACCTGCCCTTCCGACCACTGCGACCATTCGCGCAGCCGCTGCACTTCCGGATGCCCCTTGTCCACGCTGTCCAGCAGCGGCAAGGCATGCGGATCGAACACACGCGTTTCACAGCCCAGATGCTGCAGCAGGCGTTCGGCCTCCAGTGCCAGCTTGCGGCTGAACGATTGCGGTCGCAGTGAGCCGTACAGCAGCAGGATGCGTGGCGGTCCCTGGCGTTCGGCCGCCAACCTCTGGTGATCAGGCTGGGGAAGCGAGGCTTCCCTCAGATGGGGCAACGAAGGACTTGTGATCGGCTTATTCATTCGACTATTCTAGAAATATGGAAACATCAAATGCAATCGTCGCGCTCACCGCACTCGGCCACGCCACCCGCTTGGCAGCCTTCCGCCTGCTGGTCGAAGCCGGCCCGGCCGGTCGCATGGCGGGCGACATCGCCGCAGCCCTCCAGGTCCCACCTGCGACCCTGAGCTTCCACCTGAAGGAGCTGGTACAGGCCAGCCTGGTCGAGAGCGAGAGCCAGGGCCGCCACGTCTGCTACCGCGCCAACTTCAACGCAATAACCGGCCTGATCGAGTACCTCACGCACAACTGCTGCGCCGGTTCGCCCAGCGAACAGTGCACGCCGTCGGGCAATCCCTGCAGCTGCTGATTCGGAGACGCCATCATGTCCCGCTCCATCCTGTTTCTCTGCACCGGCAACAGCGCCCGCAGTGTGCTGGCCGAAGCCACCCTGCGCGCATGGGGCGGCGGCCGCTTCACGGCCTACAGTGCCGGCAGCCACCCGACCGGCCAGGTCAATCCGTTCGCGCTTGCACAGCTGCGCGCGGAAGGCATTCCGGTGGCGGGACTGCGCAGCAAATCCTGGGATGAGTTCGCCGACGCGGCTCCGATGGATCTGGTGATCACCGTCTGCGATGCGGCGGCAGCGGAAGCCTGCCCGGTGGTGTTCGGTGATTTCATCCGCAGCCATTGGGGTCTGCCGGACCCGGCCGCGGTAGAGGGCAGCGATGCCGACAAGGCTGCCGCCTTCGCCCACGCGCATGCCATCGTGAAGGCACGCGTGCAGGCCCTGCTGGCGCTGCCCGGGCACGTGTGGCAGGACCGCGGAATGCTGCAGCAGGCGCTGGACCAGATCGGCCATCTGCTGCCGGCAGCGCGCACGCCATGAGCACAGCGGCACCCATGGGCCTGTTCGAGCGCCACCTGACGCTCTGGGTCGCGCTGTGCATCATCGTCGGCACGCTGCTCGGGCACTTCCTGCCAGGTGCTTTCGCCTCCCTGGCGGCGGCTGAAGTGGCCAAGGTCAACCTGCCGGTGGCGGTGCTGATCTGGCTGATGATCATCCCGATGCTGCTGAGGGTGGATTTCGGTGCGATGCGCCAGCTGGGCCAGCACTGGAAAGGCATCGGGGTGACGCTGTTCATCAACTGGGCGGTGAAGCCATTCTCGATGGCGCTGCTGGGCTGGCTCTTCCTGCGCCACGTCTTTGCGGACTGGCTGCCCGCCGGCCAGATCGACAGTTACATCGCCGGCCTGATCCTGCTGGCCGCCGCGCCGTGCACGGCCATGGTGTTCGTATGGAGCAACCTGTGCCGCGGCGATGCCAACTTCACACTGAGCCAGGTGGCACTGAACGACGCGATCATGGTGGTGGCCTATGCGCCGGTGGTGGCGCTGCTGCTGGGGCTGTCGGCCATCACCGTACCGTGGGATACGTTGCTGCTGTCGGTCGGCCTGTACATCGTGGCGCCGGTGCTGGTGGCCGCGATGCTGCGGCGCTGGATCCTGTCGCGCCATGGCGAATCCGGGCTGCAGACGGCGCTGCGCCAGCTGGGGCCACTGTCACTGTCGGCGCTGCTGCTGACGCTGGTGCTGCTGTTCGGGTTCCAGGGCCGGCAGATCGTGCAGCAGCCGCTGGTGATTGCGTTGATCGCGGTCCCGATCCTGATCCAGGTCTATTTCACCTCCGGCCTGGCCTACCTGCTCAACCGGCGCTTGGGTGTGGCGCATTGTGTGGCCGGGCCGTCGGCACTGATCGGCGCCAGCAACTTCTTCGAACTGGCGGTTGCGACGGCCGTGGGCCTCTTTGGTGTGCATTCGGGGGCGGCACTCGCCACGGTCGTCGGCGTCCTGATCGAGGTGCCGGTGATGCTCTCTGTAGTGCGTATGGTGAACCGTACGGAATCCTGGTACGGAAAGCGCGACCTGCACCGATAACGCAATCTGTCCCGCAGGGCGACGTCTGCGGCAAGTGGACCCACTCGGACACTACGCGCCATGATCACCCCAATCGCTGCAGGAGCGTTGCCGCAAGCACGCACCACAGCACAACCCATACTGCAGAAATCCTGAGCGCGGCAAGCATTGCGAATCCGGCGGCGACAATCGCGAAATCGACCGGGCCACGTATGCCTTGCGTCCATACCGGATCATGCAATGCGGCCGCCAGCAGACCGACCACCGACGCCCCGATGCCAGCCATCGCACGCGCCGCCGATGGCCGCTGTGCCCACTGGTTCCAGAACGGCAGTACTGCCAGCAGCAACAGGAACCCCGGCAGGAACATGGACAGCAGCGCGAGCAGCGCAGCGGCCGCACATGGTGCGCTCACCGGCACTTCCGCCCCCAGGTACGCGGCCAGCGAGAACATCGGGCCCGGCATGGCCTGCGCGGCGCCATAGCCGGCCAGGAACCGATCCTGGCTGACCCAGCCCGGCTCAACCATTGCCTGCTGCAGCAGCGGAAGCACTACGTGGCCGCCCCCGAAAACCAGTGCCCCGGATTCATAGAATGCCGCAGCGATGCCCGGCAACGTCGGTGCACCGGACCGTGGCAGCAGCCAGCTCGTACCCAGACCAAGCGCGAACAGCACCAGCGCGATCGACGCGCCGCGCACGCCGTAACGCAGCGGGAACGTCACCGCTGGCGGCAGCTGCACGCGTTGGCCCAGGCCCAGGCCGAGCACGCTGCCGAGAGCGATCGCAGCCAGTTGTCCCCAGGCCCTGCCGGTGAGCAGGATCACGCCCAACGCACCGCAGGCAATCAACGCACGCGGCAGGTCCGGCGTCAGCTGCCGGATCATGCCCAGCAGTCCGTGCGCGACCACGGCAACTGCCACCAGCTTCAGGCCGTGCACGAGGGCGGCGCCGACACCGCCGTCCAGGCGTAGCGCGATCGCGCCAAAGCCCAGCATCAGCAGCGCCGATGGCAGCGTGAACCCGATGAATGCGGCCATTGCGCCGCGCCAGCCCGCACGGAGCAGACCCAATGCAAAACCCAGCTGGCTGCTGGCTGGACCGGGCAGGAACTGGCAGACAGCCAGCAGCTGCGCGAACTGTCGATCGTCCAACCAGTGTCGGCGCTGTACGAATTCGCTACGGAAGTAGCCCAGGTGGGCGACAGGGCCGCCGAACGAAGTCAGGCCAAGGCCAAGAAAGGCACGGAACACCTCAACGGCGCTACCTGTCAGACGGAGGCTCGATGCTGGATTGCGGTGTGGCATGGCAGTGGCTTCCGTTCAGCAGGGAATGCAGTACACGCGGCGGGCAAACTCATGACAATCACGGACCGGTGCCTCGGTGGCCAGGCTCCGCGCGGCCAGCACGCTCATGCCGCAATGGTACTGAACAGCATGCGCGCGGCGTGACAGACCCGATCCCATTGCGCGCGCCCCGCAGACCGCATGCACCGGCATCGGCCGACCCTCAGCTCTTCGCTGCCGACGGCGGTTGCCCGCCCGGGCGCGCAGCGAAGTACCGCGGCTGCCGCCAGCGCCCGAACGACAACCCCGTTTCCCGCTCGATCAAGCGCGTCAGCGTGCGTTCGCCCAATGCCAATCGCGCAGCCCACTGCCGGATGGTGCTGCGATCTCCCGGATCGGCCGCCAGCGCCTCGGCCAGCGCCTGCACCTTCGGATGACGGCTGACCGGCAGATACAGCTGTTCGGCCGGCATCTGCACAAGCTCGTCCAGCAGCACACGCGCTTGCTGCGGCGCCCAGCGTGTCACTGGCTTTCGCATCAAACCGGGATGCCGCCTACGGCCCGGCACAGCCACTGGACCGCTGGTGGCAGCTGTGACCCGCAGCTTGACGACTATGTCCGTGAGGCGTTGGCCGCCAACAGCGACCTGCGCGCCGCAGATACCAACCTCCGGCGTGCCAGCGCAGCGGTGCTTGAATACCGCGCGCGGGGTTCGGTGCAGTGAAGTGGAGGGCTCGGGCACGCTCACCCATGCCGGCGGGTACACCCAACCATCAACGCCCCCATACGTATGTGCCGGGGATCCGACTGCCCTACCCGCTCGACCTCGCAGGCGGCATCCGGCGCGGCATCGAGGCCACCCGCGCCGATGCCGAAACCGTGGCCGCTGCGAGCGATCAGGTGCGCGTGGTCGTTGTCGCAGCGGTCACCCGCGCCTACATGAGCACATGTTCAAGCAACCACCCTTGCAGCGACGCAACAGGTGCTGGCAACCCAGCGCGCAACCCTCGACGCCACCCGCCGTCTGGCCGCTGGCGGCCTCGGGACGGACTTCGATGTCAGCCTCGCGGCGGCCGCCGTCAATCGCAGCGCTGGCAGATGCCGCGTCAACGCTGGCCGCCTCGCGCGCAACGGGTTGAGCGCCAGGTCGATCTCTTCCTGTCCCTGGGCGGTGGCTGGGTGCAGAACGACAAAACAGCGCAGGCGACCCGATGAGGGCCGCCACCGCTGGCCGTGCCCGGGTGTGCCGGCTTCCATTCATGAATGCGGGCCCGGCATGCCGTATTCATTCACATGGCCTGCCCTATATTCCGGCTCACAGCGCCGCGTGCTGCGGCCGGTTGGAGACACGTCATGAAAGCCGCACGTTTACCCGTCATCGCATTGACCACGGCTGCCGCGCTGGCCGCGGCACCCGCCTTCGCCGATCCGCCGCACCATGCGCGCGGCAACGGGCCACCGCCGCACGCCGGTGGCCCGCACAACCGTGATGCACCGCCGCCGGGCTGGCAGAAGAAGGCCTGGCGTCGCGGTGAGCGCCTGCCATGGGCGGAAGTGGACCGCCGTTACTGGGTGGATGACTATGCGCGCTACCACCTGCGCGAGCCGGGCCGCGACCAGCGTTGGGTCCGGCAGTCCGATAGCGAGTACCTGCTGGTGGAGATTGCTACTGGGTTGATCATCGACGCGCTGCATCGTTGAATGAGGGGATGCGCCGGGGCGCTGATGTAACGAAATGCCCCGGCAGCATCCCCTTGTCCCCGGAAGCTGCAGATGCAGACATCAAGAGCACCACTCGCCCTCCTCGCGCTTCTGCTGTCAGCGTCGCCAGGCCATGCCGGCAACAACAGTCCAGCCCACAGTCCAGCCGATGGAAAAGCCATCGAACAGGTGGTCGAATCGTTCCGCACCTCGCTGATCAACAAGGACAAGCCGACCTACATGGGCCTGTTCTTCTCGGACAAGGCGGAAGACATCGGCTGGCAGGTCGTTTCCGAGGATGTGCGCCTGCAGGACATCCGCAAGGCCAAGCCCGATGCGATCAAGGCACGGCAGATTCCTGCCAACAACTTCATTGCGCTGATCGACGGGGCCGTTGCCTCACCGAAACCGACGGAGGAGAAATTCTCCAACACGAAGATCGAGACCGATGGCGATGTGGCCTCGGTGTCGTTTGACTACAGTTTCCACGACGATGGTGTGAAGACGAACTGGGGCAAGGAAATGTGGCAGCTGGTCCGCACCGAGCGGGGTTGGAAGATCTTCTCGGTGATCTACTCCATGCGCGATTCACGCAGCCCGGCCGGATGAGTGATCTGTCAGACTGGTGCCTGTCGTTCCTCCAGACCCGTCAGACCCGATGACCCAGATCGCCGATCTCAGCGCCGACCAGCTCGCCCACCACGCGCTCAACATCTTCATCGCCCAGGGCCGTCACGTGGAAGGCGCACGGGTGATCTACCGGGCCTTGCAACTGGATCCACACCATCCCGGCGCGCTGCGCTGCCTGAGCGATTTCCTTGCCCACGAGGGCACCGAACCGTTCGCAGCAGCCACGCTTGAGCACGCTCTGTCCGGCGCAGTTCCGCTGTCAGACGACGCGCGCCGGATGTTGGATGACCTGCGCTTCCTCGACATCTGGTCGTGGGGATTCTCCCGGCACGTCTCCGGCGAAGCCAACCTCAACGGCGATGCCTTCCAGCAGCGCGAGGACTTCGTCTTCGATGGCCCGGCCTATGCGGCCTTCCTCAACACGGTCACTGAGCCGGCCGGATCGCTGCAGGGCGCCTTCCAGGCGGCCGTCCGCATCTGCGGACTGATGTCCGGCCTGCTGCGCCATGCGGTGAAGGATAATCCGGCGTTCGATGACGTGCTGCGATCTTCCGCCTTCGTCGAGACCGAGGCGTACCCGGCATGGCTGGCCTCGCCGACTGATGAACTGGACACCCTCGACCAGGCCATCCAGGCGCAGCGCGAGGGCGGCTGAAGGAAAATCCAACGGGCGTCCGACGCTTTCCCGACGCGCGCCTGCACATGCTGCCAAGAGATCACTTCATGGCAGGACCGGCATGCAGCCACCTTCCCCCAGGAACAGCGGCAAATACCCGCATGGCAAGACCGGCCTGCGCCGCATCTTCCACACGCTGATCCATTCGCGCGACGGCTTCATCGCCACCTTCCGTGGCGAAGCGGCCTTCCGGCAGCTGTTGCTGCTGCACGCACTACTGATGACCGCGGCCTTCGTGCTGGACATCAGCACGATCGAACGGGCCGTGGTGCTGGCCGTCTGCTTCATCAGCCTGCTGGTGGAACTGCTCAACTCGGCCATCGAAGCGGTGGTCGACCGCATCTCGCTGGAGCACCACCCGCTATCCAAGAACGCCAAGGACATGGGCAGCGCCGCCCAGACCACCGCGCTGCTGATGGTCGGCACGGTGTGGGGCGTGATCCTGCTGGGCTAGCTCCCGCCCAATCCGCCGGGTATGACCCGGCGCTACCCTGCGCTGATGCGTTACTGCGTGGCCAGGGCGAAATCCAGACCCGCGCATACCGCCGCCACCTGGGCGTCGTTGCATTCCTGCGGGTTGGTGCGCGGGCTGTCAGGGTAGACCTCGGTGGTGGTGGCAAAGCGCGCGTCGGTGAAGCCGGCGCAGGCACCGATCGAGCGCGATTCGCCCCAGACCACGCCCGGCGACTGCAGCGGCAGACCGACCAGGTTGCCTTCGGCGTCGGCCGGGGCGATGTGAGTGACCGGGGCGACGGCGGTGATCAATGCCTTCTGGAACTCGGCCTGCGGATCTTCGCTGTTGCCGATCACGTAGAAACCATCCGGAATGGTGTCGCGCTCGAACGGCTTGCCGTCGCGGGCACAGCGCGCCGGATCGAACTCGTGCAGGTCGCTGTCGGTGGTCTCGTGCAGGTCCAGGTGCACCAGCAGGTTCGGCTTGCGCTCGGCCACCCAGCGCATCAACGCGGCGGCCTCTTCGATCTGGCCGCCGTCACGGAAGCTGCGGTTGGGGTCGATCGCATCCGGGTTCCAGCGCTGGATGCGCTCGTAGCCCCACGGGCTGACGCACGGCGCCACGATCAGATTCAGCCGGCCCAGGTAACGCTCGGCCTGCTGTTCCAGGAACTGCAGCGCGCCGTGCACGCCGCTGGTCTCGTAGCCATGCACGCCACCGGTGATCAGCGCGGTCGGCAGCGCCGGGTTCCAGTCGTGGTTGACCACGGCGAACAGCGGGTAATGGTCAGGTGCATAGTCCAGCTGACCGTACTGGATTACATCGAAGCTGTCGTCCAGGCGTTCAAGGGCGGCCACCACGTCGTCGTGGTAGCTGCGCTGACGCTGCTGGCGGGCCCGCCACTGTGCGCGTTCCGCGTCGCCCCAGGGCTGTCCGGGGGTGCCGATCGGGTAGAACTGCGCAACAGTCATTGGGTACTCCAAGGGTCGAACGGGATGGGTGCAGCCGGTCATTCTAAGCCTTGTCGCGCCTGCGGGTCCCCTCCCCCGGCCCCGCCTTCATCCAGCCAAGGTCATCTGGTTGTAAAATCAACGGTTTTTGGCCCCTCACCCCTTGATGGCGAAAGCAGTGCAGCCGGTCCTGGGTGGACCGGAATTCCTCCGCCTGCTCGCCCGTCTCAGCGACGGCGCGATGCCGGCCAACAGTCCCGCCCTGACCGATCGCCTCGGCCAGTGGGTGGACTGGAGCCGTGCCGTGGCCTTGTCCGGGGCCCTCGGCGGACGCCTGCCCGAGCCCGGCGAAGCCGCCGAAGCGGCCGAGGATGTGCTGGCCGACTGCGCCCAGGCCCATGCCAGCCTGCGGGCCTCGATCAGCGAGGATGCGGAGGCCGAGCGCCTGCTGGACCTGGCCGAAGCCGCTGCAGCACCCAACTTCGCCTCGCTGCGCCAACGCTACCGGGTGCTGCAGCAGGCCATCCAGACCGCCACCGGGGGCCTGCGCGGGCGCCTGCGCGATCAGCTGGTGCAGGCTTCACCCGAGCTGGCACGGCTGGCCGAGGTCGATGCGGTGATGGAACAGACCCTCACCCCGCGCGAGCACAGCCTGCTGGCCACCGCGCCGGCAGTGCTCGGCGCCCGTTTTGAACGCGTGCACGGCCAGCCCGGCTGGCGCGCGGCCTTCCGCCATGACATGCGCACCCTGCTGCTTGCCGAACTGCAGCTGCGCTTCCACCCGATCGAAGGGCTGCAAGACGCCCTGCGCTCCCACTGACCGGAACACCATGTCCAGAACTGCTTTCCATGTCGTTGTTTTCCTTGTCGGCCTGCTGGCCGTGTGCTGGATCGGCATTGGCTACGTTTCGGTGCATCCGCTGGGTGCAGCGGTGGCGGCAATCATCGCGGCCTGCTACATCGCCGGTGGCGTCGAGCTCTACCGCTACCGCCAGGCCAGCAACGGCCTGCGCAGCGCACTGAGTGACCTGTCCAGCGCCAAGGAGAGCCTGTCGCCGTGGCTGGAGCGCGTACCGGTGGGCCTGCGCAACGCCGTGCGCCTGCGCGTGGAAGGCGAGCGCACCGCCCTGCCCGCGCCGGTGCTGACCCCCTATCTGGTTGGCCTGCTGGTGCTGCTGGGCATGCTCGGCACCCTGTTGGGCATGATGGACACGCTGCGTGGCACCGGCCTGGCCCTGCAGAGCGCGACCGACATGGCCGCCATCCGCGGCTCGCTGGCGTCGCCGGTCCAAGGCCTGGCGGTGGCATTCGGTACCTCGATCGCCGGTGTGGCCAGCTCGGCCATGCTCGGCCTGCTGGCGGCGCTGCTGCGCCGTGACCGCCTGCAGGCCGTGCAGCAGCTGGACCGTGCCATTGCCGGCGACCTGCATCCGTACTCGCAGGCCTGGCAGCGCGCCGAATCGCTGCGCCTGCTGCAGGCACAGTCCGCCGCGCTGCCGGCGCTGGTCGACCGCCTGCAGGCGATGACCAGCACCTTCGAACAGCACAGTGCGGCCGCCAATGAGCGCCTGCTGGCCGGCCAGGCCGAGTTCCTGACCCAAAGCCAGGCGCTGCAGGAACGCCTGGCCGTCTCGCTGCAGCAGTCGCTGCGCGAAGGTGCCGAGGCCAGCGCCGCTGCCATCGGTGGCGCGCTGCAGCCGATGGCCGAGACCACGCTGGCCGGACTGGCCCACCATGGTGAGGCGCTGCATGCCCGTGTCGAACAGGCGGTGCAGCAGCAGTTGTCTGGCCTGAGCGAAGGATTCGAGCGCAGCCGCGTCGCCACCGAAGCCAGCTGGGCCAAGGTGGTGAGCGAGCAGACCCAGGCACAACAGACGCTGGTGAGCGATCTTCGCCAGCACCTGCAGGCCTTCAGCGATGGCCAGGGCACGCATGCCGAAGCACTGGTCGCGCGCATCGGCGAGCGCCTGCAGGCCGATGCCAGCGGCAATGCCGAGGCCTGGCGCGCCGCCGCCGAGCAGCAGCAGGCACTGAACAGCGCGCTGGTCGAACGCCAGCAGCAGGCGTTGCTGGCCGCCAGCGAGCATCTGGACGCGCGTGCACAGGCGCTGCTGCAGGCACTGGAACAGCACCACAGCACCAGCCAGGCGCTGCTGCAGGATCACGAACTGCAGCGTTCGCAGCAGTGGCAGTCCGCACAGGCCGCCGCCGCGACCGCGCACGCCGAACTGCAGGCCAGCCTGGACAGCCGCGAGCAGCAGCGCCAGGCGCGCTGGGATGCGGTCAGTGCCGAACTGCAGCAGGCCCACGCGGCACTGCAGGCCCAGCTGCAAGCCGGCGACGAACAGCGCCTGCAGCGCTGGAGCGATGCCTTGCAGCATGTTTCCACCGACCTGGCCGAGCGCCTGCAGGCCAACGGCGAACGCCTGGCCGCGCAGCAGCAGCAGGTCTGCGACACGCTGGCCGAGACCGCACAGCAGATTGGCGAGAACGGTCGCGCACAGGCCAGCGCCACGCTGGCCGAAGTGTCTACCCTGCTGCAGACCGCCGCCGCCGCGCCCAAGGCTGCTGCCGACGTCATCAACGAGCTGCGCAGCACGCTGTCCGAGAGTCTTGTGCGTGACAACGCGATGCTGGAAGAACGCGGTCGCCTGCTGGCCACCGTGCAGACCCTGCTGGATGCAATCAACCACGCCTCGCACGAACAGCGCACGGCGGTGGACGCGCTGGTCGGCGGTTCGGCCGAGCTGCTGGAACGCGTCGGCAACCGCTTCACCGACCATATCGCCGCCGAGACCGGCAAGCTGGATGGCATTGCCGCGGCGCTCAATGGCAGCGCCGGTGAAGTGGGCCAGTTGGCCGGCACCTTCGGCGACGCGGTCGCGCAGTTCGGCAATGCCTCCACCGAGCTGTCCGGCCGCCTGGAACAGATCGGCGGTGCGCTGGATGCCTCGCTGGCGCGCAGCGACGAGCAGCTGGCCTACTACGTGGCGCAGGCGCGCGAGGTGGTCGACCTCAGCCTGCTGTCGCAGAAGCAGGTGATGGAAGAACTGCAGCAGCTGGCCACGCGCCGCGGCAAGGCCGGTAGCGCATGAGCGACGAGCTGGAGGTCGATGGCGGCTCGCACGCCCCGATCTGGGCCGCCTTCGGCGACCTGATGTCGGTACTGCTGGGTGCGTTCGTGCTGATCCTGGTCGGCGTGGTTGCCGTGCAGCTGGAACTGTCGCAGCGGCTGGACCAGGAAGTGAAGCAGCGCCAGGCCGAAGCCAAGCGACTGCAGACGCTGGAACAGGCGCTGGCGGGCCCGCTGGCCGCCGGTCGCGTGACGCTGGTGGATGGCCGTATCGGCATCAGCGGCAGCGTGCTGTTCGCGCTGAACTCCGACCAGCTGCAGCCGGAAGGCCAGGAGCTGCTGCGCAGCCTGGCCGCACCGCTGGCCGCTTACCTGGGCACGCGCGAAGAGATCCTGATGGTCAGCGGCTTCACCGATGACGCGCCGGTGCGCGAAGGCAACCGCCGCTTTGCCGACAACTGGGAGCTGTCGGCGCAGCGATCGCTGACCGTGACCCGCACCCTGATCGCCGATGGCGTCCCAGCCGATGCGGTGTTTGCCGCCGCGTTTGGCAGCGAGCAGCCGGTCAGCTCCAATGCCGATGAAGCCGGCCGCGCGCGCAACCGCCGCGTGGAGATCGCACCGATCCCCAAGCCCAAGGCCGCGGATGCCAAGTAAGCCGCCCGCACTGGATGGCCTGCGCGCACTGGTGCGCGACCTCGATGCGGGGTCGCGCTCGCTGCCGCATTACCCGCAGGTGCCGATGCTGCAGCAGGTGCAGCGCGAGTGGTCGGAACTGCGCAGCGAACTGCAGGTGCGCCGTTCGCTGCGCACCGAGGCCCCGGCCGATGGCGGTCCGCTGAATTCGGCGGTGCTGGTGCAGCGCATGCTGGACACCATGCAGGCCACCAGCCCCGGTTATCTGCGCCACTTCATTGACTACGTGGATACTTTGTCCTGGCTGCAGGCGCTGCAGGATGGTGCCGCCAGCGGCGGTGATACGCCGAAGCCGAAACGCACGCGCAAGCCGCGCAACGCTGGGTAAGCATTTTGTAGCTGCCAACCTCGGTTGGCGCTCCTTCACCATGATGCTGCGCATGCCAACCAAGGTTGGCATCTACCGTGATCCTGAAGCGTTTGTAGAGCCGAGCCCATGCTCGGCTCCGGGAACAAGCAGCCGAGCATGGGCTCGGCTCTACATGCCTGCGCCTCACAACTGATGAACATGTCACCAGACAGTCATCTGTCTAGCGCACCATTTTCACGTTGATCCACGGCGCCTGCAGCGCCACCGGTCGCATCGGTTGTCCCACCTTTCGAACTCCATGAGCTCCGCGCCCGTGCGGTGGCTCGTGCCTGCCTGAGTGTCCGTAACATGACGAAGACTTTGTTGGCCGCTGCGCTGTCGATCGCGCTCGCTCCCGCGGCTTGGGCGCAGGATGCTGCCCCGACCTCCACTGGCACGTCCGCCACCGATCTCGATGCGGTTTCGGTGATCGGCAGCGGGGAAGCGCGCCAGGTGCAGCGCATCACCCGCGAGAACCTCGACATCCTTCCGCCGGGCACCAGCCTGCAGAAGACGCTGAACCTGCTTCCGGGTGTCAACGCGCAGTCGGCCGATGCGCTGGGCACCAACGAGCAGTCGATGACCCTCAGCCTGCGCGGCTTCAACTCCACCCGCCTCGGCTACACGCTCGACGGCGTGCCGCTGGGCGATGGCGCGTACAACAACTACAACGGTCTGACCATCAACCGTGCGCTGATCAGCGAGAACATGGCCGGCGCCGAACTGGCGGTGGGCATCGGCAGCCTCGGTACGCCATCCACCAGCAACCTCGGCGGCACCATTTCCTATACCTCCGACCGCCCGGCCCAGGAACTCGGTGGCCGCGTGGTGCAGACCTTCGGCAGCGATGCCAACCGCCGCACCTTCGTGCGCGTGGACAGCGGCGAGTACAACGGCTTCTCCGGCTACGTTTCCGGCATGAACGCGGTATCGGACCTCTGGAACGACCAGACCGCCTACAACAAGTCCACCACCAAGCAGTTCAATGCCAAGGGCGTGTGGAACTTCGGCCGCGGCCAGATCACCGGCTTCGTCGATACCTCGCGCACCACCCAGGCGGACTACTTCTACCTGTCCAAGGACGAGATGTCGCGCGGGCTGGGCTGGGACTGGGGCGGCTACGCGCCGGACTGGAACAAGGCGGTGGCCAAGGCCTACTGCAATACCGCCAGCCTCAACGCGAAGAAGTGCGACAACAGCGGCCCGGACAAGGACGCCGATGGCGCCTTCACTGCCGGTCAGATCCTGCGTGACGACAACCTGTACTACCTGGCCGGCGACTTCTTCCTGGCCGATGGTTTCAGCCTGCGTGCGCTGGCCTACCACCACGACGACCGTGGCGAAGGCCACAACTGGAACAGCGGCGCGTGGTCGAACAAGGGCACCGCGCAGGAGATTCCGATCATCTTCCGCAATACCATCTACACCATCGACCGCGACGGCGGCACGCTGTCGTTCGACTGGGAGCTGGGTGCACATCGCATCGAAGGCGGCGTCTGGTACGAACGCAACACCAGCAGCGCCGAACGCTACCAGACCGCCGTGGATGGGCCGCGCGACCTGAGTGGCATGAACACCCTGCCCTCCGACGTCGGCGTGTTCGCCCAGCGCACGCGCTGGAAGACCCATCAGTTCTTCCTGAAGGACACCTGGCGCCTGCTTGATGACCGCCTGACCCTGGAGTTCGGTGCCAAGAGCCCGCACGCCACCTCCGATGCACAGGCACTGCCGGGCGACGCGAAGACGCCGATCTCGCCGACCTCCAACAACCAGTTCGCCACCGGTTCGTTGAAGGCCAGCAAGAATTTCCTGCCCAGCATCGGCGCCAACTTCCGCCTGACCGAGCACCACGAAATCTTCGCCAGCTACGCCGAGAACATCGCCATGTTCCAGGGTGGGTTCAAGCTGGGCCCGCAAGCGGTCAGCCAGGCGACCTGGAACGCTCAGGGCAATCTGAAGCCGGAGGAATCGCGCTCATTCGAAGCCGGCTACCGCTTCGTCACCGATACCCTGCAGGCCTCGATTGCGGCCTACAGCGTGCGCTTCGACAACCGCCTGCTGCAGTACAACCCCTGTGATTCGCGCCAGCCGGTGGGTCCGACCTGCGGCAACCGCTTCTACAACGTAGGCGGCGTCGACAGCCGCGGCGCCGAGCTGACCGTGCTGTGGACCCCGAACAAGCACTTCAGCTGGTACACCTCGGCCTCGCTGAACCGTTCGACCTACGCCTCCAACTACGTGCAGGCCGGTGTCGAGCAGCAGATCAAGGGCAAGATCCAGACCGACACGCCCAAGCAGCTGCTGGCCACCGAGATCACCTGGCGTGACAACGGCTGGTTCGCCAGCCTGCGTGGCAAGTACACGGGCGAACGCTTCTACACCTACACCAACGACCAGGGTTTCGGCGGCTTCACCGTGTTCGATCTGGCCGGCGGCTACGACTTCGGCCAGGTCGGATTCGCCAAGGGCATGCGCCTGTCGTTCAACGTGACCAACCTGACCGACAAGCGCTACGCCAGCAACCTGGATTCGAGCGTGTTCGCACCCAGCGACCCGGCCGGCAAGCTGTACGTGTTCCATGCCTCGGCACCGCGCCAGGTGTTCGGTACGATCGACCTTCGCTTCTGATCTTCCGCCCGGAGTCCACTGATGTTCGCGACCGCCCTGCTGCTGGCCACCCTCTCCGCCAGCGGATACTCCGCTCCGCATGAGGCAACGGGTGCACCACCGCGCACCCTGCAGCTGGGCGGTCGTACCTACGTGGATAAAGGCCTGATCGCTGCCGGGCGGTTGCCCGCGGGCACGGTGGATTTCCTCGGCGACACACTGGGCTCGTTCTCGTCGCTGGCGGTGCAGCCCGGCACCTGGAAGCGCACCGCCAGCGGCTACGAAGGCGTGCTGTGGACCCTGCCCGACCGCGGTCGTAATGATCCCGAGGCCGGCCTGTTCTACGACTACGCCGGTCGCGTGGAGCGCATGCAGCTGCGCATCGACGTTGCCCCGGACAAGCCTGCGCTTGGCACGCTGAGCATGGTGCCCGACAAGGGCGTGGTACTTAAGGATTTCAACGGCCAGCCCTTCACCGGTGCCGACCCGGGCGACCACACGATCACCCAGCGCGAGGTGGTGTTGCCCTCGCCGGCCAGCGGCGCAGGCGCGGGCAAGGTCTCGCTGGATGCGGAGTCTCTGCAGTTCACCGCCGATGGCCATTTCTACATCGGCGATGAGTACACCGCCAACGTCTACTACTTCGATGCGCAGGGCCAGCTGCAGGGCGTGATCATGGCGCCGCCGGCGATCCGTCCGCAGCGCGATGGCAAGCCCGCCTTCGGTTCGCTGGCGGCGCCGCAGACTGGGCGCCGCAACAACCAGGGCGTGGAAGGCATGGGCCTGTCCCCCGACGGTACCCGCCTGTTCGTGGCCCTGCAGAGCGCGACGCTGCAGGACAGCGCAAAAGGCAACGCGGCCGGGCGCATCAACACCCGCGTGCTGGTCTATGACGTGACGGCCTCGCCGACGCCACAGCAACCTATCGGCCATTACGTGATGGCCCTACCCGCCTACGCGCACGACGGCAAGGGCAAGCTGGACCGCACTGCCGCGCAGAGCGAGCTGCGCGCACTGGACGCGCACCGTTTCCTGCTGCTGGCCCGTGATGGCAATGGCCTGGGCAAGGACGGCGACGATCCGATCGTCTACAAGTCGGTGCTGCTGGTGGATGTGGCCGATGCCAGCAATCTGGCTGGCAGCACCTACGAAACCGGCACGACCTCGGTACTGGCTGATCCCATCGGTACCACGTTGAAGGCAGGCATCGTGCCCGCACGCAGCGACGAACTGCTGAACCTGCTCGACCGCCCCCAACTTGCGCGTGCCGGGCTGGACCTGGACACGAAGCGCGGCCCACATGCCGGGTTGCTCTCGGAAAAGTGGGAGGCCATGGACGTGCTGCCAGCGCTGGACCCGCAGCATCCGAACGACGTGCTGTTGCTGATCGGCAACGACAACGACTTCATCGCCCGCCGCTGCCGCATGCAGGGCCAATCCTGCGACAGTCCGTACGACAACGACAACCGGGTGCTGGTCTACCGACTGACCCTGCCCTGACGGAGAACAGACGTCACGCTCTCTGTAGAGCCGAGCCCATGCTCGGCTGAGGCAGAAAGCAGCCGAGCATGGGCTCGGCTCTACAACCCCCGATCCATTTCATCGCAGATAGGGTGCTATCACCCGCGCAAGGTGGCGCCGCCGTCCACGTACAGGTCGCTCATCGCCACGTGCCCGGCCTGCTCGGAGAGCAGGAACATCACCGAGTGGGCGATGTCTTCCGGGGTGGCCAGCTTGCGCAGCGGGATGCCGGCCTTGTACGTCTCCAGGTTGCCGGCAATCACCCGCTCTGCGCCATGCTCGTCCTGCCACATGCCGGTCTGCATCGGGGTCAGCGTTGAACCCGGGGCGACGATATTGCAGCGGATGCCCAGCGGCGCCAGTTCCAACCCGAGGCAGCGGGTGAACATCGTGGCGGCGGCCTTGGACGCGGCATAGGCGGCCATGCCGTGCCGCGGCACGCCGGCGGCATTCGAACTGACGGCGACGATCGCGCCCTGTCGCCGTGGTGACATCACCCGCGCCAGCGCACGCCCAACATGGAACACGCCATCGGCGTTGACTGCGAACACCCGGCGCCAATCGGCATCCGCGGTCTCCGCAACAGCTCCCACATGCAGAACACCCGCCACACTGGCGGCAAGGCCAATGGCCCCGATGCTGGCTTCCACGCGATCCACCAAGGCGTCCACCGCTGCGCTGTCGGTCACATCGAGGGCAAACGCCTGCACACGTGCATCCGCGACCACGGGCGCCTCGCGATCGGTTGCCACCACCGTGCAGCCGGCCTCGGCCAACAGCCGTACCAGGGCCTCGCCGATGCCGCCGGCGGCGCCGGTCACCAGTGCCACGCGACCTTCAAAGCCGGTCAACTGCATGTTGCGATCTCCTGTTGCTCATCCCAGTGGCGCAGGCGCGCCGACAACCACGGTGCCAGCTGCGCCACCGCATCGCGTCCCGTCAGCTCGGCATGCAGGAACGGCAGTTCCAGCGCCTGCACCTTGCGCGCGTGCGTGCGCCACAGCGCCGACTGCAGCTGCGGCCGCGTCTGATGATCCCGGCCAGCGCGCACGTGCACCAGCGTGCCGTCGAACGGTTGGTGGATGTGTTCGCGGATCAAGCGATTGGTGCCGGTCACCGCACGCACCACGCCATCGAGCACTACATCCGGCAGGCTGCCGAGCGCACTACCACCGCGACGCAGGAAGGCAAGAATGCGTTCACGGCTGTCCAGCTCCGGATGCGCCTCCGGGTCATGGCCGGCAATCGCCAGCAGCGCACGCAGTGCGGCGATGGCATCCGGTTCCGGCTCGGCCCGCCAGCATTCGCTGGGATAGGCGTCGAGCAGCACCAGTTCACCGACTTCACGCCCGATTTCATGCAGGCGCACCGCCATCGCCTGGGCGAGGATGCCCCCCACCGACCAGCCCAGCAGATGCACCGGTCCCTTCGGCTGCAACGTGACCACCCGCTGCACATAGTTATTGGCCATGGCTTCGATGCTGGACGGCAACGGCTGCTTCGGATCCAGCGCGGGCGACTGCAGGCCATATACCGGGCGTGCCGGCTGCAGGGCGCGCGCCAGCGTCCGGTAGTTCCAGGCGATGCCACCGGCCGGGTGCAGCACGAACAACGGAGTGGGCCCATCAGCGTCAGTCGCAGCCAGCGAGATCACCGGGCCCAATGCGTGGTCGGCCAGCGCCGGCGGTTCGGCAATGCGCGTCGCCAATGCGGCCACGGTCGGCTGCGCGAACAAGGCACCGAGGCCGAGGTCACAGCGCCAGCGTTGTTCGATGGCCAGCAGCAGGTGCACCGCGGACAGCGAGTCGCCGCCGAGACTGAAGAAGTCCGCATCCACTGCCACCGCTGCCTCGCGGCCCAGCGCCTGTGCGAACAGCATTGCCAGTTCCTGCTCCAGCGGCGTGCGCGGCGCCAGTCCGGCAATCTCGCTCTGCGGCGGCTTCGGCAAGGCGTTGCGGTCGAGCTTGCCGTTGGCAGTCACCGGCCACTGATCCACGCCAACGAACGCCGACGGCACCATGTAGTCCGGCACGTGCGCGGCCAGGTGGCTGCGCAGCATCACGGCATCGGCAAGCGCCGCTGGCACATAGGCCACCAGCCGGGCATCACCGGGTGCATCCTGGCGCAGCAGCACCTCCACCCGCTCCATGCCCGGCAGCATACGCAGTGCCGCCTCGATCTCGCCCAGCTCGATGCGCAGGCCGCGCAGCTTCACCTGGTGGTCGCTGCGGCCCAGGTATTCGACTGCGCCGTCACTGCGCCAGCGCGCCACGTCGCCAGTGCGGTAGATGCGCTCCCCTGGCAGGAAGGGATCGGCCAGGAAGCGTTCGGCGGTCAGGTCATCGCGGCCGAGATAGCCGCGTGCCAGCTGCACGCCGCCAAGGTACAGGTCACCAGCCACGCCCACCGGCAGCGGCTGCATCCGCGCGTCCAGCACGTACAGGCGGGTGTTCCAGACCGGGAAGCCGATCGGTACCGGCCGTGAGCGGTCCTGCGCAGAGGCCGGCCAGTAGCTGACGTCCACGGCCGCTTCGGTCGGGCCATACAGGTTGTGCAGTTCGGCCTGCACGCGCCCATGGAAACGATCACGCAGCGATGCGTCCAGCGCTTCGCCACTGGTGAACACGCGGCGCAGCTGCAGGTCTTCGGAGGCCGGCGCGGCAAGGAACGCGTCGAGCATCGACGGCACGAAATGCGCGGTGGTGATGGCATGCGCACGGATCAGCCGCGCCAGCTCGGTCGGATCGCGATGCGCGTCCGGGCCCGCCACCACCAGCGCCGCTCCGCACAGCAGCGGCAGGAAGAACTCCCAGACCGAGACGTCGAACGTGGCTGGGGTCTTCTGCAGAACACGGTCATCGGAACGGATGCCGTAGTGCTCGCGCATCCACAGCAGGCGGTTGACGATGGCGCGGTGCTCGATGACCACGCCCTTCGGCTCGCCGGTCGAACCGGAGGTATAGATCACATAGGCTGCATCGCTGGGCGCCGGATCGGCCCACGGTGCTGCGAAACTCAGCGCGGTCCATTGATGGGGGGCAAGCACCGGCACGCCGTTCGTGCGCGCCGATACCTCTGCCGCAGCCAGTACGCACGCCGGCTGCGCCGAGGAGAGAATGCGCGCGAGGCGCTCATCGGGATGGGCAAGGTCCAGCGGCAGGTAGGCGGCACCCGCACGCAGCACCGCCACCAGCGCGATCACCAGTTCCAGCGAACGCGGCAGCGCCACCGCCACCACGCTGCCCGCACCGACCGCCATCGCCCGCAGCTGTGCCGCCAGCGCGAAACTGCGGGCCTCCAGCGTGGCGTGGTCCAGCGCGACGTCACCGAAAACCAGCGCAGGTGCGTGCGAATCACGGTCCATGCCCTGCTGCAGCAGTTCAACCAACGTGGTCGGTGGCAGCGCATGCGCGGTGGCATTGAAACCATGCACCACCTGCTGCGCCTCTTCGACGGTGGCCAGCGGCACGGCCTCGATCTCTTCAGCCTCCAGCGCCGCCGACACGAAATGAAGCAACCGCGCCGCGTGCGCCTCGACATCCTCGCGACTGTACAGCGCGGGATTGCCCTCGATCTCCAGATCCAGCAGGTACTGGCCGTCACCACGGAAGCCAAGCGTCAGATCATCCACCGGCCCGGTGCACAGCACCTCCAGCGTCGCCTGCACGCCGGTCAGTGCCAGTGGCTTGTAGAACGGCTGCACATTCACCAGCGGACCGTGCAGGCGCTGCTGCGCGCCGACCAGGCCCAGGTCCCGGCGCAACTGCTCACCGCGGTAACGGCCGTGCTTGCGGCCCTGGCTGAGCTGCCGGCCCAGGCCGCGGGTAAAGGCCTCGACGCTGCCCTCACCGGCCGCCACACGCAGCGGCAACACATTCATCACCATCGCCGGCACCCGCGCCGATGCTTTGCCGAGCCGCCCCATGTAGGGCACCCCCAGCACCACTTCATCGGCAGCGCTCATCCGCCGCAGGTACTCGGCCGACAACGCGGCCAGCACATCCGGCCAGGGCTGCAGCCAACGTACCGATACCTGCAGCAACTGCTCACGGAATGCCGCATCGAGCGGCTGCACCCAGCGCAGCGCGTCGTCACTGGCCGCGAGCGTACCGGCCAGGCCCGCGCCCGCCGGCGCGCCCTGCAGCTGCCCGCGCCACCACTGCCCGGCCTGCGCGCGGCGCGGATCGGCACGATAAGCGGCATCATCGGCCAGCACGCCCGCCAGCCCCGGCAGTGCCTCACCCGCACGACCGGCATACAAGGCGCACACGCGATCAGTAAACAGCGCCATGCCGTAACCATCCGCGGCCAGATGATGGACGCGCAGGTACCAGGCCCAGCGCTGCCCACCCAGATCGAACAGCACTTGCTGGCTGATCCTGTCGCGGGTTGGATCGACCGCGCTGAGCCGGTCGGCCTGCATCAGGGCACGCGCCGCCGATGCCGGGTCGGTCTCGCCGGATAGATCGCGCACCGACAGCAGCGGCACGTGCGACGGGTCATGCCACTGCAGCGGCTGGCCGTCGGCCCCCTCGGCAAAGCGCAGCGCGAAGGCCTCGGCTTCAACCGCCGCCCGGTGGGCAGCCGCCATGAACGCGACCACGTCCAGCGGACCGTCGATCCACACCGCATGTGCGGTATTGAATGACGGATTGTCCGGTGCCAGCCGCTGCGCGAACCACAGTCCGGCCTGAGCCTCGGTCAGTGCCACCGGCGTGGCCAGCACAGCGACGTTCATGCGTTCTGCGCGGCCTGCAGCTTCTGCACCACACCCCACCACTGGCGCAGCGTGGTGTGCTCGGCCAACTGCGAGAATTCCAGCGGCAGGCCGGTATTGCCCCAGGCCAGGACCAGCCCGAGCATGCGCATCGAATCCAGGTCCAGGTCGATCAGGTTGTCGTCGTCACCGATCTCGGCCGGCGTGCACTCCAGCACACGCGCCACATCGGAGCGCATCCGCTCCAGATCCAGCACTTCACTCGTGGCGGTCATCGCAGCACCTCCAGCAGCTGATCGGTGGTCATCGGCACGCCACAGGTGCGTGCGATCCAGTGCAGCGCCTGATCGTGATCGGCACGCGAGAAGTCCGCCACCGCATCAGCCGCGATGAAGGCCTCGATATCGCGCTGGAAGGCCTCGACCGCGGTCGCGGTGCAGCCGATATGCGCGTACACGCCGGTGACCAGCAGCTGGTCGCGGCCACGTACCCGCATCAGCGTCTCCAGGTTGCTGCGCTGGAACGCGCTGTAGCGGTGCTTCACCAGCACATGCTCGCCCGGCTGCGGTGCCAGCGCCTCGATGATCGGCTCATGATCGGCACTGCGGCTCATACCCGGGCCCCACAGGTCGGCCTGCAGGCCACGGTCACGGCGGTCCTGGTCGCCATGCTGGGCGGTGTAGAACACCGGAATGCCCTGTGCGCGGCAATGCGCCAGCAGGCGCACGATATTGTCCACCGCCGGCCGCAGCGGCGTACTACCGGCGTCGAATGCCGCCAGGAAGTAGCGCTGCATGTCATGCACCAGCAGCGCAATACGATCACGCTGCGGGCGCCAGGGGCCACGCGCCTGCGGCAGTTCGGCGGCGGTCGGCAAGGGGTAATCGGTGATACGGGGCAGCGCCATCAGCGCGTTCCTCCTGTCTGTTGCAGATGACGCGCACGCAGCTGCGCGCGCAGTTCGCGGCGGCTGATCTTGCCGACCGCGGTGGTATCGAAACTGTCGACGAACACGACCTGGTCCGGCACCTTGAACGCCGCCAGGCCGCGCGTACGCATCCAGGCCTTCAGTGCCGGCGCCTTGATCGGCTCCCCCTGCTGGATCACGAACGCGCAGCTGCGCTCACCGAGATACTCGTCGGGAATGGAGACCACGGCCGCGTCGAACACACCAGGGTGGGCCAGCAGGTGATCTTCAATCTCCTCGGCGGAGATTTTCTCGCCCGCCCGGTTGATGTGGTCACCGGCACGGCCCTGCACCACCAGATAGCCACCGGCCAGCTGCTGCACGCGGTCACCGGTTCGGTAGAAACCGTCGTCGGTGAACGAGCGCGCGTTGGCCACCGCATCGTTGTGATAGCCACGGATGGTGTACGGGCCGCGGGTCAGCAGATGGCCCACTTCGCCTTCGGCCACCGGCTGGTCGTGGTCATCGACCACGCGCACTTCGTCGTCCGGGCTGATCGGCCGGCCCTGGCAGGCCACGATCAGTTCCTCCGGATCATCCAGCCGGGTGTAGTTGACCAGGCCTTCGGCCATGCCAAACACCTGCTGCAGGGTGCAGCCCAGGCTGTCGATCACGCGCCGCGCAGCTTCCGGCACAAGCTTGGCGCCGCCCACCTGCAGTACCTGCAGGCTGGACAAGTCATGCTTGCTGCTGGCGGCCGCCTGTGCCCACAGCAGCGCCAGCGGCGGCACCAGGCCACAGCAGGTCACGCGCTCGCGGGCGATCAACGGGAACGCCGCATCCGGGCCGGGGCCGGGGCTGAGCACTACGCGGGCGCCTGCATACAGCGCGCCGAAGAAGCCGGGCGAGCTCATCGGGAAATTGTGCGCGGCCGGCAGCGCGACCAGATACACGCTGTCGCGGTCGATGCCGCAGATGTCATTGCTGGCGCGGAACGAATAGATGTAGTCGTCGTGGGTACGCGGAATCAGCTTGGACAACCCGGTACTGCCACCGGAGATCTGCAGGAACGCCACCGACTGCGGATCCGGATCGGCCGGCAGCTGGCTGCGGTCGCCCTGCAGCGACTCCAGCGCGGTGAACTCCGCTGCATCGCCATCGATGACCACGTGGCGCAGCGCCGGCACCTCGGCCTGCAGCGCCCGCGCCAGCCCGCGATGATCAAAGCCGTCGTGCAGGTCGGCAGTGATGTAGGCACTGGCCTCGGCCTTGTTCGCGAAGTGCACCAGCTCGGTGATGCGGTGCGCAGGCAGCGCGTACACCGGCACCAGTCCGGCCCGGAACAGGCCACAGATCGTAGTGATGAAGCCGGCGGTGTTGCCCAGCTGCACCAGCACCCGCTCACCGGGCTGCAGGCCGAGTGCCAGCAGGCCCGCGCCGATGCGTCCGGCCTCATGCCACAGCTGCGCGTAGCTCAGGCGGACATCACCGGCGACCACCGCGATGTCATCCGCATAGCGTTCCGCACGCTCATGCAGGAATGCCGGGAAGGTCTCGCCGCGCCAGTGACCGGCCTCGCGATAGCGCGCCGCCAGCGCATCGGGCCATACCTGCTTCAGTGGCAGGCGGGAGGAATCAATGGAGGTATTCATGCGGCAGGCTCAATGGCGGGCGCGGATTCATGGACACCCAGCGCGTTCAACAGGGCAGCGAACTTCGCCGCGGTTTCGGCCACCTCGGCCTCGGGTTCCGATTCGGCGACGATGCCGGCACCGGCATACAGGCGCAGCTGCGTGCCCTGCAGGCGTGCGCAGCGGATCGCCACGTACCAGTCGCCGTCACCCTGCGCATCCAGCCAGCCCACGGCGCCGGCGTAGAAGCCGCGCGGCACCGGTTCCAGTTCGCGGATGCGCTGCAGTGCCGCCAGCCGCGGCGTACCGCAGACCGCCGGCGTGGGGTGCAGCTGTGCCAGCAGTTCGGCGGCAGACGTCTGCGGATCCTTCAGGGTGGCGTGGATGCGGGTTCCCAGATGCCACATGCTGGCGGTGGCATGCAGCACCGGCCGTGGCTGTGCATCGATGTGGCTGCAGTACGGTGCCAGGCCCTCGACGATGGCGTCCACCACATGGCGATGCTCGTCATGGTCCTTGGTCGAGGCCAGCAGCGCCTGCGCGGCACGCTCGTCCTCGGCGGCATCGGCGCTGCGGCGTGCTGAACCGGCGAGCGGATGCGACAACAGTTCGGCACCGCGCTTGCGCAGCAGCAGTTCCGGGGTTGCCCCCACCAGCCACGCCGGCGCCTGGCCCAGCTCCACCGGCAACGGCACCGCGTAGGTCGCCACCGACGGATCCGCGCCCAGGCGTGCCAGCAGCACGTCCGGCGACAGCGCCTGGCGGGTGCGTGCCAACAGGCTGCGCGCCAGCACCACCTTGTGCAGGTTCTGCTCGGGCGCACGCAGGACCTGCACCGCCGCGGCAACCGCTGACGCATAGTCCTGCGGCACAGGCTCGGCCCGCAGGTCGCCGTCCAGCGGCGGTGCGGCCTGAGGTTGCAGTGCCAGCGCCGGCAGCAGGCGCTCGGGCTGGTACAACGCATCGTCCGCACGCGGTTCGAACGGCACCGCGCCAACCAACAGGCCCGGACCGCCGCGCTGCTGGGCAAAGAACTCCGAAACGCGCTCTGCCAGCGTCGCCAGTGCACCGGTCGGCAGCGCGGCGCGGCACCCGCGTGCGTGCACGTGTTGGCCCGCATGCTGCAGCAGGAACAGCGACGCGTCGTCGGTGTTCTCCTGCGGCGCAGGCGCAGCCTCCGGCCACACGCCCTGCATCAGGGAATCGTTCATGAGGTCTCCTTCATCCGATACGCGGCGGCCAGCGCGCACAGCAACAGCAGCAGCGCGCCGACCAGCAGGTAAGGCAGGCTGGGCCCACCGCGATACAACAACGTGCCAAGCATCGGTCCGGCCACCATGCCCAGCCCCTGCGCGGCAGCAACGGTGCCGGCGGCAGCGCCCTGCTCATGCGCTTCCACCGCATCGGCGGCCAGCGCCTGGAACGAGGGGAATACGAAACCCATGCCGAACGCGGCCAGCGCATACGCCGCCGGCAACTGCCAGGCCTGCTGCACGCCAGCCACCGAAGCGAAACCGATGCCGGAAATCAACGCACCCAGGATGATCCAGCGCCGCGGATGCACCTCCAGCTTCATCACCAGCGCCTGCGCCAGGATCAGGCCGACGCCAACCGCTGTGAGTGCAATGCCGGCCATGCGCGCGCCCGCAGCTGCATCCAGGCCGAGGCGGTCGATCGCGAAGAAGCCGACCGTGACCTGCGCGATGGTCACCGAGACCATGGCGATGAACGCCGCCAGCTGTGGCAGGCGCAGGCGCGGGTCGAGACGGCTCATCGGCTGGCGGCGTTGCGCAGAAGCGCTCTCCACCGGCGGTGTGGCCGGCAACCGCCACGCCAGCAATGCCAGAGCAAGCAGCGGCAACAATGCGGCCACATACAGCGCCAGCGACAGATTCGTATAGGCCAGCCAGCCAGCGGCGGCCGGGCCAAGCACCATGCCCAGTGCGTTGGCGCTGCCCAGGCGAGCGAGGAATTTCGCACGCTGCCCGGTCGGTGCCTTGTCGGCAATCAGCGCGGCAGCGGTAGGAGGCACCGCGGCGTAGAACAGGCCGATCAGGCCACGCGCACCGACCAGCACCAGCACCGATACCAACACAGGCGGCACCGCCTGCAGGGCCACGTCGATGAACACCGCCAGCGCGATGTAGACCACGGTGTAGGCACTCATCGCCAGCATCAGCACGCGCTTGCGGCCGATGCGGTCGCTGAGCTGGCCCCACGGGCGCGCGGCCAGCATCCACAACACACCGGCGGCGGTGACCGAGAGGCCGGCATGCCACTCGGACAAACCGAGCATGCGGACCACCGGGCCGATCACGGCGACGAAGGACATCATCGCCATGGTGCCGATCAGGGCAGCCAACACCAGCGCCGGCAAGCCGGGAACGACGGGACGTGCGTGCATGAAACACCAGCCGTAACAGGAAAGGATGGCCGGGCGCGTCTGTACGCCCCCGCCCGGCATCAGTCCTGCTCAGGGCCCGATGCCATCTTTAAATGATAACGGCTCGTATTTGCATTTGATACCCATTCTCTTGAATGGGCATGCAACAGTGGGTTCAGCGCATTGCACGCAGGCCCAGCAGACCACGGCGCTTGAACCACCACTCCAGCGGCAGCGTCACCAGCGGCGGGATCGCTGCCAGCAGGGCCAGGGCACTGGCCCACCACGGCCAGCGCAGCCGCACCGCCGCGAACAGGGTGACCGCCACGTAGACCAGGAAGGCCACGCCATGCAGCGGCCCGAACAGCTTCACCAGTGCAACGTTGGCCATGGGGCCGTACTTCATCCACATGCCGATGAGCAGGCCGGCCCAGGTCACGGCCTCGATGAAAGCGACCGCGGCGAACAGGCGTCCAGTCGGGTGCATGGGGGAACGTTGGGTCACAGAGTGCTCCGGCGTCGGGATATCAAATGCGAATGATACGCAGATGCGAACGTTCCGGACACCGGCGGGTAGCGCCGGGCCATGCCCGGCGAGCGCAGCGGGGCAGCGATATGGCGTGTCCACCAAGGTGGACACCTACCGGAGCACATCCGGCAGGACCTGCTCGCCGATCTCGCGCAGCACCACGTCCATCGGCCGTCCGTTGTCCACCAGATTGAACATCACATGCGCCACGCCCTGCGCATGCACGCGCCGCAGATAGTCGCGCAGCCCGTCGCGGCCGACCTTCAGGCCCAGCGGCAATGGCTCGGCTGGCGCCTGCGGATCCGTCTGCAGGTCCAGCAGCATCGACTGTACGAACGGCTTGCCCGGCCCGCCGCGCTGCACCAGCGCCTGCTGCCACAGGCCGATGCGTCCTTCCTGCGCCACCTCCTCGCGGTGATAGGTGGCCCAGCCTTCGCTTTCACGCGCGATCCATTGCAGGCTCTGCCGCGCAGTACCCACCACCAGCATCGGAATCCGCGTTGCCGGCGCCGGCAACACGTCGAAACCACCGGTCGCCTGCAGTACGGCGGTCCGTTCATCGGCCTCTGGTGACAACGCTGCGCGCAACAACTTCCAGCGCTCACGGAACGCCGCCGCCCTGCCCTCCAGATCCTCACCGAACGCGGCAAATTCTTCCGGGCGGTCACCCGAACCCAGGCCCAGCACGAAGCGCCCGCCACTGATCCGGTCCAGGCTCAAGGCCGACTTCGCCACCTGCAGCGGCTGGCGCAATGGCAGCACGATGGCTGCGCTGCCGACCACGATGCGCTCGGTCGCGGCAGCCAGCATGCCCAGCCACAGGAACGGGTCATCCAGCGCACTCGCTGTTGCATCCGGGCCCTGCGGCACCATCAATGGCACGTCGCGCGTCCATAGCGCGGCGAAGCCAAGATCATCGGCCAGCCGTGCGATGCGCCGCGCCTCGTCCGGGTCGGCCAGTCCATGCGCCGCAACCGGCGTCATCAGGCCCAGGCTCAGTCCTTGTTGAGGAAACAACGAAGCATGGGCGGGATTGAATTCACTCATGACGCCAGCTTAGCCTGCAGGTCTGCGGCAACGATGATGCGCCGCCCACTACAGGAAGAACACTGCATGCCAAGGATCCGCCCTGCCCACGCCGATGACCTGCCTGCGATCAGCGCGGTATGCCTGGCCGCGTTCAACGAGGCAGTGGCGCCGTCTCTCAGCGCGGCCGGCATCGCCACCTTCGGCAGTGTCGCTGCAGCCGATGCGTTTGGTGCACGCCTGCAGGGTGACAACCACATCCTGGTGGCCGAGCAGGATGCGCGCGTAATCGGCATGGTCGAACTGAAGGAGGGCCGGCACCTGGCAATGCTGTTCGTCGATCCCGCCTGCCAGGGCCAAGGCATCGGCCATGCCTTGTTCGAAGCCGTGCTGCCGCAGGTACGCGAGCCGGTACTGACGGTGCGCGCCTCGCTCAATGCAGTGCCTACCTACCTGCGCTATGGCTTTGTGCTGGATGGCGAGGTCGGCGAGATCAACGGGCTGGTGTACCAGCAGATGGTGCGGGCAGCGGCCTGAAGGCATCCGCCCGGCAATGCCCGGTGGGCGTCATGCCCTGCGGCACGCCTGTCATAAGCAAACTGAATCAGCAGGCTCCCCGGCGGTTCCTACAATGGCCTGTCACCCTGCCCTTCGAGATGCTGCCGATGCGCGTCGCGCTTTCCGTGTTGCTGCTGGCTTCGGCGCTGAGCGCCTGCACCCCGGCCCCGGTATCCACCGCCAACTCTGCCGAGGCACCCGCGCCGGCATCCACCATCGCCTGGCGCCAGGGCGATGTGGACGATGCCTTCGCCGAAGCCGCCGACAGCGGCAAGCCGGTGCTGCTGTACTGGGGTGCGGTCTGGTGCCCGCCGTGCAACCAGCTCAAGGCGGGCCTGTTCAAGGACCCGGCCTTCATCGCGCTGACCAGCAAATTCGTTCCGGTCTACCTGGATGGCGACGAGGAAGGTGCGCAGGCCTGGGGCGAACGCTTCGGCGTACGCGGCTATCCGACCCTGATCGTGCTGGACCCACAGCGCAACGAAATC
This sequence comes from Stenotrophomonas sp. 1L-E-5-B-C3, assembly GCF_057292075.1. NCBI lineage: Bacteria > Pseudomonadati > Pseudomonadota > Gammaproteobacteria > Lysobacterales > Lysobacteraceae > Stenotrophomonas > Stenotrophomonas sp. 1L-E-5-B-C3. The sequence continues at coordinate 120,784 of NZ_JBXAWS010000001.1, forward strand.
ACCCGCGTGGCCGGTGGCAATGACGCCGCCGAACTGACCCGGGCACTGACCGTCGCCGCCGGCCGCCGCAGTGCTGTTGCGGCCACCTTGGCCACCGCGCTGGCAACGCCGGACCGACTGGCCGCCGAAGACTGGCAGGTGCTGGGCGACTATGGCTGGGAAGTGGACGCCAACCGCCTGGCCGGCGAGCGCAGGAGCCAGGACGTGCTGCGCCAGTTGTCCAAGGCGGCACCCGACGCCGCCCTGCAGCGCCGTTTCGCCCTGCTGGCTCTGGCCACAGCCGAAAAGCCCGATGCCTCGCCCACCGAAGTGCGCGAGCTGCTGCAGGCCGTACTGGCACAACCGGCGGAAGTGCGCCGCAACCGTGAATTGCTCGGCTATGCAGGCGTGCAGCTGGTCAAGCAGGCCAGTGCCGGGCCGGCCACCAGCAACACGCTCGGACAGCAGCTGCTGGTCGCACTGGAGCGTGCAGACGCCGAGCGCGGTGATCGCGCCGACGACGCGTTGTCGCGTGCGCTGACCGAAGTATCGCTGGCCCGCCAGCAGCAGCCCAAGGGCGCGCTGCCCGCGGCGCTGGTCGAGCGGGTCAAGCAGCGCGTGGCCGCTGCCGATGCCGCCGCCACCGATGCGCATGCACGCCAGGCCACGATCAGCAGCGCGGTGTACGCATTGCGCGAGGTAGGTGACGACGCGGGTGCCGAGGCGCTGTTGCTGGCCGAGCTGAAGCGCAGCGAGCAGCCGTACTACTACATGCCCGAACTGGCCGAACTGGCCGAGCAGCGCGGCGACACCGCCGGTGCGCTGGAGTGGCTGAAGCGCGCCTACGATGGTGCGCAGGGCCCGGCCACCCGCGTGCAATGGGGCGTGCTGTACGTGGAAGGCCTGCTGAAGCTGGCGCCGGACGATGCACCGCGCATCGAGCAGGCGACCGCGTCGCTGATCGCCGAGCTGGAGGCACAGCCGTCGGGTTACCACCAGCGTACCCGCCAGCGTTTCGAGCGCCTGGCCGGGCAGTTGAAGGCGTGGAGCGGCAAGCACCAGGGCGCCGAAACACTGGCGCGACTGCAGCAGCGGATGCAGCAGGCGTGCGGCGAGCAGGTGGATGGCGCCTGTAAGGACTGGTTGAGCTGAGTTGATGAAAGCGCTGGCGGCTGGTTCGCCGGCCGGCGCTTTTGTTGATATCGGTTGTGGCGGGGGGAGGGGCTGGCCGGGACACGCCGTGAACCCATCCTTGGGGGCTCGATGGCGCCATCCATGGCGCCAACGGTCCCGGCCAGCCCCTCCCCCCCGCCACCGGACAGTTTCCTGCGAGCGCGGGCAGCGCATCAGCGCGCCGGTGAGGGTTCGGAAAGCGGGTTCTGGTAGTGCCGGCCGCTGGCCGGCAACCCGACCTTCGCTGAATGCCGGCCAGCGGCCGGCACTACCACGCCTCCGTCTTGACCTCTTGATCTCTTGACCTCAACCAATGTTGAGGTGCGATAACAATCTCCCCACGGCCAGCCCCTCTGGCCTTCCCCACGGAGATTGCTTCGATGTCGTACTCGCTTCCCCCGCTCCCCTATGCCTATGACGCCCTCGAGCCGCACTTCGATGCGCGCACGATGGAAATCCACCACAGCAAGCACCATCAGACCTACGTCAACAACCTCAATGCCGCGATCGAGCAGGCCGGCCTTGCCGAACAGCCGGTCGAGGCGCTGATCGCCAACCTCGATGCCGTGCCGGAGGCGCAGCGTGGCGCAGTCCGCAACAACGGCGGTGGCCACGCCAACCACAGCCTGTTCTGGACCGTACTCAGTGCCAACGGCGGTGCACCCGATGATGAACTGGCCGCCGCCATCGACCGCGACCTCGGCGGTTTCGATGCCTTCAAGGAGGCCTTCACCAAGGCTGCGCAGACCCGCTTCGGCAGTGGCTGGGCCTGGCTGACCAGCGATCGCGATGGCCGCCTGCAAGTCGAAAGCAGCGCCAACCAGGACAGCCCGCTGATGGGTGCAACGGTCGGCCTGTCCGGCAATACCCCGATCCTGGCGCTGGACGTCTGGGAACACGCCTACTACCTGCACTACCAGAACCGCCGCCCGGACTACATCGGTGCGTTCTTCAACATCATCAACTGGGCCGAGGTCGGCCGGCGCTACCGCCAGGCCCGGGCCTCATGAGCGGCGAGACACTGCCGTACGCCGGGCCGTGGGCGGGGGTCTTCCCCGCCCCGGCCCCGGTGCCGTCGGTCGAGATGCCGCCGCGTGCCCTACGGCGGCTGCTCGGCCATTTCCCCACCGGCGTGGCCATCGTCTGCGCGCGCGATGCGCAGGGCAAGCCCATCGGCCTAACCATCAATTCGTTCGTGCCAGTGTCATTGCAGCCGCCACTGGTGCTCTGGAACCTGGCGTTGCACGCGCAGAGCCTGTCCACCTTCCAGCGCGCCACCCGCTTTGCGATCAGCGTGCTGGCGGCCGACCAGGAAGCACTGGCCCGGCGCTTTGCCGATCCGCAGGTACGCAACCGCTTCGACGGCCTCGCATTGCTGGATGACGACGAGGACGCCCCGCCACGCATCGCCGGCGCGGTAGCGCATCTCACCTGTACCCGCCACGCACAGTGGCCGGTGGGCGATCACCTGTTGCTGGCCGGCCGCATCATCGAAGTGCACGAGAACGGAGGCGCGCCGCTGCTGTTCCATCGCGGCCGCTTCCAGCCCGGACCGGCCGAGCTGCTGGTGGAGGTGCGATGATGAACATCGAGGCTCTGGAATGCATGCTGGCCAGCGGCAAGGACGGCGCGCTGCTGCGCTTCGGCCTGGGCAAGGGCTGGCTGGATGCCGGCAACCCGGTGCGCGCAGCGACCCATCTGGGCCGTTGCGTGGTCCTTGATCCGCAGTATTCGGCAGCGTGGAAGCTGCTGGGCAAGGCCTGGCTGGCCAGTGGCCAGCCGCAGGCGGCGCGCGAGGCGTGGCAACGCGGTTTGAGCGTGGCCGGCAGCAAGGGCGACCAGCAGGCACGCAAGGAAATGCAGGTATTCCTGCGCCGCCTGGACCGCGAGCAGGCGGACCTGGCGAAGGCGGGCTGAGTCGATCAGCCCGCGTTGGCCGATGCCGGTGCGGACATGATGTCCGACATCGGCAGGCGGCGCGGCTTGCTCGGGAACGCGTGGCGCAGGATGCGCCAGACCACCTGGCCGAACTGGCGCGGCAGCGAGCCGTTGTTGTAGTGCTGGCCGTAGCGACGGCAGATGTCCTTCACTTCCTTGGCGATGGCCGCATAGCGGTTGGCCGGCAGGTCCGGGTAGAAGTGGTGCTCGATCTGGTGGCTGAGGTTGCCCGACAGCACGTTGATCAGGAAGCCGCCGCTGATGTTGGACGAACCGCGCAGCTGGCGCAGGTACCAATGGCCGCGCGACTCATTGCGCAGGCATTCCTTCGGGAAGGTTTCCGATTCGGCGGTGAAGTGGCCGCAGAAGATGATCACGTAGGTCCAGATGTTGCGCAGGCCGTTGGCTACCATGTTGCCCAGCATCACGGTGAGGAAGAACGGGCCGGCCAGCAGCGGAAAGAACACGTAGTCCTTCAGCACCTGACGGGCCATTTTTCGCGCCACCGGGCGGGTCTGCATCCACATCGCACGGCCACTGATGCGGCCCTTCAGCCAACGGCCCAGGCGCAGGTCCTGCGCGGCCACGCCCCACTGGAACAGCAGCGCGAAGATCGGCGCGATGATCGGCTGCAGCAGGTAGAACGGCTTCCAGCGCTGTTCCGGGAAGATGCGCAGCAGGCCGTAGCCGATGTCATCGTCCATGCCACGCACGTTGGTGTAGGTGTGGTGGCGGAAATTGTGGGTCTTGCGCCAGTTGTCGGCGGTGGCAACGATGTCCCACTCGTAGGTGTTGCCATTGAGCTTGGGGTCGCCGGTCCAGTCGAACTGGCCGTGCATGACGTTGTGGCCCAGCTCCATGTTCTCCAGGATCTTCGACAGCGCCAGCAGCAGCGTGCCGGTGATCGCGGCCGGCCACAGCAGCGGCATCCAGAACAACGGCGAGAACGCCGCCACGAACAGCAGGCCACGGCCACCCACGCCGAACCAGCGCACGGCGGCGGCCACGCGGCGGATGTAGCGGGTATCGGAAGCGCCAAGGCTGCCGATCACGCGGTCGCGGATCGCATCGAGTTCCTGGCCGAAGGCTTGCATCTCGGTGGTGCTCAGAGCACGGTCGGTAGCGCGGGTCATGGCAACGGGTCCTCAGAGATCCAGGGTCAGGTCGGTGGTCGGCGCGCTCACGCAGATCCGCACCGGCTGCGCCGATTCGGACTGCAGGTCGCCGGTGCGCAGGTGGCGGGTGGCACCACTGACGCGATCACAACTACAACTGTTACAGATACCCATGCGGCAGCCATGCTTGGGCTTGATGCCATGGGCTTCGAGGCTTTCCAGCAGTGAGCGACCACGCGGCACGCTCAATTGGCGGCCACTGCGCGCAAGCGTCAGCGACACCTCACCTTCGCTGCTGGCATCGCGCAGCGGCGCCGGCGGTGTGAAGGCTTCGGCCTGGAAACCGGCCACCTGGTGCGCCAGACGCTCGCGCGCGGCGGCAACGAATCCATCCGGGCCGCAGGCCAGCACATGGCGCTGCGCCAGAGGCGTGTCATCGCCGGGCACCAGCAGATCATGGGTATCGATACGCGCGGCCGGCGCCTCACCCTCGCGGGTGGTCAGCAGATGCACGCGCAGGTTCGGATGCGCTGCGGCCAGCGCCTGCAGTTCATCACGGAACTGCAGATGGGCAGCGGTGCGCTCCCAGTAGAACAGGTCCACGGGCGCGGCCAGCGGGCGCTGGCAGGCCTCGCGCAACAGGCTGCGCATCGGCGTGATGCCACTGCCGGCCGCCAGCAGCAGCACCGGCGCCGCGGCCGGCAACTGGAATTCGCCGAAGGCGGCATCGAGGCGGAACAGTTCGCCCGGCTGCGCATGATTGACCAGATGCTGGCTGACCCGGCCGCCGTCGATCGCCTTGACGGTGATCGCCAGCTCGCGCCGACCGAGTGCGGTGGGGCTGTAGCTGCGCTGCCACAGGCGCCCTTCAATCTCGACGCCGAGGGTGACGTGCTGGCCAGCGCGCATGCCGGCCCAGTGCCGGTTGGTGCGCAGGACCAAGGTCGCCGCGCCCTCGCCGGCCGGCTCGCGCCGGACCAGGCGGGCCACCGGCTCGCGCAGGGTCCACAGGGGATTGAGCTGGCCCGCCCAGAAATCGAACAGCGACGGCGAGACCCAGCGGTACGGAGAGAACAGGGACGGACGGACGACAGCGCTCATGAGCGAACTATACGGGCGCACATACACCTGTGTATACATGTGTATATTGAACCGGATTGGGTATGATTCAGCCTCGCCCCACCGGAACCCCCATGGCCGCCGCCACCGCCTTGTCGACGCCCGAAGATGCCAACAGCCCGGCCCGCCGTACGGTGAGCCGCGAGGATCTGCTGGCTGCTGCCCTGAAACTGATCGGGCCGCACCGCAGCCTGTCCACGCTCAGCCTGCGCGAAGTGGCGCGTGAGGCCGGCATCGCGCCGAACAGCTTCTACCGGCAGTTCCGCGACATGGACGAACTGGCCGTGGCGCTGATCGATGCGGCCGGCCGCTCGCTGCGCACCATCATCGGCGAGGCTCGCCAGCGCGCCACCTCCACCGCCACCAGCGTGGTGCGGGTCTCGGTGGAGACCTTCATGGAACAGCTGCGCGCCGACGACAAGCTGCTGCACGTGCTGCTGCGCGAGGGCGCAGTCGGCTCGGACGACTTCAAGCACGCGGTCGAACGCGAGCTGCACTATTTCGAGGAAGAGCTGCAGCACGACCTGGTGCGCCTGGCCGCACTGGATGGCGCCGTACTGCATGCCCCGGAACTGGTGGCCAAGGCCATCACCCGGCTGGTGTTCGCGATGGGTGCCACCGCCATGGACCTGCCACCGGAGAAGGATCCGGAGCTGGTTGAACAGATCTCCACAATGATCCGCATGATCATCGTGGGCGCCCGTACCCCCGCCGCGTTCCGCCGCGGCTGATCGAGGCCCCTGAGTCGGATCCCTTTCCAGAGGAAAGGGCCCTGACCCGCCCCAGCTCCATGAAGCCCGCCACGCAGCGCCACGGCGCCGATGAACCGTGGCCGCTGTCACGGATTTAGATTGCAGATGCGCAGCTTGAGCATCCTGCACGCGCCATTCACTGCGCTCTCACGCACGCTGAATTATTCAGACCACGCGCTCCATTCAGCTTGGTGAGTTATTGAACGGGGTTTGAATCCGGCAAGTGCCGCTGCAGTCGTTTCAGATTAATTGCATGGCCCAGGCAAGACCCGATCCGCACAGTGCCGCCTCCGGTCCTGCGGATGCGGGTCCACCCCAATGAGCTTCAAGGAGAAACACCCATGCGCATGATGCAGTTCACGCCGAAGTTTCCTTCCACGCTTGTCCGTTCGCGGTTGGGTCTGGCCGTAGCCAGCTCATTGATGCTCGCCGCCATGGGCACCGCAAATGCTGTCGACGTCGGCCCCGGCCAGACCGTCACCATCACCCCAGGAAGTGCTTTCGAGGGACAGAATCTCTCCGTCCATGGAGGAACCGCCAATGTTCTCGGCGCCCGCATGGGCGCACTGGACTCGTTCTCTGCAGGCGGCACACAACAGACAATCATCAACGCAGATGGTGCTGGCTTCACGTCAACCACAGGCAATTTCGTACGGAGCTCAACAGCGGTCTTCCGCAATTCGGTGCTGAGCGCCACAACCGGCCCGGCCCTTGGTTTGGCACGATCAGGCGCTGTCGATGGCAATGGACGCCCCTACCCCAGAGTGTCGTTGATCGACAGCTCACTCACTTCCACACGCATCGGACTGCAGGTGCTCGCCGGCGGCTACGCTGATGTAGACGGTTCGACCATTTCCGGCGGTACGTATGGGGTCTCTGTCGGTGCGGGCTCCGTTTCGCTGCGCAATGGCTCGACGGTCAACGGAGTCACAGCTGGAATCCTGATCCTCTCGAGCCCAACCATCGAAGAGAATCTCGCCGACTGGGGCGTGATGGTCGATGGTTCACACATCGAAGCAAGCAACGGCAGCGCCATTCTGTTCGGCGCTCATCTGCCTTCTGTATCCCGTCCGGATACGCTGTTGATACAGAATGGTGCGACTCTGGTGGGGAGCAATGGCGTCATCATCTCCACCCGCGACAACGCCCACTTCGACGTCACCGCCCGCACCTCCACACTCAAGGGCGACATCACCATTGCCGATACCGCCACCGGCACGCTGCGCTTCCTTGACGGCCTCGACCTCACCGGCCGCATCCTCGGCCCGGCCGACGTCATCGTCGACCAGGGCGGCCGCTGGACACTGTCCGGCGACAGCAACACCGGCAACCTCACCCTGGGTGCAGGCAGCAATATCTTCCTCGGTGCTGCGGGTACGGCGGCCTATCCGCAACTGACCGTCAACGGCAACTACGCCGGCAATGGCGGCACCCTGCACTTCAACACGGTGCTGGCCGGCGACGACGCAGCAAGCTCGCGCGTGCATGTCACCGGCAATACCAGCGGCACCACCCAGGTCACCGTCAACAACATTGCCGGCGCTGGTGCACAGACCGTCAACGGCATTCCGTTGATGCAGGTGGACGGTGCCAGCAATGGTCACCTCGCGCTGCAGGGCCGCGCCATCGGCGGCATGTACGAGTATTTCCTGCGCAAGGGCACTCCGGGCGCGACCAACGGCAACTGGTACCTGACCTCGGCCTACACCGGCAATCCGTGCGACATCAATCCGGCGCTGCCGGAGTGCCAGGGCACTGGTCCGGCGGATCCGGTCGATCCTGTTGACCCGGTCGATCCGGTCGATCCGGTGGACCCGGTCAATCCCGTCGATCCGGTCCCCGTGCTGCGTCCGGAGCCGGGCGCGTACCTGGCCAACCAGGCCGCGGCCGTGCAGATGTTCCAGCTGCGCCGCCACGACCGCGGCGAGCCCGGCTTCGACCGCGCCCGCATCGGCACCTGGGTGCGCGCCGGGCGTGACCAGCTGCAGGCGAACGTGGCTGGGCAGGTCGATGCCCGTACCCACATCAACACCCTGCAGCTGGGCAGCGATGTCTGGCGCTGGGGCGATGGCCGTGGCCAGGTCGGCGTGATGCTCGGCACTGGCGAGGCGACCACGCAGGCGGAGTCGACGCTGAGCGGTTATGGCACGCGTGGCAAGGTCAAGGGCAAGTCGGCCGGTGTCTACCTGGGTTGGGTGCAGGATGCACAGAGCAGTGCCGGCCTGTATGTGGACGGCTGGCTGCAGGCGGCGCGCTTCGACAACGAGGTGCAGGGCGAAGGCATCGCCCGCGAGACCTACGATTCCAGGACCCGCAGTGCGTCGCTGGAAGCCGGTTATGCGTGGGCCATTCGCAGCAGTGAGGCCAGCACGCTGTACCTGCAGCCGCAGGCGCAGCTGACCTGGACCGACTACGACGGTGACAGCCTGATCGAAAACAATGGCACCACGGTCGAGGATGGTCGCGGCGGCGGCCTCAACAGCCGCCTCGGCGTACGCCTGTTTGGCCAGGGCACGCTGCAGGGCAACCGCGTGCAGCCGTTCCTGGCGGCGAACTGGCTGCGTGGCCAGCGCGATGAGGCCATGCGTTTCAACAGTGAGTCGTTGAGCGCGAAGACGCCGGAGAACCGCTACGAAGTGCAGGCCGGTGCCCAGCTGCAGCTGGGCCAGCGCTGGAGCGCATGGGGTGACCTGCGTGTGCAGCGTGGCGACAGCGGCTATCGCAACCACGGTGCCCAGGTGGGCCTGCGCGCCGCCTGGTAAGCCCCTCGCCGCCCCGGGGCCAGACCGGGGCGGCGTTCCTCGATTTCCCTCGCACCCTGCCGGGCATGACATCCGGCAGGGTTCTGGCGTTGATTTGTAATGTTATAACACTGTCGTCCGCGATGTTCTGATCCTGCTTTCGGCTTCGTGATTGCACGGACTTATTTATATAGCCATTGCTATATCTATAACCCTCTGCTTTCATACGCGTCAGCCAGGTCGCCCTCGCCGCCTTTCCTCTCCCAAGGACGACGCCCTCATGCCCGTTTCCAGACCCCTTTCCCGCCGGCTGCCTCTGGCTGCCGCCATCGCCCTGACCCTGCCGCTGCCTGCGCTGGCAGGCACACCGAAGCCGACCGAGCTGGACCGTGTGCAGGTCAAGGTCAGCACTGCCACCCGCAGCGAACGCCTGCTGTCCGATGTCCCGATCCGCACCGAAGTGCTGCGCAAGGAAGACATCGCGCTGCGCGCGGCCACTGACTTCTCGCGTGCCGCAGAGCTGATCAACGGCCTGCGCGTGGAAAGCAACTGCCAGAACTGCAACACCAGCGAAGTGCAGCTGCTGGGCCTGCCCGGTGCCTACAACCAGCTGCTGTTCGATGGCATTCCGCTGCTGTCCACGCTGGGCAGCGTGTACGGGCTGGAACAGATTCCGGCCGGCTTCGTCGACCGCATCGAAGTGGTCAAGGGCGGCGGCTCGGCACTCTATGGGCCGGGCGCGGTGGCCGGTGTGATCAACCTGATTCCCCCGCTGCCGGCGCGCAGCGGTGGCCATGTGCAGGCCGGTGTGGACGTGCTGAAGGGCACACCGCAGAAGAATGCCGACGTGCGCCTAGACCTGGTGGCGAAGGACGCCGATGCCGGGCTGTCGGTGATTGCCCAGCGCAACTGGAACAGCGGCATCGACTACAACGGTGACGGCTACACCGAAATCACCCGCAAGAACCTCAAGGTCGGCGGACTGCAGGCCTGGTATGCGCCCACACCGGGCACACGGCTGCGCCTGGACCTGCAACTGACCGATGAAACCCGCCGCGGCGGCAACCGCCTGGACCAGCCCGAGTACCTGGCCAACATCGCCGAATCGCTGGATACGAAGTACCGCCGAGGCAGCGTGTCGTGGGATCAGGAGATCAATGCCGACGTCGATTTCCGCCTGGCCTATGCCTTCGCCGACATCGACCGTGACAGCTTCTATGGCGGCCTGGGCGACGTGGTCACCGATCCGTCTGCGCCCGGCTATGACCCGTCGCAGCTGGACCCGAACGTGGCCGGCAGCGCGGCCTCGCGTTCGTGGCGCCAGTACGGCCGCACCCACAACCCGCTGCACTACATCGACAGCCAGTTGAACTGGCGGTTGGGGGCGCACGCGCTGGCCTTCGGCGTGCAGTACAAGCACGAGGCGCTGCGCGACGACAACCGCACCGGTGACGGGCATCGCCTGGCGGTGCTGGAGGATGCCACTTTCCACAACCTGGGCGCCTTCATCCAGGACGAATGGAGCCTGCGCGACAACGTTGACCTGGTGCTGGGTGCGCGCGTGGACAAGAGCTCGGAGCTGGACAGCGCGGTGTTCTCGCCGCGCATCGCGTTGGCCTGGCAGGCCACGCCCAACCTGAAGTGGCGCGCCGGCATTGCCACCGGCTTCCGTGCCCCAGAGATCTTCGTTGAGGATGTGCATGTCGATACGCTGGGTGGCGAACAGGTGCGCGTGCGCAACACCGACGGCCTGAAGGAAGAGCGCGCGTTGACCACCCTGTTCGGCTTCGACTGGCGTTCTGACCCGGCCAATCCGGTCTGGAGCTGGGATGCCACCGCCTCGTACGCCCGTATCCGCGACACCTTCGCACTGGGCGAGATCCAGCGCGGCGATGACGGCCAGCTCAGCCAGCTGCGCTACAACGCGTCCGGCTCCAATGTGCTGGGCGCGGAAACCAACCTCGGCTGGCAGCCGTCGCCACAGTGGCGCCTGACCGCGGGTGCCTCGTGGTACCGCTCGCGCTTCCGCGAACCGCAGCGCATCTTCGACGACACCGGCGACGGCGGCGACACCGTCATTGAAAGCCGCGACTACCTGAAGACCCCACGCTGGACCGGCCTGGCCCAGCTCAGCTGGATGCCGGCCGAGCCGTGGGAGACCTTCGTCGCGCTGCGCCACACCGGCCCGATGTCGGTGCTGAACAACCGGCTAGGCGAACTGCACCGCACGCGTTCATTCCTGGTGACCGATCTGGGTGCGCGCTGGCACCGTCACCTGGGCGCGCAGGCGCAGCAGGAAGTGTCGGTGGCCGCAGGCGTCAAGAACGTATTCGACCAGCGCCAGAAGGATCTGGAAGTGGGCGCGCTGCGGGACAGCGACTATGTCTATGGGCCGCGCTTCGCGCGCTCGTGGTACGTCAACCTGCGTTATGCGTTCTAAGCCACTACGAGCGTTGTTGCTGGCCTGTGCCGTGTTGCTGGCCGCACCGGCGATGGCTGCGGACCTGCACGCGCAGGTCTCGGCCTCGCTGATGCGGCCGGAACAGCGCTCGCTGCGGCCGATGCAATGGTCATCGCCACCCAAGCTGGTGGCGCTGTACTTCGGCGCCGACTGGTGTGCACCGTGCCATGCCTTCGTACCCACGCTGCGCAGCGTGCGCGACGCATTGCGCGAAGCCGGGGCCGATACCGAAGTGGTGTACGTCAGCCTGGATGAGAGCGAGGCCGCGCTGCGCCGCTACATGCATGCGCAGGAGATGCCGTGGCCGGTGCTGGACCCGCGCCGCGCCGCGCGCATGCCGGCACTACAGGCGTTGGCTGGGCTGGCACCGCCGAATCTGGTGCTGATCGATGCAGACGGCAGGGTGCTGGCCAATGGCTGGCAAGGCCGGCGTTACGAAGGCCTGCAACCCGTGTTGAAGGAATGGACGAAACGGGCGTGCGCGCAGCAGCAGGCCCATTGTCCGCCCGATCTGTAGAGTCGAGCCACGCTCGACTCATTCCATCACCGCGCGAACAGCCGCCGGGCATGGCCCGGCGCTACCGTTACGGCGCCTCGCCCTCGGCCTTGCGCACGAACGCCTCGAACAACGCCAACGTCTGCTCGCTTACATGGTGCTCGATACCCTCGGCATCGCGCCGTGCCGTATCCGGGTCCACGCCCAGCGCCAGCAGGAAACGCTCCACGGTCTGATGACGCTGGCGGCTGGCATGGGCCAGCGCCTCGCCTTCCGGGGTCAGGAACACGCCACGATATGGACGCTGCACCACCCAACCGTCGCGGGCCAGCCGCCGCAGCATCTTCGCCACGGTGGGCTGGGCTACGCCCAGGCGGGTGGCGATGTCGACCTGGCGGGCCTCGCCGCCGTCAGCCAGCAGATCCGAGATCAGCTCGACATAGTCCTCCACCAGCTCCATCCGGTGCGCCTCGCGCACTTGCCGGAAGCTCTCGACCTGGCGCTCGGCCTCGATCAAGGGGGTGCTTTTCAGCGATGTCGAATCGTCGGTCTTGCCCACGCCTGCGCCTGTCCTTCCGGGGTGATCCGGTGTTGAACCTGAATTCTGGACCAGTAACGCGATAAAGACGATTGTTTCACATTGCTAATGACTATAGCAGGAGCTATATTCGGACCCATGAACACCCTGGCACCCCGCGACCCTTCGGCCTCCACTCCGGCCAGCCTGGGCGCGCTCAACGCCTCGGTGGCGGTGCCCGACAAGGGCCATTGGTGGTTCCGCCTGCTGGCCTTCCTCGGCCCGGGCTACATGATCTCGGTCGGCTACATGGACCCGGGCAACTGGGCCACCGACCTCGCCGGCGGTTCGCGCTTCGGTTACCTGCTGCTGTCGGTCATTCTCATCTCCAACCTGATGGCAGTGATCCTGCAGGCGCTGTCGGCGCGGCTCGGCATCGCCACCGGCATGGATCTGGCCCAGGCCTGCCGCGCGCGTTACCCGAAGCCGGTGAACCTGGCGCTGTGGGCGCTGTGCGAGGCGGCGATCATCGCCTGCGACCTGGCCGAGGTGATCGGCACCGCGATCGCGCTGAAGCTGCTGTTCGACCTGCCGTTGCTGTGGGGCGCGGTGATCACCGCCCTGGACACGCTGCTGGTGCTGCTGCTGATGAACCGCGGTTTCCGTGCGCTGGAAGCCTTCGTGATCGCATTGCTGATGGTGATCTTCGCCTGCTTCATGGTGCAGATCGCGCTGGCCGCACCGCCGGTGATGGAAGTGCTGGGCGGGTTCATTCCGCGCGCGCAGGTGGTAACTGATCCGCACGCGCTGTACATCGCCATCGGCATCATTGGTGCCACGGTGATGCCGCACAATCTCTATCTGCACTCGTCCATCGTGCAGACCCGTGCCTACCCGCGCACCGATGAAGGCCGGCGCAGCGCCCTGCGCTGGGCAGTGACCGACAGCACCCTTGCACTGACCCTGGCACTGTTCATCAACGCCAGCATCCTGATCCTGGCGGCGGCGGTGTTCCATGCCAATGGCCGATTTGATGTGGAAGACATCGAACAGGCGCACCAGCTGCTGGCACCAATGCTGGGCGTGGGCGCGGCGGCGACGCTGTTTGCGATTGCGCTGCTGGCCTCCGGCCTGAACTCGACAGTGACCGCCACGCTGGCCGGCCAGATCGTGATGGAAGGCTTCCTGCACCTGCGCCTGCCACCGTGGCTGCGTCGGCTGATCACGCGGGCGCTGGCGATCATTCCGGTGGTGGTGGTGATCATGCTGTTCGGCGACCAGGGTGCGGTAAAGCTGCTGGTGCTGAGCCAGGTGGTGCTGTCGATGCAGCTGCCGTTCGCGATCATCCCGCTGGTGCGGATCGTGACCGACAAGGTGACGATGGGCGCGCTGGTGGCCCCGCGCTGGCTGGGAGCGATCGCCTGGGTGATCGCGCTGGTGATCGTGGTGTTGAACGTGAAGCTGCTGGTGGATACCTTCGCCGGCGGGTGACGCCAATGCCGGGGTCGGATCCCTTGCCGGAGGCAAGGGCTCTGACCCAGGTAGTTCCACGCCATGCATGGATGCCCTTGTCACGGTATGGGGGTCAGAGCCCTTGCCTCCGGCAAGGGATCCGACCCCGCCATCTCTGCGTCATAGATGCAGCGCAATGGCGGCTTCAATCTGTTGCGGCGACTGGAACCCGGCCAGGCGAGTGCGTTCGTCGCCGTCACGGAACAGCAAGAGCGTCGGCGTCTGCCGCAACCCCAGCTCACGGAAGAATGCCTCCCCCAGCACTTCCAACTGCACGCGCAGCAGGGTCGTGCCCTGCCCCGCCACGCTGTTGGCCACGCGGTGCAGCGACATCTCCAGCATCCGGCACCCCGGGCACTGGTCCTTGTGGAAATCCACCAGCACCCGCGGGTGTTCGGCCAGCAGCTGCTGGAACTGCTCAGGCGTGGTGGCGTCGATGATCTGCATCGGTACTGCTCCAGTAATGGGCCAGAACCGCATCGGTCCAGGCCTCGATGGACCCGGCATGGCGTTCGCCATGCGGCATCTGTTCAATCTCCAGCGGCGGGTAGTCGCTGCGGAAGTAGCGGATCAGCCGGTGCACGGCGCCGCAGTAGTACTCCTGTCCCCACTGCGTCTCGCCGGTACCGAACACCGCCAGCTGCCGTGGCCGCTCGCCGCGCTCGGCGATGCCGGCCACCCAGGCTTTCATCTCCGACGGCGTGCGGCCGGCGTTGTCGGTCCAGCAGCCCAGCAACACCAGGTCGGCCTCATCGACGGCCAGAGGCGGTGCCTGGCGCGGGTCGTCGGCCTCCTGCCAGTGCACCGCATGGCCCGCTGCGCGGCAACGCTCCGCAATCTGCCGAGCGAGCTCGCGGGTGTTGCCGCTCAACGAGGCGACCACCAGCAGGATGCTCAGCGCTTCGCTGGGCTCAGAGGTCGTCGAAGCCGTTATCGACGTTGGTCTTCTTGTAACTTGCATTGCGCATCTCGAAGAAGTCGGTCTTGGTCTCGGTAAAGTTGTCGGCGTAGGCCTTGATCCACGGCATCACGTTGTCGGTGGTGTCGCTGTACAGGCGCTCGATGCCGAGCATGCCGGCCATCTTGTTGGCGCGATACTTCACGTAGCGCACCATCTCGTCCACGTCGATGCCGTCGATACCGTCCAGCACCTCCGACGACCACTGCGTCTCCAGCTCGATCGCATGCTCGAACGATTGGTGCACGTAGGCGGTCAGCTCGTTGGTCTGCAGCTCAGGGTTCTCGCCGATGATGGCGCGGATCAGCTCGCTGATGAACTTGGTATGCGCCAGCTCGTCACGGTTGATGAAGCTGATGATCTTGCCCGTACCGTTCATGCGGTTCTGCCGCACCATGTTGTAGAAGTACGCAAACCCGGAATAGAAGTTGATGCCTTCCAGGATCGAGGACTGGATCAGCGACTTCAGCAGCGTTTCGGCGGTCTTCTCGCGCATGAAGTCGTCGTACGCACCCATGATCGGTGCGTTGCGCTTGATGATGGTCGGGTGGGTGCGGGCGATCTCGAAAATGCGGTTCTGGTTCGGCAGGTCGGTGATCGAGGCCAGCACGTAGCTGTAGCTCTCGTTGTGGATCACTTCCTGCTGACCGATGATCGCCGCATTGGCATGCGCCGCTGGGTCGGTAATGTACTCGGCCACGTTGTAGATGAAGCGGGTCTGCGGTGAGTCGAGCGTGGCGAGCAGGCCGATGATCGAGTCGTAGGCGTTCTTTTCGCGTGCGTTGAGCTCGCCGTACTGGCGGGCGTCCAGCTTCATGTCGACCTCATCGGGAATCCAGAAGTTGGTCGACAGCTCCTTGTAGGCCCGATAGAACGACGGGTACGGGATGTCGTTCCAGTTGAGGATGCCGCTGGTGCGGCCGTTGATGATGCCGGTGCTGCGGTTGGGATGGCGCGGTTCGAGGATCTTGATGCGGTCGAGGGGGGTTGCCATGGTCTTACCTGCAGGGGTAGCGCCGGGCCATGCCCGGCGGAATATACGATTCCCGCGCGGTGCGCTCGCCGGGCATGGCCCGGCGCTACCGTGCGGTGCGCGCGCCGATCAGCTGGAGCACCACTCGCATTCGCTGATGTCGATGTCGTTGGAGCGCACGTAGTAGGTGGTCTTCAGGCCTTCGCGCCATGCGCTCAGGTGCAGTTCCAGCAGCGTGCTGGCGCGGATCGTGCTGGGCACGTACAGGTTGAAGCTGATCGACTGGTCGACGTGGCGCTGGCGGCGCGCGTTCTGGCGCACGCTGGCGAACTGGTCGACCTTGTAAGCCCCTTTCTCGTAGTACGGCCAGGTCTCCAGCGACAAACCCGGAGCGGCCACCGGACGCCGGAAATCCTTCTTTTCCTCGTAGTAGAACGCGCTGTAGATCGGGTCGATGGAGGCGGTGGAACCGGCAATCTGCGCGGTGCTCATGTTCGGCGCCACCGCCAGCAGCCAGCCGTTGCGCAGGCCGTGCGTGGCGACCTCGCGGGCCAGGCTGTCCCAGGCCGCGCCGCTGTAGTCGCGGTCACTGAAGTAGCGGCCGTTGTGCCAGTCGCTGCCGGTGAACATCGGGTAGCTGCCCTTTTCCTTCGCCAGCTGCGCGCTGGCCTGGATGGTCAGGAAGTTGATGCGCTCGTAGAGGCGGTCGGCCAGCTGTTCGGCATCCGGCGATTCCCACTGGATCGCCTGCTGCGCCAGCAGGTGGTGCCAGCCGAAGGTGCCGAGGCCGATGGCGCGGTACTTGCGGTTGGTGATCGTGGCCTGCGGTACCGGCAATGCGTTGAGGTCGATCACGTTGTCGAGCATGCGCACCTGGATCGGGATCAGGCGTTCCAGCACGTCGGTGGCCAACAGGTCATCCGGCGCACTGATCGCCCGACCGAGGTTGATCGAGGACAGGTTGCAGACCACGAAGTCACCGGCGCGGCGCGTGGTGACGATCTGGTCGCCGCTGACGATCTCCTGGATCATCCGCGTCGGGCTCATGTTCTGCAGGATCTCGGTGCACAGGTTGCTGGAATAGATCATGCCCGCGTGCTTGTTCGGGTTCCGGCGGTTGACCTCGTCGCGGTAGAACAGGAACGGGTTGCCGGTCTCCAGCTGGCTCAGCATGATCCGCTTGAACAGATCGATGGCCTTCACCGTGCGGCGGCTGATGCGCTCATCGGCCACCAGTTCGGCGTAGCGGTCACGGAAGCTGCCCGCGCCGCGCTTCTCGTCGTAGAAGTCCTGCAGGTACCAGCCCTTGGCCTGCTTCACCTCGTGCGGATCGAACAGGTACCAGTCGGCGCGACGTTCGACCGCTTCCATGAACAGGTCCGGCACGCAGACCGAAGTGAACACATCGTGCGCGCGCAGGCGCTGGTCGCCGTTGTTGAGGCGCAGGTCCATGAAGGCTTCGATATCGCGGTGCCAGATGTCCAGGTACACCGCCACCGCGCCCTTGCGCTGGCCGAGCTGATCAACCGACACCGCAGTGTTGTTGAGCTGCTTGATCCACGGCACCACGCCACCGGAGGAATTGGCCACGCCACGGATCGGCGCGCCGCTGCTGCGCACATAGCCCAGATAGGCACCAACGCCGCCGCCGTGTTTCGAAACACGGGCGATATCGGTGTTGGAGTCATAGATGCCCTGCAGGCTGTCGTCCACCGTGTCGATGAAGCAGCTCGACAGCTGCCCGCCCACCTTGCCGGCATTGGCCAGGGTCGGTGTGGCCACCGTCATGTACAGGTTGGACAGCGCCCAGTACGCCTCTCCGACCAGCTGCATGCGCCGCTCGCGCGGCTTTTCCTCCTGCATCAGGTACAGCGCGATGGTCAGCCAGCGCTCCTGCGGCAGTTCATAGACCTCACGGCTGCGGTCGCTGGCCAGGTAGCGCGTGGCCAGCAGGTACAGGCCGTTGTAGGCGAACAGGCGGTCGCGTTCCGGGTCGATCATCTCGCCGGCCTGCTGCAGCTCTTCCTTGGAATAGCAGCGCAGGATGTCGTTGCTGTAGATGCCGCGGTCGGCCAGGCTTTCCTGCAGGCCCACGTAGGAACCGTACTTCAGTCCAACGTCGTAGAAGCGGTTGCGGCTGGCGCGCTTGTACAGGCGGCGCAGGTAGATGCGCGCGGCAAACTGTTCCCACTCCGGCGCGACCAGGTCCACCCGCGACTCAGCCTCGCGGATCAGCAGATCGACCAGATCATCGGCGCTGATGCTGGGCTTACGCTCGACCATCGCCTGCACCACGCGGCGGTAGTCGCTCACATCCAGCTGCGGGAACTCGGCATGCACGGCATCGATGCTGCGCTGCAGCCGCTCGGCCTCGAACGGCAGGCGACGGTTGCCGGCCTCCTTGGTGATCCAGGTCGGCACGCGCTCGCCACCGGCGCGCAAGGCGTCGCCAGCGCCGGCCAGATCGGCCACGCGGAAGGTACTGTCGGTCATGGTGGTGAAACTCCAGGCTCGCACGCGCGTTGGCGGTCGATGCCATGGCGGCCCTGCACGCGATACCGGCGCACGGGGCGAACGGGTGGATTGCCAAGGCACGGGAACGTAGGTCGTCGGCATCTGCCTGCGCCTGCGGCCGGTATCCGGGCCGTGGGGGCGACCTGCGTCCGCACGGTGGCGGCCGCGTCGACACGGCAAGCCTTCAGGGGCGGGCCGCGGGACGTTTGCTGCATGTCCGGCGGCGGCGGCTGACCGGGAGTGACGGCCACAACATAGTGGGGATATCCGAACCCGTCAACACAAGATGCGGTAATCAACACATGTCGCGACGATCAGTCGCAGGATGCCGTGTTGCACCTGCGGCGCCTTGTCGACAACGCCTGCGTCCCCAGTTCGGTACAACATCAACTTTCCCCGGAACACCGCCCATGCGCGCTGCCCAGTACCCCTCCTTCGGCGACCCGGCCGACGTCCTTGCCATTGCCGATGCCGCCCTGCCCGAGCCCGGCCCCGGCGAGGTGCGCATCCGCACCGTGCTGGCCTCGATCCACAACCACGACCTGCTGACCGTGCGCGGTCTCTACGGCTACAAGCCGACGCTGCCGGCGATCGCTGGCAGTGAAGCACTGGGCGTGGTCGATGCAGTCGGTGACGGCGTCGAAGGCCTGCAGATCGGCCAGCGGGTTGCTGCCGCCTCGGTGCACGGCACCTGGGCTGAGGCCTTCATCGCACCGGCACGCATGGTGATTCCGATGCCAGAGGCGATCCCCGACGAAATGGCCGCACAGCTGATCGCGATGCCGCTGAGCGCGCTGATGCTGCTGGAGTTCCTGCACGTCGAGGCGGGCCAGTGGGTGGTGCAGAACACTGCCAACGGCGCGGTGGGCAAATCGCTGGCGATGCTGGCGCGGGCGCGTGGCGTGCATGTGGCCAACCTGGTGCGCAATGCCGATGCGGTCGCACAGTTGCAGGCATTGGGCATCGATCATGTGTTCGACACCTCGGTGGACGGCTGGAAGGATCGCGTGCGTGAGGCGACCGGCGAAGCGCAGGCCGCGGCCGCGGTGGATTCCATTGGCGGCGACGCCAGCGGCGATCTGGTCGACCTGCTCGGCCACCACGGCACGCTGGTGTCGTTCGGTGTGATGAGCGGCGAACCCATGCGCATTCCCGCCGGCGGCCTGATCTACAAGGAAGCCACGGTGAAGGGCTTCTGGGGCAGCAAGGTCAGCCAGGCGATGGCGGTGGAGGACAAGCGCCGGCTGGTTGGCGAACTGCTGAAGTGCGCGGCGAGCGGCGAACTGACCCTGCCGGTGGAGCAGATCTTCGCGCTGGACGACATCGCCCAGGCAGCAAAGGCCGGTGCGGGTTCGGGCCGCAACGGCAAGGTGCTGCTGCGGCCTTGATGGCCGGTCAACCGGGGTAGGATCCCTTTCCGTTGGAAAGGGATCTGACCCGCAGGAGGAGTGCGGACCAACGGTCCGCACCCACCGGAGCACAGACCGCCCCACCGAGGCCACAGACTTTCGTTAAGAACCTGTGATGTATAACTGAATGCGCTTTCGTCATTGGAAGGCGCATGTACCTGCGTGCGGTACTGACGGCTCCTCCCCGTTCGGCGTTGTCGCTTCCATGTACCGCACCACCCTGAACCTGCTTGCCGGCGCGATCGCGCTGGGCCTCACCGCCGGCGCTGCCGGCGCCGCTGAAACCGCCGACACCGGCAAGGACAGCACCACCCTCGGCACCGTGCTGGTGACCGGCTCCAACATCAAGCGCAGCGATACCGCCGGGCCCAACCCGGTGCAGATCGTCAGCCGCGAACAGATCGAACAGACCGGTCGCTCCACCCTTACCGATGTGCTGCGCAACCTGTCGGCCAATGCCGGCAACAGCTTCGACGAGCAGTACACCGGCAGCTTCGCCGCCGGTTCTGCATCAATCGGCCTGCGCGGCCTGTCGCCGAAGAACACGCTGGTGCTGGTCAACGGCTATCGGGTGTCCAACTTCGGCTTCGCACTCAATACCCAGGACACCTTCGTCGACCTCAACGCACTGCCGATCAGTGCGGTCGAGCGCATCGAAGTACTGAAGGATGGAGCCTCGGCGGTGTACGGCTCCGACGCCATCGCTGGCGTCATCAACATCATCCTGCGCAAGAACTTCCAGGGCGTGGAAGTCGGCGGCGGCTTCGGCACCGCCACCCAGGGCGGCCTGAACGAACGCAAGGCCAACCTGCTGGCCGGCTTCGGTGATCTGGAACAGCAGGGCTGGAACGTGCTGTTCGGGTTGGACCTGCTCAAGCGCGACCGCCTCGATGGCGATGATCGTGCCTATACCCGCAGCGGCGATTTCCGCGACAAGCCCGGTGGTCGCCTTGCCGGCTGGTCCACTGCCGGTGGCAACTGGCTGAGCAACCCGCGTGCGCCGCAACCGTTCGCCAACTGCCCCGACGGCAGCCAGCTGCGCCCGTACAGCGACTTCGGCAGCACCCTGCCCGGCCAGGCCTGCGCCTTCAATGCGCAGCCGTTCAAGACCCTGCAGCCCGGCGCCGAGCGCCTGCAGGCGTCGTTGAGTGCGACCTACCGCTTCAATGACAGCGTCGAGGCCTTCGCCGATGTGCTGTACAGCCACAACAAGGCCGACCAGATCTTCAGCGCGCCGCTGACCGTCGGCCCCGGCCTGCGTGCCTACAACCCGGTCACCGGCACCCTGATCGATGTGCCGGCGGTGCTGCCGGTCGGTCACCCGAACAACCCGGGTAGCACGCCGCTGCCGTTCGAGTACACCTTCTTCGATCTCGGCCCGCGCCTGAAGGACAACACCCAGGTGTTCTACCGTGCACTGGCCGGGGTGCGCGGCAGTGGCGAGCGCTGGGACTGGGAAGTGGCTGCGCTGACCTCGCAGAGTGCACAGCGCGAGTACGTCGACAACTTCGTCAACCGCTACGCCTTCGAGCAGATCCTGCACGATGGCAGCTACAACTTCCTCAACCCGTCCAGCACGCCGGGGGCGCTGGATGCACTGCGCCTGCAGACCAAGCGTCCGGGCTGGTACAAGCTGCACGCGTTGAACGTAAAGGCGTCGACCACGCTGTGGGAGCTGCCGGCCGGTGCAGTCGGCTTCGCCTGGGGCGCCGAGTTCCGCAAGGAATCACTGGATGCGCGCACCAGCGCACAGGTGCTGTCGGGTACCGAGCTGCGCCCGGCCATCAACGTGGTCAACGGCGAGCGCCAGGTCAGTGCCGCCTACGCCGAACTGAGCGTGCCGCTGCACCGCACTCTGGAGCTGCAGGTGGCCGGTCGTGGCGATCACTATGACGACTTCGGCAAGGCGTTCTCGCCGAAGGTGGCGCTGCGCTGGCAGCCGCTGGACAGCCTGCTGCTGCGCGGCTCGTTCTCGCGCGGCTTCCGTGCACCGTCGCTGCCCGAAATCGCGCCGGGCCAGACCGTCAGCTACGGCTCGGTGATCGATCCCTTCGACCCACTGCAACCGGGCGGCAGCCGCGGCGTGACCAACATCCGCACCGGCAATCCGGACCTGAAGGCCGAGCGCTCGCGCAACTTCAACGTCGGTGCAGTGTGGTCGCCGGATGGCGATACCAGCATTGGCCTGGACTGGTACCGCATCGAGCAGGACAACCTGGTCAAGCCGGACAGTGCGCAGTTCATCGTCGACAACCCGACCCTGTTCCCGGGCCGCGTACAACGCGAGAACGGACGCATCCAGTTCATCACCAACCAGTATGCCAATCAGGGCGAACTGACCACCTCGGGGCTGGACCTGGACGCCAGCCGCACCTTCCGCACCGACGGTTGGGGCAAATTCACCGTCGCCGGCAGCTGGACCCACCTGCTCAGCTTCAAGCAGCCGCTGGTGGCCGGGCAGGCGCCGTATGAGGGGGCCGGCAACAACCGCCACGGCGCACTGCCGCGCACCCGCGGCACCACTTCCTTGAACTGGGCGGTGGGCGACTGGAGCAGCACGCTGAGCCTGCAGTACGTGAGTGGCTACGACCAGCGTGTGGCGACGGCCACCAGCAATCCGGGGCTGCGCGACCGCATCAAGCCGTATCACCAGCTGGATCTTTACGTGGCCTACGAAGGTATTCCCAACACCACGCTGTCGCTGTCGGTGCTGAACCTGACCGACAGGGACCCGCCGTTCGACCCGGCCGGTGGCTCCAATGGTTTCGACATCAGCCAGTACAACCTGCGCGGGCAGTTCGTCTCGCTGGGGGCGCGCTACCGGTTCTGATGGGGCAAAGGGGTGTGCGGACCAACGGTCCGCACCCACCGAATCAGCGGCTCAGGTGCAGGAACTGCAGGTGCCGTTCGTACTGGCTGATGATGTCGTTGATGATCTGCTTGCGGCTGTAGCCGACCAGGTCGTAGTCCTGGCTGCCTTCGTACAGATGCACTTCGGCGCGGTAGTAGCGCTGGTTGCGCAGCTGCTGTGCGGCGAACGACGGGGTCAGGTAGCCACTGAGGATTACCCGGTACTGGAAATCCTGCTGCTCGCCGTGATTCACCGACAGCTCCATGTCACCGGCCTCGAAGCGCGTGGCCACATCCCAACCCTGCCCTCGCAGCTGCTCGGCTACCGCCTCCATCGCCGGCTTCACGGTGTCGTCCATGAAGCGGTAGACCTGGTCGCGCACCGGGAAGTGCATGGCCTGGCTCAGGCGCTGGCGCCAGCCCTGGTGGTGGCGGTCGTCACCGATCAGCGGCGAGGGACGGTACTGCAGCGCGCGCTTGCGGTGCGATTCGTCACTGAAGGCGCGAGTCAGGCCCCACATCATCAGCAACAACACCGCCGAGAACGGCAGCGACGCCAGCACCACTGCCGATTTCAGCGCATCGATGCTGCCGGCCAGCAGCAACCCGGCGGTCAGCACCGCGATGACCGTGCCCCAGAACACGCGCAGCCAGCGCGGACCATCATCCTCCGGCGCCCCGCCATGCGAGGACAACGTGGACAGCACCACCGCGCCGGAGTCGGCCGATGTCACGAAGAAAATGAAACTGACGAACACCGTCACCGCGATCACTGCCTTGCTCCACGGGTAGCCGTCCAGCAGCGCGTACAGCACAGTGGGCGGATCATCCACCGCCAGTTGCGCCAGTTGCTGTTGGCCATGGTGCAGCACCTGGTCCAGTGCACTGTTGCCGAAGATCGACAGCCACGCCAGGGTGAAGCCGAGCGGGATCAGCAGCACGCCGAACACGAATTCGCGGATGGTGCGGCCACGCGAGATGCGGGCGATGAACAGGCCAACGAACGGCGCCCAGCCGATCCACCAGGCCCAGTAGAACACCGTCCAGCCGCCCAGCCATTCCGGTCGGCCGCCATAGGCGTACACATCGAAACTCTTGCCGACCACGCTGCCGAGGTAGTCGCCCAGGTTCTGCATCAGCGTGCTGAGCAGATACTGGGTGGGGCCGGCGCACAGCATGAACAGCACCAGCGCGATCGCCAGCAGCATGTTGATGTTGGCCATCCAGCGCACGCCCTTCTCCACGCCTGAAACGGCCACGGCCACCGCCGCGCCCATCATGCTGACCACCAGGATGATCTGCACCAGGTTGGAGTGCGGGATGTTGAACAGGTGCGACAGGCCTGCATTGAGGTGCAGCACGCCGAAGCCCATGTCGGCGCCGATGCCGAACACGGTGGCGACAATGCCCAGCGCGTCCACGGTGTAGCCGATCGGGCCATTGATGCGCTTGCCGATCAGCGGGTACAGCGCCGAACGCAGGGCCAGCGGCAGGTTGTGGCGGTAGGCGAAGTAGGCCATCGCCATCGCCGCGAGTGCGAACACGCCCCAACCGTGCAGGCCCCAGTGCAGGAACAGCAGCTGCATGGCCTGGCGCGCGCCGGCCTCACCGGCCGCCGGATCGCCCTGTGGCGGCTGCAGGTAATGGGTCAGCGGCTCGGAGACGCAGAAGAAGAACAGGGTGATGCTGATGCCGGCGGCGAACAGCATACCGGCCCAGGAGAGATAGCTGAACTCCGGCTCGTCATGGTCGGCACCGAGCTTGATGCCACCGTACTTGGACAGCGCCACGCCAACCACGAACACCAGGTACAGAGTCATCGCCAGCAGGTAGTACCAGCCGACATTGAGGGCGGCCCAGTCCTGCGCCTTGACCAGAAGGCGGCCCGCACCGAGCGGGAACAGGCTGACGAACAGCGCGAACGCCACGACAACGATCGCCGCGAAGGCGAACACAGGTCGAAGAGTGCGCACCGGGGATTGTTGCGGCTCCAGTACTTCCATGGGGCGGCGTTCTCCGGTAGATCAAAGGGTTAGCCGACCGATTCTGGCTGAACCGCAGTGGACAGAGCATGAAGTTGCGGCCTGCGGTCACAGGCCCGGTCCACCATTCCGTGTTATCACGCGCGCGCCGAAGCGCACCTGCGAGCGCGGCCGCGCGCGGACCGCGTGCATCGCGGCCACGCGCGTACTGTCCAATCACGACATCACATGCACCGCGCACAGCTTGTTGCCATCCGGATCGCGCAGGTAGGCCAGGAACAGCTGCCGCCCGGCCATGTTGCGGATGCCGGCCGGGTCTTCGATGGCGGTGCCACCGTGGCTTACGCCTGCGTCCTGCCAGCCACGCACGGCATCGGCGCTGTCCAGGGTGAAGCCGATGGTGCCGCCATTGGCATGGCAGGCCGGCTCGCCATCGATCGGTGCGGTGACGATGAACATGCGACCGTCCTTGAAATACACCAGGCGCCCCTTGTCATCGAAGACACCCGGACGGGCGCCCAATGCGGTGAACAGGGCATCGTAGAAGCGATGGGCGACGTCCATGTCGTTGGTTCCAACGGTGATGTGGCTGAACACGCGGGCACTCCCTGCTGAAAGACCGCAGTGTCGGCGAGCCCGGCGGGCATCGCAAACGCCCTGGCCATTGCCCCCTGCGCAAGGTTTGTCGTACACCGCTCGATCGCACTATAATGGGAATCATTCTCATTAATGATCGATGCCAATGGCCGTGCCCGCCGCCTCCAGCACTGCGCTGGCGGGGTTCTACCGCGAACACCATGGCTGGCTGCTGGGCTGGCTGCGCCGCCGCACCCACAACGCCGACTGCGCCGCCGACCTGACCCAGGACACCTTCGTGCGCCTGCTCAGCCGTCGTGTCGATCCGTCCGAACTGCGCCTGCCGCGTGCCTATCTCAGCACCATCGCGCACGCGCTGCTGGTCAATCACTGGCAGCGCGCGGATCTGGAGCGCGCCTACCTGACGGCCTTGGCCGCGCAGCCGGAGCCGGTGCATCCATCGGCGGAGGAGCGCACGCAGGCGCTGCAGCTGCTGCATGCCATCGCCGACATGCTGTCCGGCCTGGCCGAACGCCCACGCCGTGCGTTCCTGCTGGCACGACTGTCTGGCCTGGGCTATGCGGAGATCGGCCAGCAACTGGGCGTGTCCGAGCGCATGGTCAAGAAGTACATGGCGCAGGCGATGCTGCATTGCCTGCGCCTGTCCGGCGACGCCACGGCATGAATGCCGCACTGGCCAGCCCGGCGCTGGAGCAGGCGGCAGAGTGGTTCGCGCTGCGCCAGCAGGGCTGGAGTGACAGCGACCAGCAGCGATGGCACGCATGGCTGCATGCCGATGCTGGCCACGCCGACGCGTGGCGCCGGGTCGAGACGGTCTGGCAGTCCTTTGCTCCACTGTCGGCACCGGCTGCTGCCACGGCACTCGATGCTGCCGGACGTCGCCGCCGTCGCGCGCTTCGCAGCCTCGGTGGCGCCCTCGGCATCGGTGCGGTCTCCCTGCTCGGCCTGCTCGGCCTGCACGGGCTGCGCGAACAACGCGGCCTGCAGACACAGCGCACCGCTGCCGGGCATACCGGGCAGTGGACGCTGACCGACGGCAGCCAGCTGTGGCTCAACGCCGACAGTGAAGTCACGATCGACATCGGCAGCGACCGCCGCGCCCTGCATCTGCTGCGTGGCGAACTGCTGCTGCAGACCGGCCACCACCCTGCATTCACCGGCCTGCCGCTGACCGTGCATGTGCCGGGCGCACGCCTGCAGCCGATCGGCACCCGCTTCGCGGTCGGTCGTGAGGCGCAGGACAGCCGGCTGGATGTATTCGAGGGCGTGGTGCGCTGCCTGCCGATGTTCGGTGCGGCGCTGGATGTGGCTGCGGGAGACGCGGTGCGGATCGGCCCGATGGGCGGACTCTCCCCGGTGGTTGCGGATCCGTTGCGCGGTGACTGGCAGGACGGACGCCTGCAGGTACAGGACACGCCTTTGATCCGCGTCATCGATGAGCTGGCCCGCCACCATCAGGGCTATCTGGGTTGTGATCCGGCGCTCGCCGCATTGAAGGTCACGGCGGTACTGCCACGCCTGGACAGCACCCAGGCGCTGCATCTGCTGGCCCGCGCCCTGCCGATCCGTGTCGAGCAGCGCTGGCCGTGGTGGACCGTCGTGCGTCCGCTTTGAAATCGCGGTTCCCTTTCTGTGCGCTCACCGGGCACTACAAGGGAACCCATTGCGGATGTTGCCGCCCCCATGAAACTGCCCTGCCCCTCCCCTCGTCCCCTGGCCATCGCGCTGTGCCTGGCCCTGGCCTCCCCGTGCCTGCTGCCGGCCGCCGCCCATGCACAGGACACTGCGGCCGCCATTCGCTGGCAGATCCCGGCTGGCCCGCTCGACCAGGCCCTGACCGCGTTCGGCCAGCAGTCGGGCCTGTCCATCGCTGCCGATGCGCGCCTGACCCGCGGCCGCCACAGCAGCGGTGTGCAGGCCACGCTCGGTACTGACGCCGCATTGGCCCAGCTGCTGGCCGGCACCGGCCTGGCCTTCCAGCGTGATGCCAGCGGCGTGGTGCTGCAGGCGGCACCCACCGCTGAAGCCGGGGTACGCCAGATCGGCACCCTGCGCGTGGCTGGCCAGGCCGGCGAAGGCGCTTCGCCGTGGGGGCTCGCCGATGCCGATGCGGTCTACCGTGACAGCGGCTCGCGCGTGCACCTGGACCGCCAGCAACTGGAACGCTTCCGCGGCCAGTCGATCGGCGACGTGCTGGCCGGTGCGGTGGGTGTGCACACCGCTGACGTTCGCAACGGCGGTGCGCTGGACGTCAACATCCGCGGCCTGCAGGGCCAGAACCGGGTGCCAGTGATCATCGATGGTGGCCAGCAGGCCATCGACGTGTACCGCGGCTATGCCGGCGTGCAGCAGCGCAGCTATCTCGACCCGGATCTGATCAGCGCGATCAGCATCGAGAAGGGACCGAGCCTGGCCGCCAACGCCGCCAGCGCGATCGGCGGCGTGGTCTACATGGAAACGCTGAACGTCGATGACATCCTCGATGATGGCCAGGCCTGGGGCCTGCGCGTGCGCGGCGGCGTGGCCGACAACAGCATCGACCGCACCCGCACCTTCAAGCAGATCGCGCGCGGCAGCGACAACCGCAACAGCCTGCGCGACCCGCGTGACTGGAATGGCAGCGTGGCCTTCGCCCAGCGCGGCGAGGACTGGCAGCTGGTCGCGGCCTATGCGCGGCGCCGCCAGGGCAACTTCTTCGCCGGCAGCAACGGTGCGCATCGCTATGACAACCAGCACCTGTCCTGCGGCGGTACGGGCATGTCCAGCCAGGCGGTCTCGGACATGTACCACCCCGGCGATGAGGTGCTCAACACGCATACCGACAACGAATCGGCATTGCTGAAATTCACCTGGACGCCCAATCCGGACCAGCGGCTGGAGCTGAGCCACCGCTACTTCAATTCCAGTTTCGGCGAGATCATGCCGTCGGCGATCGGCCGCGTGGGTGAGTCCAACGAATGGGTGACCTACGTGGACGAGGCCAACACCATGTTCCAGTTCGAGCCGGGGAAAATGCGGGTCAACGCCACCTCGCTGCGCCATCGCTACCGGCCCGAGGCGCATCCGTGGCTGGACCTGAGCAGCACGCTGTGGTTCACCACCGCCACCAGCCGCATGTTCAACAGCAACATCGCCAACACGCCGCTGTTCAAGGACGTGCCCAACGACCAGATGCCGGACACGCTGGGCGAAACCTATGGCCCGGGACTGCAGTCGGACGTGAAGACCCAGCGCTGGGGCGTGGACAGCAGCAACACCACGCGCTTCAGCAATGATCTGGGCGACTGGACGCTGCGCTATGGCGCCTCCTTCCAGCACGAGGACACCGCGCCCAACTCACCGGTGCTGCCGGTGGATTTCAACAACAACCGCTACCTGCGCTCGGGCACGCGCCGCGAAGCCAGCGTCGTCGCCTCGCTGCAGTGGCAGCCGTGGGACTGGCTGTCGCTGACTGCCGGCGGCCGCTTCACCGATTACCGCACCCGCGACCGCAACCGCGTCGCCTTCGTCAGTGAATCGCGCGACCTGCGCTACACCTTCGCGCGCCTGAGCAAGGGCGGCCAGCTGCTGCCGGGCTGGTACAAGGAGTGGTACCCGGATGCACAGGGCAACTACACCTACGACTCGCTGCGCGCCACGCCCTATGGCGACAGCACGCTGGGCCAGGCCTACGATTTCGACGGCTTCATTCCTGATCCGCGCGGTGCCAACGGTTTCTATACCAAGCAGATTCCCACCGCCTGGGGCTACAAGCCGGCGATCCGGCGCTCCGGCCACGGCTTCGCGCCGTATGCAGAGGCGCGCTTCAACCTCGACCAGGACATGTTCTTCTACGTGAAATACGCGCAGGGCTGGAAGATGCCCAGCCTGTTCGAGTCGACGCTGGGCAACAGCACCTCGGCACCGGTGGCCGACCTGAAGCCGGAGAAGAACCGCTCGTGGGACATCGGCTTCAGCCTGCTCAAGCAGGACCTGTGGCGCGACGGTGACCGCCTGGCGTTCAAGGTGGCGTGGTTCAAGAACGATATCGACAACGCCATCACCCGCCGCTTCGATTCCAGCAACTGGGCGTTCTACGTCGACAACGTCGACAACTACACGGTGTCCGGTTACGAGCTGCAGTCCGGCTATGACGCCGGCATCGCCTACCTGGACCTGTCGGCCAGCTACTACCAGCGCGCGCGCACCTGCGATGCGGCCACCGCCAAGCGCCTGCGCGAAGATCCGTATGCGAAGTGGAGCAAGCTGGACACCACCCCGGACTGCGTGGACGGCGGCTTCGGCACCTCGTTCGTCAACGCGCAGAACCCGCCGAAGTACTCGATCCACAGCACGCTCGGCTTCCGCCTGTTCGACAAGCGGCTGGATACCGGCATCCGCCGTACCTACAACAGCGGCCCCACCCATGAACTGGACAAGCCCTGGAACACCACCGGTTCGACCGGCCTGCAGAACATCTACCTGCCGACCGCGATCTATGACTTCTACGCACGCTGGCAGTTCACGCCGCGCAGCGAAGTGGAGCTGGTGGTCAGCAATCTGCGCAACACCTACTACATGGACACGCTGGCGATGAGCCTGATGCCGGGCCCGGGCCGCACCACGCGGCTGAACTTCACCGCACGCTTCTGAGTGCTTCAGAAACAGCAACGCCCCGGGGAGATCATCCCCGGGGCGCTTGCTTGCGGCGGCTCACGCTCTGGCAGGTGCCAACCTTGGTTGGCACAGCGACGCGTTACTTCGCGGTACTCAGCAACAGCACCGCAACAGTGACCAGACCGATGCCGACCCAGCCGATCGGACGCAGGCGGTTGCCGAACAACAGGCGGCCGCAGGTGGCAGTACCGATCACGCCGATCGCACCCCACATCGCATAGGCGGTGGCCAGATCCATGTAACGCACGGCCTGGCCCAGCAGGGCAAAGGCGATCCAGACCAGGACGATCGCAGCGACGCCCCAGCGCCAGCGGCGGAAACCTTCCGACTTGGCCACCATCATGTTGGCGGCGACGTCGATCAGCGCAGAACAGATCACGAAAAACAGGGCCAGGGTATTCATCAGTGCGCCTCCCCGAGGGTGACACAGACGATGCCGACCACTGCCAGCACCAGGCCGGCCAGCTGCTGCAGCGACAGGCTCTCGCCGAAGACGGTGAGGCCGACCACGGTCAGCAGGGTCAGGCCGAGCCCCTCCCACACCGCATAGGCCACGCCAACCGCGATACGGCGCACCGACTGCGCCAGGAAGAAGTAGGACAGCGCCAGCGCGCCGGCCATGATCAGGTAACCGGTCCAGCCACCATCGCGGGCGGCATGAGCCATGAACGAGGTGCCGACCACCTCGGCGACGATCGCCACGGTCAGGCAGGCCCAGGCGACCAGCGCGCCACGGGCGGGAACAGTACGGGACATGTGAAACTCCTTGCAGGGCGGGGACCGCGCCGCCTTTTCAATAGATCCACGCCGTGCGTGGAGGGTCCGGAACGCCCCGCAGACAGGGGCGACGGCGGCCAGTATCATCGTCTTTTACGGTGGGATCAAAATGGGTCCCATCGAAAGGAGCAATGGATCAATGCCCTACTCCCCTGAATCCCTGCAGGCCTTCGTGGAAGCTGCGGCGCTCGGCTCGTTCTCGGCGGCGGCGCGACGCCTGCGCAAGACCCAGTCGACGGTCAGCACCGCCATCGCCCACCTGGAGGCCGATCTGGGCGTGAGCCTGTTCGACCGCAGCGGGCGCTACCCGCAGCTGACCGAGGCCGGGCGCCAGGTGCTGGGGCACGCGCAGGAAATCCTTGCCGCCGATACCCGCCTGCAGCAGTTGAGCGTGCGCCTGGCCGCACCGGTCGAACCGCGCCTGACCGTGGCGTTCTCCGACGTCTACCAACTGGACCCGGAACAACGGGTGCTGCAACGCTTCGCCGAGGCGTTCCCGGAGATCGAGCTGGAATGGCTGGATGCCGAGGGCGAGGACGTGCTGGAACTGGTAAGCAACGGACGCGCCGCGCTGGGTCTGCTGCCACGGCAGGAGCACTATCCGGACGGACTGGTGGCACGGCCGCTGGCGCACCACAGCGAACTGTCAGTGTACGTGGCGCGCGAGCATCCGCTGGCCAGCGCTGGCCGTCGCGCCGCCGCGCAGCTGGCGCGGCACCGGCAGGTGCGCCTGAGCGCGGAAGTCGATCAATCCCGCGTGGTCACCGGCCTGGCCTGGACCGCCACCGACTACCTGATGGTGATGGAGATGGCCGAGGACGGCCTCGGCTGGGCCGAGCTGCCGCGGGCGCTGGTGCAGCGCTATGACCGTGGCCGGCTGGTGGAACTGGTGCTGCCCGGCTGGCCGCGGCGCATCCACAGCGACCTGCTGTGGCGCCGTGATACGCCGCCGGGACCGGCCGCACTCTGGTGGGCCGACGCATTGGGGTGAACCGAAAAAGGGGACGGAGGGGATTAAGTCGTTTGTGGCACAAACGACTTAATCCCCTCCGTCCCCTTTTTCAGTTGCCGGCCAGAGGCCGGCACTACCGATCAACGATGGGCGAGCGCGTAATCCAGCGCCGAGCACACGGCTGCCACCTGCGCGTCATTGCACTGCTGCGGGGTCGCCCGCGGGCTGTCTGGGTAGACCTCGGTGGTGGTGGTGTACTTTGCGCCAGTGATGCCTGCACACAACGCCAGCTTCACCAGCGGGTACTCGATCACGCCATGCGCCACCACCGCTGAACCGATGATCTCGCCCTTGTCGTCGGCCGGCGCGATGTGGGTGACCTTTTCCACCGCGGCGATCACCGCCTGCTGGAACGCCGCCTGCGGGTTCTCGCTGTCGTCCACCAGGTAGAAGCCATCGGGAATCAAGCCCGGCTCGAACGGCTTGCCGTCACGCGCGGCCAGCGCCGGGCGGAACTCGCTCTCGTCGCTGTCGGTGGTCTCGTGCAGGTCAATGTGCAGCACGAACTGGCCCTTGATTGGTGCAACCAGCTCGATCAGCGCGGTCGATTCGCGGGCCGGGCCATCGGCGCGGAAGTTGCGATTCGGGTCGATCGCATCGAAGTTCCAGCGGTTGATGCGCTCGAAGCCCCACGGATTCACGCACGGCGCCACCAGCAGGTTGGCCTTGCCGGCGTAATCGGCTGCGTGCTTTTCGAGGAACTCCAGCGCCCCCATCACGCCGCTGGTCTCGTAGCCGTGCACGCCACCGGTGACCAGGGCAGCCGGCAGTGCCGGGTTCCAGTCGCGGCTGCGCAGGGCGAACAGGGTGTAGGTCTCGCCAGCGTAGTCCAGTTGGCCATAGGCCACCTTGTTGAAGCGCGAGGCCAGTGCCTCGATGCGCGGCAGCACCTCCTCGTCATAGCGACGCAGGCGCTGCTGGCGGCCACGCCACGCCTCCCGTTCCGCCGCTCCCCACGGCTGGCCAGGGGTTCCGACGGGGTAGAAAGCGGCTTGGGACATGGCAGATCTCAGCGAGTCAGGAAGCAATCGCCCACTTTACCACCGGCCCACCGGCATGAACCGGAGACGCATTCCATTGGCGAATGGAATCAGCAATAATTCTCATTTACGCCCATCCACGACCTGCATCGATGCCCATCCACGCCCCGCAAACGGCCCGCCTGCCGCTGGCCGCCGCCCTCGCCCTGTGCCTGCTTCCGGCTGCCAACACCTTCGCCCAGGACGGTGCCACCACGCTGGACAGCATCCAGGTTTCCGGCAGCTGGCTGGGCACCGGCCTGCATGACAGCGTCAAGAGCTTCGCCGGCGCGCGCACGGTGGTCGACCGCCAGCGCATCGAGGCCAGCGGCGCGGCCAGCATCGGCGATGCCATGCGCCGCATCCCCGGCGTGCAGGTCACCGACAACTCCGGCACCGCCGGCAGCTCGGTCTCGCTGAACATCGGCGTGCGCGGCCTGACCGGGCGCTACTCGCCGCGCTCGACCGTACTGCTGGATGGTGTACCGCTGGCGGTGGCGCCGTATGGCCAGCCGCAGCTGTCGTTCGCACCGACCAGCCTGTCCAACATCGAGTCGATCGACGTGGTGCGTGGCGGCGGCGCGGTGCGCTACGGGCCGCAGAACGTGGGCGGCATCATCAACTTCAGCACCCGCGCCATTCCCACCGAGGCCGGCCTGCACAGCGAAGCGGGCGTGCGCTACACCGCCTACGACCATGGCGGCGGTGACAGCACCCAGTACAACGCCTTCCTCGGCGGCACCGGCGACAACGGCCTGGGCGCGGCCCTGCTGTACTCCGGCCAGGATGGCCGCGGCTGGCGCCAGGGCAGCGATGACCGTTTCAACGACCTCGCGCTGAAGTTCGCCTATGCCATCGACGAACAGCAGGAACTGCGCGCCAAGCTGTCCTACTACGATGTGCGCTCGCTGACGCCGGGCGGCCTGACCCGCGCCCAGTACGAGGCCGACCCGTTCCAGAACACGCGCCCCACCGATTTCTGGAAAGGCCACCGCACCGGCATCGACCTGGGTTACACCAACACGCTGTCGGCCAACAGCGAGTTCGAGGTAGTGGCCTATTACAACGAAAGCAGCCGTGCCAGCTC
Source organism: Stenotrophomonas sp. 1L-E-5-B-C3 (assembly GCF_057292075.1). Taxonomy (NCBI): domain Bacteria; kingdom Pseudomonadati; phylum Pseudomonadota; class Gammaproteobacteria; order Lysobacterales; family Lysobacteraceae; genus Stenotrophomonas; species Stenotrophomonas sp. 1L-E-5-B-C3. The sequence goes on from NZ_JBXAWS010000001.1 coordinate 154,421, forward strand.
GCTGATCAACGCCGCCAATACCCAGCTGACCGTGCAGCCGCGCGACTACCGTGTGCTCGGCATCGAGCCGCGCTACACCCAGCGCCTGCACTGGGGCGCCAGCGTGCACGACATCACCGCCGGCTACCGCTTCCTGCGCGAGCGCGGCAACGACCGCAGCTACACCGTCACCCGCCGTACCGGTGTGGCCAGCGCCACCAACCGCTTCGACAACGCCACCGACGCACATGCCTTCTACATTGACGACCGCATCGCGATCGGCCAGTGGCGGATCACCCCGGGCGTGCGCATGGAGTGGATCGACATGGACCGCCGCCAGGCCGGAGGCGCGGCGACCTTCAGCAGCCGCAACGACAAGGCGCTGCCCTCGCTCAACATCGCCTACCTGCTGACCCCGCAGCTGACCGTGTTCGGCAACTACACCACCTCGTTCGGGCCGGTGCAGAACATCCAGCTGAATTCGCAGACCGCCAGCAACCCGCTGAATCCGGAAATCGCCAGGACCACCGAGCTGGGCGCGCGCTGGCAGGACGGCGCACTGCGCGCGGAAGTGACCGTGTTCAAGATGCGCTTCGACAACCAGATCCTGCAGGTGCCGGGGATCACCCCGCCGACCTTCCAGAACATCGGTGCCACCGACCACAAGGGCGTGGAAAGCGCGCTGGAGTACCGCTTCGCCGAGGACAGCGCACTGGCCGGGCTGGAGCTGTACGCCAACTACACCTGGACCAAGGCGATCCAGCAGTCCGGCGACAACCGTGGCCTGGACGTGCCGTTCTACTCGCGCGACACCGACAGCGTCGGCGCCCGTTACGCACTGGCCGGCTGGACCTTCAATATCTCCAGCACCCACCAGAGCGGCCAGTTCTCCGATGCCGCCAACACCTGGGCCGAGAGCGCCGATGCGCGCGTGGGCCGCGTGCCCGGCGTGCGCCTGTGGAATGCCCAGGTGGCCTGGCAGGTGCCGGGACTGGGTGACAGCGAGATCGCGCTGGGCGTGAACAACCTGGCCGACAAGCGCTGGTACACCCGCAACGTCGATGGCAACGCCGGTCGCATGGTGGCCGCGCCGCGCACCTTCTACGTGCAGGGCCGCTACCGCTTCTAAGCCGGTAACCACCCGATGCAGTGACGGCGGCGATCACGGTGGCGGCGTATCATGCCGCCACCATGTCACTGCCTGTTTTGCCATCGCGCCTGCATGCGGCCTTCCAGGGCCTGCGCCTGCGACTGCGCGGCAGTGACCTGTGGTTCATTGCGCTTGCCCTGCTGGTGGGCCTGATCGCCGGCTACCTGACCCTGCTGCAGTCCGGCATCGCGCGCTGGCTGCAGGGCACCCTGTACGGGCTGGACGAAGGCATGCGCCTGAGCTCCCTGCCCTCGCTGACCTGGACCGCGCTGTTGGTGCTGCCGCTCGGTGGCCTGCTGGTCGGGCTGGTCAGCCTGGCCGCGACCCGGCTCAAGCGGCCCCTGCTGGATGCGGTGGAAGCCAACGCCCTGCATGGCGGCCGCATGTCGATGCGCGACAACCTGATCGTGCTGACCCAGACCCTGCTGTCCAACGGCTGTGGCGCCTCGGTCGGGCTGGAGGCCTCCTATACCCAGATGGGTGCCGGCAGCGGCTCGCAGCTGGGCCGGGTGATGCGCCTGCGCCGCAATGATGTGCGCATCCTGGTCGGCGCCGGTGCCGCCGGTGCCATCGCCGCCGCCTTTGGTGCGCCGCTGGCCGGCGCGTTCTACGCCTTCGAGATCGTCATCGGCGCCTACACCCCGGCCGCACTGGCGCCGGTGGCGGTCGCCGCGCTGGCCGGTGCATTCGTGGCCGACCAGGCCGGCATCGAGGCCTATCTGCTGCCCGCTGCCTCGACGATTGATGTGCGCGCCGCCGACTACGCCATCTACGGCCTACTGGGGTGCTGCTGCGCGATGGTCGGCATCGCGGTGATGCGGCTGATTGCCTCGATCGAGGGCACGGTCAAGCGCAGTCCGTTGCCGCTGTGGGGCCGGCCGGTGGTCGGTGGCCTGCTGCTGATCCCGCTGGCGCTGGCCAGCCCACAGGTGCTGTCGTCCGGCCATGGCGCCCTGCACCTGGACCTGACCACGCACCTGCCACTGATCTGGATCGGTGGCCTGCTGACCCTGAAGTGCCTGGCCTCCGGCATCTCGCTCGGGTTTGGTTTCCGTGGCGGCCTGTTCTTCGCCTCGTTGTTCATGGGCACCCTGGTCGGCGCCCTGTTCGCCGGCCTGCTGGCGATGGCCACCGGCGTGCCGGTGATCGACGCCACCTCGGCCGCACTGGCCGGGATGGCAGCGCTGGCCGCGGCGGTGGTCGGCGCACCGATGACCATGGCCATGCTGGTACTGGAAGGCACCCACGACTTCCTGCTGACCAGCGTGGTGATGAGCGCGGTGCTGGTCTCCAGCACGCTGGTGCGGCAGTGGTTCGGTTATTCGTTCTCGACCTGGCGCATGCACCTGCGCGGCGAGACCATCAAGAGCGCGCGCGACGTGGGCTGGGTGCAGAACCTCAACGCTGGCCGGCTGATGCGCAAGGGCGTGGCCACCGCGCCGGCCGACCTCGACGCCGCCGCCTTCCGCCAGCGCTTCCCGCTGGGCTCGGGCAGCCGGGTGATCCTGATCGACAGCGAAGGCCACTACGCCGGCATCGTGCAGATTCCGCGCGTGTACGGCGACGGCGTGAAGCCGGAAACCGCCATTGGCGAACTGGCCGAGAACCGCGACGTGTCGCTGCTGCCAGGCGCGGACGTGGTTACGGTGATGCAGCGCTTTGACCAGACCCAGGCCGACGAACTGGCCGTGGTCGCCGCCGACGGCCAGGTGCTGGGCGTGGTCTCCGAAGCCTTCGTGCGCAAGCGCTACGCCGAGGAACTGGACAAGCGCCAGCGCGAACTGATGGGCGAGCGGGTCGAGGACACCGACTGACCCCGCAAAAAAGGGGACGGAGGGGATTAAGTCGTTTCTGGCCGCCTCGAAATCCACGCATGGCGTGGATCTACTGTCACCTCGACCGGGTAGACTCCGGCCATGCGCTTCATTGAAACCTTCCAGGCCGGTCCCTTCGCCGACACCGTGGTCAGCCTGCTGGCCGCCTTCGTGCTGGGCACGCTGATCGGCGCCGAGCGCCAGTACCGCCAACGCACCGCCGGCCTGCGCACCAACGTGCTGGTCGCCGTCGGCGCCGCTGCCTTCGTCGACCTGGGCATGCGCATCGCCGGCAGCGCCGAGGCGGTGCGGGTGATCTCCTACGTGGTCTCCGGCGTCGGCTTCCTCGGTGCCGGCGTGATCATGAAGGAAGGCATGAACGTGCGCGGGCTGAACACCGCCGCCACGTTGTGGTGCTCGGCCGCGGTCGGCAGCTGCACCGGCGGGGACATGTTGGCCGAAGGCGTGCTGCTGACGGTCTTGATCATCGCCGGCAACACCCTGCTGCGGCCGCTGGTGAATGCGATCAACCGCATCCCGATCAACGAGACTGCCACCGAGGCCACCTACGAGGTGCGCCTGAGTGTGGATGCCGAAGCGGTGCCACGTGTACGCGAACGCCTGGTCGATGCGCTGGAAGCGGCGCAGTATCCGGTCGGTGATGTGCAGGTGGTCGAGCATGCCGATGCGCCCACCGATGTGATCGCGGTGCTGGTCAGTACCGCCGTGAGTGCCGATGAGCTGGACGTTGTGCTGGCGCGGATGGAACACGTGCCGGGCGTGCTGCATGCCACCTGGGAAATCAGTACCCGCGATTGACGGGGCTGCGCGGGTTCACCCACCCGCCAGGCGCTGCTGGGCCCGCAACAACTTGCGGAACGAACCGCACTGGCGCGCATCCTGCGCTTCCGGGCAGGCAGCCGCGCGCTGTAGATGGCGGCGCACCCGCTGCAGCTGGGTGATCTGCTGCTGCAGCACATCGGCCTGTGCCAACAGGGCCTCCCGGTCCAGCGAGATGCACCCACGCTGTGGCGGCAGCGATGCACCGATCTGCTGCAACGACAGTCCCGCCGCCTGGCCGAGACCGATCAGCGCCAGACGCTCCAGCACCTGCTCGTCGTACTGCCGGCGCAGGCCGCGCCGCCCCAGCACCTGCAGCAGGCCCAACTGTTCGTAATAACGCAGGGTCGAGGCCGGCACGCCACTGCGCTTGACTACCTCGCCGATATCCAGTTCACGCATGAGCTTGACCTCAAGTCGCCTTCAAGCATCAACCTATGGGCAACTTCCCGGCAGGACAAGGCCATGGCCAGTACATCCCCCGTTGATCAGAATGCGCTCTGGAATGGCCCTGGCGGCCAGATCTGGGTCGCCCAGCAGGCCATCCTCGACGGTCTGTTCCAGCCGATGGCCGACCTGCTGGTGGCCGAGCTTCCGCAAACCGTCACGCAACTGCTCGATATCGGCTGTGGCACCGGCGCCAGCCTGCTGGCATCAGCCGCCGCTCGCCCGGCGGCACACAGCACCGGCCTGGACATCTCCGCGCCGATGCTGGCACTTGCCCGTCAGCGCGCCGAGGCGGCAGGACTGGACGCGGACTTGATCGTGGCAGACGCGCAACAGCACCCGTTGCCCTCGACGCACTTCGACTGGATCCAGTCGCGGCTGGGTGTGATGTTCTTCGAAGATACCGAGGCCGCCTTCGCCAACCTGCATCGTGCCGCAACGCCAGGCGCTGGGCTGCGTTTCATCGCCTGGCGCAGCGCAGAGGAGAACCCATTCATGACGACGGCCGAGCGTGCCATTGGCGATGAACTCGATCTACCCCCACGCGCGCCAGGAGCACCCGGCCAATTTGCCTTTGCCGATGGCCAGCGCGTGCAGCGTCTGTTGCAGGCCGCCGGCTGGAAGGATGTGGAGATGGTCGCGGTCGACCTGCCGTGCTCGATCGCCCGCGATGAACTGCCGACCTACGTCGGCCAGCTGGGCCCGTTGGGACTGGCGCTGCGGAACCTGCCCGAAGAACGAGCCACCTCGCTCCGGAACAAGGCTGTGGCGGCATTCACCCCGTTCATCGAGCGCAACCGTGTGCGCGTCGATGCCGCCTGCTGGCTGATCCGCGCCCGCGCCTGATACAAAAAAGGGGACGGAGGGGATTAAGTCGTTTCCGGCACAGCCGGGGCAAGAACGACTTAATCCCCTCCGTCCCCTTTTTCTTCTACAGCGCCTCGCCGGCATCGGCCAGGCGCGATTCAATCAGCGCATACCACTGCTGCAGCACGTCGATCAGCATGTCCAGCTCGGCGTCGGTGCGCTGTGCGCGCCCACTGCGCAGGCAGGCCTGGGCTTCCTGCAGCTGGGCGAGGAAGCCGGCCACGGTATCGGCCTGCAGGATCAACCCCGGCAGGCGCCGCCCGGGAATGCGCACCACGGCATGGTTGCCGAGCTGGCCGTACACACTCAGTGTGGTTTCCGTCTTCATGGAAAGAGGCAGGAATTGGGCGTTCATCGCGTGCACCATGGAAAACCTGAGCCGCCGGCAGGCGTGGACAACGGGGGAGACGTGGCCACGTCCTGCCGGCGGTCAGGGGGGACTCGGGATGCCGGGCACTTGCCCCGGCGCAGGATTCTCAGCGTGGCTGTGCCACACCCGCGATCTGCACGCGGCGGTTCGGGGCCAGGCACGCGATCAGCTCGCGACGATTGCGCTGGTCGCACTGCACGACCGGCTCCGCCGCACCACGTCCTTCGGCACTGATGCTGGCAGCCGGCACTCCACCCTGCACAAGTGCCATGCGCACCGCTTCGGCACGTCGCTGCGACAGCGTCTGGTTGTAACTGGCACTGCCGATACGGTCGGTATACCCGGTCACCCGGATTGACTGCACCCGGCTGGCCTCGCGCACCTGTGCCAGCACGCCCTGCACTGCTTGCTGCCCCTCGGCGCTGAGCACCGCGCTGTCGAAACCGAACAACGCGTCGGCGGACAGGCGCAGCGGCTGCTCCGGCAACGGCGCCGGAGCGGGCGGGGCCGGAGGCCGCGGCGGGTCCAGCACCGCCGCACATGATTCAGGCTTCCAATAGCCGCCCTGGGCGATGCCCTTGCTGTCGAATCGCACCTGGAACTGGCAGGTGAAGTACTCCGCGCCCTGCGCAGTGCGGAAGTTGAACAGGTAATTCCACTCACGTACGCCCCACATGCCTTCGTTGAAGTGCGGCGTACCCAGCAGCGTATACAGCTGGCGCTTGCTCATGCCCGGCGCGAAGCGGCGCAGGTCGGCGACGTCGGGATAGATACCTTCCTTCAGCGAGGCCTTCGAGGCCTCCGGGAAGTGCACGGCGGTGGCTTCGGCAGGACCCTCGGCGGCCGGCGCATGGCTGCGGCAGGCGGCCAGCAGGCTCATCCCCAGAATCAGGCCCAGCGTGGCGGCCAGCTGGCCGGCGCGGGCGATGCGATGCTGTTTCATGTCATTCCCCCTATGGACGTTTCCGCAATGCCGGGCCCCGGTTGCGGCCCGGCGGCGGGGATCACCACTGGATGCCGGCACCGACGGCCACACCGGCCTCGCCACGGCTGTTGGTCGAGCCGCTGAACTTGTAGATCCAGCGGCCACCTTCCGAGACACCGGAGATGCCGACCGCAACGCCGGATTCGCCGTTGTAGCTGCCGGCGGCGACCGAGGCCATGCTGCGGCCCGCTTCGCTGGGCTGCGGCAGTGCTGCGGTGGCCATTGCCGAGGCGATGCCGGCCGAGGCGCGGTTGTCGGTCTTGCGCAGGTCGCGCTCGAAGCCGCCCATGCGCTCGTCGGTGTAGGCCTTCGACCAGTCCAGGGTCTGCGCCATGCCCGACTTCAACTGGTCGACGTTGACTGCGTCGGTACCGGCGGTACCGGCGGCGACGTTGCGCACCGTGGTCGGGCCGCTGCTGGTGCTGCCCAGCGTGACACTGTTGTAGTTGGTCGCGCCGTTCACCGTAGTGTCGTAGCGGATCGTGCCCTGCTGCGAGGCCTGCAGCTGGCGCACGTTGACCGCATCGGTGGCCTGCGAGCCATCGGCCACGTTGACCACCTGGCGTTCGGCACCGCTGGCACCCACCGAAACCGTGTTGGCCCGGTTCGCCACCGAACCCGCGCCCAGTGCCACCGAGTTGTCGGCCTGTGCCTGCGAACCATTGCCGAGCGCGGTAGAGTTGGCACCGGCGGCGGTGGAGCCCGCACCACCGGCAGCCGAGTTGGCACCGCTGGCGGACGGATCGGCCAGGTTGTTGGTGTTGTTGGCGCGGAAGCTGCCGGCCACGTTGGTGATGTTCTGGATCTTCTGGTCGGTGTACTTCTTCGATTCGTCGATGGCGTAGTTCACGCCGTTCTTGAGCTGGCCGACGTTGGTTGCGTCGTACGTATCGGAACCGTCGGCGACATGGGTGATCTTGCGCTCGCTGCCGGTGCTGCCGACCGAAACCTCACCGGCCGAGTTGCTGGCGCCCGTCTGGCCGTAGGCACCGGTGTAGCCGCTCTGTGCACCAACGCTGGCCACCGAACCGGCACCCAGGGCGACGCTGTTGCCGGCACTGGCGCTGGCACCGTTGCCGACCGCTACGCTGTTGGCGCCCGCTGCACTGGCCTGCGGGCCGACCGCCACCGCTTCCGCACCCGCTGCCGTAGCGGCCGCTGCGGTCGAGTTCACTGCCAGGTAGGCGCTACCGCCGCCGTTGGTGATGCGCTGGTTGAGGACCTTCAGCGAGCCGTCCACCGCGGTGAAAGCGGCGGTGACATTGTTGTAGTCGCCGCTGGTAAAGGTGCCGTCGGTGGCGATGCTGGAGATGCTGAACTTCGGCGCGGTCCACACGTTGGTGGTGCCGTTGTACGCGGTGGTGCCACCGAAGTAGTTGGCGACGGTGCTGTTGGTGCTGAACAGCTGGTCGCCGGTGATGGCATCACTGCTGCCGGCCAGGATGCTGCCGGCGGCGACGTTGGTGATCTTCACCGCGCCGGTGCCGGTACCCGTCAGCGTCACGCTGTTGAGCACGTTGCCACTGCCATCTACGTCGTACTTCACGGCCAGCTTGTCGATCTCATCGGTCTGGTCGGCGACGTTGGCCAGCGAGTTGCTGACCGCGTCGAAGGCGGTGCCGACATCGTTGTAGCTGCCCTTGGTCACGGTGCCGTTGGCGGCGACGTTGTTGATCGAGTAGGTCGGTGCGGTCAGCACGCCGCTGGCGTTGACCGCTGCGCCACCACCGAGATGAGTGGCCACGGCCTGGTTGGCCGCAAACAGCTGGGCACCGTTGATGGCCTCGCTGCTGGTGGCACTGACCTGACCCGGGCCGAGATTACGCAGCGTGGTGGCGGTGCCGGTCTGGCCGAGCGTGGCACTGGCGTAGTTGACGCTGCCGTCGCCATTGAGGTCATAGCGCAGTGCCCCCTGTTCCGACGCCTGCAGCTGACCGACGTTGACCGCATCGGTCGCTGCGGTACCCGCGGCCAGGTTGGTGACCTGACGCTCGGCTCCGGCCGCACCGATCGACACCGAGTTGGCACGGTCGGCCAGGCTGCCGGCGCCCACCGCGATGCTGTTGGCGGCGGTGGCGCGGGCATTGGTGCCGACGGCGATCGAGTCCGTGCCACTGGCCAGGGCTTCGGTGCCGGTCGAGTTCACCCGCAGGTACTTGGTCCCGCCGTTGCGGATGTCGGTGATCTGCGTGTTGAGGTTGACCAGCGAACCATCGACCGCGGCGAAGGCATCGGTGGCGTTCTCATACAGACCCTTGGCGATCGCACCGCCGGTGGAGATGGTGCTGATCTCGAACAGTGGTGCAGTGAAGGCACCGCTGGCCGGATCGAAGGCCGCGCGACCACCGAAGAAGCCGGCGATGGCGGCGTTGGTCGTCGCCAGCTGGCCGCCATTGACCGCTTCCAGGCTACCGGCACTGACCGCACCAGCGGCCAGGTTGCCGATGGTGGTGGTGCCGGTGCCCGCACCGAGCGTTACCCGGCGATAGTTCGGATTGCCGGCGCCATCCAGGTCGTAGGTCACTGCGGCATCGGCCACGCCGTTGATCAGGCTGATCGCGCCCTTCAACTGCGCCACGTTGACCGCGTCCGTGTTGACGCTACCAGCAGCGACGTTGGTGATCTGGCGTTCGCCGCCGCCTGCGGTGCCCACCGACACTTCACCGGCAGAGACCTGCGGTGCAGTGAGGCCATAGGCGCTGTAGCTGGCCTGGGCGCCGCGCAGCGCGGCCGAGCGGTAGCCCAGGGCGACCGAGTTGGCCTGGTTCGACGTCGCCTCGGCACCGAGCAGGGTCTGCCCATTGGCGGTACCGACGGCGCTGTCGCCGACGATCACCGAATGACCCATGCGGGCGGCATAGTCCGCAGTCGGGACACCGGTCGGGTTGCTCGGATCATTGGTGCCGGCACCCGGGAAGGCGACGTTGGCATCGACCTTCGGCAGCTCGTGGCGGGCATTGGCGCCGATCACCACTTCCTTCGAACCGTTGGCAAAGGCGCCGTCACCCATCAGCACCTGGTAGTCCTGCGCGGCGTTGACGGCCCAGCAGGAGATGTCGGCCAGGGCGATGTCCAGGCACTTGGCCGCCCACGCCGGCGAATCCTTCGGCAGCAGCAGCCCGAGCAGGCCGCCCGGATTGCCGTTGTTGATGTTGTAGATGTAGCTGTCGGAGGTGACACCACCGATCAGGGTCAGGTGCGAGCTACCGCCGGTGACGGCGCCACCCAGGCCGTTGAGAGTGCTGCCGACCGGCGACAGGTTGACCACGGGCAGGCCCAGCACATTGACCGTCGAGTAGGTCTGCATCACGTTGGCGTTGCTGAGCTTGAGGTTGCCGTTGCTCAGGTAGCCGTTGCCGCCAAACAGGCTGGTGGTGGTCGGGCCAATCAGCTGCCCGACGTTGCCAACCAGGCCGCCGGTGCCGATGATCAGGCCCGCGTTCGGATCGGCCGGAGCCGGCGCCTTCGGGCTGGTCGGCGGAATCGCCGAGGGCTTGGTCAGGCCGAGGCCGCTCAGCGTGCCACCGACCAGGCCACCCACGGCACTGCCGAGATTGCCGATGGTGCCATTGAGGTTGCCGTTGAGCAGGTTGCCCACGGCACCACCGACGTTGCCCAGGGTGTTGCCCAGCAGGCCGCCGAGGCCACCGCTGCTGCCGCCGGTCGCGCCGTTGAGCACACCGCCAACGGTGCTGCCCACCGCGCCAACCGTGTTGTTGAGCGTACCGCCCACCGCGCTGCCGACGTTACCGACAGTACCGTTCAGTGCGCCGCCCACGGCACCACCGACTGCACCGACGGTGCCGACCGCTCCGTTGAGCGTGCCGCCCACCGCACTGCCAACAGTACCCACGGTGCCGTTGAGCGCACCGCCAACTGCACCACCGACGGATCCAACGGTGCCGTTCAGTGCGCCACCCACCGCACTACCCGCAGAGCCCACCACGCCGCCCACCAGGCCGCCCACACCCAACGCACTGTTCTGTGCCGCGACCGTTGCCTGGCCGGCGAGTTTCAGATTGCGGTCGGCCACCACTTCCTGCCCATCCGGCGCCTGCAGGCGCACGTTGCCGGCGACGCCGGTATCGAAAGCTGCAGTGATCGCACGGTCGTGGGTTTCGCCCGGCAGTTCTTCCTTGGCCGGAAGCGTGACCGCTGCCGTCGCTTTGACCTGGCCCTGGCCATTGATCTGGTGCCCAGCCAGCTTCAGCTGCGAATCGACCTTGCCATCGACCGAGGTCTTCAGCCCAGGCAACGAACCCGCCGAGGTACTGCTGATGCCGGCCGCCGCCGTGGCGCCGGTATCGATCGAGGCCACCTGCGCACCGGCGACGCCAACGTTGGCTTTCGCCCGCGCATCCGCAGCCACGCCGAGCGGTGCATGCGCGGACGGCGCAACCTGTGCCGCCAGCGATGCATCAACCTTCGTTGCATTGGACGCTGCATGACCCAGCCCGACGTTGGCGCGGACATCGGCGGCCAGTGCCGGAACGGCAACCTGCTTCGGTGTGGCGTTGGCGGCCAGCTTCACCTGCACGCTGGCCGGCAACACGTCGCGCACCACTGGCAGCGAGGCGGTGCTCAGCTGCAGGCCGACACGTGCGTCGGCGCTGATCGCCGGGCTGCTCTGCGCCTGGCGCGAGGCGGCGGCCAATGCCACTTCGGCATCGACCTTGACGGGCATCGGCTGCGCATACTTGGCGGCCAAAGCCTGCAGGTCGCGCAGCGATTGATTGGCTTCTGATGCTCCTGCGTGGCCGCTGGCCAGCGCACACAGCAGGGCCAGCGCCAGCACCGTGGGCATCAGCAGGACACTGCGCGGATCGCGCGCGGCACCGCCGCCGCTATCGCCGGTGGCCAGTTCCGAGGCCACAACCAGAGCATTGAGCTGGCGGTTCCATACACGCCGGTAGATGCGGTTCATGAGCATTTCCCCCGTAGGCGAACAACTGGAATGTCAGTGGACTTGCCGTTAGGCAGGTGACTGACATTTCAGCGCTTGCAACGGTGGCTGCGCACTTCATTCCGGCACGGCAATCGCGCATTCCGGCAAATCCACGGTCGGAATCGGCAGCCGGTTATGCAGAAGCGGCAACCATATCGGCAAGCGGATATGCAATTCCGGCAGAAACGACGGGGAAGCCCTTGTGCCGCTAAGGTCAGGCCGGCTGGCCGATCTGCGCCGGCGCGCGCATCAAGGTATCGCGCGGCAATTCGCCGAAGACCTTGCGGTAATTGTCGGCGAAGCGCGACAGGTCCCACAGGCCGCAGCTGAGCGCGATGGCCTTCACCGAGCGACGGCTGGAATCGGCCATCGACAGGCTGCGGCAGGCCGCGCACAGACGCAGCATCGACAGGTAGCGGTTGGGAGAGGTGCCGAACAGGTCCTCGAAGGCGTAGCGCAGGCCGCGCTCGCTGACGCCAGCGGCATCACAGATTTCATTCATGTAGATATTGCGGCGCAGGTTGAGCCGCATGAAGTTCTCCGCACGCTGCGCGATCAGATAATGCGTCCGGCGTGCGCGACTGCATCCCGGGCGGTCTGCTGCACCGGCGCCGAGCAGCGCCTGCACGTGCCCATGCAGAAGGCGTTCGGTTTCATCCGGCTGCAGGGCGATGCCCTGCCCCAGCTGCTGGTGCAGTTGCTGGTAGTGCCCCGCCAATGTCGCAGAATCACTGGCTAGATTGAACAAGGACAGCGCCTGGCCTGCGGGCGGCGTGCTGCGCAGGCTCAGTTCGGTCAGCTTGCGCTGCACGCGCGCCACCGGTACCAGCATCAGGGTCATATGGGTGCCGGGGCTCAGCGTGAACTCACTGATACCCTCGGGCATGACGATCAACGCCATTCCTGGCGTGAGTGGCACTCCGTGACACCAGCTCAGCGTTTCATCGGTGGCGTGGATATACCCCAGCATCGCCCAGTCCGGCGGCAGCATGAAGCGCCCACGGCAATGGAAACCACAGCTGATGCTGCAGAACAGGGCCTCCTCGTGCACGCGCGAAGCGAAGGCCGCCCGTGGCCCGTTGCCATCGAGCAGAAGCAATTCGACATCACACACACGAAGCACGCCGCTCAGCGTCGCCAGGTCGATCGACCGCAGGCCGCTGTCGTCGCTGTCTCCTACCCCACCATCGACCATGACAGTGTCGTCCCCCCGTTGATCCGTCATGCGATGCGGCCCCCACTGCCTGACAGGACGCACACCGTTCCAGGAACCGCTGCCGTTGCCGGGATGGGAACGATCAATGCCGCTCAGCCACCCGGGAAAACTCCATAGCTTGAATGCGAGTATGCCCGATAATATTCGCGGGTAAACCCACGGAATGGATTGAATAAAATCGATACACAGGTGAAGGGCTTGTTGTCGTGTTTGGCACGGTTTTCGCATGCGATCACTTCAAGGGATCACATTATCTGCACGTCGATGAACGATTTTGCCGGCGAACGGATTCTCGTCACAAAAACAATCTGAAAGTTTAAGGTCCGAGTGTTTTCTGCCGAATTTGCATATAGGTTCCGGTTGCAGCGGGCCGCCATTCAGGCAAAGTCGATATCACGGTGATCCGGCCCTTCAAGAGTGGCCGCATCCAGGGGGAACGCATGAACATGCACGCATCGCACGATACTTCGACCACCGGCCCGGCGCCGTGCGGTCGCAGTCGCGCGGCCGGCGTCCTTCCTGGAAACGATCACCCTGCTTGAGCACAGCGGGCCCGTCCCGCCGTGCCTCCTCCGCCAGGATGGGCGGAGGTCCACGGACGATCCCGGCGGAGCCGGGCCACCGCCCAACGCAGGTGTCCTGTTGCAGACAGGTAGAGGGAGACAAGCATCATGAACGCATCGATCCGCAGGTTCCTGAAGGAAGAAGATGGCGTTACCGCACTCGAGTACGGCCTGCTGGCTGCTGTGATTGCGGGTGTCCTGATCGCACTGGGCAGCACGCAGATCAAGGATTTCTTCGAAACGCTCTTTGAGAATCTCACCAAGCTTGCCGACAAGGCATCGGGCACCCCGCCGGCCTGAGCCGCGTCCCAGGCTGATCAGGGACAGCAACTGCTGACCGTCCACTGACGGACAATGGAGGGTGCGATGACACTGCTGGGACTGTTGGCCATCGGCGTGTGCCTGCGGATCGCGATCAGCGACCTGTACGCCCGCCGGGTACCCAACACCTGGCTGTTGTCGGCGTGCGTGATCGCGGTTGTCCTGATCGTCGCTGGCCAGTTCAGCGCGCCGCGCCTGCCGTGGGGACCCCACGTCGCCGGCGCGGCGCTGGGCCTGGTCGCGCTGCTGCCATTCCATGCACTCCGCTGGATGGGCGCTGGCGACGTCAAGTTCTTCTCGGTGCTGGGGCTGATGTTGGGCTGGCAGGCATTGCTGCCGATCTGGATCGCGGCCAGTCTCGCTGCCGGCGCCCATGCGGCGATCGTCCTGGTATCGCGTCGGCTGGGCGCATTGTTGCCGTTCGGGCTGCAGGCCCAGGTAGACCGCGCCAGTTCGCACTGGCAATCACATCCTGCACTCCGTGACATGCAAAGCGCCCGGCAGGGACGCCACGGCATTCCCTATGCAGCCTACCTGGCGATTTCCGCCATCGGCTGGATCCTCATCAGCGCCTACGGAGGTGTGTCATGAACTCCCGCAGCCCCCGCCGGCAGCGTGGCGTCGCCAGCATCGAGTTCGCGTTGATGCTGATGTTTGGACTGTTGCCGCTGCTGATGTTCACCTTTTCCGGCGTGATGATCATGGCTGCGCAGCAGACCCTGGCCACCGCCTCGGCCGAGGGTGCGCGCGCATCGTTGCGCTATGGCAATGCCAATGAGCGCCGTACAGCGGCATGCGTCGCGGCGCGCAACTCGATGCAATGGCTGTTGAAGTTTTCAGCACAGACCGTCGACTGCAGCAATGGCGGCAGCAACGCCGTCGTGGTGTCGCCGCAGGCGCCCTGCGCGGGCTTGGCCACGGCCCAGTGCATGACCGTGACAGTCAGCTACGACTACGCCAGCCATCCCTTCCTGCCCGGCACCGCCACGCTCTACAAGTGGGTGATGCAGGCCCCCATCCGCAGCGTCGCGGTCGCCCAGCTCGACCTCGGCAGCGGCAACTGACGATCGGTACAGGAGACGGTTCCATGCTCAAGTTGACCCGCATCGCCGCCGTTGCCCTGATCGGGCTGGCCGTGCTGCTGGCCCTGGTCGCCTTCATGATCGGGCGTAAGCCGAACGCACCGGCCACAGTGGCTCCGGTCGCGCAGAGCGAGGCCCAGGCGATCACGGTGGTGGAATCGGTAGCGCGCCTGCCGGCCGGCGAACCAATCACCGCCAACGGGCTGCGCCTGGCGCAGCGCACCGCGCCGGTCGCCGGTGCCGCCACCAGCATCGCTTCCGTCGTCGGCAAGGTGCCGGTGCAGGATATCGCCGAAGGCACCGCCATCAGCAGCAGCGCACTGGCGCAGGGATTCTCGCTGCAGCTGCGCCCGGGCGAGCGCGCCCTTGCGGTGCCGGTCGATGAACTGGTCGGCGCTGGCAACCGCATCCTGCCCGGCGACTTCGTCGACGTCTTCCTCAACCTGCGCAACGCCCAGCCCAACGCCAGCGGCCCGGGCGAGGCTGCACAGACGCGCCTGCTGCTGTCCCGCCTGCGCGTGCTCAGCTATGGCCAGCAGGATATCGCCCCGGCTACCAGCGACGCTGTTGCCAGCAACGAAGGCGACAACCGCAACGACCCGCGTGCCGCCGACATCACCGGAAGCGGCAGCAGCCACACCACGAGCAGCGAAACCACCCAACCGGCACGCAGTGCGGTGCTGGCGGTCCCGGTGGCCGATGCCAATCGCCTGCTGCTGGGGGCGCAGCAGGGCAAGCTGTTCCTGGCCCTGCGCAATCCGGCTGATACCGGCCTGCCCGACCTCGCCCTGTTCCCGCAGTCACGCGGGGTGATCGATCCGTTGCGCGGCCTGGATGCGGAACAGCAGCTTGCCCTGCAGCGACCGGAGAACCATGCCTTCGCCGGTATCGACGACGATGCGCTGGCTGGCCGCGGGACCTCCCCGGCACGTGCCAACCCGCAGACGCCGGCACGTGTACCTGCGGTGCGTCACAGTGCGCCGCGCGCCCCTGGCATCGAAATCATCCGCGGGGACAGCTCTGCTCCCCGTGGTTCCCTTTGACCTGCATCGAGCGCATCCATGACCGAACGTCGCCGCAGTCCACGCCTCTCCCCCCGCCAGCGCTGGCTGGCCCTGCTGCTGGTGCTGCTGGCACCGGCAACAAGCGTGGCGGCCGACGACCTGGTGCTGCAGGCACGTGAGCAGCGGCCGTGGACGCTGCCAGCCGACCTGGAGCGGGTCGCCATCGCCGACCCCGGCGTGGCCGACATCGTGATGCTGCGTGGCCAGCGCCAAGCCCTGCTGGTCGGCAAGGCACCGGGCACCACCACGCTTCTGCTCTGGCACCGCAAGCAGGCCGAACCGCAGCGCATGCAGGTGCGGGTGCAGAGTGCCGTGCAGGGTGCGGCCGACACGGGCTCGGGCGGGCTGGTGTTCACCCAGCAGGACAACCAGGGCCTGCTGCAGGGAAGCACCGACAGCGTGCTCTCGCACATGCAGGAACAACGCACCGCGGCGATGGCGTTGGGCAAGGACGGCACGCTTGCTGACACATCGACGATCAGCAGCGGCGGCGTGGTCCAGGTCGAGGTCAAGGTGGTCGAGTTCAACAAGACCGCACTGAAGCAGATCGGCATCAGCTTCCAGAACCGCAATGGCAACTTCGCCTACGGCTTCGCCCGCCCTGGCGGCCAGTTGCCGGGCAACACCGGCATCCTTCCCGGGATGAAGGAAGGCAACTCCGGCAATGAAGCCGAGTCGCCCATTTCCTCCGCATTCCGCCTGGTGTTCGGCTCGACCAAGGGCCTGTGGAACGCCGATGTCGACCTGCTGCAGAGCAACGGCATGGCGCGTGTGTTGGCCGAACCGACACTGGTCGCGCTGTCCGGCCAGAGTGCCAGCTTCCTTGCCGGTGGCGAACTGCCGATCCTGGAACCGCAGGGGCTGGGTACCACCACCATTACCTACAAGCCATTCGGCATCGGCCTGACCGTGACGCCGACGGTACTGGCGCCGAACCGCATCGCCCTGAAAGTCGCACCGGAAGCCAGCGACCTGGACTACAGCAACGCCATCGCGCTCAACGGCGTGCAGATTCCCTCAATCACTACCCGGCGCGCAGACACCACGGTCGAGCTCGGCGACGGCGAGAGCTTCGTGATCGGTGGCCTGGTCAGCTCCAACGTGGTTTCCAGCGTCGGCAAGATTCCGCTGCTGGGTGACCTGCCGATCATCGGCTCGTTCTTCCGCAACTTCGACTACAAGCGCCAGGACAAGGAACTGGTGATCATCGTCACGCCGCGGCTGGTGAAGCCGCTGGCGCGCAACACCGAACTGCCGTTGCCCGGCGACCGCGAAGCCAAGCCGCACATGCCCGAATGGGGCGCCTGGCTGCTGGGTCCGATCAGCCAGGACCCGGTGCCCGGCTTCTCGCGCTGATTCCATGATGCCTGTGATACCACGACCATGCCCTACGCCACCGCCCAGCCGCTGCATCCACAAGGACCACCGATGAACCTGGTCCTGTACGGCATGGATCGCGAACTGCTGCCCCGGCTGGCGGCCAAACTGCCGCCGACCACGACCCTGCATTGGCAGGACAGCAGCATGCCGACCTCCGCGCAGGACCTGCAGCGCGGCCCGGAAAGCCTGGTGCTTCTCGATTTCCGTCCCGAGCACGCGGCCGCCTCCAGCGTGCTTGCACAGCAACTTCAGCAGACCGAGCCGGACCTGATGCTGGTCGCGGTCGGAGCCACCAGTGCCGGCCAGGTGGAAGGCGTGGTGATGGCGCTGCGCGTGGGCCTGCGTGACGTGCTGGACCTGGACAGCGACAACACCGGCATCGAAGCCGCACTGCGCCGCGCATTGTCGCCACGACCGGCTCCCTCGGCACAGCTGGCACACAAGGCACGCCTGATCGTGCTGCTGGGGGTGCGCGCCGGCGTCGGCACCAGCACCCTTGCAGCGCATCTGTCGGTGCTGGCGCAGCAGACCCGTGCGCTGGCCCAGGGCGAGGCACTGCAGCAGGACGGCCTGCTGCTGGAACTGGCGCAACCCTCGGGCGACCTCGCGCTGTACCTCAATCTCGACAGCCGCTTCCACTACGAGGATGCGCTGCGCAATGCCAGCCGCATCGACGCTACCCTGGCCCGCACCGCGATGGCGCGTCATGAGTCCGGGCTGGTGCTGCTGGACCGTGCAGGTGGCAGCGATGCGGTGCCGCCCTCGGACCCGGGCGCGTTGCTGCAACGGCTGCGCGGCGTGTTCGCCAGCGTTCTGTGCGATGCCGGTGGCTGCCCTTTGCGTCAGCTGCCGCCGCTGCTGCTGGACCAGGCCGACCAGATCTGGCTGGTCACCGACGCCTCGATCGCCACACTGGTGTCACTGGACCAGGCACTGAAGCACCTCGCCGGCCAGCGTGAACGCGAGAAGCGCCTGCAGCTGGTGATCAATCGCCACGACGACAGCAGCGGCATGAGCCCCGAGCAGATCGCGCGCCGCTTCGAGGTGCCGCTGCTGGCTACGTTGCCCGAACGACCGCGCGTACGCCTGGCAGCCAGCCAAGGCCACCTGCTGCTGCAGGATGCACCGCGCGACCCCTACCTGCGTGCCCTCGCCCCGCTCGTCCCGCGACTGGATCCGGCCGCGTGCCCGGTCCAGGCGCAGGGCCTGCGGGAAAGACTCTCCCTTGCCCTGGGTGGATCGCAATGGAAGACAAGGTAACCCCGTTCCCGCATGCCGTTGCCCGTCCGGTGCTGCCCGAGAGCGCGGCGGGCCATCTGCCGTTCGCGCAGACCGAGCAGTACCAGAAGGTGCTGTCGGCCGCGCATGAGCACCTGCTCAACAGCATCGAGGACGAGCGCATCGACATCGATTCCTGGGCCCCGGACACCATCGCCCGCTGGGTGCAGGTGCAGACGGTGAGCTTCATCCAGGAGTGGCGCATCCCGATCAACGAAGAGGAAATGCAGGTGGTCGCCGATGGCCTGGTCAAGGAGCTGACCGGCTTCGGCCCGCTCGATGACCTGCTGCACGACCCGTCCATCGAAGACATCCTGATCAACGGTTTCAAGGATGTGCACGTCTCGCAGGGCGGCCAGCTCAAGCGCGCCACCCAGCGCTTCACCGACGATACCCACCTGCTGCGCATCCTGCGCCGCATCCTCGCTCCGCTGGGGCGCCGCCTGGATGATTCCAACCCGATGGTCGATGCGCGCCTGCCCAACGGCGGTCGCCTCAACGCGATCATCTCGCCGCTGGCGGTGGACGGACCGATGGTGTCCATCCGCAAGTTCCGCAAGGATCCGTTCACCCCCGATGAACTGCTGGCCAAGGGCACCTTTGATGCACCGATGCAGGCCTTGCTGAAGGCGATGGTGCTGGGCCGCTGCAACATCCTGGTGTCCGGCGGCACCAGCTCGGGCAAAACCTCGCTGCTGAACGCCCTGGCCAGCTACGTGCCGGCCAACGAACGCGTGATCACGGTGGAGGACACCGCCGAACTGTCACTCAACCATCCGCACGTGGTGCGCCTGGAAAGCCGCATCGGTGGCGCCGAGGGCCAGGGCGCGGTCAGCATCCGCGACCTGGTGCGCAACAGCCTTCGCATGCGCCCCGATCGCATCGTCGTCGGCGAGGTGCGTGGCGCCGAGGTGCTGGAAATGCTGCAGGCAATGAATACTGGCCACGACGGTTCGATGGCGACCATCCATGCCAACTCGCCGCGTGACTGCCTGTACCGCATCGAGATGCTGGCCGGCTTTGCCGGCTTCCAGGGCAGCGAGGACAGCCTGCGCCGGCAGATCGCCAGTGCGATCGACTTCATCGTGCAGATCTCGCGCCTTGGCAGCGGCCGCCGCGTGCTGGTCTCGATCACCGAGATCACCGGCGTCAGCGACAACCTGATCACCACCCAGGAAATGTTCCGCCACGAGCTGCAGATCGACGGCAACGGCAAGGAGATCGATCGCTGGATCGGGCTGGGCTTCCATCCGCACTCGCACAAGCTGGAGCCGTTCCGCCTGCAGCTGCGCGAATCGCTCTACGGAGACTTCTGAGCATGGGAACCGGCGCGCTGCTGGGCGTTTTGAGCGTCATCTCGGTGCTGCTGGCACTGGCGGTCTGGCTGTGGGGCACAGCCAGCAGCCGCGAGCAGCGCCAGGCGTCGATGCAGCACGCCGAACAGCGCCTGGCGCGTGGCAACGCCAGTGCCGGAGCCCCTGCAGGCGCCTCGGTCGCGGCAGCCAACGACCCGCCGCGACCGGCCAGCAGCGGGCGCCGCGTGCTGCCCCT
This sequence comes from Stenotrophomonas sp. 1L-E-5-B-C3, assembly GCF_057292075.1. NCBI lineage: Bacteria > Pseudomonadati > Pseudomonadota > Gammaproteobacteria > Lysobacterales > Lysobacteraceae > Stenotrophomonas > Stenotrophomonas sp. 1L-E-5-B-C3. The sequence continues at coordinate 174,273 of NZ_JBXAWS010000001.1, forward strand.
GGACGGCCTGCTACAGCGCGCCGGCCTGCAGACGGGCTGGAAGCTTCCCATCATGCTGCTGGTGCCGGGGCTGGTGCTTTCGGTGGTGGCGATGCTGCGGCTCGGCACCGTGTGGATGTTCCCGCTGACCCTGCTGTTGTACCTGCTGGGCTGCTGGCTGTGGGTGATGCGGCGGACATCGAAGCTGCGCGCGCAGCTGCTGCATCAGTTGCCGGACTTCCTCGACAACCTGGTGCGCCTGACCGCGCTGGGCAACAGCCTGCAGGCGGCATTCCAGGTGGCATCGATGCAGACCAGCGCACCACTGCGGGGCCTGCTGGACACCACGGTGCGCTATGCGCGGAGCGGCATGGACCTGGACCGTGCACTCGCACTGGCGGCGCAACCGTATCGCATGGATGTGCTGAAGGTGCTGTCGGTAGTGATCGGGGTCAGCGTGCGCATTGGTGGCCGCTCCGACCAGATCCTGCAGCGCATGGGTGATTTCATGCGCGACCTGGAACAGGCGCAGCAGGAGCTGGCCGCGACCACATCGGAGACTCGCATGTCGGCGTGGGTGCTGGGGCTGCTGCCACCGGCCTGCGCCGTGCTGATGGCAATCTCCAGCCCCGAATTTTTCCAGCCTGTCCTGCACGATCCACTCGGCCACAAGATCCTGCTGATCGCACTGGGGCTGGAGCTGTTCGGAGCGTTCCTGCTGTATCGCCTGGCCAAATCACTATGAACCGCCGCAGGCACCCCGGAGATGCCCGATGAGCGCCAGCGCCTGGTTCGCCCTCTCCCTGCTCGTGCTGGCCGCCGGTATCGCCCTGCTCGGTATCGGCGGCTGGGTGCGCAGCCATCGCGAACACCGTACCTCGGCCACGTTGAAGACCGCCCTGCAACCGCGCGAAGAGGCGCGTGACAACGAGACCACACAACGCGATTCACTGGGCTGGCTGGAGCGATTCGGCCGCGCGCTCAGTGGCGGTCGCCTGGAAGCGGCGCTGCTGGCCAATGAGGATCGCCTGCTGCTGGACCTGGCCGGCTGGAACACGCGTCGCGGCACTGCGATCTATCTGGGCCTGCGCTTGCTGCTGGCACTGCTTGTACTGGCATTGGCACTGGCTGTCAGCGATGCCACGGGGCTGGCGAAGATCATGGTGGTGATCGGTGCGCTGGCCGCCGGCCTGCTGCTGCCCAAGTTCGTTCTATCTTCCTGGGTGAAGCGGCGCCGGCGCGCCGTCGACAAGGAGTTGCCTCTGCTGATCGACCTGCTGCGTCTGCTGCAAGGCGTGGGCTTCAGCATGGACCAGAGCCTGCAGACGCTCGGCGACAAGCTGCGTGACGCGCTGCCGGTACTCGGTGGCGAACTGCAGGAAGCCAACGTGGCCTACACCCACGGCCGCACCCGCGCACAGTCACTGCGTCGCTTGAGCGAGGTCTATGCCGACGACGACCTGAGCAGCCTGATGCAACTGATCCTGCAGGTGCATGCGCACGGCGGTGCGGTGCAGGAGCCGTTGCGGCAGTTCAGCATCCGCCTGCGCGAACAGCGCCGCAATACCTTGAAAGAAAAGGTCGGCAAGCTCTCGGTGAAGATGACCGTGGTGATGATGCTGACCCTGCTGCCAGCGCTGATGCTGGTCCTTGCCGGCCCCGCGCTGGTCGCGCTGGCCACCACCATGTCCAAGATGGGATCGCCCTGATGCCTGCCCTGCGCAACGCCTGCCTGCTGATTGCTCTCGTCGCCGTCGCCGGCGGCTGCTCATCGACCACGCCGAAGTATCTGCGTGCCCCCAGCCTGGCGGCACCAGAACCGGCACCGCAGGACAGCCGCAACGCTTACCTGGAGCTGATCGAGCGCATGCAGCAGCAAGGCGCATGGTATGCCTCGCTCGCCCACGTCGACGCCTTCCGCCAGCGCTACGGCGATCCGCCGGCGTTGCGCCTGCTGCAGGCCGATGCATTGCGCGAGACGGGACAGGCCGACGCGGCGATCGCCCTGTACCGCGAACTGTCCAGCGGTCCGCAGGCGGCTGCAGCGGCGCATGGTCTTGGCCTGATCGCCGCGCGCCGCGATGACGATGCCGGCAGCGAACAAGCGCTGGCGCAGGCCACCCAGCTGCAGCCATTGAATACCAGTTACCTGGGCGACCTTGGCTATGCACGGCTTCGCGCCGGCCGCTTCGAACAGGCGCGCGAACCGCTGGCCAAGGCCTTGGAGTTGTCACCAGGCAACGCCAAGGCCACCGCCAACCTGGCGCTGTGGGCGGTGCTGCGTGGCGATACAGCCACCGCCGAGCGTCTTGCCCAGCAGGCCAATCTCAACGAAGAAACCCGTAACAGCATCCAACAGCAGGCCGCACAGATCCGTGCCCGCCTGCAGCAACGTCATGCCGCTGCCGCTGCCGCAACGGTCGCGCCGACACCAGCCCCAGCGACGGCGACGGCCACGGCCACGGCCAGCAGCAATACAACAGGCAGCACACGCCTGGCAGCCGAGCCGCGCCGCGATGCCCGTGATGCGCGCGATCCGCAGCGCCTGCCGCCCTCGATGCTGGAACGCTTCAGCGCCTCCGACCGCCCGAACGGGAACACACCATGACCGCGACGCCCCCGACCCGACGCCTGCTGCCCGTGTTGACCTGCCTGCTGGTTGCAGGAGCCGCGCAGGCGCAGCAACAGCCGTTGACCGGGCAGATGCTCGGCGGCAGCACGCCTGCAGCGCCTGCTTCGCAGCCGCTGCAGTCCGAGCCACTGCCTACGGTCGACCTGGCAGCACCCGCCACGCCGACGCCGGTAACAGCTCCCACGGCGGTTGTCGCCGCCGACGGCATCGCTCCAGCAACGCGCCCGGTACGCAGCCAGATCGGCGATACCGCACGCAACCTGTTCCGCCTGCAGGCATCAGGGCAGCAGGCCGGCCAGCATCTTCCGATCCTCGGCGACCAGGCCACCCTGAGCTATGCCCGCTACATCAAGAGCTTTGAACACGAGATCCCGGACTTCTTTGAAACCGATGTCGCCAAGTCCAAGGGAACATCCTCATCCGGACGCTGAGGTAGGCCATGAAACGCCCACGCCAGTTCAGTTTCAGCCGCCCGCGTGGCGGCATGTCGATCACCATGATGCTGGTCATGCTGGCATTGCTGGCGATGCTGGGTCTGATCGAAATCGGCTATCTGTTCTGGGCCAAGCGTGATGCGCAGAAGGTCGCCGACCTGGCCGCACTGGCCGGCGCGCAACGACTGGAGCTGTGCACCTCGGACAACAGCGACAACAGTGCGGCGCGGCAGAGCGCGCTGACCCAGAACAAGTTTGCGGGCAGCCTGCAGATCCGCTGCGGTAACTGGAGCGCCAGCCGTGGCACGGCGAACCGATTCGTCACCACGATCGACGCCAGCAACCCCCGCAACGCGGTCCAGGTGGTTGCCGAGCGCAGCGTGCTGCCGTTCTTCGGGCAGAACACCAGCCTGCCGACCGTCAGCGTGCAGGCCGTTGCCCGCCGCTCGGAGCCCACCGCCGTATTTGCGGTCGGCTCGCAGCTGTTGCGGACCCGGGGCGACTCACTGCTGATGTCGACCCTGCGCCTGATCGGCCTGGATGTCACCAATGCTACGGTGCTTTCCTATGACGGCCTGGCGCAGGCCAACATCACTCCATCGGGCCTGTTGAAGGCGCTCAACATCCCGGTCAGCGCCAACCTGAGCGTGGCCGACTTCAACCGGCTGCTGGCGGTCAACAAGATCTCGCTGGCGCAACTGGTTGATGCCACGGCCACCGTGGTCGGCCGCAACACCACCGTCGGCGTGCAGCTGCGTGCCCTGTCGGACCTGGTCGCCACCCGGCTGGACATCACCAAGCTCAACATTGCACTGGGCAGCGAGTCCGGCGGCGGTGGGCTGTTCGCCGAGGTCATTTCTCCAGACGGTACCGCCGGCAGCGCACTCGAGTCGAAGATCAGCGTGCTCAACCTGATCAGCACAGCCATCTCCATCGCCAATGAGGGCAATGGCATCGCGGTCGAAGGCTTGAACCTGCTCGGCATCAACGTACAGGCGGGCGTGGTCGAACCGCCGTCGATCGCCATCGGCGGCGTAGGCTCACGTGCCTACAACGCGCAGGTCCGGCTGATGGTGGACGTGGACAGCAACAACCTGTTCGCGCTGGGCCCCCTGCTGCAACTGCTGGGGACGCAGCTGCACCTGCCGCTGCATGTCGATGTCGCCAACGCGATGGGCACCCTGACCGGCATCCAATGTGGCGCCAGTCCGCCCAAGGCGACCATCCAGGTCGACTCCTCGGTGCTGCGCGCCTGCGTGGGCAAGGTCGATCCTGCGCAACGCTTCTCCAAGAACAATGTCTGTGACAACACCCTGCAGAACGAGCAGCTGCTGAAGCTGCTGGGCAAGCCCCTGATCACCAACAAGATCGCCCTGCCCGCCCTGACCAGCTCACAGAACCTGACCCTGGCAGCCGGCGAGAGTGGCTCCACGCAGATCAATCCACTGGCGCTGGGCAACGCCGTTTCCGATCTGGTCAGCGAGCTGCTGCGCGTGCTGGCGGGCATGCTCAGTTCACCGCAGCAGGGCATGAGTGCGAACGACACTGCCAAGGCGCTCGCCGACCGCTACCTGCAGGCGACCTTCCCACCCAACACGCGCTATGACGTGAACAAGCTGATCCCGTTGCTGCGCGATGGCGACCCCAGCCGGCAGCTGGCCCCGCTCAACAGCTGGACCGTACCCGATGGCCTTCCCTATGCCTGTGGCCTGCTGAACCTTGCCACCTGCCACAAGGATGGCCAGGTCTGGGATGCGTTCAAGGTCACCGTCACCGGCCAGGGCCTGGGCGTGCTCGATGGCCTGCTCGGCTCGCTGGTCGGCGGCCTGCTGATCAACCGCTGCGACAGCCTGCTCGGCAACCTGCTGGACTACAACGGCTGTGTTCGCAACAACCTGGCCTCGTACATCCAGACCGCGCCGGCCGGTTTCCTCGACGGCACCGGCGGCAGCGGCGTCACCAACCCCGATGGCAGCGTCAGCTGCAGCGGCCTGCTGTGCACGCTGCTGAAGCCGATCCTGGCCGCACTGCGGCCGGTCCTCAACAGCGTCGGCTCGCTGCTGACCAACCTGCTGGCCAGCGTGCTGGGGCTGGAGCTGGGCCGTACCGACGTCAACGTGCAGTCGATCCAGTGCAGCGCGGCGCAGCTGGTCTATTGACCCGTGACGGGCGCCCTTGGCGGCGCCCGCGCCCATGCTAGACTCCCGGCGGGGAACCACCTTCATCTCAACCCACACTCATCCGTGGATGGTCTAGACATGCGAGAAACTTCAGGGGGCGCGGTCTTCGCCCGGCACGCGCGCAGCGCGGCAATGCTGGCCGTGGCCATGATGCTGGTCGCACCGGCGGCGATGGCTGCACGAGGGGACCGCGAAGCTGCCGCAGAGCCGGCCGCGCGTACTGCACCGGTGGTACGCAACACCGTTGACGAACTCAAGCAGCTGATGGATGCGCGCCAGCTGACCGAGCTGCGCACCACCTACAACGGCAACTACGGCGCCAGCCTGCTGTTCAATGCCAGTACCCTGACCTACTACGTCGCCCTGTTCCAGGAAAAGAACTTCTGGCGGGTGATCAAGACCGATGCCGTCGACAACGCCGAGCGTGTCTACCGCACCTTCGCGCAGCAGTCCGAGCAGCTGGCACAGGTCTATATCGACACCACCCGCCTGGAAGCCGGCAAGCGCTATACCGAGCGCCTGGTGGCCTACAACGAGGAACGCCTGCGCACCCTGCAGCAGGAAATGGAACAACAGCAGGCGCAGTCGGCCCAGGTCAGCGCTGCCCTGCAGCAGGCCCAGCAGCAGGCGGTCAGCCTGAGCACCGACGTGCAGAGCACCAACAGCCAGCTGGATTCCCTGCAGCGCCGCATCCAGATCCTGCAGGCCGAACAGGGCAACCCGGAGCTGAGCCTGCCCAAGCCGGACAGCGTGCCCTCGCCTGCACCGGCTGCAGCCAGCGACGGTCGCTGAGGTCCAAGCGTCCATCAGCCCACACGACGGCGCCGCAGGGCGCCGTTGTCGTTTCCGGCACTTGTTGCCAGCGTTCAACGGCAGGCGTCGTACACCGCGTCATCCAGCTGCCGGCGTTGTACGAAGTCCAGCCGTGTGCGCTTCGCCAGTGCCTTCTCGCGCTGTTGCCGTGCACGGTCGCAGGCTGCAGGGTCGCTGCGGATGGAAATCAGCGCCGCGCGCGCAGCTGATGGGCGCACCGCACGCGGCTTCGATGTGACCGGTGCCGCCTTGGCTTCCACACCCCGCGACAACGACCGCTCCACCGGAACCTCCCAGCGCCATTCCGCACGCCCCTGGCACGGCGTCTGCTGGTAGACCGGATGCGGACCGTCCACGCACTTGTAGACATTTGTCTGCGCGTGCGTCGTGGCGGCCAGCAGCAGGCACAGCATCAGGGACCATTGCGCTTTCTGCATGCTGCCGGTTTCCCGAAGAAGGAGCCGCCATCGTCGACATGCCGACCACGCTGCGCCAGAGCGATATGCGTCACAGCCCGGGCAATCCAGCACAGCCGTGCAAGCCGCCCGGCGTGCGCTGCGCTGTACTGCCGAAGGCACCGGCACACCTGCCGCTGCCTTCCCTCCCTTCCGCCAAGGAACCTGCAATGAGCAACTACGTCACCGTCGCCGATGGCACCCGCATCTTCTACAAGGACTGGGGCAGCGGCCAGCCGATCGTGTTCGCCCACGGCTGGCCGCTGTCGTCCGATGCCTGGGACCCGCAGATGCTGTTCATGGGCCAGAACGGCTACCGCGTGATCGCCCATGACCGCCGCAGCCACGGTCGTTCCAGCCAGACCTGGGACGGCAACAACATGGACACCTATGCCGATGACCTGGCGGCGGTGATCGAGACGCTGGACCTGAAGGACGCGATCCTGGTCGGCCACTCCACCGGGGGTGGCGAAGTGGCCCACTACATCGGTCGTCACGGCAGCAAGCGCGTGGCCAAGGTCGTACTGGTCGGTGCGGTACCGCCGCTGATGCTGAAGACCGACGCCAACCCGGCTGGTACCCCGTTGGAGGTCTTCGACGGCATCCGCAAGGGCACCGGTGGCGACCGTTCGCAGTTCTTCCAGGATCTGGCAACGCCGTTCTTCGGGGCAAACCGCGATGGCAACGCCGTCACCCAGGGCATGCGCGATTCGTTCTGGCTGCAGGGCATGCTCGGGGCCGTCAAGGGCCAGTACGACTGCATCCACGAATTCTCGGAGGTGGACTACACCGAGGACCTGAAGAAGATCGATGTGCCGGCGCTGGTGGTGCATGGCGACGACGACCAGATCGTGCCATTCGATGCCTCGGCCAAGCTGTCCTCGCAGATCATCAAGGACGCCGAGTTGAAGGTGTATGCCGGTGCCCCGCACGGCCTGACCGTCACCCACGCCGCCCGGTTCAATGCCGACCTGCTGGCGTTCGCGCGTAAATGATGTACCGCGGCGGCGCCATGACGGTGCCGCCGCTTCTTCGGTCGCAAAAAGGGGACGGAGGGGATTAAGTCGTTTGTGCACAAACGACTTAATCCCCTCCGTCCCCTTTTTGGGTCAGATGTCGCTGTGGTGGTGCGGGACCCCGGTCTTCGGCAGCGGGTCATGGCCGCCGACGAAATGGCGCACCACTGGTGCACGCTCACCGCGATGCAGCCCGCGCAGCACTTCCTGGATCGCCTTGTCATCGGCGGTGATGCGCTCGTGCTGGCGCAGGTGCTCCAGCCACGATGGGGTCACGAAATACTCCAGGTGGATGCCTGGACTGGCCACGTCCTCCACTACGCCCCAGACCACCGCGCCATCGCGGCGGCGGATCGTGCCCAGCGCGCGCATCTGCGCCTGGAACGCGGCCCGGTCAGCCTCGTCGATGCGGTACTCGAGGGTGACCAGTACCGGGCCACGATCATTCGATACCGGCACCGACAGTTCCGGTGCGGGCCAATGCCCGGCCGGGCTGAGGTTCAGGTCTTCCGCCCCGGCGATGCGCACGCGCCAGACCAGCAGGCCACCGATCACCGCGCCGGCAGCCGCCACCAGCAACGCGAGCTCCGGCGACGTACGCTGCGCCAGCGCGCCCCAGCTCAGGCCACCGGCAGCCATGCCCGCGGAGAACACCATGATGTACAGCGCCAGCGCCCTTGCACGCACCCACGCCGGTACCGCCGTCTGTGCCGCAATCTGCAGCGACGACAGCACCGTGATCCAGGCGAAGCCATTGATCAGCATCACCAGCGGCAGCACGTACCAGCTGCGACTCAGCGCCAGCCCGACCAGGCTCAACGCCAGCGACAGCGTGGCCAGCAGCACCAGCAGGTCACGATCCATCTGCGCACGCAGCTTCGGCAGCAACAGCGCACCGCCCACCGCGCCGATACCGATGCAGCCCAACAGAATGCCGTACTGCCCCGCCCCGCCGTGCATCTGCCCGCGTACCACCACCGGCAGCATTGCGTTCATCGCTGCAGCGAAGAAGAAGAAGCCGACCGACTTGATCAGCACCGCCTGCAGGCGCCCGGCGCGACTGGCGTAGCGCAGGCCCGCCTTCAATCCAGCACCGAAGCCTTCCGGCGGCAGGCTGGACTGCTTCGGGTCACGCTTCCAGCCCCATACCACGAACAGCATCGCGGCAAAGGTGATGGCGTTGAAACCGAAGGCCCAGACCGCACCGAGCTGGGCCACGATTACGCCACCGATGGCCGGGCCGATCGAGCGTGCGATGTTGATGCCGATCGAGTTCAGCGCCACCGCCGAGGCCAGCATCGGCTGCGGCACCAGTTCGGAAACGATCGCCGCCTGTGCCGGCATCGCCATCGCCGCACCGCAGCCCATGCAGAAGGTCAGCAGCACCAGCAGCTGCGGCGTCAGCATGTCCATCGCGGTCAGCGCCGCCATCACTGCGGCGACCAGCAGCATCCAGCCCTGGGTGGCCAGCAGGTACTTGCGGCGGTCGACGATGTCGGCCAGGGTGCCGGCGGCCAGCGCCAGCAGCACGATCGGCACCGTGGTGGCCGACTGCACCAGCGCCACCATCAATGGTGAGCCGGTGCGCTCGGCCATCACCCAGGCGGCGGCGACATCATTGACCCAGGTGCCGATGTTGCTGGCCAGGATCGCCAGCCAGATCGAGCGGAACATCCGGATCTTCAGCGGGGACCAGGCACCTGCAGCCTGTGCGGGGGGTTGCGACGCGGTTGCGTTCACCATTGCCATGCTCCAACGATCGAGGCGAACAGCGTGTCCTGGCCACCGGCCTGCTTCAGTGCAGGACCTGCGTCGACCCAGGCCAGCTGCAGCTGCCATTGCCAGTGTTCGCTGGCCTGCCAGCGGGTTTCGGATTTGTATTGATTGCCAATGCGGCGCGCGCCACCAGCGCTGCCCGGCAGTGCCACCAGGGGTGCCGGCGTGGTGTAGACCGCATCGGCGCGCCGATGCTTCCAGGCCATCTGTACGCCCAGCTCTGTCGTCAGCGTGTCACGCAGCCGCAGGGACAGCGTAGGCTGGACGTCCATCAGATTGGCTGGGGCCAGCAGGCTGGCTTCGCTGAAATAGGCCGACTTCGGGAACAGGGCATTGAACGTGCCCAGGCGGCCATCACGTACGTTGCCATCACCACTGGCGATGTCGGCCTTCAGCCCCAGGCGCGGCTGTAGCGGAAGATCCCGCCAGCGCCAACCGGTATCGGTGGCCAGCGTCCAGGCACGGATGTCGAGGTTGCCTTCGGTGGTACGCAATTCACCGCCCTGCGCCACCAGCTCATTGTTCCAGTCCAGCGCCCCGGCCTGGCCGAACCAGCGCGCGCCCAGGGTCTGCCGACGTTCGGTGCCCGAGCCCGCCGCGAACCGCGCGCCCTCGCGGCGGTAGTCCAGCAGATACAGGTCCCATTGCCCTGGGCTGCGGTCACGCGCGGTGGTCGCATATGCTCCCCACAGATGCGCGCCCGGTTCGCCGCGATCATCGAACGCCCCCGGCCGGTTCTGCACCGGTTGCAGCGCCATCAGGTCCAGCGTGCCGAGGCGGCCCTTCCATCCTGCACGTGCTCCGTCGAACGCCAAGCGGATGTTCGGCCCGTCGCGTACCGACAACAGCCGTGAGCTGCCGTATCCCGCCTCCTGCCGGCCCAGCTGCAGATGGAAGCCACGGTACTGCCAGCGCCAGTACACCTGCTGCACATCCAGCGCGCTGCGGTCAGTACGGCCCGGACCGCCGGCCTTGCCGCTCTCCCCGTGAACACCCAGCTGCAGCTTTGCCTGCCAGGTGTCTTCCACATAGGTGGCCGATGCCAAGGCGCGCAGCAGGCCATAGTCATCTTCGCTGCCGCCAATGCCGAACCGGGTCGGATCGTAGTACAGGCCACGCGCCCGCAGCGATGCATCCCATTGCAGCTGGCCGTCCCCAGCCGCGCTGCAATGACCGCCGTCGCAGGCCTGCACCAGCGACGGTGCGGCCAGCAATGCCAGGCTCAGAACGCGAAGCACGAGCATCCCATCGCGCCCCAGAACGCGGTCAGGTCGTCAGTGGGTGCAGCATGCCGGGCAGCATGGCCATGCGCGCCGTGGGTACTGCAGGCCGCACCATGATGATGGCGGTGCGCGGCCGCCAGACCGGTTGCGGCGCCGCCGACGTGGTAGCCACCGAACCGGTTGACCGGCGACCAGTCCGGCATCGCCGGCGGCAGCTGCGGCGCCAGCCCTGCATAGTCGGCATCTGCATGCACGATGCGTCCGCCGACCACGGTCAGCACGCTGGTGATGTCGGCGATCTGCGCGTCATCCACGCGGAAGAAGTCGGCCGAGAGCAGGATGAAATCAGCCAGCTGACCGGCTTTCAGCGTGCCCTTCACCGCTTCGTCGCCGGAGAACCAGGCGCTGCCCTGGGTCCACAGGCGCAGCGCCTGCTCGCGTTCGAGCAGGTTCTCATCGCCATACAGGGCCAGACCGCCCACGGTGCGCCCGGTCACCAGCCAGGACAACGCCACCCACGGGTTGTAGCTGGCCACGCGGGTGGCGTCGGTACCGGCACCGACCGGTACGCCTTCGGCCAGCATGCGCTTGACCGGCGGTGTATGCCGCGCGGCCTGCACGCCATAGCGCTCGACGAAGGCTTCGCCCTGGTAGGCCATGCGGTGCTGCACGGCAATGCCGCCACCCAGCGCACGGATGCGTTCGATGTTGCGCGGGGTGATGGTCTCGGCGTGATCGATGAACCAGTGCAGGCCATCGAACGGCACCTCGCGGTTGACCTGCTCGTACACGTCCAGGATGCGGGTGATGCTCTCGTCGTAGGTGGCATGGATGCGGAACGGCCAGCGCTTCTCGACCAGCAGCTTCACCACATCGTGCAATTCCGGCTCCAGCTCCGGCGGCAGTTCCGGACGCGGTTCGTTGAACAACTCGAAGTCGGCGGCGGAGAACACCAGCATCTCACCGGCACCATTGTGGCGCAGCAGGTCATCGCCCTGGCGTGGCTGCAGCATCTCGCTCCAGCCTCGGAAGTCGTTGACCTCGTTGCCCTTGTTCTGGGTGAACAGGTTATAGGCGATGCGCACCGTTAGCTGGTCATCGCGGTGCAGCTGCTCGATGACCTGGTAGTCCTCGGGGTAGTTCTGGAAACCACCGCCGGCGTCGATCACCGAGGTGATGCCGAGACGGTTCAACTCACGCATGAAATGACGGGTGGAGTTGGCCTGGTACTCGATCGGCAGCTTCGGGCCCTTGGCCAGGGTCGCGTACAGGATCAGCGCATTGGGCTTGGCCAGCAGCAGCCCGGTCGGATTGCCGAGCGAGTCACGCACGATCTGGCCGCCCGGCGGATCCGGGGTGTCCTTGGTATAGCCACAGGCACGCAGTGCGGCGCGGTTGAGCAGCGCACGGTCGTACAGGTGCAGCAGGAACACCGGCGTATCCGGCGCGATGTCGTTGAGCTCCTGCAGTGTCGGCAGGCGCTTCTCGTTGAACTGGGTGGCGGTGAATCCACCGACCACACGCACCCACTGCGGTGCAGGCGTGCGGTCGACCTGCGCCTTCAGCATGTCCAGCGCGTCCCCCAGCGAACGCAGGCCGTCCCAGCGCAGTTCAAGGTTGTAGTTCAACCCACCGCGGATCAGATGGGTATGGCTGTCGTTGAGGCCGGGCAACAGGCGCCGCCCCTGCGCATCGATCAGGGTCGCTTCGTTGCCCCAGCCGCGCATGATCTCCTCGTCACTGCCGACGGCGACGATGCGCCCTTCCTGCACGGCCAAGGCCTGCGCATGCGGCTGTTGCGGGTCCAACGTAGTGATGCGGGCATTGCGGATGACCAGCGTGCTCATGCGACGCTCCTTGGAAGTGGAATCGAGTGCAGCACCGGCGCGGCCGGCCAAACCAAGTGCAACGGCGGCGCCGCTGGCCAGCACCACGTTGCGGCGACCGTGGTCGAGTGGATCGTGACTCATGCGATGTCTCCCTGAAGACGATGGCCATCCAGCGCCCAGGCACCGGGGCCGGCCAGCGCGAGGGCCAGCAGTACCGTGGTCCACATCAACGGGTACTCACTGCCACCGCGCATCCAGAACCAGCCCCTGGGCAGGGCCAGAAGTACGGTGAAACCGATGAAGGCAGCCGCGGCAAGCGCCGCGACGCGAGTCTGCCAGCCCAGCAGCACAGCCAGCCCGGACAGCACCTGCAGAAGGGCCAGCAGCAGCGGCAACGGTGCTGTTGCCGGCAATCCGAAACCGCGCAGCTCGCCGGCGAAACCGGCCAGCCCAGAACCGCCAAACCAGCCGAACAGCTTGCCCAACGCGTGTGGCAGCAGGAATCCTCCCGCTGCCACACGCAGGATCAACAGGGCCAGGTCGAGGCCATGGCCAGCCAGCATGCTCAGTGCCCGCCTTCCTGCGCGCCGAACATGCGCTTGGCGTACTGGATGCCGATGCCGTAGCCGCCGGCGTGGTCGCGGGCGATGCCGGTAGTCAGGTCGTAGGTTTCGCCACGCGCCCAGTCACGCTGCAGCTCAAGCAGGTACTGCACGCTGGTCATCGGCACCGCACCGGCCTGCACCATGCGGGTGATCGCGCGCTCGTGCGCTTCTTCGCTGACATCGCCGCAGGCATCGGTAATCACGTAGACCTCGAAGCCCTGCGCCAGCGCCGACAGCGCCGGGCCGACGATGCAGACGCTGGTCCACAGGCCGGCAACAACCAGGCGACGCTTGCCGATGCGGTTGATCTCATCGATCACCGGCTGGTCTTCCCAGGTGTTCATCGAGGTGCGGTCGAACACCGGCTGGCCCGGGAAGATCTCCGGCAGTTCCGGGAACATCGGGCCGGAGAACGACGCTTCGGCAACGGTGGTCAGCAGTACCGGCACGTTGAAGCCCTTGGCACCCTTGCTGATCAGCGACACGTTGTTGCGCAGCGCAGAGATGTCGATGGTGTGGGTGGCGAATGCCATCTGCGACTGGAAGTCGATCAGCACCAGGGCATGGTCGGTGGGCGACAGCAGGGCCGGGGCGGGCGTGGCGGTGGCAAGGCTCATGGTTGGACTCCGTTGGAAACACGATCAGGGGGAAGCAACAGGGCCGCATCGCCGGCCAGATACTGGCCGGGGCTGCAGCCGGTCTCCGCGCGGAAGCTGCGGACGAAATGACTCTGGTCGAAGAAACCCAGCTGCTGCGCCAGGCAGGACATCGGCAACTGCGCGACCGGCAGCAGCTGGCGTGCACGTTCGATGCGGCGACGGCGGACGTAGCGCAACGGGCTTGCGCCGGTGCCACTGCGGAACAGGCGCACCAGATGGAAGCGGCTGACACAGGCCGCGTCGGCCAGGTCGGTCACGCGCAGCGGTTGGGACAGGTGCTCATCGACGTAGCGCAGGGCACGCTGCAATGCCGCCGCCTGGTGCGGGGCCAGCGATGCAGCGGACGAATCCGGCAGGGAAGCAGTGGCCATGGGGGGCGCCGCGAGGGGGTGGCCCATGGTGCGGGTGCGCCGGGCGATGCCCTACCCCCGTCGGTCGAGGCCAGCACCTACCCGAATGGGGGAGGCCGATGTCCAAATACACGCCGGCCAAACAGCCGTGCATCCAGTGAATAGGCACCCGGACCCAGTACCAGCAGGGCCAGCGGCAACACCACCAGCGGCCACGGCAGTGCCTGTGCATGGAGTTCCAGCATTGCCACCACCACTGCCACGGGCATCAGCACACCCAGCGCGAGCATCGCCACCGCCAACAGGCAAAGTGCCGACAGCCAGCCACCATGCCCTCCCGGCATGCACAGGGCAGCGGCAACGCACAGCCGCAGCCACAGCAGGCCGACGCCCGGACCGCGGTCGGGGAACATCAGGAACAGACGCTGCATGGCCGGGCTCCACAGGGCATGCCTGCGTGATAACCGACTGCCTCGCAGTTCGCCTACCCCGTTCGGGTCACCCTGGGCTGCCCCGCACCTGCCAGAATGCGTGCCATGCATGGCCGCCCCTTCCCGTTCCTGCGTCGCCTGCCGACGCTGCTGACGTGCCTGCTGTTGTGGACCGCCCTGCCCGCCTTCGCCGTGCAGCGGCCAGCCGTGAACAGTGGATTGACCGGCTACGAGCACACCGCGTGGCGGGTCGGCCAGGGCGCACCCGGTGACATCTGGGACATCAGCCAGGACCGCGACGGTCTGTTGTGGCTGGCTACCGGTTCGGGCCTGTACCGTTTCGATGGACGCCGCTTCGAACGGCAGGCGCCCCCCGTTGGCGGCCAGTTCCCGTCCACCAACATGGTCACGCTGGCGCATGCCGCCGACGGTGCCCTGTGGATCGGTTACTTCCAGGCAGGCATCAGCCAGTTCGCGCGCGGCCAGCTGCACAACTACGGCCGCGACCAGGGCGTGCCGGTCGGCGTGGTCCCACACTTCAGCCAGGACCGCGACGGCCGACTGTGGGCGGCCATCAATGGTGGGCTACGCTGGTTTGACGGCCAGCGCTGGCAGCGGCTGCCCACTGGCACGGGGGTGCCGGAACACCGCGTGCAATGGGCGCTGCATGACAGCCACGGCACTTTCTGGGTGCTGGCCGACCTGAAAATCTGGAAGCGTGCCGCCGGCGCCACACGCTTCGAGGACACCGGCATTGCGGTCTCGCAGATGGCGACGCTGGCCGAGAGCCCGCAGGGCGACGTCTGGCTGGCCGATCGCGTACGCGGTGCTTCGCCGCTGGCCAACGCGCAGGGCCTGCTGCCGGACAGCGAACGCGAAGCGCGACGCCTCCCAGACCTGGTCGCCGCACGCCTGCAGTTCACTGCCGACGGCGCGCTGTGGGCCACGATGAGCCCGCATGGCGGTGTGGCCCGGATCACGTTCGACGGCGATCGCGCCGTGCGCATGGAGCGTTTCGATTCGCCGCACGGGCTGACCGCCACCTCGGCGGTGCCGATCATCGTCGACCGCGAAGGCAATCTCTGGGTCGGCACCAACCTGGGCCTCAACCGCTTCCGTGCGCGCAGCGTGCACACGCTGGCGGTGGGGCCCAGTGATCCCTACCGCTCGCTGGTGCGGGCCAGCGATGGGCGTGTGTACGGCTATGGCGAGGACCTCAAGCCGTACGATCTGCGCCGGCCGTTGCTGGAAGGCAGTGCCGCACAACTGCAGGTGGCCGCGCGCCGGGCACCCACGCCAATCTGGCAGTTCGACTGGGTCAATCTTGCGCGCACGGTCGCCGGCCACACCTCGTTGATCCCGCTGCCGGCCCCGTTCACCGGGCAACCGCTGCACGCCCTGCTGTTCCCCGACGACGCGCAGGCCTGGGTATGCACGGGTGAACGCGGCGTCCTGCACTACCTGCATGGCCAATGGCAGCGCGAGGTCCGCCTGCCCGAGCAGGCCTGCTCATCGCTGGCGCTGGATGCCCATGGCCAGCTGCTGCTCGGCTATGCCGACGGCCGCCTGCGCCGGATGAGCGCGGGCCACATCGAGAGCTTCGATGCCAGCCAGGGCCTGTCGGTCGGGCCGATCACCGCAATGCTGCATCACCAGGACCTGCTGCTGGTCGCCGGCGAAGCCGGTCTGGCTGCGCGCGTTGGCAACGGTCGTTTCGTTCCGGTGCGAACCGACATGGCCGGTGTACTGGAAGGCATCACCGGCATGGTGGCCGATCCGAACGGACACCTCTGGTTCAATGGCAGCCGTGGCCTGGTCCGGCTGGGGAGCGATGAGCTGCGACGGACGCTGCGGACCGGGCTGCCGGTGACGCCACGCCTGTTCGATGCGGTGGATGGCATGCCGGGCATCGCCCTGCAGAGCGGACCGATCGCCACCGCTGCACTGGCCGATGACGGACTGCTGTGGCTGGCCACCAATCAGGGCCTGGCCTGGCTGGACACCACCCGCTCGCACGTCAACACCATGGCACCCAGCGTACGCATCGGCGAGGTGTTGTACGGCAACGCACATGAGCCCCTGCGCGATGGCATGCGCCTTCCGGCCGGCACCAGCCAGCTGCAGATCGACTACGTGGCGCTGTCGCTGGCGCGTCCGGAGCGCAACCGCTACCGCTATCGCCTGTCCGGGGTCGACGACGGGTGGCAGGATGCCGGCAGCAGCACGCGGGCGTACTACACCAACCTCGCCCCCGGAAGTTATCGCTTCGAGGTGGAGGCCGCCAACGAAGACGGCATCTGGAGCACCACGCCTGCCAGCCGCAGCTTCCGCATCGCCCCCACCTTCATGCAGACCGTGTGGTTCAAGCTGCTGTGTGCGGCCGTGATACTCGCGCTGCTGGTGATGGCGGTGCGCATCCGCAGCGGACAGCTGGCGGCCCTGTTCCGCGCGCGCTTGCAGGAACGCAACGGCGAACGCGAACGCATTGCGCGTGACCTGCACGACACCCTGCTGCAGGGCAGCCAGGGCCTGATCCTGCGCCTGCATGCGATCAGCCAGTCGCCACAGACATCCGAAACGGTGCGCGGCCAGCTGGAATCGGCGATGCAACTGGCCGAACGCAACCTGGCCGAGGGCCGCGAGCGGGTCAATGCCCTGCGTGAGGGACCGTTCGCTGGCCGCGACCTCGCATCGGCACTGGCCGATGTGCACGCCGAGTACGCCGGACACGGCACAAACCCACTGCGCCTGACCGTGGAAGGCGCGACGCCACCACTACAGGCCGACGCGGCTGAAGAAGTATTCCTGATCGGACGCGAGGCGATCCGCAATGCGTTGCGTCATGCCAACGCCAGCGCAATCGAAGTGGAGCTTTCGTACGGCACGCGGTGCTTCCTGCTGCACGTGCGCGACGATGGCGTCGGCATCGCCGACCACAATGCCGGCCATGGTCATTGGGGCCTGCAGGGCATGCGTGAGCGCGCGCAGCGCCTCGGCGCGGACCTGCAGTTGTGGACCCGCCCCGGTCTGGGCACCGAGGTGGCGTTGTCGGTTCCCGCGCGGCGCTTGTATCACCGCCGCCCATCGCGTTGGCGCTGGCCTTGGAGTAAACCAAACCATGACTGAGTCCCCTGCCCCGATCGGCGTGCTGGTGGTCGATGACCATCCACTGCTGCGTGACGGCCTGGCCGCCCTGCTGGGCGCACAACCCGATCTGCGCCTGCTCGGCGAAGCCGCCGATGGCGAGGAAGCCATCGCCTGCTACCAGCGGCTGCAGCCCGACGTGGTGCTGATGGACCTGCAGATGCCACGGCTGGATGGCGTCGAAGCGATCGTGCGGATCCGCGCGATGGACCCGCGCGCGCGCATCATCGTGCTGACCACCTACCGTGGTGACGTACGCGCGGTCCGCGCGCTGCAGGCCGGCGCCAGCGCCTATCTGCTGAAGGACATGCTGCGCCATGAGCTGGTCGATACGATCCGCATGGTCGCTGGCGGCCGCCGCGCACCGATTCCCCCGGCGGTGGCGGCCAGCATCGCCGCGCATGTGGTGGAAGACCGGTTGTCGCCGCGCGAAACCGAGGTACTGAGGCATGTAGCCGGCGGCCTGTCGAACAAGCGTATCGGCGAGCGCATGCAGATTTCCGAGCAGACGGTGAAGGCGCACATGAAGAGCCTGATGGACAAGCTGGGCGTGGGTGATCGCACGCATGCGGTGACCCAGGCGCTGCGGCGCGGGATCATCAGCCTGGACGACAGCGGTCACGATTAGGGGGTTGTTCGGCAGGGCTTGCAGCCCTGCACCTGCGGTAGTGCCGGCCGCTGGCCGGCAACCTCAACAGCAACGGCGAAAGCGGGGTTTCCGTGGGATGGCGGGGCGGTGTTGGTAGGTGTCGACCTTGGTCGACACGGTAGATCCAGGCCATGCGTGGATGAAGCTCAATCGGATCGGAATCGAACATCTGGAAGGAAGAACAGGGGTCAGCACTTTCGGCTACAGCGCCTCGGCAAGGAACTCCAGCACCGCTGGCCCTACCTCTCGGTCCGCGCGGGCATGACCTTCGGCCGTGCCCCCCACTTCAATGTACGGGCCTACATCATGGCGATGGGTGGTCGGCTGCAGAAACGGGGTGATCAGATGCCCCGCATCTGAGTAGTACAGGAAACGGTCACGGTCACCACGCCCTGCGGCTGCAAGCCGACGCTGCGCAACAGCCAGCATCGTGCCTGAGTCACCCAGCCGATCGTCACCACCTCCGATCCACAACGTGCGTGCAGCAATGTCCTCGATGGGCAGCATCGCGGTACGCAATGCCGGTTCCCACTGCGGCCCCGGTCTGCCCCAGTCAACCTCCTCGCGATACGGCAGCCACGGCAGGGGTTCGCCCTGCCAGCTCAAGGGGGAACGGTCCACCGCTCGGAAATCGGCCGGGGCCACGTCACGGGCGATGCCACGAAACGGGGCTGGACTGCCTACCCAGGACACAGCGACGCGGAGCTCAGGCAGATGCACCGCCGTGGCCATGGTCACGATGCCGCCCCAGGAGCCTCCCATCAGCCCTACCCGCTGTGGATCCACCCGGGGATGGCGCTGCAGCCAGTGCACTGCGTCGCGTACGGTTTCCAACGGAACCTCGATCAGATCCTTGGGCACGCCCGGCCCGCGATACCACGCCACCGACACCGCGACATAGCCGTTGCTGGCCAGCCAGGCGGCATAGAGGTCGCCACCGTCGAATCCGCCTTCGGCACCGCCCAGCGTCACCAATGCTGGCGCCCGTGCATCAGCCTGCTGGCCCGATGGCAGGTACAGATGTGCTTCGCGGCCACCGATTTCGACCTGTTGCACCTGCACGCCCGGCAACATCAGATGGCGCTTCAGGGTCCGCCGTGCGACCACCGATCCTGCACGCTCCACCTCCAGTTCGAAGGCCTGTGACTGGAACCCCAAGCCGTCATCGGCGCGCTGCCACTGCACGGGAAGTGCGCTGGCTCTCCCTTCCTGTGGTTGCATCGACCAGATCAGCCCGCTCGCATCGACGCCTCGATAGCTGCCCTGCTCCGAGCCGCTGCGTGCGGTGTCGACCGTCCCCTGCGGGTCCGCGCGCAGTGCAGCCTGTGACTGCCAGCGCCGGCCCCGGCTGTCCCGCATCGACAACCGTAGTTGCACCACCTCGGCCGCCGCCAGTCCCTCAACCCTAATGGCTGGAATACGATCAGCGCGCCCCTGATGGTCATCGAAAATGACCCGCACATCAGCCAACGCAGGCAGCGCCAGCACGCCCAGCAACACACCCAAGCACCACCGCATCCGCGTGCTCCACCCTGATCTGGAAAGGCGCAGGGTGCACTGGCCGCAACGACCGGATTGCGTACTTCGGCGACGATGGCACCAACCGTGCCGCTGCAGGCACCAGCCGTGTGTCAGGCGCGTGCCGCCAAGGCCGCCTCCAGCACCGGCCGGTAGCTGCGGCTCACCGGCAGCTGCACGCCATCGGCCAGTTCAAGCAGCGCATCACCGTTGTGGCGCTCGATCAGTGATCGCACCCGCAGCGGGTTGACCAGCGCCGAGCGGTGCACGCGCAACAGTCCTCCATCCGCCAGCCGTTCGGCCAGCTGCGCCAGCGGCTCACGCAGCAGGTGCAGTCGCTGCCCCACGTGCACGCATGCGTAATGACCGGCCATGTCGATGTAGTCGATCTCCGCCAGCGGTACATACTGGACACCACCACTACCAGGCACCGCCAGGGTCTGCGCACCATCCTCCGTACGCGGTGCCAGGCCTGCCAGGCGGCGCACGCGCTCGATCGCTTCACGCAACCGCTGCGCTGCCACCGGCTTGAGCAGATAGTCTGCGACGCCCAGTTCGAACGCGCGCAGCGCATGCTGCGGCAGCGCGGTCACGAAGATGGTGTGCGCGGCCAGCGCCGGCTGCTGCTGGGGCAACTCCCAGCCACGACCGTCGGGCAGGACCAGATCCAGCAGCAGCAGATCGAAACGGCGCCCCTGAAGCTGCTCGCGTGCCTGCGCGAGGGTGGCGGCTTCAGCATCGACCCTGACCTGCGGAATGCCCGCCAGCAACTGGCGCAGGCGGTCACGTGCCAGCGCCACGTCATCCACCAGCAGCACGCTCAGCGGACGCGTCACGCGATGCACTCCGGCAAGGTCACGCGTGCACGATAGCCGCCGCCCTCGCTGGCGGTCTGCAACCGGCCTCCCATCATCGCCAGGCGCCGCTGCAGTGCAGCCTGGCCAGTGCCCAGTCCATCGTTCGTGCCGGGACGCAGGCAGGGGTTGAACAGCACCACATCAAGCAGGCCGTCTTCCACTCCGGCCCATAGCTCGATCCGCAATGGCCCGTCCCCCGGCTGCCAGCCACTGTGCAACACCGCATTCTCGATCAACGGCTGCAGCAACAGACCGGGGACCGTACAGGCCAATGCAGCCGCGGTGGCCTGCAGATGCAGATGCACCTCCTGATCGTGCAGCAGCGACTGCAGCGCGACATAGTCCTGTGCTGCGCCCAGTTCATCGGCAAAGCAGCGCTGCGACGGGCATTGCAGGGTATCGCGCAGCAGCGAGGACAGCTGCGCCAGTGCGGCATCCGCCGCGCGTGGACGTTGCAGTGCCAAACCGCCGATGGCGTTGAGCGCATTGAACAGGAAGTGGTGCTGCAGATGCTGGCGCAGCGCTGTTTCACGAGCCTGCTGCAGCACCTCTGACTGCGCCCTCAACCGCTGCAGTCCGGCCAGGCCATGGCCCACGCCCGCCACCGCAATGAAGGTCGGCAACGCAAACAGCGCGGTAATACCAATCGCGCGCAACACCTGCTGCAGTGCTGGCCAGGGTTGCCCCTGCCACAGCTGCAGCAGCACATGGCCCAGGGTCCATCCCAATGCCGTCAACAGCGGAGTCAGCAGCAGGCACAGCGCCAACCATCCGGCCAGATGCCGGCGTCCAGACAGTGGCCAGCGCCGGCACGCATCCCACAACAATGGCGTCGCCAGCATCCAGGGCAGCTCGGCGCCAAGGATGAACAACGCTGCCGGAATCAGACCGCCAGGCTGTTGGCTCAGGTGCACCGCCGGCACGGCGGTGGCGATCAACACCCCCCACAGGGCCAGCATCACCCAGTGTGGGCGTGGCAGCGGAAGCGGCGCCTCATGGGCTGGCAGCAGCAAGGCAGGCGAAACAGGCATGCACGGATTCGAACGGGAAACGGGCACCATGCTAGATGCCCGCACCGAATCATTCCCGTGCCGGAAGCAAGGGGCTGTCCACTGCCACGGATCCGCATCGTGCCTGGATTCCGTTCGACGCTGGGGTCAGAGCCCTTCCCGGTCGGAAGGGATCCGACCCCGCCGATCATTGCGCCTTCGCCGCCTCGGCATTCCACGCTGCGACCCTGGCCTTGGTGTCGGCCAGCATCTTGTCCAGCGCGGCGCGGTCATACATGTTGCCGCGCAGGATCACGCTGTCGATCTTTTCGGTGGCAGCAATGTCCTGCAGTGGGTTGGCGGTCAGCAGTACCAGATCGGCGGCCTTGCCCTGTGCGACACCACCGTAGCGGTCCATCTGGCCGAACCAGGCCGGGCCGGAACGGGTTGCGGCCGACAGCGCCTGCGGTGCGCTCAGGCCTTCCTTCACGAACAGCTGCAATTCCTGGTGCAGGGCGATGCCCGGGAAGTTGAACGAGTTGAGGAAGCCCGCATCGGTGCCCGCAATGATCGTCACACCGGCTTCCTGCAGCATCGGCAGCACCGCGGCCACCTGGTGGTACTGCGCGTGGCGCGCTTCGATCTGTGCCGGCGTAGCCTTCGCCGCGCGGTCCACGCGCCACTGGTAGGTCGCGCGCAGGCCCGGGCCGATGTAGGCCAGGTACGGATCGTTGGCGTGGTCATCCTGGTCAAGGAAATCGAGGATGCGGCCACCATTGAGGGTCGGGGTCACGAACACGCCGCGCTTGGCGAAATCGCGGTAGGCGTGCATCGCCGTGTCACGATCGAAGCTGGCGTCGAGGCGGCGGTTGGCTTCGGCGCGGTCGATGCGGCCGGCACCGAAGTCGGCGGCGATCTGCGCTTCATCCTTGCTGCCGGCCTTGAATGCGTAGTCCAGATGCTCGATCGAGGCCAGGCCTGCATCGACCGCCTGTTCCACGGTCAGCGCCATCGGAATGTGACCCGAGGCCTTGAACCCGGCCTTGTGCGCAGCACTGGCCGAGTACAGGAACAGCTCCGGCTTCAGCGTGCTGTCGGTGATCTTCACGAAATCAACCTTGTCGTGCTGCAGGCGGGCGATCGCCTTGTCGGCGTCGGCCTCGCTTCCCACTTCGATCGTACCCTTCCAGACCGGCTTGATGCCTTCGATCTTCGCGCCCGAACTGAGCAGGCGCGGACCAAACAGCGTGCCCTTGGCGATCTCGCCGCGCCACTGCAGCACCTGCTCGGGCAGGTCACCGGAACAGTCGCGCACGGTGGTGATGCCGTGCGCGATATATAGCGGCAGCAGCGCCTTGTTCTCTTCGATCAGCGCCGGGCCACCACCGAAGTGCACGTGCATGTCCCACAGCCCCGGAATCAGGTACTTGCCCTTGGCATCGATCTGGCGGGCCGCGCTCCACTGGCTGCGCAGCTGCGCGTCCGGGCCGACGGCGACGATGTCCTCGCCACGGATCACCACGCTCTGTCCGGCCAGGGTGCTGGCGTGCTCGACATCGACCACGGTGGCATTGCGGATCAGCAGGTCGGCGCGCTCGGCCGCAGACGCCGACAGCGGGGCCACTGCAAGGAGGATGGCAAGGGACAACGGACGGGAACGGAACATGGACAGCATCCTGATGGGCACGCCCAGCGTGCGGGTGGAAGGGGACGGTCTTCAGCGTGCCGCGCCATGCTGGCGCAGCAGGGTCTCGATTTCGGTGTAGCCGCGCTTGCGCGCGTGCGCCAGCGGCGTCACGCCGTCGCCGTCGGCCAGCTCGGGGTCGGCGCCGGCATCCAGCAGCAGCTGCACGATCTGCACGTGGCGCGCGCCGCCGTCGCCGAGCAGGATGGCCTCCAGCAGCGCGGTCCAGTGCAGGCGGTTGACATGGTCCACTGCGACGCCGGCACGCAGCAGCGTGCGCACGGTGGCGACGTGGCCGCGCTCGGCGGCGGGAATCAAGGCGGTGCCGCCGTAGCGGTTGGTGCTGCGCAGGTCGGCGCCATGCGCCAGGGTCATCGCCAGGATCTCGTCCAGTCCACGCGCGCCGGCGTACAGGTAGGCGCTGTCCTGCATGGCGTCCTTGGCATTGACGTCGGCGCCGGCTTCGATCAGTTCACGCGCGGCGTCTACATTGTTGCCATGCGTGGCCAGCAGCAGCGCGGTACGGCCCTGGCCATCACGCGCCTCCAGCGTGGCGCCATCCTCGATCGCCTGTCGCAGCGCATCGGCATCGCCACGGCTGGCAGCATCGCGCAGGCGGCCATCGACGTCGGCTTTGGACGTTGCGGTGCAGGCCGGGGAGACCATGGCCAGCAGGAATAACAGCAGCACGCGCGCTAACGGCGCAGGCCAGCCAGGGGAACGATGGACGCGCATGACGGTGTCTCCTCATGACCGTCGCCACGGAACGCCGTGCGACGGTAGCAACAGCCGGGCATTGCCGGCCCCTGCCCTGCATGGTAGAAGTCGGCCTGGGTATCCAGAAGTGAAATGTTCAAATGCAAGACAGTGCCAAATCGAATAGAACCCTGTTCGAACTGGACCTGCTGCGTGCGCTGGTGATGGTGGCCGACTGCGGCAGCTTCACCACTGCGGCCACGCGCCTGCATTCGACCCAGTCCACCGTCAGCCAGAAGGTGCGCCGGCTGGAGGAACTGGCCGGGCATCGCCTGCTCGAACGCGGCCACCGCGACGTACACCCCACCGATGCCGGCCACACCCTGCTCGGCTACGCGCGGCGCATGCTCGACCTGAACGAGGAAATGGCACAGGCGCTGGCCGGCGCCACCGTGGAAACCGCGGTGCGCATCGGTGTCCCCGAGGACTTCGTCAACGCGCAGACCACACGCATGCTGGCCGCTTTCAGCCGCCGCCACCCGCAGGTGAAGCTGGAGATCAGCAGCGGCCTCAGCCGTGACCTCGCGCAGGGCTTCGACCACGGCGAGCTGGACCTGGTGCTGGTCAAGCAACGCCGCAACAGCCGCCAGGCGGTGCATTGCCGGCGCGAGCCGATGCACTGGATCGACAGCCTGCGCAGCAGCTGCCTGCAGCAGGACCCGCTGCCGCTGGTCACCTTCCCGCCACGCGGGCTGTACCGCGACGAGATGATCCACGCCGTGGAGGCGCTGGGCCTGCGCTGGCGCATCGCCTTCACCAGTTCTTCGCTGAGTGGCATCCAGGGCGCGGTGGCCGATGGCATCGGCATCAGCCTGCTGCCGCGCCGCGCGGTCACCCGCGATCACCGCATCATCGATGGCGAACGCGAGCTGCCGGTGATCGACAACTACGAGATCGGCCTGCTGCATCGCTCCGATGCCGATGATGCCGTGCGAGCGCTGGCCAGCGAACTGTGGCGCCAGGTGCAGCGCGAACCGGATTGACCGCGGTAGAACCACGTCATGCGTGGATGGAAACGACCGTCCGGCATCCGAAAGGGCGCTGAAGCGTCAGCGAGTACGCGCCTGTCGCAAAAGGCCCACTGATCGCGAGCCGGATTGACCACAGTAGATCCACGCCATGCGTAGATGGAAACGACCGCCCAGTATTCGAAATCGCGGTGAAGCGCCAGCAGGTACACGCTTGTCGTAAAAGGCCGACTGATGGCGTACCCAATGCCTGGGCGATAGGGTAGCGAACGCCCTTCTCCGAATTACCTCACCCATGACCAACACGTACCAGGTTACTTTGACCCCTGCTCCGAAGGACGAAGCCGACATCCGGTTCGATCCTCTGCCACCTGCGCTCATCGCCCACATGCAGCAGCAGCGTGCACAGGTTGCTGCCCTCGTCGCATCTGCGTTCCCTACCGTGCCTGTTCAATGGCCGCTGCTGCCGAGCACGCTGCAACGCGTAGTCGATGCAGAACTGATCGATCACGATGATTGTGACGGTTGGGAAGCACTGGGGGTCGCATTTGGTGATTGTCTGGCACAGCGTGTACCGGAACTTGCCTGGGCCCAGGTAACCGATGCCTGGGGCGTCGATGCGGTTCTCCGCTATGGCGACGCCAATATCATGGTCAGCGCCGGCACCCTGTTGATCAAACGCGTCGAAGAAGGCAAGACCATCGAGATCAACCATCTGCTTGAAGCTCTGGAGGAGTTCGTCATCCAGCAAGCGCGCAAGTCCGGCTGAGCCCATGAGAGAACGATTGAATCGCGCAGAATGACGTATTCGCACATTGATGCTGCGCATGCGGAAGCAATCACAGTTCGCGCACTGATCATCGATATCTGATCAGACCTGCCGCACCAAGGCACTACATCGCAGGCTACAGTCGCCCTAGTTTCCGTGCCCCACGGCGCCTCGCCATGTCCGATGAAATCCCCACCCGCTTCGATCCCCTGCCCGCTGCACTGCAGACGCATCTGCAGCACCAGCGCTTGCTGATCGCTGCGCGCGTGGCCGCCGGCTTTCCGACGTTGCCGGTGCAGTGGCCGCTGGCGGCCACCACGCTGCAGCGCGTGGTCGATGCCGAGCTGATCGACCGCGACGACTGCGATGGCTGGGAAGCACTGGGCGTGGCGTTCGGTGACACCCTGGCCCAGCGCGTGCCGGGCCTGGCCTGGATGCAGGTCACCGATGCCTGGGGCATCGACGCGGTGCTGCGCTATGCCGACAGCAGCCTGCAGATCGGCGCCAGCACGCTGCTGCTCAAGCGCGTCGAGCAGGGCGAGATCATCGACATCGCCCACCTGCTGGCGTGGCTTGAGGAATTCGTCGTCACCCGTGCCGACGATTACGTCTGAAAGGCCGCCGAGCATGGCTCGGCACTACACGGGGTTGCGCGGCGTGAATCTACAGCCAGCGGCCGTCGACCACCACGCTGCGCTCCACCGGCACTGCGGCCACAGCGGCCGGGCCGTGGTCGGCACGCACCGCCACGAATGTGGCCGGATGTCCTTCTGCAAGGCCGTACTGTGGCAGCCCGATCACCTGCGCGGCATGGGTGGTCACCATGTCCAGCGCCAGCATCAGGTCGGCATCGGTATTGAAGCCGGAGCGGTAGCCCAGCAGCATCGCCCGCTGCAGCAGGTCGCCGTTGCCATACGGCCACCAGCAGTCACGAATGTTGTCGTTGCCCGCGAACACGTGCACACCGGCATCATGCAGCGCGCGCAGCGGCGGGAATGGATGATCGCCCGGCGCGTTGCTCATGATCGCCACGCCCGCCGTCGCCAGCGCCTCGCCCACCTGCAGCGCGCGTGCCAGCGGCACCTCGCCCAGCGAATAAGCATGACTGACCGCCACCCTTCCCTGCAGGCCGGCGGCCCGGGTCCGCGCGGCGATACGCAGCAGCTGGGCCAGGCCGGTTTCGCCGGGCTCATGCAGGTGGATGTCCAGCTGCACGCCATAGCGCTCGGCCAGGCCGAACAACAGTGCCAGCTGGCCCTCGGCATCGCCATCGAGTGTGGTCGGATCGATGCCGCCCAGCACGTCCACACCCGCTGCAAGGGCCTGCTCAAGCACCGCTGCGGTACCAGCGCAGGACATCACGCCGGCCTGCGGGAACGCCACCAGCTGGATGCGCATGATGCCGGCGCAGCGCAGCGCGGCCTCGCGCACCGCTTCCAGGTGACGCAGGCCGGTGCCGCCATCGATATCGACATGGCAGCGCATTGCCACTGTGCCGAAGCCGCTGCATTGGCGGATCAGCGCCTCGGCGCGATCAACCATCGGCGCCGCAGCCTCCATCGCCGCCTTTTCCACCGCCAACCGCTCACGCAGGCTGTTCACCGGCTGATGCGGGTGCCAACGGTCGCCGACGAAGCTCTTGTCCAGGTGGATGTGGCCATCCACCAACCCCGGCAGCACCGCAAAGCCCTGCAGATCGACGCTTTCCGCCCCTTCAGCCGGGCCGGTATGGCCGTTGAGCCCGCTGATGCGGCCATCACGGATGTGGAAGTGCAGTGGTGCACCGTCGCGGTCGACACCGCCGTGGATGAACTGCAGGGTCATCGGGAATTCCCGGAAAGCCAAGACTGGCGCCATCCTGCGCCTCGATAGCGCCATCGGCCAACGAAATATCTGGATGGCACGCATTCACCAGAACGATGATTCCCCCTGCGACAACCGGTCGCAGCCACGCCGTGCACACCCCTGAACGGGTAACATGGGCGCCTGTTTCCGCTGTGATGCCGCATGGGCCCGTCCGACCGCCACGATCGTCTCCGCCGCTGGCAGGCCGCGTCCCTGCTTGCCGCCGCTCCGATCGCCAGCCTGTCCGCCACTGATGCTGCGGCCGCTGCGCCGCTGCAGTCGCCGCCGGGCCAGCAGCGGATCGCCCCGGGTGCGCTGGTCGAGCGCCTGCACCAGCGCGTGCTGTCCGGGCAGAGCGCGACCGCGACCCTGGAACACTGGTGCGCCGAACACGGCTTGGCCGAGCAGGCACGGGTGCGCGCGGTGCGCGTACGCGGCCAGGGCAAGCCGGCGCCGACCGACGTGCTGCAGGCGCTGGGCGTAAAGCCAGGCACCGACCTGCGCTATCGCCGCGTGCAGCTGGTGTGCGGCAGCCGCGTGCTGTCCGAGGCCGACAACTGGTATCTGCCGGAGCATCTCAGCCCGGCCATGAACCAGGTGCTGGACAGCACCGACGAACCGTTCGGTCGCGTGGTCGGCCCGCTCGGTTTCCAGCGCCAGACCCTGGCTGACCAGACTTTCTGGCCGCCGCGGGGCGAAGGCGATCACGGCGTGATCCTGGAAGTGCGTGCCCTGCTGCGCGACCGCCAGCAGCAGCCTTTCAGCTACGTCATCGAGTCGTACCTGCTGCAGGCGCTGCCTTGATCGAGGCAGCGCCGGCCGACGTGCGGGCGCTACCTGACCTGCAGGCC
This sequence comes from Stenotrophomonas sp. 1L-E-5-B-C3, assembly GCF_057292075.1. Taxonomy (NCBI): domain Bacteria; kingdom Pseudomonadati; phylum Pseudomonadota; class Gammaproteobacteria; order Lysobacterales; family Lysobacteraceae; genus Stenotrophomonas; species Stenotrophomonas sp. 1L-E-5-B-C3. The sequence continues at coordinate 202,685 of NZ_JBXAWS010000001.1, forward strand.
TATTGGCTGGTGATCATCGATCGGGCGGCAGGATCGGTAGAAAAAACGAACCTTCCCTCGTAGTTCCGCTGGTCGAGCTTCTTGCTCAGGCCCGAGAAACTGTAGGTGGGCGCAGCGGCGTCCAATCCGAATTTTTCAGTCCACGCCTCGTACTCTTCAGCAGAGCCGGTACGTACTGAACCAATACACAGGCTGTATCCACACGCGAACTCACCCAGGGATTCATTCTTGCCGAGGCTGCGCGCAATCGCCTGCTTGTAGTGCGCGGTCAGGTCCTGCGCTTCAGGGCGTTTTCCGGCATCGTCAGCAAACGCTTGGACTGTCTTTTCGAAAGCCTTATCCGAAACGAGGATGGCATCGCTTTGCTCCACAGACAGCGCACCGTCCTGCATCATTGCACTTTCTGCAGCCAGGTAAGGCGAATCCCCGGCGGACATGGCTCCGCCAGGAGATGACGGAATCGTTCCGCGCGCGCTCGTATCCGTTGCAGGCGTCACCTCCTGGCCACTGCCCGCGCTCCGTACGGCGGCAGATGACGACCCGGCGTTCGCCTGTGCGGCTCCACCCGCTGCCACGTCATCCTGTGCGCACCCCGCTACCAATACCGCTGCCATCGTGATCAAAAACGCACGTGCATCCATGTTCCGTTTCTCCATCATGCTCGTTGTCCGGCCCCCGTAGAGGCCGGATTCAAACGGGTACTGCCTGGCGAGCAGGCTGCAATCACTCCTCAGGCGGCGGCGTACGTATCACGCGAGTTACGCGCCCACCACAACAATCCGTCACGGTGTAGCCACCGTTGGCACTGGTCTGCACAACGCAGCTTGACGTGCAGGTATAGCGCGCGCCATTGACGGTTACCGTATCTCCCGCCGATGCCGTTCCACTGGCCATGGCGAGTCCACCCAACAGGATCGGACTTACGATGAGGCTTGCCTTCATTGATCTCTCCTTGACTCTGGCAGTTTGTATCGCTGGTTCACTCCAGCAGCCGAAAACTAGCAGCGGTTAATGCACCGGTCAATTACTTAAACGCCAATCAGCAATCACCGTGAAAATGCAAAGAGAACTCAACTTGACTCTTTCGATTTCACCAGGCCCGATATCGAAACATACTGCCGGATAATCCTTTCGATAGCTGCATTTCCAATGCGCTTCAAACGTCGTGCATGATGTCGAGCATTCGTACTTCCTCGCCCGACCAACCCAAGTGAACTGAAGATGGATCTTCCCGCCAGCCTGTTTGTTCAGATACCCAGTTATCGCGATCCGCAACTGATTCCAACGCTCGTCGATCTCGTGCGGCGCGCAGCTGCGCCAGCGGCACTTCACGTGGTGGTGTGCTGGCAACATGGTGATGAAGCAAATCTCCAGGATTTTCTGGCTGCGGGCTTCCAGCTGGAATCGAGCTGCATCGGCGATCAGCATCCGATTCATCGCCTGCGCTTGAACGGGGCCGAAGTTGAACTGATCGAGGTGGGCTTCATGCACGCCCGCGGCTGTGGGTGGGCACGAAGGCTGGCGCAGGAGCGCTATCGCGACGAGCGCTACAACCTGCAGATCGACTCTCACCACCGCTTCTCGGACGCGTGGGACGGGTTGCTGGTGGAGATGCTCGAATCCCTGCGCACACGCTCATGCAAACCGCTGCTGACCGGGTACCCGCCCGCGTTCCAGCCCGAGAGCTATCCTGAAACCCGGCAGAACCATGTCGGCCAGATGCTCGTCCGCGGCTTCAACAGCGTAGGCGTGGTCAGCTACAAAGCGGTACGCATGCCCCAGGTTCCAGTACGCAGCAAACCGATGCGCGCTCGATTCATCAGTGGCGGGTTCCTGTTCTCCGACGGCGAGTTCGTGAGGGAAGTCATGAACGATGCAGACCATTTCTTCTCGACCGAAGAAATCGTCATGGCGGTCAGGGCCTATACGCATGGTTATGACTTCTTCCACCCCCATCGACCGCTGCTGTGGCACCAGTACAACTCGGACGCAAACCGAGTGTGGGATGATCACTCCGATGAGTGCCGCTCGCGTGGTGAAATCGAAGCCAGTGCCTTCGATCGATCGCTGAAGGCGTCAGGCAAGGCAGTGAACATGCTCGCAGCAGCCGCATCAGGAGATGCGTTCGCACTTGCCAGGCACGGGCTCGGCGGCAAGCGCACGCTGCAACAGTACGAGCGCTACGCCGGGTTGAGCTTTGCTCACCGGGGCGTGCACGAGGACGCGACGCGTGCAACCGAACCTGACAATGCTCATTTCGCGACGGATGAGCAGCACTGGCTGGACAAACTGATCTGTCGACGTGTCTTTCAGGTGCAGGTCAAGCGGTTGGACGCAGAAATCGCCGCTGCCGCTGATCTCGAGTCGTTGGTCCTGACCGCCCAAGCCGGGGACGGTACCATCGTCGGCCGACGCGAGTTGTCACCGGAAGATCTCCAACAGCTGATCACCCGGGGTGAATATGTCTGCATCGACCATTTCAGCAGCTGTCCGTCGCGTCTTCCAACGTGCTACCAGATGCAGATTGGCGGCAATTCCCAGGATGATGCCAACCGGTTTCAGGTGGTTGTAAGAGAGATCGAGGAAGACCTGATGGCCTGAGCGCTGAGCTCCAGACGAAAAGCCCGGCGATGCCGGGCCCTTCGTTCGCCTGCCTGATCAGCGGAACCGGTAGTCCAACTGCACCCAGTACTGGCGGCCATACGGGTCGTAGTTGCCGACCGGATAAAACGGCCAGCCGCCACCGTTCTTGTCCGCCGGCGGGCGGCTGTCACGCAGGTTGTTGACGATCACACCCACCGACAGGTTTTCGCCGAACTGGCGGAACACGCTCGCGTTGTACGTCATGTACGGCGCGATGCGGCCACTGCCATCGGTCTTCGGCAGCGAGCCGAAGCGGTTGCCGTACAGCGTGGTGGTCCAGTCACCCTGGTTCCAGGTGATGCTGCCGTTGGCCTTGCTGCGCCACTGGTAGTCATCCAGCGAATTGCGGATGTCACGCTCCGGATCATCGGAGAACTGTCGGTATTTGTGCTCCAGCACCACGGTGTAGGCCAGGCGCGTGGTGAAGCGGCCGTAGCGGCCGGCATCGAAGCGCCAGTTGCCCTTCAGGTCCAGGCCGCGAACCGATTCGGAGGCCGCGTTGATCGGATTGATCAGCACGCGGGTCACCTGGTCTGGCTGCACGGTTGCATTGGACGGATTGCGGATCACCCGCGACAGCGCGTCCTGGCACAGAGGCGAACCGATATCGCGCGCTTCGCCACCCAGCGTGCGGCCCAGGCGGCAATCGGCCTCATCACGCAGGATGCGGCTGGTATCGAGGCTGGTCACTTCGTTGTCGATGCGGATGTCGTAGTAGTCAGCGCTGAAATCCAGGCCGGACAGTGGCGACCAGACCACGCCGAAGCCATATGACTTGGCCGATTCCGGCTGCAACTGCGCATTGGCGCGGTTGCTGTAATCAATCGACAGGCCGTTGTAGTCGCAGTTGTCGTACGACTGGCCCGCCGTGCGGCAGCGCCAGTAGTCGGTCATGCCCGGGTTGTAGCCGCGGGTTTCGGTGGCGAACACGTAGTTCATGTCCGGCGCCCGGAAACTGGTCGCCGCCGAACCACGGATCAACAGGCTCTCGATCGGGCGGAACTCGACGCCGAAACTCCAGGTAGCCTTGCCGATGTGCTCGCCACCTGCGCGGTACTGGTCATAGCGACCGGCCAGGGTGGTGGTCAGCGACTGCAGCAACGGCAGCTGCAGTTCCACGCCGGCCGCATAGCGGTCACGCTCGCCACCGGCACCGATGCCGGCGCTGGTGTTCCAGAATTCACCGCTGCCCAGCCGCGGGTCCGGGCGATTGCGGTAGCCCTGGCTGCCGGCCTCGACCACCGCCGCCAATGCAGCGTCGCCACCGGGCAGCGCGAACAGGCGGCCATTGACGCTGGCGCTGAAGGTCTGCAGCCATGCCGCGTTACGGCTTTCCTGGTAGTCGGACAGCCCCTCGTATTCGTTCGGGGTCAACGGCTGGAACAGGCGCGCCGGGTCCGGCGCATAGACCTCAACGCCGTTGCGCACGCCCAGCTTCGGGCCGAGCAGGTATTCGTTTATGCCGGCCAGCAACACCGGGCGACGGGTGCTGTTCTCGTAACGCGAGCGGCTGTAGACCGCTTCATAGTCCCAGCCGCTGTCGCCGATCTGGCCACGCGCGCCGACGTTGAACGACCACGAGTTTTCCAGGAAGCGGTTGGCGTTGCGCGGCAGGCCACCGATTTCTTCCGGCGCGAAACGGCGGTACCAGCTTTCCAGGTTGCCGGTGGTCTGGTTGTAGAAGTAGTTGCGGGCCGAGGTCCAGGTCGGCGCACGCGTGTTGTTGTAGATCCGCGCGCTGCCTACGGCGACATCGGCGAACAGGTCAGTGGTGTCGTTGACGTGGAAGGTCAGCAGGCCATAGCCATTGAGGTTGCGCTTCTGGGTCTGCACGGTCCAGTAGCTTGCCGCCGCCTCGTTGCTGCCGCAGTACCAACCCTGGCGCGGGTTGTTGGCACGGAACACGCTGCCGCCATAGATGTCAGACGCACCGTCGCAGCCATTGACGCCCGGATCGATGTTGCGGCCGGTGGCGGCATTGCGGCGATAGGCGATCGCGGTCGCCTGCGGTGCCTTGCCAGCCGGATCATCGTCCAGCGAATCCATGAAGTCGCGCTGGCGCGCGTGGATCGCCTTGCGCACATCGAACTCGAAGCCGAACAGCGCATCCCAACGCTCGCCGGAACTCCCGCCGACCACCTGCGCGCGCTGGTTGTCGCCACCGCCCTGCTGGGTGCCACCGGCGCGCACGTTCACGTCCACGCCCTGGAAGCGGTCCTTGAGGATGATGTTGACCACGCCAGCGATGGCGTCGGAGCCGTATACCGCCGATGCACCAGCGGCCAGCACCTCGATGCGCTCGATCAGCGCACTGGGAATGTTGGCCAGGTTGACCACGTTCACCGAGCCCTCGTAGGCCAGCGGGTAGTCGGCCTGGCGGCGGCCGTTGACCAGCACCAGAGTGCGGTTCGGGCCCAGCCCGCGCAGGTTGATGGTGTTGGCGGCCGGGGTGAAGGTGTTGCCGAAGTCCTCGCCCTGTACGTTGCCGGTGTTCTCGGTCAGCGCGCTCAGAGCATCGAAGGCATTGCGGTAGCCCTGCGCATCGATCTGCTCGCGGCTGATCACCGTCACCGGCGACGGGCCCTCGACACTGGCGCGTGGAATGCGCGAGCCGGTGACCTTCACTTCCTGCAATGTGGTGGGTGCGCTTTCCTGCGCGAAGGCCGGCAGCGAGACCAGCATCAGGGACGACAGTGCGAGCACCAGCGGACGCGGGCGCAGCGCCTTGTGGGAGGCGGACATGGGCTTCCTGGGGAGTTGGGCGGGTGGTGGTACGGGGGCAGCGGCCTGTGCGGCGCATAACGATCCCGTAACGAAAGTGTCCTGAATGGGTGGTTTCAACGGAAATGACCAGCCCTGATGGCCTTATGCCTGAACCGAATCAGACCCGCCCCGGACAACCACCGCGTTTTTGCAATGTTTTGAATGGTCTGGCGGTGCGGGCACGGCCATCGTTTCGGGGATGATGACCCCATACCCCGCTTCCACCCTCCCCCCGCTGCGCCCGGTGCTGCGCCGCCATCTGCTGCAACTGCAGGTGGCACCGGTCACCCTGCGCCCGTTCCAACGCACCGATCTGCCACGCTGGCGCCTGTTCGATGACCGCCGCCGGCGCGGCCGCCGCGATCCGTCCGTTATCGATGAGGAAGCGCGCTTCCTCGCCCACATGCATCGCTCACGCCTGGAACAGGACAACGACCAGCTGCTGCTGGGGGTATTCGATGACGAGCACGGCAACGTGCTGGACCAGCTGCACGTCCGCCTGCAATCACTGCACGCGCGTTGCGCAGAACTGCTGTCGCTGCAGCATTGGCACCCGCATGCCGACGCGGCGCTGCAGGCGCTGTGTCCTTTCCTGTTCGAGGACGTCGGCCTGCATCGCCTGTTCGTGATGCTGCCACCGGACTGCAGTGATCCGTTCGCCACCGCGCTGCGGGCCTTCGGCTTTGAGCAGGAAGGCCTGCTGCGCGACCATCATCTGGATCTGGAAGGCTGGCAGGATCGCCAGCTGCTGGCGCTGACCGCACCCATGTGGCGGAGCAAGCACAGGATGCTGGACTAGCGCACCCGCTCCAGCGCGTTGCCGGCACCGGTCAGCACCGAGCAGGCGTGGTCCTGCAGCTCTTCGGCGCTGGCCTCGTTGCCGGTGCCCGCGTCCACACGGGTGGCCAGCAGGATGAAGCCCGGGACGCCCTGCACGGCGTCCCGGCCCGCCACAACCAGGCTCCACTGGCCGACGTCGTCCACGCCTGCGAGGTCGTAGGCCAGCAGATTGAGCGGATTGGCGGTCAGTTCTGCGCCCGGCAGCAGGCGTGCCTGGTACTGATGGCCGCGCAGCAGCCCCGGCAGCGGTGCCCACTGGCTGCCCAGGGCGACAGCATGCGTGTCCAGCGCCTGCAGCACGTCGGCACGCAGGCAATCCACATGAATATGCAGCTGGTGCTGCGAGCGGCCGTGCGGCGAGTTCAACGCCAGGCTGGCGACGTTGCGCGGCAGCGGTTGCCGCAAGGCCTGTTCGGTGTGGCTGCGCGCCTGCCAGGCTGCAGCGAAGTAGTTCGGTGCACCACGCTGGTACAGGCTGCGGCTCTCGATGCCGCTGACCTTGTCCAGCGGCATCAGCAGGAACTGGTAATCACCGTGCGCGTCCTTGACCAGCACATCGCGCCGGTCTGCTGCCGTCTCCACCCGCAGGCAGTCGCCGCGCGGGGCTTCGGTGCCACGGCAGTCACGCTCGATCAACCGCCACAGCGCATCGGAGTGGGCCGGTGGCGGCGGAGGCACACTGGCACAGGCGGACAACAGCAACAGGGACGACAGCAGGAAGGGGCGCAAGGACACGGCAACGACTCACGGAGCAGGCGCGGCAGATGGCGCCGCGCTGCATTCTAGCCAGTGCAGTGCTGCAATCAGTAGGTGCCGAACGGCACTTCAACCACGAACGGGGCCGCGCCCTCGCCCGCCTGCAGGCTGTAGCGGTCCAACGCGCCATCGTCATCGGCGTGCGGCTGGCGCTGGAAATGCAGCGGGTAGCGGCTGTCCCCCAGGCGCACGGCGCTGCCGTCGGCCTCCAGCGCGGCACCTTCCGGAATCAGCAGACCGCCCAGGTCGCTGTAGGCGCCAGGTACATCGGCGAAGCTGTAGTCGGCCAGCTCGTCCACCCGCTGCATCGCATAGACGTGCGGCACATAGGGTCGTGCAGGGCTACGGCCATTGCTCAGATCCGTCACCCAGGCCTGTGGCAAATGGTACTCCCCGCGCAGCGCAGCTACGCCCAGCGAGGGGCTGGCCACCTGCAGGCAGCACACCGCCCGCTTGCCCTCGCGGTCGAGGATGGCGAAACGGTCGCCGCGGGTCGCGGCCTGCGGCAGCATGGCGAAGGCCAGGTTGCGCTGGGCCGGCGCGTAGCCGGATTCGGTCTGCAGGTTGCGCCAGGCGCCGAATACCGGGGATTGGACCTGCTCGGGTTCCGGATCGGCAGCGGAGGCGGCAAACGCCACGCCCAGCAACGACAACATCAGGGCCGTCATTGTCTTGTCCTTGCCGCGGAAACTGCCTGCCGTCATACCGTATCCAACACCTGCGCCGGAAAGGCCCGGCCTGCCCGCTGGCGTACTGCCAGCTATTCCTCCCACTATGCAATGACCACGCTGTGCCGGCAATGACCGGGGCGCTGACGCCTTTCGCACGCTCGGTGCTATCGTTCCTGCCATCGTCCCCTGCGCAGGAGCGCTCACATGTCTGCATTCCGTCTGTCCCTGTTGCTGCCGGCCTCCGCCCTGCTGCTGTCGGCCTGTGTCAGCACCCCTGGCCCGGAAGTCAAAGGCAGTGGCCGCTGCGACACCAGCCAGCTGGGCTGGGCGATCGGCCAGCCGGCCAACGAGCCCAACATCCGCCGCCTGTCCCGCGAGAGCGGTGCCGGTCTGGTCAACCCGATCGGCCCCAGCACCATCACCACCAAGGACATCCGCCCGGACCGCCTGCGCGTGTTCGTGGACAAGGACAACATCATCACGTCCACGCGCTGCGAGTAAGCGCCGCGGCAGGCTTTTGTAGAGTCGAGCCATGCTCGACTGGTTTTCGGATGGGTCGCGCGGAAAACCAGTCGAGCATGGCTCGACTCTACATTTCAGGGTTCGGTATACCCCGCACAATCCGGCAGCGCCTGGTCGGGGTGGAATACCCCATCCCTGAAACGGAACAGCCGCGTGTAGGTGCACGCAGGGTCCTGCTCGGTGCGCAGATCCTGCTTCTTCAACGGCCCCTTGGCCAGCGAATCCTCGAAGCGCGAAACACCGGCCGGGAACCGGGTTGCCACCGTCTGGTAGCGCAGCACCGGCATGCCCGCTGCAACCGTATCCAGCGCCAGCTTCGCCGAGAAGCCGTATTCGTCGTGGCAGGCACCTGCGCGCTGTTTCATGTCCTGCTCGCTGAAACAGGCGCGGATCATCGCATTGCCCAGCCATGGCACGGTCAGCACGTCGTCGTCCACCTGGATGTCGTCCTGCAGGTGGCGCACGCGTGCCAGTTGCAACGTGGATGCATCGGCACCGCCGCCGGAATACATGCTGCTGAACGAGACGATGCCGCCCACCAGCACGTTCTGGCGGTCGCGCTGCTGCGGGTCGGTCACCGGTTCATCGCTACCCACGCCAGGTGCCAGCCGCACGATCCACGGCCACAGCGACAGCTCGCTTTCCTGCGGCACGTCGATGCTGACGTGGTAGGTGTGTGGCGTGCCCTGGCCCGGTGCCTTCTCAAGCACTTCCAGCACGGTCGGCCGGTCACCATCTTTGGCAACCGGCTGCACGCGCACGCACCAGTTGCCGTCCCGCGTGCATTCGTAGAGCCCCACCGGCCCCGTCTCATTGGCGATCAGCACCTGCCCCAGCGGCTCCATCACGTTGCCCGCAGCGTCACGCTGCTGCGGCAGGATCGAGCCTTGGGCGAGCACCAGCAGCGGGGTCGCCAGCAGTGCAACGCACACGGTCGTGCGGGCAACGATGGAGGGCATGGGCGGCTCCTGCGGTTGGGATTCCGATGGTAACCGTTGCCCGGGCAGAGTCGAGCCATGCCCGACTTCGTCTTTGTAGAGTCGAGCCATGCTCGACTGCTGTCTGTCGGGAAGTGCAGCCGAGCATAGGCTCGGCTCTACAGTAAAGCCACGTTGTATCCGTCAATGCCCACTACAGTCGCAGCTACCCCACCCTTTTTCCTTCGAGGTCTGGCCGATACCGGGGTTGAAGGTGTTGCTCGGGTCCAGCTGCTTGTAGAACCCCGCCAGCGCCGGCTTGGCCGGATACAGGTGGCCAACGTTGTGCTCGGCCGGATACTCGGCGCCACGCTGGTCCAGCAGCGCCCACATCGCATGCTCGATCGCCATCGGGTCTTCGCCTTTGCGCGCGATGTAGTCCTGATGGAACACGTGGCACAGGAAGTGCCCGTAATACAGCTTGTGCAGCAGGCGGCCGTCGATATCCACCGGCAACTGCTCGAACCAGTCGGCATCATCGCGGCGCAGGGCGATGTCCAGCGCCACGATGTCCTGCACCTGGTCGCGATGCACCTCGCGGTAACGCACCGCCGCACCGGCCACGGCGAAGCGATGCAGGAAGGCCTTGCGCCCCTCATCGGCCGTGCAGTGGAAGTAACCGCCCTCATGGTCGGCGAAGAAGCCGCGCAGCCAGGCCTCGGTTTCCGCTGCGTCCTGCGAGGAGACCTTCAGCAGCAGATGATGCTCGTAGCGCTGGCGGAATTCGCCCATGCGCCTGGGCAGGTGCGAGGGCAGCAGGCCGGTCAGCACCTGCATCACCCAGTCGGTCACCCCGCGCAGCCCCAGCCGCTCGAACCAGCCATCAACCCGGCTCTTCAATGCGAACGCGGCCGGCACACGCGCGGTGCCCAGGCAGTCGATCAGCAGGAAACTGTCCTTGCCGTAGCGTTCGCCGATGTCATAGGCATCGCGGTGGATGTACTCGCCGGCAATCGGCAGGCGTTCGAAGCCGGTCAGCAGCTGGCGCCGGATCGCGGTGAGGCTGTCGGTGCGGTTGCTGCCGATATAGAAGACCTCGGCGGCCTCCTTCTCGAAGGTATCCAGGCGCACCGCGAATACTGCCAGCTTGCCGGCAGAGCCCGCTGCCTCGAAGTGACGGCTGGGGTCGGCATTGAAGCGTGCCGGCGTATCGGCATCCACCCGGCGCACTTCGTCGGCGTAGCGTGGATCGGAGGCGGCGCGGCCGTCGCCGTCACCTACGTCGGCAGCAGCGTAGTCGCCAGCCTGCAGCCGCTGCAGGATCTGCTCGGGTGTATCACCCAGCGCGATGCCCAGATGATTGACCAGCTGCAGCTGGCCCTGCGTATCGACCTGCGCATACAGCGCCAGCTCGGTGTAGGCCGGGCCGCGACGCACCAGCGCACCGCCGGAGTTGTTGCAGATGCCACCCAGCACAGAGGCGCCGATGCAGGACGAGCCGATCACCGAATGCGGTTCGCGCCCCAGTGGCGCCAGCGTCTGCTCCAAGCGATCCAGCGTCGCGCCGGGCAGGCACAGCACTTGGCGGCCTTCGTTCAACAGCTGGATGCCGGTCAGGCGCAGTGTGCTGATCAGCACGATCGGACGCCCATAGTCGTTGCCATCCGGGGTCGAGCCACCGGTCAGGCCGGTGTTGGCCGCCTGCAGGATGATCGCTGCCCCACCCTGCACCGCCGCCTGCAGCACACGCCACAGCTCCAGCAGCGTACCCGGGCGCACCACCGCCAACACCGGGCCGTCGCCGAAGCGATAGCCACGGCGGAAGCGGCGCGTGGCCTTGTCGCCGGTCAGTACATGGCGGTTGCCGACCGCATCGCGTAACTGCGCCAGCACGGCATCGTGGCCACTCACGGCAGGCTGACCAGCGAATCGCGGCCGATGTCGGCGATGCGGCGCGCGCCGGTCAGTGTCATCGCCACGCGCATTTCCTTGGCGATCAGGTCCAGCAGGTTGGCCACGCCGGCCTCGCCCTGCGCTGCAAGTGCATAGACGAAGGCACGGCCCAGCAGCACGGTATCGGCCCCCAGCGCCAGCATGCGCACCACGTCCAGGCCGGTGCGGATGCCCGAATCGGCGAGGATCTTCAGGTCGCCCTGTACCGCATCGGCAATCGCCGGCAATGCACGCGCGGTGGACAGCACGCCATCGAGCTGGCGGCCGCCGTGGTTGGAGACCACGATGCCATCGGCGCCGAACTTGATCGCATCACGCGCGTCATCCGGATCAAGGATGCCCTTGATCACCATCGGGCCCTTCCAGAATTCGCGGATCCACTCCAGGTCCTTCCACGAAATGGAGGGATCGAAGTTGCTGCCCAGCCAACCGATGTAATCCTCCAGCCCGGTCGGGTTGCCGCGGTAGGTGGAGATGTTGCCCAGATCATGCGGGCGACCGAACAGGCCCACGTCCCAAGCCCAGTGCGGATGGGTGATGGCCTGGCCGATACGGCGCAGCGAGGCATTCGGTCCACTCATGCCCGAGTGGGCATCGCGGTAGCGCGCACCCGGCACCGGCATGTCCACGGTGAATACCAGGGTGGTCACGCCCGCAGCCTGCGCGCGCTCCAGCGCATTGCGCATGAAGCCACGATCGCGCAGCACATACAGCTGGAACCACATCGGCCGCTGGATGGCCGGTGCCACTTCCTCGATCGGGCACACCGATACGGTGGACAGGGTGAACGGGATGCCACGGCTGTCGGCCGCGCGCGCCGCCTGTACTTCACCGCGCCGGGCATACATGCCGGTCAGGCCGACCGGCGCCAGCGCCACCGGCATTGCCAGCGTTTCGCCGAACAGCTCGGTTTCCAGGCTCAGGTCGGACATGTTGCGCAGGACGCGCTGGCGCAGCGCGATGTCGGACAGGTCGGAAACGTTGCGCTTCAGCGTGTGCTCGGCATACGCGCCGCCATCGATGTAGTGGAACAGGAACGGCGGCAGCCGGCGTTGCGCTGCGGCACGGTAATCGGTGGAGGCGGAGATGATCATGGGGTCAACCGTGTGGGGAAGGTAGACGCGAGGCCCGCGCACGCCGGGCTTCGTTGTCATCGAGGGTGCGCAGCGTGGTGTGCACGAACTCGAGGTGGGCATGCGCGGCGGCGCGCGCGCGTTCGGGGTCGCCGGCCAGCACCGCGTCCATCATCTCGCGGTGCTGGTCGGACAACGGCGAGAAGGTCCTCGCCGAGGTGTAGAGCTTTTCGCGGCTCTGCGAGATGTTGGTCTGCAGCAGTTCGAACAGCCCGCGCATCACCTGCAGCAGCACGAGGTTGTGCGAGGCCTCGGCGATGGACAGGTGGAAGGCCGCGTCGGCCTCAGCTTCGCCGGTGGGGTCATCCTTGCCGTGCGCGTCCATCATGGTCTGGAACGCTTGCGCGATGCGCGCGCGGTCCTCATCGGTGGCGCGCAGCGCAGCATGCCAGGCGGTGGCACCTTCCAGCGCGTGACGGATTTCCAGCACGTCGAAGCGATACTCCGGGTCGCCCTGGAACAGCGGCAGGTACGGCGCCAGCGGTTCATCCAGCGCCTGCCGTGCGCGTGCGGCCGGTTCGGCCACGTAGGTGCCGCCACCGACCCGTGCGGTCAGCAGGCCCTGGCTGGCCAACTGCGCGATGGCTTCACGCAGCGCGGTGCGCGAGACCCCCAGCTGCACCGCCAGGGTGCGTTCGGCCGGCAGACGGTCACCCGGCTGCAGCCGCTGTTCCTGCACCAGGCCGCGCAGCTGCGCGGCCACCTTGTCCGAAATACGTTGCGTGCTCATGGCGCCATTGTGGCCCGAAGCGCGCAGCGGGTGGTCGGCTGACGGTGCATGGCTCAGGGAATCATCCAGGTCAGCCAGTAGGCCTGGGCCAGGGTGATCAGGCCGACCATCGTGGTGAAGATCAGGCTGTGCTTGACCGTGAAACGGAACAGGTCCGATTCCTTGCCGGCCAGGCCGACCGCCGCGCAGGCAATGGCGATCGACTGCGGCGAGATCATCTTGCCGGTGACACCGCCGGTGGTGTTGGCCGCCACCAGCAGCACGTCGGACACGCCGATCTGCTGCGCGGTGGTCGCCTGCAGCGCCGAGAACAGCGCGTTGGACGAGGTGTCCGAGCCGGTCAGGAACACGCCCAGCCAGCCCAGGAACGGCGAGAAGAACGGGAACGCATCACCGGTGTGCGCCAGTGCCAGTGCCAGCGTTGCCGACAGACCCGAATAGTTGGCAATGAAGGCGAAGGCCAGCACCATGCCGATCGAGTAGATCGGCATGCGCAGCTCACGCACGGTCTCGCCGAAGGTCTGCAGCGCCGAACGGGCCGGCATGCGCAGCGCGATGATAGCGATCACTGCGGCAAGGATGATCGAGGTGCCGGTGGCCGAGAACCAGTCGAACTTGTAGATCGCCTCATAGTTGAGCGGCGCGTCCACGATCGGCGGCATCTTCTGCACCATCTGGTCCAGGCCCGGCACCGGGAGCTTCAACACCCAGCTTTCCAGCGGGCCACCCGCCGCGAACAGCGACTTGAACGGCTTGATGCTCCACAGCGTGACCATCGCAGTGAGGATCAGGAACGGCGACCACGCCTTGGCAATCTGGCCGACGTTGTAGCGCGGCGCTTCCAGTGCCTGTGCAGCTGCCTCGGCGCTGGTTTCGGTGTCGAAGCGGAAGATCCGCACTGGCTTCCAGCGGCGCAGGAACAGGGTCAGGCAGACCAGCGACGCCAGCGACGCGGTGATGTCCGGCAGTTCCGGGCCGATGAAGTTGGAGGTCAGGTACTGCGCGATGGCGAACGAGCCACCGGCCACCAGCACCGCCGGCCAGGTTTCCTTGATGCCGCGCCAGCCATCCATGATCGCCATGATCCAGAACAGCACGATGATGGTCAGGAACGGCAGCTGGCGCCCGGCCATCTGGCCGATCTCGAATGGATCCAGGCCGGTGACCTGCCCGGCCACGATGATTGGAATGCCCATTGCGCCGAACGCCACCGGCGCGGTGTTGACGATCAGGCACAGGCCGGCCGCATACAGCGGCTTGAAGCCCAGCCCGACCAGCAGTGCCGCGGTGATCGCCACCGGCGCGCCGAAACCCGCCGCACCTTCCAGGAAGGCACCGAAGGCGAAGCCGACCATCAGCATCTGCAGGCGCTGGTCCTCGGTGACCGACAGGATCGAGGCGCGGATGATGTCGAACTGACCGGTCTTGACCGAGACTTTGTAGAGGAACACCGCGCCGATGATGATCCAGGCGATCGGCCACAGGCCGTAGACGAAGCCGAAACCGGCCGCGCCCAGCGCCTGGCTCAGCGGCATGCGGTAGAACAGCAGGGCCACGCCCAGCGCGATGGCCACGGTGATCGTGCCGGCCAGCCAGCCCTTCATCCGCAGCACCGCCAGGGCGACGAAGAAGAACGCGATCGGCAGCAGCGCGATCAGGCTGGACAACCACAGGTTGCCGGCGGGGTCGTACAGGTGTTGCCAGGGCTGCATGGGGGCTCTCGACTGGGGCGGGATGTGCTCCACCGCAGGCGGTGGGTCGCCATGGCCGTCGATCATTGGTATTACCAACAATAATTTCGATCAGACCACTTGCAGCGGATTTAACCGCCGCTCCGACGAAGCACCTATTAGACCATAGGTCTAGATGCCATATTGGTCCGACCATTTAGGTCCAGTGGTAGTGCCGGCCGCTGGCCGGCAACTCGAGATTCCCTACGAAATCCGCTTCTCCAACCGCCGCATCACCGCCAGCACCAGCACGCACAGCACGCTCACCCCGATGGCAATCACGTACTTGCCGATGCCCACGGCGATGCCGATGGCCGCCGCCATGATCAGCGAACTGGCCGTGGTCAGGCCGCTGACCTGATCCTCGCGTGACCCACGCAGAATGGTGCCGGCGGCAACGAAGCCGACGCAGGCGACCACGGCTTCGATCAGGCGCACCGGGTCGACCTGCAGCAGGTCGCGGTAACGCTCCTGCTGGAAATGCTCTGCCACTGAATCGCCGAGTCCAACAATCAGCGCAGCAGCACCGGCAATCAGCATGTGGGTGCGCAGGCCCGCAGCGTGCTTGCCCATCTCGCGCTCGACACCGAGCACGCCGCCGAACAGCATTGCTGCGGCCACGCGCAGCAGGATCGAGACATCCTGGGTGAGTTCCATGGGCAGGCTCCGGGTGTTTCCCGGAGCGTTGCGCAGCAGCCGTGGCACAACGGTGAAGGCCACACCACAGCCCTTTCACCCGGTAGCGCCGGGCCATGCCCGGCGTCACCGTCGCCTGCGATCACCGCATCATTGCGCCAGATAGCCGCCATCGATGGCGTAGTACGCGCCGGTCGCGAACGAAGCATCGTCGCTGGCCAGCCAGGCAACCAGCGCCGCCACTTCCTCGGCCGTGCCCAGCCGTTTCAACGCATGGCGCCCTTCCAGCGTCGCACGCACCTTGGCATCCATCTTGTCCAGCAGCGGCGTGCTGATGAAACCCGGGCCGACCGCGTTGACACGGATGCCGCCGGCGGCATGTTCCCAGGCAGCGGTCTGGGTCAGCCCCACCACGCCGTGCTTGGCCGCCACATACGCGGTGGAACCGGCATAACCCACCTGGCCAAGGATCGACGCCATGTTGATGATGCTGCCACCGGAACCTGCCGCACGCATGGCCTGGATCTGCGCACGCTGGCACAGGAATACGCTGGTCAGGTTGACGTCGATCACGCGCTGCCATCCCTCCACGGGATAATCACCACTGCTGGCAGCCGGCCCACTGATGCCCGCATTGTTGACCGCGATATGCACACCGCCCAGTTCCTTCACCGTGCGCCGCACCGCCGCTTCGACGGCCGCATCATCGGTCACGTCCAGCGCGATGCCGATCGCCTGCACGCCGCTGCCCTGCAATTGCGCCACCGTGGCATCAACTGCCTCCTGCTTCAGGTCCCATACCGAAATACGCGCACCGGATGCGGCAAGGGTCTGCGCGACCGCCAGACCGATGCCGGACACACCGCCGGTCACGATCGCGGTCTTGCCGGTGAGCTGGTAATCAATCATCTGTGTTCTCCGTCTGTGGGGGTATTGGCGCGGCCTGTCGCGGTTAACCCCCCACGCTACGCCTCCGCCTGTGATGGCCCAGCAGACAGCGTGTCCGCAGGCGATCGTTCCATCGATAAAACCTCAACCCAAGTTGATGTATGGAATTACGTACGGATATGCAGGCAAAACGCCGCCGTATGTTCTACGGAGCATTCAACTTGGCCGTATTGATCAATGGTTTTGACCATCTCGAAATCAAATGTGGGTGAATCGCGGCGACAATGGGAAACGCTTCCAGTTTCTTTGACACATTCATTCCAATCTGGCGTTTCCCCAGCCCTTCCAGATACCGCCTCCGACGCGCCGCAGCGTGTCCACGCAGGTATCTATCGGAAATGCATCTGCATTGCAGAGCGCATGGGTCAGGTGCTGCCAGTGTCCACCTCCAATGCAAGTGCCGAGCAATGTCCCGATACTTCACCTTTGCCGATTACCGCCGCTTCGGCCACCGCCACGGCTTCGACTACCGCGCCGATCCGGAACACCTGCGTGATGACCAGTGGGCCGGCCACGGCGAGGTCAACGAACAGTTCCTGCGCGGTGGCATGAGCCTGATCGCCTCCGACGTCCATAATCGCTTCCCGTATGTGGCCACCGCCCAGCAGAGTCCCGGCCTGGCCATCCGCGTGATGCTGCAGGGCCAGGTCGATGTACGTGTTCCGCGCCGTCCCGGATTTACCCTGCGCGCCGGCACCGCGATGACCGCCCACCACCGCGAGCAGGTCGAAATGACCGGCGCGCACCCCGGCGAAACGCACATGCGTGGGGTCAGCGTGATGGTGCCGGCCAAGATCGATCCGGACGTGTTCCAGCTGCCGCAGTTGGAGACCGCGCTCAATACCCATCTGGAATGCCGTCACTGGGCGATTCCGCACACCCTGCTGCCGGTGCTGGGGCAGCTGTTCGACAGCCCCTGGCAGGACGGCATCGATGCGTTGTGGCGCGAAGGCGTGGCCCTGCAGCTGCTGGCCGTTGGCCTGCAAGCCGAAGATCTGCAGACCGACCAGGTGCGCGCATTGCGCGCGGGCCAACGCGAGCGGCTGGAACGCGTACGCGCCTACCTGCATGACGATCCGAGCCACACCCACAGCCTTGTCGAACTGGCCCAGCTGGCCTGCATGAGCCCGAGCTCGCTGCGCCGTCACTTTGCCCAGCAATACGGCTGCTCGGTATTCGACTACCTGCACGAGCAGCGCATGCGCCATGCCGAACAGGGCCTGCGCGAGGATGGCTGGACGGTTGAACAGGCCGCCGCCGCCAGCGGCTACCGGCACCCCAGCAACTTCGCCGCCGCGTTCCGCAAGCGTTTCGGCCTGGTGCCCAGCCGCTGGCGTACCGGTCCCTCGAAAGTGGGATGAGCCGCCAGGAGCGACGCCGGGCATTGCCGCACGGCGTCGCGGCGGCTAACGGCCTCCGCGGTCCTGCAATGCCTGCATCACCGCGTCCGGCAGTCGGCAAGGCTGCTTTGGGTCGCTGTCCACGCGCCAGCCCCGGCCCAGCAGCACGCCCTTTCCATCGCCCTGCGCACCCTCCTGCGGCCTGCAGTGCACCGCACTGGCGACTACATGGCCGTCCCGATCCAGCCACTGCTGCAGTCGATAGGTATGGCCTTCAACATTGGCGTGCTCGAAGCTGACTTCAACGATGCCGGGAACACCCTCGCCTCCGTCTCCCGCAGGCACCCGGCTTACCCCGCCGGATTCGAAGAGGCGCTGCGCAAGCACGTTCTGGCTGCCATCGATCAGCGCGCCCCGGGTCTTCCACGCGCCATCGTGCCCGACATCCTGCCGTACCCAGATGCGCTCGGCCGACAACGGAAGGATCTGGGCGTGGATCGGCGGCAGCACTTCGCGGCCGTCGGCCCGCATCATTCCGTAGCGGCCATCGCGCAGGAAGATCAGGTGATCGGCTGCAAGCACCTCGACGGATCCGAAGGCAGGCGCCACCACGCTGCCCAGTGCGGTGTTGTAGAGGTGCGAGTTGCCTTCCACATCATCCAGTACCAATAGCGGCGGCGCGATGTGGTCTTCCCGAAGCCGCAGGCCAGGCGGCATCAGGTGTGGTGTCAGACCGGCGTCCAGCCATAGGCGCGGGTCCTGCTCACCTGCCAGCGTTCCCATCACACCGGCCGCAGCCGCCCGGTAGCTGGCCACATCGGCCTGTTCGAACAGCACCTTGCCATCACAATCGAGGACGGCTGCGCCGACGCCGGCATAGGCGTTGCGCAGTCGCCATGGAAGCACCGGGTGGACATTGAAACTCAACGACCGTGCCTGCCCGACCACACGGCCCTGCACGTCAACGATCACCTCGTCCTCGCCCTCGTCCTTGCTGCGCAGCAACCAGCGTCCCGGACAGTAGTCCACGATCATGCCGCTGGCGGACGCGGGCAGCAGCACAAAGCGCCCGTCCTGCAGCAGCCAGCCACGTTCGGGCGTATCGCTGTCGAGGCCGTTGGCATACCGCCTGACCTCCAGCGGAGCACCTGCGTCGTCGTCGGCGCCGGCGCCGGCGCTGTTGCGATGGTGTGGCCACAGTGCGGCGCCCTGGTACAGCGCCTGGTCGACGCGCGCACCCGCTGCATCGACCCGCATCCAGGTATCCAGCCGGCGCAGCCACCAGCCGTTGCCACCTGCGGGCCGCGCCTCGTCGAAGTCGCCGCTCAGCACTACGGTGCCGGATTCATCCTGCACGCGGCAGGTTGCCGTCTCACGGTCAGCGCAGATCACATAGGCCTGCCGACCCGGGAACGGTCCTCCCACCCATATCGCCGGCGCGTCGATGCGCAGCACCTCGCGACCGTCCAGGCTGAAGAATTGCGTGCTGCCGTTGCGGCCCTGCCAGACGATTCGATCACGCGACAGCCGCCGCCAGTCGCCGGCCTCGCCCGTCGGTGCGAAATGCACCCTGCCCTGGGCATCGGCCAGGCCGGTACCCAGGTAGCGCTCCTGCGCATCACTGATGTCGACGCGCCAGAGCGTATCGCTCCCCTGCAGGCGATCGTCATAGCGGATGCGGCCGGCGAACTCATGCAGCAGGCGGCCTTCATCATCGAACCACTGCGAGCGCGGTGACCGACCGTGGCCTGACTGCTTGTACCAGTCGCTGCGATACCAGCGGTCCGGCCCCAGCAGCATGAGGCTTGTACCGTCAGGCGCTACCAGCAGGCGGCCTTCGGCACTGACCAACGCCTCCCCCTGGAACCCGCCAGCCCGAACGGCGAAGGCACCTGTGGCTGCCATCGCCGGCCCCGTCACCAGCATCGCGCAGCAGAGCAACATCCTTTTCATCGTGCATACCATCCAAAGCAGGGATGCACGCTATGCGATGACGATGGTCGATGCAATGCGACTGCGGCCCGCGCACACGGCGGGCCGCATGTCGTCGCCCTTACCTCAGTACACCGGCAGATCGATGTAGCTGGCCTGCGCCGCGCTGTGCCAGACCCGCTGCGTGGCCTTCTGGTAATCGCCCGGTTTGGCCAGGTAGATGTTCGGCACGTAGGTCTGCGGGTTGCGGTCGTATAGCGGGAACAGGCTGGACTGCACCTGCACCATCACCCGGTGCCCCTTCTGGAAGGTGTGGTTGGCGTTGGGCAGGTCGAAGCGGTACGGCAGCACTTCGTTGGCGGCCAGCGGCTTCGGATCGCTGAAGCTCTCGCGATAGCGGCCGCGGAAGATCGCCAGCGACACCGGCAGCTCGTAACCACCCATCTCCGGCGTCGACGCTTCCTGGTCCGGATACACGTCGATCAGCTTCACCACCCAGTCGCTGTCGGTACCACTGGTCGAGGCTTGCAGATGCACCACCGGCGCGCCGCCGATGCGCAGCGGCGCGGTCAGCGGTTCGGTGATGAAGGTCAGCACGTCCGGGCGGCCATCAACGAAGCGCTGATCCTTGACCAGCCAGGTGGTCCACATGTCACGGTCACCGAAACGCACCGGACGCGGCACGAACGGCACCGGCTTGGCCGGGTCGGACACGTATTCCTCGAAGTCACCCTCGCCCGCCGCCGGCGCCTGGAACGCCAGCTTGCCGCCGGCGCGCAGGTACAGCGGCTTGCTGCTGGCGGTGCAACCCTTGTCGCAGCTGCGCGGCCAACCCTTCAAGCGGTCCCAGTGGTTCTCGCCAGTGTTGTAGATCAGCACCGGCGGCGTATCGGCCTTTGGCGCGCCGTCCACCAGGTACTGGTCGAAGAACGGCTTGAGCACATCGCGGCGGAACTGCAGCGCGGTATCGCCATCGAACTTCAGCGCGCCCAGCTCGCTGCCACTGTAGTTCACCTGACTGTGCCGCCACGGCCCCATCACCAGGTAGTTGCGGTTGTTGCCGCTGTCGCGCCCTTCCATTGCCTGGTAGGCGTGGTTGGCACCCCACATGTCCTCCTGGTCCCACAGGCCCTGCAGCCACATGGTCGGCACCTTCAACGGTGTCTTCGCCATCACCGCGTCCAGCGCCTGGCCCTGCCAGAAGCCGTCATAGGCCGGGTGCTCGACCAGCTTCTTCCACCAGGTCAGCTGGTCCACGCCGGTGAAACGCGCGTAGTCGCCGGCCGAACCGATGCGCAGGAAGGTGCTGTAGTCGTCGTAGCCGAGGCTGGGCAACGGCGTGCCCTTGCCGCGCTTCTCGGTCTGCATTGCGAAATAGTTGAAATTGACCTGGCGGAACGCACCGTAGTTGAGCCAGTCGTCACCCATCCAGCCATCGACCATCGGGCTCTGCGGCGCGGCCACCTTCAGCGCCGGGTGCGGGTCGGTCAGCGCCATCACCACGGTGAAGCCCTCGTACGACGAGCCGAGCATGCCGACCTTGCCGTTGCTCTCCGGCACGTTCTTCACCAGCCAGTCGATGGTGTCCCAGGCGTCGGTGGAGTGGTCCACCTTGGTGTTGTTCAACGGCCCGCGCAGCGGTCGGGTCATCACGTAATCGCCTTCGGATCCGTACTTGCCACGGATGTCCTGGAACACGCGGATGTAACCGCCGTCGACAAACACTTCGTCACCCTGCGGCAGCAGGTCGCGCATGCGCGGCGAATCACTGCGGCTGGCGCGACCGGCAGCGTCGTAGGGCGTGCGGGTGAGCAGGATCGGCGCATTGCGCGCACCCTTGGGCACCACGATCACCGTATACAGCTTGGTGCCATCACGCATCGGCACCATCACCACGCGCTTGTCGTAGTCACGACCGACATCGGGGGCAACGAAGGGCTTGCCGCTGATGTCCGGGGTCATCGGCGGGGTTTCGGCGGCCAGCACGGTGCTGGACAGGCAAAGGGCAATGGCTACAGCGACGGCACGCACACGCATGGACAACCCCTCCCGGCAGGAAAGCATCAAGCCTACTCCTGCCTTGAGCCGTGAAGTGTGGGCGGGCTTTGCATTCTGCGGCGGATGCAGGCAGGACTGATGGCACATGTGCACCTCACTGCCGCTGCGCTCGCCGGGCATGGCCCGGCGCCACCGGTCGCGCAGGTCATAGGGTAGCGCCGGGCCATGCCCGGCGGATCCATCAACCCGCTTGAACCTCATGCAGCGCCAGCCAGCGCCAGCGCCCTGCTTCCTGCCGCAGCACCGCCAGCGATTCCCGCCATGCAGGCTCGCCGCCATCGATCGAATGCCCCTCGCGATAGCGCAGCACGGCCAGCGGTGAAGGCGCTTCCACCGCCTGCACGGCTTCGATGGAAATCTGCAGCCCTGGACGCGCGCCATGGACGCCCGCGAACAGAGCCTGCACGGCCTTCCGATCCAGCCTTTGGCCCGAGATACCGACCATGCTGAAATCGGCGCAGAAATGCGCCGTCAGATCGTCCAGCGCGTCGGCGCCCATCTCGGCGCGGAACCAGGCCTGCAGCTTGTCGTGCAGGAGGTGGACTTCATGTTCTGCGGTGGTATCCATCAAGTGTTCTCCGGTTGTGAAAGGGTGAGCAACTGCGGCCGGCGCAGCAGCGCCATCGGCAACAGTGTCAGTACGGCGGCCAGACCCAGCGCCGCGCCGGTGGCGCGGGCAGGCAGCCACTGCATGGCCAAGGCCAGCAGTAACGCAATGGCGGCGGTACCCAGGCAGAAACTGAGCTGGCGGTTGAGGTTCCAGAGTGCGCTGGCATCGCCCAATGCTTCGCCCTCGACCCCATGGAAGGCCAGCGTCTGCGCGGTGCTGCTGCACAGGCTGCCGCCGGCGCCCATCAAGGCAAACAGCCATGCTGCAATGGCAAAGACCGGGTGTGGCAGCAGCGCCATCAACAGCAGGCCGCCGGCTTGCAGCAGCATGCCGGCGCGCAACACCGTGGCCGGGCCGAAGCGAGCCAGCAGGCGCTTGCTGGCCGTGATCGCCATGGCCGAGGCCAGCGCCCACGGCAGCATCAACGCGCCGATGCGCGCCGCGCTGTAACCGGCCTGGTACAACTGCAGGGTACTGACCAGCTGACTGCCGATGAACACACCGGGTACGGCCAGATAGATCAGCATCGCCAGGCGCAGCCCGCGATGGGACAGCAGCGACCAGCGCAGCAGTGGCTGCTCCTGCTGCCGTGCATGCCGCAGGTGGGCCGCCGCCAGCAGCATTGCGATCAACAGCAGTACGGCACCGGCGGTCCGATGGCCGGGTTCGCCCACCCAGGTCAACGCCAGCAGCAGCGCGCCCAGCGCCAGCATCGCGGTGGACAGCGCATAGGCCTGCAGGCGCGGCGCACTGCGCGCGCCGTCGGCCGGCATCCACGCCAGCACCAGTCCAATCGCCACCACTGCCAGCGGCAGGCTGGCCCAGAGCACACCGCGCCAGGACAACCACTGCACCAGCAGCCCACCGAGCGCAGGCGCCAGTGCCGGCACCAGCAGCGCCACCAGCAGGATGCGGCGGGTCAGCGCGCCACGCTGGTCGGGCGTGCACTGTCGGTACGCTGCCGCCTGTGCCACCGGAATCAGCAGGCCACCAGCAAGCCCCTGAAGCAGCCGCCAACCCAGCAGCCAGCCGATACCTGGTGCCGCACCGGCCAGCACAGCGGCAACCGCGAACAGCAGCAACGCCACCAGCAGCAGGCGACGCTCACCACAGCGCGCGGCCAGCCAGGGCGCCAGCGGAATCACCACGCTCAGGCCCAGCATGTAGGCGGTGCCGACCCAGGCCAAGGTAGCGACGTCGGCATGCAGTTCCGCCGCCAATGCCGGATAGGCCACCGTGGCGATGAACATGTTGACCAGATCCAGGGCGAACACCAGCAGGAAGATCGCCTCATGGCGCAGGCGGGGGGACGGCATCGGCGGCGCTCCAGCGGGGAAGCGGCCAGCATGCCGCCCGGATCTTGTTGGAAAAACACGACGGCAGCTGCAACACTGTCAAACCTGTTTTGACAATGGATCATCATGGTCAGCCTCGATCGCTTCGATATCTTCCGCGCCGTGGTCGAGGCCGGCAGCCTGACCGCCGCCGCCGATCGCCTGGGCCTGAGCCGCGCGGTGGTCAGCTTCAACCTGAAGCGGCTGGAACAGGAGCTGGGCGTGACCCTGCTGCTGCGCAGTACCCGCCACCTGGCCCTGACCGGCGCCGGCGAGCAGTTCCTGCAGCACTGCGTGCAAGCGCTGGATGCAGCGCAGGCGGCGAT
Source organism: Stenotrophomonas sp. 1L-E-5-B-C3 (assembly GCF_057292075.1). Lineage (NCBI taxonomy): Bacteria > Pseudomonadati > Pseudomonadota > Gammaproteobacteria > Lysobacterales > Lysobacteraceae > Stenotrophomonas > Stenotrophomonas sp. 1L-E-5-B-C3. The sequence continues at coordinate 226,527 of NZ_JBXAWS010000001.1, forward strand.
CGATGCCGCCCGCCGCGACCAGCAACACCTGCAGGGCGTGCTGCGCCTGACCACCACCCCGGAGTACGCACAGCTGCGCCTGATTCCTGCATTGGAGGCGTTCCGTGCGCGGCATCTGGCCCTGCAGCTGCACCTGTCGACGTCACCCGCGCCGGCGGACCTGATTCCCGAACGTTTCGACCTGGCGATCCGCCTCGGCCGCCTGCCAGACTCGGGCCTGCACGCCAATGAACTGGAGCGCCACCCGCTGTGCGCGGTGGCGGCTCCGTCCCTGCTGGCACGCCTGCCCTCTGCCGATGCTGCCGACGACCCCGTGCAGCTGGGCACCCTGCCCCGCCTGGGCTACCCGCGCCTTGCCGATGTGCCGGTGATTGCGCCTGATGGCAGCGACGCCCTGTTTGCCACCAACCCGGGCAATGCAGTGGTGCGCGTGGATGGTGCCAGCAGCCTGCGCGCCTTCGCCGTGGCCGGCGCCGGGGTCACCGTGCTGCCACGCTGGCTGATCGAGGACGACCTGGCCCAGGACCGGCTGCGCCCGGTGCTGCGCCAGCACCGGTTCCCGCAGCAGAGCGTGTACGCGGTCTACCCGCACAGCACGCAGCCCTCACCGAAGGTGCGGCAGCTGATTGATTTCCTGCGCGGGTGGTTTGTCACCTGAAAAGGGGACGGAGGGGATTAAGTCGTTTATGCATAAACGACTTAATCCCCTCCGTCCCTTTTTTTGCATGGCCCCTTGCGGGGCCATGCCTTCAAGCCTCAGCGCAGCACCTGCTCCACCAGCTGCACGTCCACGCTCTGCAGCGGCTCGGCCGCGTTGCGCGACAGCTGCACCTGGTAGGTGCCGCCATCGATCTTCCACTGACGGGCCTGCGCATCGTAGTGGGCCAGGGTCTTCGGCTCGGCTTCGATGCGGATGCGGCGCTGTTCGCCCGGCTGCAGGGTCACCTTGTCGTAGCCGATCAGGCGGATCGGCGTGGTGCTGCCGGCCGGCAGCTTCAGGTACAGCTGGGCCACATCGGCACCGGCGCGCTTGCCGGTGTTGCGGATGTCGACGCTGGCGACCAGGCGCGATCCTTCCACGCTCACCTTCAGGTTTTCATAGGCGAACGTGGTGTACGACAGGCCATGGCCGAAGGCGAAGGTCGGGGTCAGGCCCTTGGCCGCCATCCACTTGTAGCCGACGTTGGCGCCTTCGATATCGAAATCGAACACATCGCCGAACGGCTTGGCCGGCTTGAAGCCGAGGCCGTCGATGTGCGGGCGCGGCAGCTGCGATTCATCCACTACCCAGGTCACCGGCAGGCGCCCGGACGGATTGACCTGGCCGGTCAGCAGTGCGGCAATGCCTTCGCCACCGCGGATGCCCGGGTACCAGGCCTGCAGCATCGCCGGCACCTGCGCCAGCCACGGCGTGCGCACCGGGCCGTTGGTTTCCAGCACCAGCACGGTCTTCGGGTTGGCCTTGGCCACCGCCGAGATCAGTGCGTCCTGCTTGTCCGGCAGCTGCATGTCCGGCAGGTCCACCGATTCGGCGGCCCACTGGGTGGCGAACACGATGGCCACATCGGCCTGCGCGGCGGCCTTGGCCGCAGCGGCGGCATTGGTGCCGTCCACATACTCGATGGTCGCATCCGGACGCGCCGCACGCAGCGACTCCAGCGGCGAGGACGGGTGGAAGATCACCGGGCCCGGCCAGGTGGTGGGCAGCACGCCCGGCACCGCGTTGGTGCCCTTGGCGGTCACGCCCACCATCGACGAACCACCGCCACCGATCACGCCCTTGTCGGCGTGGCCGCCGATGATGACGATGCGCTTCACGCTGTCGGCCAGCGGCAGCAGGTTGCCTTCATTGCGCAGCAGCACGCTGCCTTCTTCCACCGTGCGCTGGGCGACGGCGAAGCCAGCCTCGGCGTCCACCTTCTGGTGCTGCGGCGGGTTGTCGAAATTGCCGTGCAGGAACATCGTGCGCAGGATGCGCGCCACCATGTCGTTCAGGCGCACCTGCGGCACCACGCCGCCGTGCACGGCCAGGCGCAGCGGCTCATCGAAGAACACGGCCGCGTCGAACACTTCACCGGCCGACTGCTGGTCCAGGCCGGCCAGCGCCGCCTTCGAACCGCTGTGTACGCCGCCCCAGTCGGACATCACGAAACCGGGGAACTTCCATTCCTGCTTCAGCACCTGGTTCATCAGGTAGCCGTTCTCGCAGCCGTAGGTGCCGTTGATCTTGTTGTACGAGCACATCGCCACGCCCGGTCGCCCGGCGTCCAGCGCGATCTCGAAGGCCAGCAGGTCCGACTCGTGCATGGCTTGTTCGCCGATGCGCACGTCGTGGAAGTTGCGGCGGGTCTCCATGTCGTTCAGCGCGAAATGCTTCATCGAGGAGATCACGTGCTGGCTCTGCACGCCCTGGATCAGCGCGCCGACCATCGAACCGGCCAGCAGCGGATCTTCACCGGCATATTCGAAGTTACGGCCGTTGCGAGGGTCGCGCTGCAGGTTGACGCTGCCGGACAGCAGGATGTTGAAGCGCTGCTGCCACGCTTCGCGGCCCATGGTCGCGCCGCCGGCAAAGGCGACCGCACGGTTCCAGGTGGAGGCGGTGGACGGGCCCGACGGCATTGCCGTGGCGAAATCACCCGGGCGGATGCCACCCGGATTGGTCACGCCGACGCCGGCATCGGCCGACTGCTGCGACGGAATGCCCAGGCGCGCGACTTCCGGCACGAAGCCGGCCGAACCCACCGCACCTTCCGGCAGCTTGCCGCCATCCTTGCCCAGCCCGAAGTAGCTGTGCAGCATCTGGAACTTCTCGTCTTCGGTCATCGCCTTCAGCAGCAGCGCAGCGCGCGCGTCGGCGGTGAGCGTGGTGTCCATCCATGGCCGTTCACCACCCTTGTCGGCGGCATAGGCCAGGGTCAGCAGGGTTGCCCGCAGGCTGCTGCCTTCTACCTTGAACGGCGCGCTGCTGGCGGCCTGGAAACCATCGCTGAAGTAGCTGGCATCGGCTTCCAGGGCAACGCGTGCCGGGTCGAAGCCGGCCGCTTTGGCCGATTCACCGGCCACCGCGCCAAGCAGTACCGCCGGCGCGCCCAGTCGCGAACGCGACACCAGGGCCGGCAGCTGCGAGGCACCGGCACCGGCGTCGGTGTAGACGGCCACGGCATGGCGACCGTCATCCAGGCGCAGGTAGTTCAGGCCCGGCTGGTCCGGACCGGATTCGGCCGCGATCGGCAGCCGGGTCAGTACCGCCTGCCCCTGCTGGGTCTGGCCGTCATCCTTGCCGGTGGAAATGAAGCGGTACTCATAGCCCAGCCCATCGGCCAGCAGCTGCAGCGGATCGACCTGGCCGATGCCACGCTGCACCTGGCGCACGCTCACCGCATCCACCTGCAGGGTCTTCAGCTGGGCGGCCAGGGCCGGCATCGCCTCGGCGGTCGGGGCCTGTTCCAGGGTCAGCACAGTGAACGCAGCTGTGTCGGCCCAGGCCGGGGCGGCCAGTGCGGCAGACAGGGCCAGGGACAGTGCAAGCGGTTTTGTAAACGTTTTCATCGGCAGGCGTAATTCCGTTGCCAAGGCAATCGGTCCAGGGAAAGTGCCGCCGAAGGGTGCAGCGTTCATGCCGCGCAGGGGTTGCCAGGCAACGTCCCGCAGGCCGAAGGACGGGCCGGTCTGCGCCTGGGACCCTCCTCCCGGCGTGACAACCTGCCTGTCCGGGCCGCGCAGGGCGACCCAATCATGTGAAGATTGTGCGAGGGCGTTCACACCTGTCAACAGGACCTAAGTCACAGGCCGACCCCAGCCACTGGTTATCAGGCCATCACCGGCGGTCATCAGCGCGCCGCGCGAGGCTGCTGATAATGGAGATCCCTGGCCACGAATCGAGCCCATGACCGTACACCGCGACTTCGATCATCTCTGGCGCGACCGCTGTGATACCTCCAGCCAGCGCGCGCCGCGCGTGCTGATCCGGGTGTTCGTGGCCCCCGGTGAGCTGGAGCGCAGCGTGGCGTTCTACGAGCAGTTGCAGGGCGTGGTGGCCGATGCCGGGTTCCCGTTTCCGGAGGCCGGCCTGCGTCTGGCGATGGTCGGTGCGTTCCTGTTGATCGAGGGCAGCAAGGCGGCGCTGGCGCCGTTCACTTCGACCACGGGGACGCTGCTGGTCGATGACGTTCGGCCCTATCACGACAAGCTGGTGGCGGCTGGCGCTGAAATCATCTTCCCGCTGCAGGTGGTACCGACCGGGGCGGCGTTCAATGCGGTGCATCCCGATGGCACCGTGGTCGAGTACGTGCATCATCGGCCGGATCCGCACGGGCGATGAGAGTGCGCGCGGCCGGGCTGCGCCCGGCACCCGCAGAGGCAACGGCCAACGCTACAGCAGAATCAAATGCCGCATTCCGTGGGATGGCGGGGCACTGTGGGTCTGCGGGGACGGCGCAAGTACGTCCATGTAGCCTTGGTCGCCGCATCCATGCGGCTCACACCCCGCAAACCCACAGTGCCCCGCCTTCGACAGCTGGCTGGTGGCCAGTAGATCCACGCCATGCGTGGATGCTTTTCAAATCAACACGAGATATTCGATTCCGGTGGAGGTCCATCCACGCATGGCGTGGATCTACAATTCCTCCATGTCCTCTCCCGCCCTGCCCTGGAATGGCACGCTGCTGCTGGATGCTCACGTGGCCGTGCTGCAGGGCCACGCCGGTGGCAGCGATACGCACGCGCACTACGCACATCAGCTGCTGCTGAGCGACGGCGCGCTCTGGCAGGTCGAGGTCGCTGGCGTACGGCAGCAGGGCCAACGGCTGTGGCTGCCGTCATTCCAGCCGCACGCAATCCTGTCGGCGCCGGAAGCGGGCTGTACGGTGTTCCTCGAACCGGCGCATGCCGATCCCGAACAGATCCAGCAGCAGTTGCACACCCTGCCGGCCGACATCACCGCCCTGCAGGAACGGCTGCCGCAGCTGAGCCGCCCGCAACCACTGGACCGCCGCGTGCAGGCCGCGCTGTCCCGTATCGCCCAGCACCTGCCCGGGCCGGTGCCAGCCGCCGATATCGCCGAGGCGGCACATCTGTCGACCAGCCAGCTGCATCGACGCTTCCAGTCCGATCTGGCGGTGACCCTGCGCGGCTGGGTGCTGTGGCAACGGCTGCGCAGCGCACTGATGCATCATCTGCGCGGGCACAGCCTGACCGACAGCGCGCACGCGGCCGGATTCGCTGACCTGGCCCATCTGTCGCGCAGCCTGCGCCGCATGTTCGGCATCAGTGCCGCGCAGCTGCAGGGCCTGCAGCTGCACGCGGCCTGACACGCCCCATCATCCGCGCCTGCGCAGACCTTCCGGCAGCTCCGGCACCTCGCCATGCGGCAGTTCGCGGAACGGCGCCAGCAGCTGTCCGGGATAATCGCGCGGATAGTCCGGCTGGCTGCCGATGCCGAGGTCGCGTTGCTGCAGCCGATAGCCGGGCGCATCGAAGGCGGTCCCCAGCAGGTGATCCCAGACAGTCAGGAACAGGCCGAAGTTGACGTCGCCGGCGGTGCCGTAACGCATGTGGTGGAAGCGGTGCAGCGGCGCCCAGGCCATCACCCGGCCCAGCACGCCGGGACGCATGTCTACGTTGGAATGCTGCAGCAGCAGCTGGATGGCAATGGCGAACGCCAACACCGCGGCTACCGGCATCGGCAGGCCCAACAGCAGCAGCGGCAGCACGCCGCCGACTGCTTCGGCCGCCTGGTGCAACGGGTGCTTCATCAGGCCATTGAAGCCGTACATGCGGGTGACGCTGTGATGTACCGCGTGCAGCCGCCACAACCAGCCGATGCGATGGCTGGCGTAGTGCACCAGGGTGATGCCGAGATCGGCGCAGACGATGGCCATCAGCACCTGCAGCGCGAACGGCCACTGCAGCGGCCACAGCTGCCACGGAATGAGCGCTGCCAGCAGCGGAACCGCAGCGATCGACAGCAGGTTCAGGCTCTCGTTGACCAGCGCATGCAGGGTGTCACGCAGGCTGTCGCCCTGGTCGTGGTTGAACGCGGGGTCATACGGCCAGGCACGTTCGGCAGCGAACGAAACCGCGATGGCAACCGCGAGCAGGGCCAGCAACCACAACGGGTCACCGTGGCAGTGGCCGACCCAGACGATGGCGGCGGCAACGAAACCCAGCAGGAACAGCGGGGCATACAGGCGGAGCATCCAGTGCTTCATGGGCAATCCGGAAAGTAAGGGGCCTGCATGCTGGCGCCGCGTATGGGGCGCCGGCTTGAACAAACGGCGCAACCCGGCGCGCTCCCCAGTGGATGACCATCGTGGACGGCACCACGTTTCCCACATCCATGCATGGCGTGGATCTACAATGGCGCCCTCATCGCGCCCGGGACCGGCATGGATTCCTTCAACCTGATGCGCGCCTTCCGCCGCATCGTCGAACGCGGCGGGCTGGCCCGCGCCGCCGAAGACCTGGGCATGTCGCCGGCCGGGCTGAGCAAGCAGCTGCGCACCCTGGAAACGCACCTGGGCGTGGTGCTGCTGCAGCGGACCACGCGGCGCATGAGCCTGACCGAGACCGGCCACGCCTATTACCGCGAATGCTGCCGCCTGCTCGACGAGCTGGATGCATTGGAACGTGGCATCGCCGAACAGCGTGGCTACGTGGCCGGACGCCTGCGCGTGAACGCACCGCAATCATTCGCACTGAGCACGCTGTCGCCGCTGCTGCCGCGCTTCCTGCAGCAGCACCCGCAGCTGTCGCTGGACCTTGTGATGGAAGACCGCCTGCTCGATGCGGTGGGCGAAGGTTTCGATGTGTCGCTGCGGCTGCGTGCCGAGCTGGACGACTCGCGACTGGTGGCGCGCCGCCTGGCCTCGTTGCAGCAGGTGCTGTGCGCTGCCCCGTCCTACCTGCGGCAGCATCCGGCACCGCAGGCGGTGGACGATCTGCAGGCGCACAGCGTGCTGGCCTACAGCCTGTCCGACTCGCCCGGCAGCTGGCCGCTGCTCGGCCCCGACGGCCAGGTGACCATCACCCTGCCGGCGCGCGTCACCGTCAACAACAGCCTGCTGCTGCGCGACCTGCTGGTGGCCGGCATGGGCATCGGCGCCCTGCCCTCGTTCCTGGCGGCACCGGCGCTGGCCCGTGGCGAACTGCAGCAGGTGCTGCCCGACCACCGCTATCCGCCACGTTTCGTGCATGCGGTCTATCCCACCTCGCGCCACCTGCAGCCCAAGGTGCGTGCCTTCATCGATTTCCTGCACGCCGAGCTGCCCGGCTGCGCCGGCCTGGATTCGTAACCGCCAGCGAAAACTGAGCTGCCCGCGGCGTGCTGTTTCATCCACGCCGCGCTGCCTAATCTGCCGCCTCCCCTCTCACCGATGGCAGGCAGATGTCTTCCGTTCCTTCCCCCACCACCGCCGCGCCGGTGGTCGATTTCTTCCACGACGTGGTCTGCGGCTGGTGCTTCGTGCTGGCCCCGCGCCTGCAGCAGGTCTCCGCCGAAATCGGCATCCAGGTGCGTCACCGCAGCTTCGTGCTGCAGGACTCGCGCGCGCAGATGGTCGAGGTGTTCGGCTCGATGGAGCGCGCCAAGGCGATCATCCTGCGCCACTGGACCGACTGCGCCGCGCATGAAGACACCGCGCGCATCGATATCGAAGGCATGCGTGCACAGGACTTCGAGTATCCGTCCGGCTGGCTCGGTGCACTGGCCTGCCAGACCGCCGGCATGCTCGGTGGCAACGACGCCCATGGCGCGATGTTCGATGCCGTGCAGTGGGCGCACCTGCACCAGCACCGCAACATCGGCGATGCCGAAGTACTGCTGGATATCGCCGAGTCGCTGGGGCATCCACGTGGCGCCTTCGCTGACCACATGCGCAGCGACGCAGTGCGCCAGCGCGTACAGGCCGACCGTGCCGAAGCCGCGGCCCTCGGCATCCGCTCCATTCCCACCGTGATCGGCGGCAACGGCCTGCGCCTGCAGACCCTGCCGCTGCCGCAACTGCGCCAGGCCCTGGCGCACCTGGTCGCGGCCTGAGCCGCACCGTCCCCCACCTGCAAGGAGATTCCCCATGACCTCACGTACCCTGGCCACCGCGCTGGCCCTGCTGCTGGCCGGCACCGCCGCTTCCACCACCGTGTCCGCGCACGAACGCGTTCCCTCCGGCCAGCAGGTCGGCACCAGCCCCTGGGGGCCGAAGGACGAGATCGGCCGCCTCAACCTGATCACCGACGCCTCGCGTGCGGCGATCCTGTCGCGGGTCAGTGGCGGCAAGGCCTATGACCTGGCCACCGAGTACTACGTCGGCATGCCCAGCTGGCAGGATGCCGGCGACCCGCACTACCAGTTCTGGATGACCCACACCCCGCGCGGCACGGTGATGGATGATCCGATGGGCGTGGGTGAAACCATGAACCTCACCCGCAGCTACACCGGCACCGCGTTCTCGATGTACAGCCACACCGGCACCCACATCGATGCGCTGAACCATTTCGGCATCCACGGAAAGATCTGGAACGGCTTCGAGGCCGACAAGCACCTCGGCGACCGTGGCTGGAACGTCACCGGTATCGAGAAATTCCCGCCGCTGATCGCGCGTGGCGTGCTGATCGACGTGGCCGGCGCCAAGGGCGTGGACATGCTGCCGGACAGCTACCGCGTCACCCGCCAGGACCTGAAGGATGCGCTGGCACGCCAGCAGGTGAAACTGCAGCAGGGTGACATCGTGCTGATCCGCACCGGCCGCATGCGCCTGTTCGAACAGCCCAAGGCCTACATGGCCAACCCGCCGGGCATGGGCCTGGACGCGGCGCGCTTCCTGGTGGAGGACAGCGGCGCGATGATCGTCGGCGCCGACAACCTCAGCTTCGAGACCTTCCCCTCGGAGGTGTCCGACGACTACGTGCCGCTGCACACCTACCTGCTGGCCCAGCAGGGCGCGCCGATCATCGAGCTGGTGGCGCTGGACGAACTGGCCCGCGACAAGGTCTATGAGTTCGCCTTCATCGGCGGCCCGCTGAAGATCCGCGGCGGCGATGCCGCGCCGCTGCGCCCGGTGGCGCTGCCGGTCCGCCCGTAACCGGGGCCTGCGGGGTGCCGCCCCTGGTCGGCATTCCGTCCCATACCGGGTGGGTGCCGACCTTGGTCGGCACTCCTTTACCCCTTCAGCAACCTGAAACCCGACCTTCCGATTTCATTAGTAATCCTACTCACAAGGCGAGTAGCATGTCCGGTCTCAGCCCCTGATACCGGCCCGTCGATACTCGCGCCATGCCTGCCGTTTCCGCCCGTTCCTGCCGCTTCCAGCCCGATCGGCGCCTCCCTTGGAGGACCGGCTGATGGGTGCTGTCGTCGCCCTCGACCGGCTGCTGGACGGGCGCCAGCTGTGGCGCGGCCCAGCCCGCCAGGGGCCGGCCAGCGACCACCTGGCCAGTGGCCATCCGGCGCTGGACGCACGCCTGCCCGGCGGTGGCTGGCCGACCAGCGGGCTGTGCGAGGTGCTGCAGGCCGCGCCCGGCGTCGGCGAGCTGGCGCTGGTCTGGCCGGCGCTGGCGAAGCTGAGCCAGCGCGACCGCCCGATCGTGCTGGTCGCCCCGCCCTACCGCCCGCATGCCCCGGCCTGGGCGGCTGCCGGGCTGGACCTGGCCCAGCTGCAGATCATCCACGCCGCACCGAAACAGGCGCTGTGGGCCGCCGAACAGTGCCTGCGCTCTGCGGCCTGCGCGGCGGTGCTGTGTTGGCCACACCAGGCCGACGACCGCTCACTGCGCCGGCTGCAGGTGGCTGCCGACAGCGGCCAGTGCCTGGGCTTCGTGTTCCGCGAGGCGCAGGCAGCGCGCAACCCCTCCCCGGCCAGCCTGCGCCTGCAGCTCGACCACGGCCAGGTACGGGTGCTGAAGTGCCGTGGCGGCCTGCCACCGGCGCAGCCGTTGCCACTGGCCATCGCCCACTGAGGCCGCGTCATGCATTGGGCCTGCCTGTTGTTGCCGCAGCTGGCACTGGACAGCGTGCTGCGCCTGCAGCCGGACCCGCAGCGGCCACTGGTGCTGCTGCAGGGGCCGGCGCAGCGTCGCGTGCTGCGAGCGGTCAGCCCGTCGGCACGCGCAGCGGGACTGCGCCCGGGCATGCTGCTGTCGGCCGCACAGGTGCTGGTGCAGGACATGTACCTGCACGACTACGACCCGAACGCCGAACAGCACACCCGGCAGCTGCTGGCCAGTTGGGCCTACGCCTACAGCTCGCAGGTCAGCCTCGATTTTCCGCACGCGCTGGTCATGGAGATCGGCGCCAGTCGCGCCCTATTCGGTGACTGGCTGACGATCGAAAAGCGCCTGCGCGGCGAACTGCATGAGCTTGGTTTCCGCCACCGCCTGGTGGCCGCACCCACCGCGCATGCCGCGCGCGTGCTGGCCAACGTCCACGACGGCCTCGGCATCGATGCGCAGCAGCTGCCAGCGGCACTGGCGCAGCTGCCGTTGCCGCGTTGCGGCCTGCCCAGCGAAGCGGTGACCGTGCTCGGTCGTTCCGGTCTGCGCACGCTGGGTGCGGTGCTCGAACTGCCGCGCGACAGCCTGGCCCGGCGCTTCGCCCCCGAGGTGCTGCAGCAGCTGGACGCATTGCGTGGCCTGCCCACCGCGCCACTGCGTTACTACCAGCCACCGGACCGTTTCGATGCGCGCATCGAATTCGAATACGAGATCGAATCCAGCCAGGCCCTGCTGTTCCCGCTGCGTCGCCTGCTGTTGGACCTGGCTGCGTTCCTCTGTTCGCGCGATGGCGGCGTGCAGCGCTTCGACCTGCATTTCGAGCACGACCTGCTGCCAGCCAGCGTGCTGACCATCGGCCTGCTGGCACCCGAACGCGATCCCACGCTGCTGTTCGAGATCGCACGCAACCGCATGGAAGCCTTCGCCCTGCCGGCCGGCAGCCGCGCACTGCGCCTGCAGGCCGAGCAACTGCCACCGTTCGTGCCCGCAGCGCGTGACCTGTTCGATACCCGGCCGGCGCAGGCGATGCCTTGGAACCAGCTGCGCGAGCGCCTGCGCGCTCGGCTCGGCGATGACGCCGTGCAGCCGCTGGCGGTGCAGGCCGACCACCGCCCCGAGCGCGCCAGCGGCACCCAGCCTGCGGCCAAGCCACCGGCATACTGGCCACTGCGCCCCGGTTGGCTGCTGGATACCCCACAACCGCTGCGTGATCCGCGCCTGCGCATCGTCACCGGGCCGGAGCGGATCGAATCGGGCTGGTGGGACCAGGCCGATGCGCGCCGCGATTACTACGTGGTGGAAACCGCGCATGGCCAGCGCGGCTGGGCTTTCCGTGACCGCAATGATCCGCATGCGCCGTGGATGCTGCACGGCTGGTTCGGCTGAGCCGTCATGTACAACGAACTGCCCGGCTACGCCGAACTGCACTGCCTGTCGGCCTTCAGTTTCCAGCGTGGCGCCTCGATCGCCGAAGAACTGTTCGCGCGCGCCGCTGGCCAGGGCTACCGCGCGTTGGCGATCACCGACGAATGCTCGCTGGCCGGCATCGTGCGCGCCTGGCAGGCGGCGAAGACGCATGGCGTGGCGCTGATCGTCGGCGCCGAATTCCAGGTCGAGGACGGGCCGAAGCTGGCCCTGCTGTGCACCGACCAGGCCGCCTACGCCGGCTTGTGCCAGTTGATCACCACCTGCCGGCGGCGCGCGGCCAAGGGCGAATACCGCTGCCTGCGCGAGGACCTGCTCGGCCTGCCCGACGGCCTGCTGTGCCTGTGGCTGGACCGGCAACCGGCCGCCATCGATCTGGAACTGTTGCGCGCCGGCTTCGATGATCGGCTGTGGTTGGCGGTGGAACTGCACCACGAACACGACGACGCACGCCGCCTGCAACAGCTGCAGGCCTTCGGCGAACGCCACCGCCTGCCGCTGGTGGCCAGTGGTGATGTGCACATGCACGTGCGCCGCCGCCGCGCCCTGCAGGACACCCTGACCGCGATCCGCCACCGCTGCAGCGTGGCCGAGGCCGGCTGGCGCCTGTTTCCCAACGGCGAGCGCCACCTGCGCCCGCGTACCGCACTGGCCCAGCTGTATCCGTCCGAACTGCTGGCCGAGACCCTGCGCATCGCCGAGCGCTGCCACTTCACCCTGGAGCAGCTGCAGTACACCTATCCGCGCGAGCTGGTGCCCGAGGGCCACGATCCGGACAGCTGGCTGCGCGTGCTGGTCGAGCGTGGCATCCCGTGGCGTTGGAAAGGCGGCATCGAACCGGCACAACGCAAACAGATCGAGCACGAACTGGCATTGATCCGGGAAAAAAACTACGCCTCCTACTTCCTCACTGTGCAGGACATCGTGCGCTTCGCGCGCAGCCAGGACATCCTCTGCCAGGGCCGCGGCTCGGCGGCCAACTCTGCGGTGTGCTTCGTGCTGGGCGTGACCGAGATCGACCCGGCGCGCAGCAACCTGCTGTTCGAGCGCTTCATCTCCGCTGAGCGCGATGAACCACCGGATATCGACATCGACTTCGAGCACGAGCGCCGCGAGGAAGTACTGCAGTACGTGTTCAAGCGCTATGGCCGCGAACGCGCTGCGTTGACTGCGGTGGCCATCAGCTACCGTGGCCGCAGCGCGATCCGCGACGTGGCCCGTGCGCTTGGCCTGCCGATGGACCAGGTCAACGAACTGGGCGCGGCGATGGACCACTGGGGCGGCCATGTGCCGCTGCCGGAGACCCTGCGCGAGCGCGGCTTCGATCCGGAAACACCGCTGATGCGGCGGTTGCTGGCGCTGACCGCCGAGCTGATCGACTTCCCGCGCCACCTGTCGCAGCACCCGGGCGGCTTCGTGATTTCCGAGCATCCGCTGTCGACCCTGGTGCCGGTGGAGAACGCGGCGATGGCCGACCGTACCGTCATCCAGTGGGACAAGGACGATCTGGATGCCACTGGCCTGATGAAGGTCGACTGCCTGGCGCTGGGCATGCTCACCGCCATCCGCAAATGCCTGGCGATGCTGCAGCAGCATGGCCTGCACAGCGGGCGCATGGATGCGATTCCCGATGAAGACGGCCCGACCTACGACATGATCTGCGCCGCCGACACCATCGGCGTGTTCCAGATCGAGTCGCGCGCGCAGATGGCGATGCTGCCACGCCTGCAGCCACGCGAGTTCTATGACCTGGTGATCGAGGTGGCGATCGTGCGCCCCGGCCCGATCCAGGGTGACATGGTCCATCCTTACCTTGAGCGGCGGCGGCTCCTGCGCGAACAGGGACCGGACGCGTTGAACGACCCGGACAACCCGCTCTACCCGCCGCAGCTGAAGCGCGTGTTCGCGCGCACCCTGGGCGTGCCTTTGTTCCAGGAACAGGTAATGCAGCTGGCAGTGGATGCGGCCGGCTACACCCCGGGCCAGGCCGATGCCCTGCGCCGCTCGATGGCCGCATGGAAACGCCGTGGCGGGCTTGAACCGCATCGCGAGAAGCTGCTGGCCGGTATGCTGAAGAACAACTTCAGCCGCGAATACGGCGAGCACCTGTTCGAGCAGATCAAGGGATTCGGCGATTACGGTTTCCCGGAAAGCCACGCCGCCAGTTTCGCCCTGCTGACCTATGCCAGCTGCTGGCTGAAGTGCCATTATCCGGCCGCGTTCACCGCCAGCCTGATCAACAGCCAGCCATTGGGTTTCTACAGCCCCGACCAGCTGCTGCAGGATGCGCGCCGGCATGGCATCCGCGTGCTGCCGGTGGACGTGCGCCACAGCGACTGGGACTGCACGCTGGATTTCAGCAAGGGCGCGGCGGCGATCCGGCTCGGCCTGCGCCTGGTCGATGGCTGCAACGAACCCGCCGTGCAGGCCATCATGCGTGAACGTGCGCGGCGCCCGTTCGACGATGTGGGTGACCTGTGCCAGCGCACCGCACTGGACCGCCGCCAGCAGGGCCTGCTGGCCGATGCCGGGGCGCTGCGTGGGCTGAGCGGCCATCGCCATCGTGCGCGCTGGGATATCTCCGGCGTGGAAAACCGGCTGCCGCTGTTCGACCAGGCCCGCGCCACCGCCGAAGCCCGCGTGCCGCTGCCGCTGCCCAGTGCCTGGGAAGACATGCAGGCCGATTACCGCAGCACCGGCACCACGCTGGGCCGCCATCCGATCTCGTTCCTGCGCGCACAGCTACGCAGCCGCGGCTGCCTGGATGCCGCACAGCTGGCTGGCCACGGCCATGGCCGGCGCGTGCGTATCGCCGGCCTGGTGCGCATGCGCCAGCGCCCGCAGACCGCCAGTGGCGTCACCTTCCTCACCCTTGAAGACGAGACCGGCATGGTCAATGCCGTGGTCTGGCGGCACCTGGCCGATCGCCAGCACCGGGTGCTGGTCGATACCCAGCTGATGCAGATCGATGGCCGCCTGGAACGCGTTGATGGCGTGCAGCACGTCATCGTGCAGCGCATGCACTGCCTGGATGAACTGCTGCAGGGACTGCGCAGCCACAGTCGCGATTTCCACTGACGATACACAACGTCACACAACGAACTGGCCATTGCCGGTCCGCATCCGCTATCGTCGGCACATCCAAGGAAGGACGACGCCATGCCCCGCGCACTGCTGCTGACCACGCTGGTGGTCTCGACCCTCGCCCTGCTTGTTTCCGGCTGGACCGCCTGGAACCTGCATCGCAGCCAATCGCCACAGCGCATCATCGAGGCACGCGGGCTGATCATCCACGATGCAAGCGGCCAACCGCGGGTAATCCTCGGCGCACCGGTTCCCGATCCGCTCAGCCAGGGCCGCACCCAGGGGCCACGCGCCACAGCCCTGTCCGGCCTGATCCTGCTCGGCCCCGACGGCTCCGAACGCGGCGGCTACGGCACCAGCGACCGCGGCGGCGAAGCGCTGCTGACCCTGGATGATGCCACCGGCACCACCGAAGTATTCAAGGTCGTCGCCAACCCGGACCGTGGCGCCAGCCTGATGGTCAAGCACCAGAACAACACCGGCGCCATGCTCACCTCCTGGCAGGGCAAGCCGGAGCTGATGTTCGTCGATGACAGCGGCCAGTCCTACTACGTGCGCCCGGGTGCCAACGCCGCGCCCTGATCTGCTTCTGTAGCGTCGAGCCATGCTCGACTGCTTCTACACAACAGCAGCCGAGCATGGCTCGGCTCTACAAAGGCGAAGCAAAGTCGAGCAAGCTCGACTCTACAGACCACACACCGCCGCCAGGTCATCGGCCAGCTGCCGCAGCTGCGCCGGTCCCAGCGCCGCACACGTAATGCGCAGACCATGGCCCGGTGCCGCCACCGCGAACACTTCGCCTGCGCGCACATGCCATCCACGCGAAGCCAGCGCCAGCACCTGCGGATGGCTGTCTGCCAGCAACGGCAGCCACAGGTTCAATCCTTCCATCGGCTGCGGTGTCGGCATGCCACGTGCACGCAGCAGTTCCTGCAGCGACTGCAACCGCTGCTGGTAGCGCTCACCTGCCGAGGCGATCTTCGCCCGCTGCGTTGCCGACGCCAACACCGAAGTCGCCGCATCCTGCAGCAGGTGGCTGACCCAGCCGGTGCCGGACGCCAATCGCAACCGTAACCGCGACGCGGTCTCTTCATCGCAGGCCAACCACGCCAGCCGCAGATCGGGACCGAGTGGCTTGGACAACGAGCGCAGCACAGCCCAGCGACGACCATCCAGCGGCAGCACCGAGTGATAGGCCTGCTGCGAGAGCAGCGCATAGTGATCATCGATCAGCACCGCCACCTGCGGGTAGGCCGCCAGCAACTGCCGCAACGCCCGTGCCCGCTTCGCATCCAGGCTGGCCCCGGTCGGGTTGTGTGCCCGCGGCGTCAGCAGCACCGCGCGTGCGCCGGCCTCCAATGCCGCACGCAGCGAATCGACCTGCATACCATGCGCGTCCACCGCCACCGGCAACGGCGCGTGACCCACAGCGTTGAGCACATTGAGGCTGCCGAGGAAACACGGATCCTCCACCGCGATGCGATCACCCGGCAACAGCCACGCCGCCAGCAGACGTTCGATGCCATCGACCGCGCCATGGGTCAGCTCCAGCGCATAGCCCTCCGGACAGTCCGCATCCAGCGAGGCGCGCGCCAGCGCCTGCAACCTCGGGTCGACCGTGCCCACGCCATACAGCCGTGGTGCGGCCGGGGCCAGGCGCAGGTTCGGCAGCAGGCGCGGATCCGGATTGCCACCGGCCAGGTCCTGCAGCGCCAGCCCCGGCGTACTGCCCTCGCGCGCCAGCGTCGGCGGCAATCCGCGCACCACCGTGCCACGGCGGCCCGCCGTGCTGGCCAGGCCCGCCGCATCCAGGCGCTTGTAGGCAGCAGCCACGGTGTTGCGGTTCACGCCCAGCTGCTCGGCCAGTTCACGCACCGGCGGCAGCACGCTGCCGGCCGGCAGGCGGCCCTTGCCGATGCCGTCGCGGATGCTGTCGAAGATCGACTCAGCGCTATGCCCGGTGATTTTCATTTTGTCCTATGCCAAAATATCTCTTGTCCTGTGCCAGTGTATCCCACCCTGGCCATCCTGCATTGGAGGTCCCCGCATGCCCCTTGCCGCTGCCGACTGGCCCGTCGCCCAGTCCGTTGAACAGATCGCCGCCAACCTGGTCACGGTGCGCCAACGCATCGCCGATGCCTGTGCGCGCGTCGGCCGGGACCCGGCCAGCGTGCGCCTGCTGCCGGTCAGCAAGACCGTCGATGACGCCCGCATCCGCATGGCGGTGGCCGCCGGTTGCCACGAACTGGGCGAGAACAAGGTGCAGGAGGCGCAGCGCAAAGCCGAAACGATGGCCGACCTGGGCGTGCACTGGTCGGTGATCGGCCATCTGCAGACCAACAAGGCGCGCTACGTAGCGCGCTTTGCCAGCGAGTTCCAGGCGCTGGACAGCCTGCGCGTGGCCGAGGCCCTGCAGCAGCGCCTGCAACTGGAAGACCGCAGGCTGGATGTGTTCGTGCAGGTCAACACCTCGGCCGAGCCGAGCAAGTACGGACTGGAACCCGACGCGGTCGAGGCCTTCGTGCAGCAGCTGCCGGCCTTCGATCGCCTGCGCGTGCGCGGCCTGATGACCCTGGCCATCTTCACCCCCGACGTCGAGCGCGTGCGCGCCTGCTTTGTGCGCCTGCGCGAACTGCGCGACCAGCTGCAACGCATCGCCCCGCCTGGTCTCGACCTGTCGCAGCTGTCGATGGGCATGTCCGGTGATTTCGAAGTTGCCATCGAGGAAGGGGCCACCGTGGTTCGTGTCGGCCAAGCCATCTTCGGCGCCCGCGCCACCCCGGACAGCTTCTACTGGCCGAACAGCGGAGCCCCGGCATGAAGCACGCAGTCGTTCTGCAACACGTCGCCTTCGAAGACCTCGGCACCCTGCAGCCTCTGCTGTTGGCACAAGGCTGGCAGATGCAGGTGCTGCAGGCCGGTATCGATGCGCTCGATCCGGTCGAAGTGGCCGACCTGCTGGTGGTGCTGGGCGGCCCCATCAGTGCCAATGACACAGAGACCTATCCCTTCGTCACCGACAGCATCGCCCTGCTGCAGCGCCGGCTGCAGCAGCAGCGGCCAACCCTGGGCATCTGCCTGGGTGCACAACTGATGGCGCGTGCACTCGGTGCCAGTGTCGCTCCCAGCGGCGGCAAGGAAATCGGCTTTGCGCCACTGCTGCTGACCGATGAAGGCCAGCGTTCACCGCTGCAGGCACTGCAGGGCATTCCGGTACTGCATTGGCATGGCGAGACGTTCGAACTACCAGCGGGTGCACGCCGCTTGGCCAGCACGCCGGCCTGCCGCCACCAGGCCTTCGCCATCGGCAACCACGCGCTGGCCCTGCAATGCCATCCGGAACTGGACGCGCGCCAGTTCGAGCGCTGGCTGATCGGCCACACCCTGGAGCTGGCCCAGGCCGGCATCGATCCGAATGATCTGCGCGCGCAGGCACGCCGCTACGGCGCACCACTGGCCGCTGCCGCCACCGCGATGTTCGACCATTGGCTGCAGGACCTACCGGAGATGCCGCGATGAACTACCGATTGCAGATCCACCGCGATGGCG
This sequence comes from Stenotrophomonas sp. 1L-E-5-B-C3, assembly GCF_057292075.1. Lineage (NCBI taxonomy): Bacteria > Pseudomonadati > Pseudomonadota > Gammaproteobacteria > Lysobacterales > Lysobacteraceae > Stenotrophomonas > Stenotrophomonas sp. 1L-E-5-B-C3. Next base: position 244,572 of record NZ_JBXAWS010000001.1, read on the forward strand.
TCTATTGGGGCCACTTCGACTGCAGCGGTCCCGATGCCCTGCGGCGCATGGACAACATCGCCGCGCAGCTGCCTGCCGATCAGGGCTTCCAGTTGCAGCGGCAGAAAGGTGTCGGCGAAGAACGCATCCTGTCCAGCAATGCCGATGGCCTGCGCGTGCTGGCTTCGCAGATCCAGTACTGCGACATCTGACGATCGTCACGGTAGTGCCGGCCGCTGGCCGGCATTCGAATCTGCCGGCCAGCGGCCGGCACTACCCGATAGCATCCCGTCATGCCACTCTTCAGCGATGTTGACCCTGCAACGCGGCAGCCACCACGGGCTGCTCATCGCCCCGCGCTGGCCCTCCACCCGCATCCAGATTGAAGCGCACGTGCTGCAGCGCCTGCTCGATGCCCAAGCGCTGCTACCTGCCGAACTGCGCCTGCTGCTCACCCGCGGCTTCGAACCCAGTCACAGCCACCTCGGCGGCTTCCGCCGCCTGGTGCGGCGGTTCGGCATCACCCTCTTCCGCACCTGCTACCCGCAGCGCCACGATGAGGTCGACGCCATCTTCGGGGCCAATGGTCACGACATCGATGGCCGCCATGTCGATGTCTCACTGGTACTGCGCGGCAAGCGGCTACGACTGCTGCCACTGGGCGTATTTACTCCGCTGCGCTGGCAACACCGTCGCGTCGCCCGCCATGCCGAGGCGGTCACGCGGGTGAAGCGCAGCCTGCAGCACTGCGGATTCGTGCTGCATCACAACCCGACCGAATCGTTGCAGATCCACTGCGATTACCCACCACGGTAACCCCACGGGCGGCCGTGCGTCGTTCACCGCCCGCACTCGTTGATGCAAATGATTCTCTTTTGCTGTAAGGTGCAGCCGCTGCCCTTGCCGCCGCGGGCTGTTCCCTTTCCCAGTTGTCGCCCGCCCCGTGTCCACGCCTGTCGAACCGACGGATGTCGCGCATCTGTGCGCGGCCCATTACCGGCCGCTGCACGCCCATGTCCGCCGCAAACTCCCGCAACGCAGCGACGCCGATGACGTCGTCCAGGAAACCTGGCTGCGTGTCGTCAAGGTCGCCACCAGCGGCCTGCTGAACAATGGCCGCGCCTATCTGTACCGCGTTGCCCACAACCTGATCGCCGACCACTACCGGCAACGCCAGCGCCGTCGCGAAGAGGCGTTGGATGACGCGCAGCTGCACGCCATCGCCGATCCTGCACCGCTGCCGGAGCAACGCCTGCTCGACGCCGAACAGCTGCGCCATCTCGATGCAATCATCGCCGCACTGCCGCCGCGATCACGCCAGGTGTTCCTGCTGGCCCGGGTGGAGCAGATGGCACTGGCCGAGATCGGCCGCCAGCTCGGCGTCAGCCGGCAGACCGCGCATGGCCATCTGCTGCGTGCTCTGGTCGCCCTGCAGCAGGTACCGGGCGCATGAGCCAGGACGCGATCGCGCGCGAAGCCGCACGCTGGTGGCTGGATGGGCACGACGGTGGCCGCGACGAGAACGCATTCGAGCAGTGGTTCCAGGCCGATCCGCGCCATGCCGCGCAGTACCAGCACCTGCAGCAGCTGTGGCAGGCCGGTGCAGCGTTGCCCAGCCTGCAGCGGCAGCAGCAACGCAGGCAACGCCGCCGCCTGCGCGAGGCCGGCATTGCAGTGCTGCTGCTGTGTGCACTCGGCCTGTACAGCCGCCACGCCTCGCCGCCTGCCGCGCAGGTACTGCGCACTGCCGCCGGCGAGATCCGTGATGAAGCCCTGCCGGACGGCTCGCATGTGCTGTTGTCGCCGGGCAGCGAAGTGCATGTGCGCGTCGACGCACAGCGTCGCCAGCTGCAGCTGCAGCGAGGGCAAGCCTGGTTCAAGGTCGCCGCCGATGCCGACCGGCCATTCCAGGTACACACCCCACAGGGCACCGTCACCGCACTGGGAACCGCATTTGATCTGGCCGTGCAGGGCGACAGCAGCGTGGTCACGGTCACCGAACACAGCGTCCGCGTGGAAAGCGGCGCCAGCAGCGTGCAGGCCAGCGAGGGCCAGCAGCTTCGCTTCAATGGAAACACGCCGGCGATCGCGACAGAGGCAGACAGCAGTGTCCTGGCCTGGCGCGAACGGCGCCTGCACTGGGTGTCGGCCCCCCTGGCTGAAGTCACCAGGGGCCTGGACCGTTGGCATGGCGGGCACACGTGGGTCGTCGGCGAGCGCCTGCGCCAGCAGCCGGTCACCCTGCTCGGCAGTGCCGACGGTGCGGCCAGCAACCGCGACCAGCTGGCCACGCAGCTGCATGTGCGCGTGCTGCGTCTCGGCGCGGGCATGCAGCTGTGGTTGCCGCCACGCGGGGAACAGCACGATGCACCCTGACATCGGCCCTGCCACTGCGTCTACCCAGGATGACGACGCTCTGCGTCACCTCCTGGAGCCCCCGATGCTGTGCCACCGCCCCCTTGTCCTCGCCCTGTCGCTGGCCTGTGCCAGCGCGATTCCACTGCTGCCTGCCAGCGCCCAGGCGCAGGCTGCCAGTCGCCACTACGATCTGCCCGCACAGCCGCTGGCTGCCGCGCTGGATGCCTACAGCCGCCTGAGCGGCGTCGATCTGGTGATCGGCGCGGCGCTGCCCGCCGGCCACGCTGCCCCTGCCCTGCGTGGTGATTTCGACGACGCCCAGGCATTGTCCCATCTGCTCACAGGCAGCGGCCTGCGCCCGCGCTTCATCGATGCACGCCGCGCCACCCTGGAACCGGCGCCCGCCGAACCGGGTGATGGCAGCCGCCGCACCGGGCCGCTGCGGGTGCAGGGCGATACCGCGCACGGCCATGCACCGGGCACCGGCGCCAGCCAGTACGTACCGGCCACCCGTGATGGATTCGCGCCCACGGTCGGCAGCGAGCGTGTGGCGATGGCCGAACGCCAGGAAGGCAACAGCCTGCTGCGCTCGATGCCCGGCACCCACAGCTTCCATTCGCGCAGCCAGCCGGGCCTGCAGGTCAACATCCGCGGCATGACCGGTGCCGGCCGGGTCAACACCATGATCGATGGTGTCACCCAGACCTTCCGCAACAATGCCGGGCATGGCTCGGGCGGTCCGTTCGCCTATGTCGATCCCTTCCTGCTGGCCGGTGTGGACGTGCAGCGCGGCGCGGTCGCCGGCGGAGATGGCGCCGGCACGTTGGCCGGCAGCGCCAACTTTCGCACGCTGGATATCGACGATCTGCTCGGTGAGGGGCGCGACTGGGGCCTGCGTGCGGGCTACCGCCACGGCAACAACGGCTACGGCAGTGGCCGTACCTTCGCCGGCGCCTGGCGCCACAGCGAAGAGGGTGGGGACCGCCAGTTCGGCCTGCTGGCCGCCGCCAGCAGCAGCCGCAGCAGCGAATACGCCACCGCACGCGGGCAGAAGAACAACGCCGACCCGGGCAGCCAGCAGCCCAGCAGCTGGCTGTTGAAAGCGCGCCTGCAGCCCAGCGACCAGCATCGGCTGGACCTGAGCCACATGCGTTACGAAAACGACTTCTACCACAACTACCCGTGGCAGATTTCCGCGCGCAACCAGCGCGCCAGTTACCACTACACGCCCTATTCGCCGTGGATCGACCTGCGTGCGACCTTCGCCAGCAACAAGACCCGGCTGTTCTACCCGCCGGTGGAGGACTCCAGCTACATCGGCCGCCGCACCCACAGCAGCCTGAGCAGCTGGACCGTGGACAACACCAGCCGCTTCGACATCGGTGCACTGCAGGCGCGCTGGAACACCGGCATCAAGCACCAATCGGACATCTATGTGGCCGATACGCCCATCCTGCGCGGTGCCAACCCGCAGGGTCGCAGCCAGCTGGACAGTGTGTTCAGCACGCTGGAGCTGCAGTACGACATCTATGCCCTGACCGCAGGACTGCGCCAGGACCGCTTCGGCATCCGTGGTCACATCCCGGCGTGCTCGGATGTGCCCGGCCAGTGCGCGGAGATCAATGGCGGCGACATCGACGTGCGTCGCACAGAGCGCGCACTCGGCCCGAGCCTGGCGGTTTCACTGCAGGCCACCGACTGGCTGCAGCTGTTCGCCGAGGTCTCGCGCACGTCGCGGCCGCCGCGCGTGCAGGAAATGTTCTTCGAGAAGATCCCGCTGGAGGACGCCAGCGTCGCCGACGGCATCGGCGCCAATCCGTTCCTGCGCCGCGAGCGCTCGCGCAACCTGCAGTTCGGCGCCAACCTCAGCACCGACTCGCTGCTGGTCGACGGTGACCTGGCACAACTGCGGGTCACCCGCTTCGACAACCGCATCCGCGACTACATCAAGCCGCAGTACCTGCTGATCGTGCATCCGCCGGAAGTGGAACCGTTCGTGGTGCCGATCGACAGCGATCCGCAGCTCAATGCCTGGACCGATGTGCTGGACGCCGACGACTTCAGCGCCACCACGCGCTGGATGAACCACCCCGGCGTGGTGCGCATGCGCGGCATCGAACTGGAAGCCCATTACGCCAGCGAGCACTACCACGCCACGCTGAGCTGGACCCGCTCGCGCACCAGCGCGCCGGCCATCGAGTTCGTCAACCTGGAAGACATCACTGCCCTGCCCGACCGCTACTGGACGCTGGACGTGGGCGGCCGCTGGTGGCAGCAGCGTGTGCAGGCCGGCCTGCGCGCCGAGTACTCCGGCCCGACCGAGGAAGGCTACGACTTCTTCCAGACCCGCAAGACCGGCGGCACCGGCGTACTGCTGAACTTCTACGCCAGCTTCAAGCCGCAGGCCAACACCACGCTGTGGCTGAACATCGAAAACCTGCAGAACAAGGCCTATGACAACAATGCCTCGATCGACAGCATCTTCAGTCCGATCCTGGACCGCGGCAACGGCCGTGGCCGCACCGTCTCGATGGGCGTCAATGTGGCGTTCTAGCCGCCACTGGCTGCCGCTGTGCCTGCTCGCGCTCGCGTCGATGGCCAGCGCGCAGCCTATGCCCGGCACGGTGCTGGACCTCGCCAGCGGCCATACCCTGGACGAAGCTGCGTTCGTGAAGCGCGCAGCGAACGCCCCGCGACTGCTGCTGGGCGAACGCCACGACCTGGCCGGTGACCACGCTGCCCAGCGCTGGCTGCTGCACGCGCTGCAGCAGCAGCGTCCACAAGGCGCGCTGGTGCTGGAGATGATTGCCAGCGAACGCCAGCCGCGCCTGCAGCGGGTGCAGCGCTGGCTGGCCAAGGGCAACCCTGCCGACGGTGCGCGCCTGCAGGAGTTGCTGGGCTGGGATGCGCGCTGGCCGTGGACGGCCTATGGCGGGCTGGTACAGGACGCCACCGCTGCGGGTACGGCCCTGTTCGGTGGCAACCTGTCACGCGCCGAGGTCAACACGCTGCTGGCTTCGACCAAGGCAGTCCGGTTCCCGGTTGCCACTGCACGGCAACGCCTTTCGGCGGTGGTGCTGGCCCAGCATGCAGAGGCCGCGCCGATGCTGGACGGCATGCTGGCCGTGCAGCAGGCCCGCGACAGCCGCATGGCACAGGTGCTGACCGCAGCACCCGCACCCGCGCTGCTGGTAGCCGGTCGCTGGCATGTGCTGCGCGGCACCGGGGTGCCGGGCTACCTGTCACCGGATACGCCTGTGCTGGTGATCGCATTGGCTTCGCCGGGTGAAACCGTCGGTGCTGCTGATGCCGATCTGCTGTGGGTGCTGGACGATGAGTGAGCGCGGCCAACACTGGCAGGCGATCGCGATCACCATCGGCCTGCATCTGTTGCCCTTGCTGCTGCTGGTGCATTGGGTCGCGACGCCACCCATGCTGCCGCCACCGGAACAGGACGTGCGCATCAGCCTGCGCCTGCTGGCACCGGCCACGCCGCCGCAGCCGGTTGAGGAACGCCAGGCCGATACCCCCAGCCAGGCACAACAGGCACGCGCATCGCAAGCCACGAAATCGCCTCCGCCGCCCACGCCCACCGCTGCACGCGAGGGTGAACTGGCTGCCAGCGAGATCGGCGGCCGTGGCCGGCAACCGCTGCCGGTCGCCCCGCCTGCGGCCGCGACCGATGCAAGTCCCGCACCGGCATCGATCACGGCCGCGCCGCCCGCTCCGGACGCGCCACCGGCAGACTTCCAGGCCGGCGCCGCCAGCGACCAGTGGGAAGCCCGCCTGATGGCGCGGCTGGAGCGATACCGCTACTACCCCGCCGCCGCACGCTCGCGCCGGCAGCAGGGCACTGCCTGGGTCAGGGCCAGCATCGACCGCGAAGGTCGCCTGCTGGCGCTGCGGCTGGAGCAGTCCAGTGGCCAGCCGATGCTCGATGACGCTGCGCTGCAGACCTTCCGTCGCGCGCAGCCGCTGCCGCCCATTCCCGATGAACTGAAGGCACCGCAGGAACTGGTGGTGCCGGTGGAGTACTACCTGCGCTAGACGGTCCACGCCTCCGCTTCGATGTCGGGGATTGCGAGGCAGTCTGCGACCTCAACTCCGGTTGAGGTCAAATGGAACTGGCGCAACAGAGTAGTCCGCCATGCGCAACGATCGCGCCCATTTGTAGAGCCGAGCCCATGCTCGGCTGCCGTTCGCGTGGAGCATCCGAGCATGGGCTCGGCTCTACAGATTCGTGGTCACGTCCACGCTGGGTCTGCCGTGAAATCAATGGTCAACCAGAACGTGCTGCCCCGCGCATCCAGCCGCACCGCAATCTCGTCACGCATCGCATCGACCTCGCCCACTGAACCCAGCGGCGTGGCCGGGTCGGCCAGCACGTGGATTTCGATGAAGCGCATCCGCCCCATCTTCGCCACATGGCTGGTGAAACCGGCATAGCCACACTCGGCGACGAACGCCTGCATCACCCGCTGCACGCGCCGGTCCAGATCATCCGGTGCCACCTGCAGCACTTCGCGCATGGCCTTCCACGCGCTGCGCGCCGGCACCGGCAGCACCGCCAGGCTGATCAACGCCAGCACGATCGAATCCAGGTACGGCACCCAGTGGTGCCACTCGCCACCGTGCAGGACCAGCGCCAACACGAAGGCCAGCACCACCGCCAGGCTCATCAACCCACCCAGCAACCAGCCCCGTACATCCAGCCACAACAGCGCGGAGCGCAGATGCCGCGCCCGCTGCGCGACGAACGCCGCCATCGCCAGGTTGCTGGCACTCAGCAATGCCGCCCACCACAGCGCGGGCTCGAATTTCACTTCGTGCCCGCCCGTGGTCAAACCGATCACCGCGTTGGCCAGCGCGTACACGCAGGCCAGCGACAGGATCACCCCGCCCAGCGCCTCGACCATCGGCTCCAGGTGCCAGTAGCCGTACTGGAAGCGCGGGCTCTGTTCCCGCGCAACCAGCCGCAGCACCGACAACGACACCAGGGTCAAGGCAACGTCGACCAGGCTGTACACGCCGTCGAACAGGATGGCCTGCGATCCCACCAGCAGGCCACCACTGAAACCGACCGCGCTCACCGCCAGGGTGACCCCGATCGAGAACGTCAGGATGCGTTGCTCGCGCGCGGTATCCATCGTTCGCCGAACGGCCGACCGTTGCCGGTCAGGCCTTCAGCACCTCCACCTTGTACGAAACCGCATCACCCTCCTGCTCGATGATGAGCCCGTGCACGTCCGATTCGAAGCCCGGGAAACGGGCGTTCTGCTCGCGGGCGATGCGCAGCGACTGGATGATCGGCTCGTCGCTGTCACCGAAACGCTCGCCCGGCATGATGGTCGGGATGCCCGGCGGGTACGGCACCAGCATGGTCGCCGCAATGCGGCCACTGATCTGCTCGATGTCGACCCGCTCGATCTCGCCCTTGACCAGGTGGTTGTAGGCATCGGCCGGGGTCATCACCGGCGTCGGCAGATCCACATACATCTCACGCATCACCTTGGCCACGGCAAATTCCTGGTTGAACGCATGCAGCGCGTCGCAGAGGTCACGCAGGCCCCAACCGGCGTAGGCATTCGGATAGTCGGCAGCCAGCGTCGGCAGTGCCTGGCTCAGCGGCGCATTGCGGTCGTAGAGTTCCTTGAACGCCATCAGCTCGGTGACCAGGGTGCTCCACTTGCCCTTGGTGATGCCCATCGAGAACAGGAACAGCACCGAGTACAGATTGGTCTTTTCCACGGTGATGCCGCGGCCCCACAGGAACTTGCTAAGCACCGCTGCCGGAATGCCAAGCTTGCCCATGCTGCCGTCCATCGCCAGGCCCGGGGTCAGCAGGGTCACCTTGATCGGGTCGATCAGCACATAGTCGTCGACCAGGTTCTCGAAGCCATGCCAGTGCGCATCCGGCTGCAGGTACCACTCCTCGCGCTTGGCCACCAGCGGCGCTGGCGTATCGCCCTTGTCCAGACTGCGCTCGACCTGGGTCGGCTGCCACACGCTGAACCACCAGTCGTCGCGACCGAGGTCATCGCGCACGTGCAGCATCGCGCGGCGGAAGGCGATGGCTTCGTCATGCATTTCCTGTACGAGCGAGCGGCCGGCATCGCCTTCCATCATCTTCGACGCCACATCACAGGCCGCGATCACCCCGTAGTGCGGGCTGGTCGAGGTGTGCATCATGAACGACTCGTTGAAGCGCTCGGCATCCAGGTTGCGCTGCGCCGAATTGCGCACGTGGATCATCGACGCCTGCGAGAACGCAGCCAGCAGCTTGTGGGTGGAATGCGTGGTGAAGATGATCGCATCCTGCTCACGCGGCTTGCCCTTGGCCATGCCGTAATGGTTCTCGTAGAACGGATGGAACGCAGCATAGGCGTACCACGCTTCGTCGAAATGCAGGAAATCGACCGCGCTGCCGATCTCGTCGGCGATCTTCTCGGCGTTGTAGCACAGGCCGTCGTAGGTCGAGTTGGTGACCACCGCAATGCGCGGCTTGGAGCCGGCCTTGTGGGCCTGGCTGGCCAGCGGGTTGGCGGCGATGCGCTGCTGCAGCGACTCCGGCGTGAACTGGTCCAGGCTGATCGGGCCGATGATGCCGTGCGCGTTGCGGCTGGGGGTGAAGTACACCGGTACCGCACCGGTCATGATCAGCGCGTGCAGCAGCGACTTGTGACAGTTGCGGTCGACGAACACCACGTCGCCGCGGGCCACCGTACCGTGCCAGACGATCTTGTTGGCAGTGGAGGTGCCGTTGGTGACGAAGAAGGTATGGTCGGCACCGAAATTGCGTGCGGCCTCGTTCTCGGCGTCCTTGATCGGGCCGGTGTGATCGAGCAGCGAACCCAGCTCCGGCACCGAGATCGACAGATCGCTGCGCAGGGTGTTCTCGCCGTAGAACTGATGGAACGCGCGCCCGACCGGCGACTTGGTGAACGCCACGCCGCCGGCATGGCCTGGCGTGTGCCAGGAGTAGTTCGACTCGGCCGCATGGTGGATCAATGCCTTGAAGAACGGCGGCAGCAGGTTCTTCATGTAGTCTTCGGCCGCGCGCATCACCTGCCGCGAGATGAAGCTCTTGGTATCTTCAAACAGGAAGATGAAGCCGTGGATGTACTTGAGCAGCTTGCTCGGCACTTTCTCGATGGTGCGGCGCTCGCCGTACAGGAACACCGGCAGGTTGGCGCGGCGCGCGCTCTGCTCGCGCAGGAAGGCGGTGAGGCGCTGGAACTCGCCATCCACCTCTTCACTGCCATCGATCGAGATCAGCACCGCCGAGGCCGCCACGTAGGTGCGGGCACCGGCGCGGGCATCATCCAGGTTCAGGCCGCACAGCACGCGCTGGTCGTTGCTGCGCAGCTCCTCCACCAGCGCGCGGATCAGGATGCCGCCGATGCGCGGCGACTCGTAGTCGTTGTCGATGACAATGACCGGGTAATCCAGGGACTTGAAGTACACGTTGATTCTCCTTGACTAACTCAGGAACGCTGGGCGCCGGCGCTGATGGCCGATGCCTCGCGGGCGCGCTGCCGCTGCTGGCGGCGCTCCTCGCTGAAGAAGGGATAGAACACGGTGATGAACAGCACGAACAGGAAGGCGTACTGCACGATGGTTCCCGACGAGCCGTAGATCGCCCACAGGCAGTACACGACGGTCAGGCTGGTCAGGGTCCAGAACGCACCGGTGTGGACCAGGGTGTGCGAACGCTCGACTACGAAGTAGCAGGCCACGCACGAGTAGATGTAGGGCAGCAGGGTCAGCACCACCGCCGCCGACGTGATCACGTCGAACTGGGCCGATGCGGTTTCCGAGGTGGAGGTGACCAGCACCGCCAGGGTCATCAGCACCGCCACGATCAGCACGCCCTTGACCGGCACGTCGTCCTTGTTGGTCTTGCTGAAGATGCTCGGGAACAGGCCATCATCGGAGGCCGCCTTGGCACTCTGTGCGGTCAGCAGGATCCAGCCGCCCAGCGAACCGGCAGCGCCGATGAAGGCACACAGGCTCACCAGCGCGCCGCCCCAGCCACCGACGGCCTTGGCGGCAGCCAGTGCGAACGGAGCATCGGAGGTCTGCAGCTCGCCATTGGGCACCATGCCCATGATCACCGACGAACTGGCGATGTAGGCGATGGCAGCCAGGAACACGCCCGCCAGGGTGGCGCGGGCCACGTTCTTTTCCGGATTCTCCACCACGCCGGCAGTGACCGAGGCGGATTCGACGCCGATGAAGGCCCACAGGGTCAGTGCCGCGGCACTGGAGATCGCGCCGAAGTTGGATTCACCGGACACGTTGTAGGCGCCCTTGAAGATGTCGGCATCGAAGAAGAACCAGCCGAAGATGGCGATGCCCAGGATCGGCACCAGCGCGAAGCTGGTGGTGACCGTCTGCACGCGGCTGACGAAGGCCGGGCCGATCATGTTGGCGAAGCTCAGCGCCCACACCAGCACAAGCACCGCGATGCAGCGCACCAGCGGCTCGGACAGGATCGGGAAGAAGTAACTGAAGTAGCCCACCGCCGCGATCGGGATGGCGACGTTGCCGATCCAGTTGGCAAACCAGTAGATGGTATTGGTCTGGAAGCCCATGTACGGCCCGAACCAGTCACGCGCGTAGGCATAGGGGCCGCCCGCCTTGGGTGCCAGCTTGCCCAGCTTGGCGAACACGAAGGCCAGCAGCAGCGCACCGGCGGTGGTGATCAGCCAGCCCCAGATCGAGGCGGTGCCGATCTTGGCCAGACTGGACGGCAACAGGAACACGCCTGAGCCCATCATGTTGCCGGCGACGAGGAAGGTGGCTCCGACCACCCCGATTTTCTTTGCTTCTGCCATGACAATCTCCTGTACTGGCATGAGCCCGGTACAACCGGGCGTGGGGACGGTTACGCTGGCGTACGACCGCTGGCGCCTATTTGATGAAGTTGTATTGCAGACTGCCCTGCACCCGGACCGTGTCGCCGCGCGCGCCGCTCTGCTGTTCCAGGCGGCCGTACAGCAGCTCCATGCCCATCGTCCACGACGGTGCCGGGCTCCAGATCAGGTTGAACACGCCGTAGCGGCTCTGCCGGAATGCATCGGCCGCCAGTGCGGCATTCCGCTCCAGGGTCAGCTGGCCGAAGATCAGGTTCGAACGCCACAGCTCGGACCAGTAATGGGTGTAGCCGACGAAACCGCCGTGCAGGTCCAGCGCGTCTAGACGGCCATCGGCACTGACCACCGCGTCCAGTCCGGAGCCGGTCAGGTCGGCGGTGTAACGGCTGAGGCCGCGCCCGCCGAGGGCACCGAACAGCAGCAGGTCGCGCTCGCCTACCGAGGCCGAACCGCTGAGTTGCAGGCCACCGGCCATACGCCGGTCGCGCTCGCCATCGCCGTCATAGGCCAGGCTGCGTGCCACCGCGCCCAGCTGCAGGTGGCCCCAGTCGCGCTCCATGCGCGCGGTCACCGTCACGTCGGGCAGGCGGTTCACTGCGGCTCGCTCATCGCTGGCGCCGGCCAGTTCGGTCTTCGGATCTTCGGCGGCGACGGTCAGGGTGTTGCCCTTGCCCATCGCGAAACTGTGGTGGATGCCCGCCACCAACAGGTAGCCGGCACCACCGGGCCCTGCGAAGTCCAATGTGTCAGGCAGGCTGTCCGGATCCATGAAGCTGGAGTAGCCGTAACCGGCGTAGGTATTGCCCAGCTGGCCATAGGCATGGCGCAACCGGAATTCGTAGCCGTCACTGCTACCGAAGAAGTCATTCTCCAGGTAGAAGCGCAGGTTGCCGTGCGTGGTCGGACGACGCGCCTCGAAGCTGAAGCGGGTCTGCTTGGCATGGATGTTGAAGTTCGAGACATCACGATGACTGCCACCGACCGGCATCGACGAGGGAATGAACTGATCCTCATCCCCCGCTGCACGCGAATCGGCGATGGCATCCAGCTTGGCGTAGCCGCCGATACGGATCACCGTGTCAGTACCCGGAATGGCGAAGAAGCCCTTCAGATCCGGATCGGTCGGGCCGGCCGCACTGTCCGGTCGCGACGCGGCGGTGGACGGATCGGCCACCGATTCGCGCTGCGGCAGCACCGGCTGTGCCACGCCCGGTACCTGGGTGGGGTGCAGCAGGTTGGCAGTGCTGCCAGGCGCGACCACGGCGGCGGGTGCCTGTGCTGTAGCAGGCGCAACGGTTGCGTCGCGCTGCTCAAGGCGGTCCAAACGCTGCTGCATGCCCTCCAGCGCCTGCCGCATGGCCGCAATCTCACGACGCAGCGCCTGCGCGTCCTCCTTGTCATCCACCTGTGCATACGCCGGCGTGATCGCCAGTGCTGTCACACAGGCCAGGCTCAGTACCGCCACGCGCATTGCATCCTCCCTGAACGACCCCTGTTTGCAGCACGCAGACAGGACGCACGCATGCGCCACTCCGGCCTCACGTTGCCGTTGCTCGAAATGCGGATACCGCGTTGACGACACCAGTCAGCCTGCACATCGCAGGCCGCAGGACGATGACACTGTCCTGCCCGCACCAATGCCGACGCCAACAAGGCCGCGCTGCCAGAGAGGTGGCGACCGCAGCGGTCTGGGTAACAAGCACGGGGTGAGATTGTCGTGAATGGCTGCGCCGGCTGACCCCGATCAGGGCGTGGCGAGCGCGGCATCCATCGCGCGTTGACGCTGTATTCCATGCCTCACAGGCTAATTTGCCTGTCGTTTTTGGCCTTGATTGGAATCAAAGCGCAAGGCTTGATGTCAGTCACTATTCAGACGTGATGACGAACAAGTCATGCGCAGGCCGCAACGTCCGTTTTGATCACGAAAAGCAACAGGCCCGCATGCTGCCATGCGGGCCTGTGGGTCATTCGAGATGAGAGTCGCGACTCAGCGCGGGCCCAGCACCGTCTGCAGGTCGGCCCCCTGCGGCAGGCCCGCGCGACGCTGCACCTGGCCCTGCGCATCCTGGAACAGGATGCCCGGCGTGCCCTGGAAGCCCATTTCCAGCATCAGCACCTGGTTCGCGTCGAGCTTGCCAGCGATCTCGCGACTGATGCTCGGCAGCGGTTTGATACCGCCACGATCGAACTCATGTTCATTCTGCAGCAGCGCTGCACTCGGGTCCCGCGCAGCGAGGATGGCGGCCGCCTTGGCCGGACTGTCTTCGCGGATCACGCCGACCATGATGTGACGCAGCTGGACCTTGCCCGCATCGACCCACGGCCGCGCCGCTTCCCAGAACTTGTGGCAGTACGGGCAGTTGGCATCGCTGAAGGTGTAGACCACGCGCGGTGCATCAGCCTTGCCATCGCGCACCCATGCACTGGCCTCCAGCTTGGTCCACATCTTGGCCGACATTGGCTGCGCAACCAGCTTCTCGACGGCCTCGGCGGCCACATCGTTGCCCTCGGCATCGAACAGGCTGCCAACCAGTACGTGCTTGCCATCGGCAGTGACGTAGGCCGCGGCCGGCTGCTGGCCGCCAACCACGCCAGCAAAGCCGCGCAGGCCACCCGGTGCGTCGAATTCGGCAACAACCTCGAAGCCATGCTTCTCGATGCCCTTCAGCACAGCCGGGCGGTCGCCCTTGACGGCGGAGGCCGCAGCACTTGCTGCCGGTGCCGCGGCAGTCTTGCCCGGCGGTGTCTGTGCCTGGCTGCAGGCGGCCAACGCCAGCATGACCGGCAGCAACAGCACCGCAGGAACGGTGCGCAGGGAAGTCGACAACATGGGAACTCCGTAGTGAGATGCCCGCGCAGGCTACCGCAGCCGGCGCAGTTTGTGTTCAAGACCCGCTGCAGTCAGTTCGCCGAGGTGCAGTTCGCGCAGGCGTCCTTCGGCATCGAAGAAGAGGGTCGATGGGTAGGCCTGCACGCCGAGCACGGTGGATGCTGCAGCGTCATCGTCCAGCAACACGTTGCCGAGCATGAGGCGCTCGCCAGCGATGAAACCCTGGACCTCGCCCAGGGTTTCGCCCTGGTTGAGGAACACGAACTGCACATCCGCGTGTGCCTGCTGTGCGGCCGCCAGCACCGGCATCTCGCGCCGGCAGGGCCCGCACCAGGTCGCCCAGAGATTCAGCACCAGCGGTTTTCCCCGGAACTGCTGCAGATCAACCTTCCCGCCCTGAAGATCAGCCACCTGCAACGTCGGCAGCGGCATCTGCCGTTCCTGCCAGGCGGACAGCATCTGGCTGCCGCCCGCCCATAGCAGCACACCCATCAATGCGCCGACCAGAACAGGCGCACGCAGGGCGCGCCAACGCCGCAACCGCCACAGCCCCCACGCCAGTCCGGCAACAAGCACTACCGGCAGGTGATAGCCGCCGTCTGCGATCTGCAGAATGCTCCAGGGCGCTTCGCGATACAGGGCAAGGTTCAAGGCGACGAAACTGATGCGGCCACAAAGCAGGCCAATCAGCAACATGTCCAGCACCATGCTTGCCGCCGAGGGCAGCGGCCCCCCGTCCTTCCGGCGTGGCCATAAATGGGCCACGGCCATCGCCAGCAGCACGCACGCGAGAATCAATACCACCGGCATCGGTACCGGCCCAACACTCGACATCAGCTCACCTGCTCATTCGTCCACTGGCTGCATGGTCGAAGGGACGCGCCCACGTTGCAAGCGCGACATCTGATCAGGTGCTAAGCCGCACTGCGTCCCAACTGCAGTGCCGAGGGGACCGGCAGGCCGCGCAGGCTGCCCGCCACCGATGGCATCAACGGCCGCTCACGCCGCTTGCTGTTGACGTGGCGGCGATAATTGGCCGGCGTCATGCCAACGATGCGCAGGAACAGGCGTCGGAAAGCACTCTGATCCGCGTAGCCCACGCCCCAGGCCACTTCATCGATACCTGCCCCCTGCTGGAGCAGGGTCTGTGCCTTGGCGATGCGCAACCGCTGGCAGTATTCGATGGGGCGCAGCCCCGTGGCCCGCAGGAATCGCCGCTGCAGCGTCCGCGGCTCCAGCCCGGCGATCTCGCAGATCGCGGCGAGAGTGGCGCCGCGTGCTGCTGTGGTGTGCAGCCAGCGCTGCGCTTTCAGCACATCACGATCGCCATGGGCGAAATTGGCGCTGAAACGCTCCAGATCCTGCTGGATCGTCGCCGGCACGGTGATCCCCAACTGCTGCGCCACCGCGCTGGCCACGCCCTGCCCGTGCAACCGATACAGCAGGCGCAGCCCCAGGAAGCGCCAGGCCTGCGAACCGCCGACGGTCAGCAGATCGCCATCATCGACCAGTGCACGTTCACTCGGCACCCAGCTGGCGGCCTGTGCCTGCAGGCCGGGGTGCCGCGCCAGATCAGGTCCGCTGACGGTACGCCCGGCCAGCAATCCGGCGCGGGCCAGTACGCTGACACCATCACTGGCGGCGGCCAGCAGGCTGCCGCCGTCGTAATGAGCCCGCAACCAGTCCAGCAGGATCTCGTCGGCACGCAGGCAGGCGCCGGGGCTGATCTGGCCCGGCACCGCGATTACCGCGGGAATGGCGGCGTCGAGCATTTCCGCACCGGCAATGCGATGCACGCCGGTCTGGCTGGCTGGCACGATCCAGCGGGTAACCAGCACGCGCTTGAACGGCCGGCGCTGCTGCTGGGCCAGGCGATTGGCCACGTGCGCCATCTCGGCCAGCACCGAGGCGGCCGAGGGATCGCCTCCCGGGTACTCGACCACCGCGACCTCGACGAATCCTTCGTTCCTGAATCCTTCCACAGACCACCTCCTCGGTTCGTTGCAGGCCATCGAATGGCCGGTTCAGGCGAAGGGTAGGAACTGGTCCAACGGCAGGGCTATGAAGAAAGTTGCAAAGTGCGCTGAATACGCGTCTCGGGACGAAGTCTTGACTCTTGACCAGACTCAAGGCTTCACAATGTCCGGCAGCACCCGCAGGAATCCGCCATGAACATTGGACAACTGGCCCGCCAGGCTGGCGTGCCCATCGATACGGTCCGCTACTACGAGCGCCAGCAGCTGCTGCCCACCGCCGCACGTTCGGCCGGTGGCTACCGCATCTTCGGTGAGCAGGACCTGCGCCGGCTGCGCTTCATCCGCCGGGCCAAATCACTGGGCTTCAGCCTGGAAGAAATCGGCGAGCTGCTCGCGCTCAGTGATCGCCACCAGCAGGACATGGGCAGCGTCCGCGACACGGCCCAGGCACGCCTGCTGGATATCGCGCAGCGGATGGCCGAACTGCAGCGCATGCACAACGCGCTGTCACAACTGGTCGATGCCTGCCCGGGGCACGGCACGCTGGATCAATGCCCGATCCTGGCCGCGCTGACCGACGACACTGCATGAGCCCAGGCGAGCGACATCCACGTCGCAATCGACGTGAAGAAAAGTGCAACAAATGCTTGCCAACCCCCTGGGGCAAGGCTATTATTTCGCTCCTCAGCGACGTGGGGCCATAGCTCAGCTGGGAGAGCGCCTGCATGGCATGCAGGAGGTCAGCGGTTCGATCCCGCTTGGCTCCACCAATCTTTCGGCATTAGGCCGTCGAAAGGTCGCTAAAGAACATTGATGAGAATTGCGTCCCCATCGTCTAGAGGCCTAGGACATCACCCTTTCACGGTGGCGACCGGGGTTCGAATCCCCGTGGGGACGCCACTCATCACGAACAACGAGGACCCGGCCGATAACCGGGTCTTTTTTGTTCACCGTCCACCGGCATTCAGGTTGTGGCGTTGCGGTTCCCCTGCCCTCGTGGCTACGGTTGATCCGGAACGAAAAAAGCTTAAAAAAAAGCTTCCACAAATGTGAACACGCAGGTATGATGGGCGGCTCGGTAACACGGGGCCATAGCTCAGCTGGGAGAGCGCCTGCATGGCATGCAGGAGGTCAGCGGTTCGATCCCGCTTGGCTCCACCACTTTCGACATTAGGCCGTCGAAGGTTTTACAACTTGAAGTTTTTCGTGCGTCCCCATCGTCTAGAGGCCTAGGACATCACCCTTTCACGGTGGCGACCGGGGTTCGAATCCCCGTGGGGACGCCAGTTTCAAACGGACTCTGCTCCCAGCAGAAATTCGATGTTTCATGGGGCCATAGCTCAGCTGGGAGAGCGCCTGCATGGCATGCAGGAGGTCAGCGGTTCGATCCCGCTTGGCTCCACCACTTCGACATTAGGCCGTCGAAGAATCTACAACTTGAAGTTTTCGTGCGTCCCCATCGTCTAGAGGCCTAGGACATCACCCTTTCACGGTGGCGACCGGGGTTCGAATCCCCGTGGGGACGCCAATTCTTGAAAACCCCGGTTTCGACCGGGGTTTTTCTTTGCCTGCGATCTGCTGGCGGAACCCATCCACGCATGGCGTGGATCTACCCCGACTCTGCAGTAGATCCATGCCATGCGTGGATGGAAACGCTGGACCGCGCCTCAGAACCGCCGATACATCCCGATCGATGCCGGTGCCGTTGGTGCAAAACCGAACTGCGCGTACAGCCGATGCGCCTCGCCATCGGCCAACAGGCTTACATAGGCCGACGGCGGCAGGTTGCCCTGCATCCACTCGCTCAGGCGCCGCATCACTTCCTTGCCCAGGCCCTGCCCCTGCAGGCGCGGCAACACCGCGATATCGCAGACCTGAAGGTGGCATCCGCCATCACCAACGATCCGCCCCATCGCCACCAGCTCGTTGCCCTGGTAGGCACACACACCAAACAGGGTATTGGGCAGCGCACGCTCCGCGGCCTCCGCGGTCTTGGCACTCAGGCCGGCCAGCACGCGCAACTGGCAGTAGCCCTCGACGGTTGGTACAGCCTCGCGGAACTGGCAGGTGGCGGAATCATTCATGCGGTATCTCCCTATAGGTCGGGCTATCCTGCCGCATCCCCGTCGCACTTGCTGCGATCCATCCCGGCAGATTCCCCATGTGCTATTCCGCCCTGATCCGCGCCGACTACGCCAAGCTGGTGCGGGAGTTCGGCGCCATCCTGTCGCTGGAAGAATTCGCGGAGCTGTACGCGCACGATCCGGGCAAGAAGCGACCGAAGACACCCAAGGCGATGGATGACGGCTTCGCTGCTGCACGCACCGAGCAGGGCCGCGACATCGTGGCGAAGATCCAGCAGTGGCATGCGCAGGAGCAGCGCGAACTGGAAGCGGATCTGACCCGCCAGCGCGAGCGGCGCGATGTCGCCAACGCCACTCTGGCGACCCGCCCTACCCAGAAAGCACGCAACGACCTGCGCGTGGCCGGCAACCGCATCGAGCGCGCGCAAGCCCGGCTTGAAGACCTGCACCGGGTGCAACTGCTGCCACGCGACAACAGGATTTTCCCTGGCACCTATGCGCCGGTGATGATCAGCGAGAACGGCAAGCGGGTGATCAAGCCGATGCGCTACCAGTGCCGGCTTCCCGACAAGCCCGCACGCAACGATGTGCTCTACCCCGGTACCTACAACGCGCGGCGCGACAGCCTGGAAGGCTATTGGCGTGGTGCGTTCGGCCTGCGCCACGGCGTGGTGGTGGTGCAGGCGTTCTACGAGCACGTGCCGCGCCATGCCATCACGGGACGCACGCTCGGCGCAGACGAGAAGGAACAGGACGTGGTGCTGGAGTTCCGTCCCGATCCACCGCGCGACCTGCTGCTGGCCTGCCTGTGGGCGGAATGGGAGGGCCCGGAGGGCCGCCTGCTGTCATTCGCCACCATCACCGACACACCGCCCGGCGACGTTGCTGCGGCTGGCCATGATCGCGGCGTGGTACCTATCCGCAAGGAATTCCTCGATGCCTGGCTCAATCCCGATCCGGACGACCTGGCGCGGCAGTACCGAATTCTCGATGACCGCGAGGATATCCGCTACGTGTACGAGGAAGTCGCCTGAGCGGCGCGGCTCAGGCCTTCGCGCTGGAGCGCCCCACCGCGCGCGCCAGCGCCTGGCTCAGATCCGCCGACAGGTACGGCTTGACCAGCAGCACACCGGCCAGCATCGACTCCGGCAACTGCTCGGCCAGCATCCCTGTGGCCAGCACGAACGGTACGCCACGCGCCGACAGCGCAGCTGCGACCGGCTCGCTGGTTTCATTGCGGGCAAGGCGATAGTCCAGCAGCGCCACGTCCGGCGCCGAATCTTCCAGCAGACGCAGCGCTTCGGCCACGCCCGCCGCCAACCCGACCACAGTCGCGCCGGCATGCACCAGCTGCATCTGCAGCAAGGCAGCACTCATCTCGTCGTTCTCGACCACCAGCACCCTCAGGTCCTGCAACACTGTCATCGGCTACCGCTCCTGGAGGCATACATGCGGCCGCAGTATAGCCACCATGGGGTCGAAGCCGACAGGATGCGCCCCGATCGCCCCTCCCCCTATGAAAGCCCTGCCGACCTCGGTTACACTCGCACGCTGCCTGCCGGTGTGGCGGAATGGTATACGCAGCTGACTCAAAATCAGCCGGGGGTGACCCCATGAAGGTTCGAGTCCTTTCACCGGCACCACTGCATCAAAGGCCAGGTCCCCGACCTGGCCTTTTTGCATTTCCGGGTTTGGAACGCCGACACTGGCAACAATGCCCGCCCCTTTGCACCCCTCGCTTCCCGACACCCCGCCCACGCGCCTGCGCTCGTTGCGGCCGGATGATGCTGTCGCCTGGTCGCGCTATCTTTCGCAGCCCGGCGTAACCGAACACACCAGCTGGGGTGACGTTTCTCCAGAAGCACTACGCCACCTGATCAACAGCTATACAGCCTCGCCGGTCGACCGGCGCTGGGCACTGGTCGATGCAGACAACCTGCTGATCGGCACCGTAGGCCTGAACGGAATCGATCTTCAGCATCGCCGCGCCGAGCTCGCGTATGACCTCGATCCCCGCTGGCATGGACAGGGACTGGCCACGAACGCGGCGCGCGCCGTACTGGCCTGGGGCCGTACCACACTGGCGCTCGTCCGCATCCAGGCCACGGTACTGGACAGCAATACCCGTTCGATCGCCGTGCTGGAACGCATCGGCATGCAGCGCGAGGGACTGCTCCGCGCCTATCGCCAGGTCCGCGGCCAGACCGCTGACTACTGGATGTACGCACACATCGAGAACACCGCGTCATCGTGCTGAAACACAACGGCAACCACTGACAACGTTGCCAATGGACGCAGCGCACACTTTTCTTGCAAGCCTCACGTGCATCTGCCTATCTTGAGGGCAGCCGGACCTGGGGGCGGGGGAATGCATGACGTTGCGTGCTGCACTGTTTTTTCTGGTCACGCACGCGCTTGTCATTGTTCTGATCGGCCCTCAGGACCCGATAGGCTCCTTCCTGCTGTTGATGGCTGCCCCCCTTCTGGCGGCGCTGGCATGTGTGCGGCGTGCCCGCGACAGCCGGGCCGCCTGCAAGTGGCGGCTGCTCGGCTTCGCCGTCGGCCTGTTCTCGATCGCCCTGCTGGCCCAGCTGTACCGCATCGCGGATGGCGGCGGGCAGGCACAGATGCCACTGTCGTCGCTGATCCTCTACGTGTTCTACCGGATACCGCTGACCTACGTGGCGGCCAGCCCTGGGGGCGGCAACCGCTACGTGCGCGCCGTGGACCTGTCGATCATTGCCGTGCTCTGGCTGCTGTACTACGTGCACACGCGGGCGCTGGTGCACCTGGATGCAGCCCTGTGGATGCAGGGTCTGAACGCGATGAGCACCGTGCAGAACGGTCTCGTATTCTGCTTCGCGCTGATCCGCTTCCTGGCCGAAGACAATGCCGATCGGCGTGACTTCTTCCGTACCCTGACGACCTATGCGCTGGGTTATTTTCTACTCGCGTTCTACATCAATCACTACCAGCCCCAGGTGCCCGACGGCGGCTGGGGTGACCTGTTGATCAGTGGCCTGTTCGTACTGCTCGCAGTGATGGCAGGCAGCCCATGGCGGCCGCCCGCGGTAGCGGTATCGCGCAATCTGCGCCGTGTCGTCGATGCTGGTGTTCCATTGATGCTGCCCCTGTTGCTGATGATGGTGGCACTGCTGGTCTCACGCCTGCATCCAACACTGGCAATCGTCGGCTTCATCGGCGCCATGCTCGGCTATGCATTACGCAGCGTGCTGACCCAGGTCGAGATCCAGCGCCAGCGTGACGAACTGGAAGCACTGGCTCGACGCGATCCATTGACCGGGTTGGGCAACCGGCGCAACTTCGACGAATCACTCGGCAGCGCCCATCGCCGCGCACGCCGCCAAGGGCTGGGCCTGGCCGTGCTGATGATCGACATCGACCACTTCAAGCGGCTCAATGACACCTATGGCCACCCGGAAGGTGACCGCCGGCTGCGCGCGGTCGCCGGGATCCTTGATGGTTGCCTGCAACGCGGTGACGACCTGCTGGCCCGTTATGGCGGCGAAGAGTTCATCGCCGCTCTGCCCTCGCCCGATATCACCCATGCCCTGAGCCTGGGCGAACGGTTGCGCGCGGCAGTCGAAACCGCCGGCCTGCCGGCGGCCGAAGCCGTCGTCACCATCAGCATCGGCGTAGCCTGGCAGGCCGCCCGCGAGAATGGCGATCCGCGCGACCTGGTCGACCGCGCCGACCAGGCCCTGTACCGGGCCAAGCACGCCGGGCGCAACCGTGTGCACGGCGCCCCGGCCGCCACGGCCGGGAGCGAACGGCCCGACCGGCGCGCCTAGACCGCGCGCAGCACCGCTGCCCCGTGCAGATGCCCGGCCGCGCCCTGCACGCGGAAACCGGCCACGGTGTGCAGCAGCTGCGCCGACTGCTCCTCCATGCTGCGCGCCGCCGCCGACGCCTCCTCGACCAGCGCTGCGTTCTGCTGGGTGCCCTGATCAATCAGGTCGACCGCATGGTTCATCTGCTGGATGTCGTCGCTCTGCTGCTGCGCGGCGGTGCTGATCTCGGTCATCAGATCGCTGACCCGACGCACGTTGACCACGATCTCGTCCATGGTCCGGCCGGCACTCTCGACCTGCGCGGTACCGGCGCCGACGTTGGCGACCGACTCGTCGATCAGGTGCTTGATCTCCTTGGCCGCGCTGGCCGAACGCTGCGACAGTTCGCGGATCTCGGTGGCGACCACGGCAAAGCCACGGCCGTGTTCGCCGGCACGTGCAGCCTCCACCGCTGCATTGAGCGCCAGGATGTTGGTCTGGAAGGCGATCCCGTCGATCACGCCGATGATATCGACGATGCGCCGCGACGAGGTGTTGATCACCGCCATGGTCTCGACTACTTCATGCACCACGCTGCCGCCCTTCGCCGCGACATCGGCAGCACCACCGGCAAGCTGGCTGGCCTGCCGCGCATTGGTGGCAGTGCGCTGCACGGTCTCGGCCAGCCCCTTCATCGACACCGCGGTTTCCTCCAGCGAGGCCGCCTGCTGCTCGGTGCGCTGCGACAGGTCGCTGTTGCCCTGCGCGATCTCGGTCGCGCCCACCGCGATGGTGTCGGCGGCGAACTTGATCTGGCCGATGATGGCCGCCATCGCCTCGACCAGCGAGTTCACACCCTCGCACAGCTCAGCGATCGGGCCACGCTTGTCGGCCGTGGCCACGCGCTGGGTCAGATCGCCGCCCTTGGCTGCTGCCACCACTTCACGGGTCTGCGCCACCGCCCGCTCCATGGCCTGGTTTTCATGTACCTGCGCGGTGATGTCCGTAGCGTATTTGACGACCTTGAACGGCTTCCCGTTGAGGTCAAGGATCGGGTTGTAGGACGCCTGGATCCAGACCTCGCGCCCGCCCTTGCCGAGGCGCCGGTACTGCCCGGCATCGTATTCGCCGCGTCCGAGCTTCTGCCAGAACTGCCGGTACGCTTCACTGCTGCGGTGGTCGGGTTCGACGAACAACGAGTGGTGTTGTCCACGCACCTCGTCCAGGCTGTAACCGGTGGTGGCGAGGAAATTGTCGTTGGCCGAGAGGATGCGGCCATCCATGCTGAACTCGATCACCGCCTGCGACTTGCCGATCGCTGCCAGCTGCCCGGCCGAGTCCGCCGCCTGCAGTTTCTGCGCGGTGATGTCGGTAGCGAACTTGACCACCTTGTAGGGGCGTCCCTGGCGGTCCAGCACCGGGTTGTACGAGGCCTGGATCCAGATCTCACGCTGGCCCTTGCCGAAGCGCCGGTATTGCCCGGCGTCATACTCGCCGCGCCCCAGCCGCGCCCAGAAGTCGCGGTACTCGGTGCTGCCGGCGTGCTCTGGATCGACGAACAACGAATGATGCTTGCCCTGGATCTCTTCCAGCCGATACCCCATTGCCTGCAGGAAGTTGTCGTTGGCCTGCAGGATGGTGCCGTCGAGCCCGAACTCGATGACCGCCTGCACGCGGTGCAGCGCCGCGACCTGCGCCTCAAGCTCGGCGCGGTCGTTCGCCGCCGGCTCGGTACTGGGCCGATGCCGGGGAGCCAACGCACCCAACAGCGCGCGCCAGGGAGACCAACGGGTATGCAGCTCGGCCGGCGCCTGCGCGCCCGCCGTGAAGCCTGGAATGAGCATTGTCTGATCCTCGGTGTCCGGTAAGCGGTTGCGATCCGACGGGCGGGATGCCCGGCGGCAACATCAGTTGCCTGGGACTACAGGTGCCGGCTGGCACCCCTCGAGCGGCTGGCAAGAACGTCTGGTGCGGGCGCGATCAGCATCAGGGAGCGGCGGAACACACGGCGCGGGCCGCCCATCGGGGGCAGCCGGGGGTCCTGCAGCGGGTGACTGGAGCGGGATCCAGAGGGGATATCGGCGATGCCGTCGGCGGCTTTAACCGGATTCCGCGACGCCCGTCGCAACTCCATGCTTTGCCGCAGGAATGCGGTAGACAATTGCCGTGTACTTCACATTCTTCTCACGCGCGACGGGCATGCCGCCAAGCGATTCGACCAGGCGCCGGCTCGGCGCGTTCTGCTCCGCCACCGGGTAGCGGAAGGCCGCGCATCGCAGGTGTGCGGAGGCCCGCGACCACACCGCCGATACGGCTTCCCGGCCGTAGCCCTGCCCATGCATCGCCTCGCTGATCCAGATGCCGAGTTCGGGCTCGGCGTCTCTGCTGCGATGCAGGCCAGCCAAGCCAAGGAAGGCGCCATCGTCACGCCGGCGGATGACGAAGGTGATGTCCGTGCCCGAAGCGATGGTTGGCAACCACGCCTGCCAGACCACAGCGAAGGCCTCCTTCGACGGCGGCGGCTCGAACGCCATGTAACGGGTCAGCCCCGGCGTGATCGCTGCGAACGCCTCATCCGCATCCGCGGCCGTGAAAGGCCGAAGGCGCAACCGCGCGCTATCGATCATCCAGTTGCCGGATGTCATGTCATGCACCACCTGTCCATGGAATACAGCCTCGCCCAGCAGGCTGATGCAACGCAAGGCAAAAGGGTTTACATGACCAACGGGAGGTTCCCGGATACAGGGAAACGGCCAGCATGCAGTGACCTGCAGGACGTTCACGGACACGGAGATCAACATGCTTCCACGCTTGGCCAGCTACCTCTTCCTGGGCCTGTGCAGTACCGGCGCCCTGGCTGCCGATGCCGGCTACCGGCCAACCTTCCATCCCGACCAGCTGAAGGGCCCACCCGCCGGACGCCCGAACGAGGTGCTGGTGTTGGGCAGCCCGCATCTGTCCAGCCTGCCGAAGACCTTCGAACCGGCGATGCTGGAGCCACTGCTGAAGCGGCTGGAGGCCTGGAAGCCGACCGCGATCGCGATCGAGAACCTCTCCGGCCTGCAGTGCGATTTCATGCGCCGCAATCCGGCCCGATACGCCGAAAGTGTCGAGGGCTACTGCATCGATCCGGCGCCGGCACAGGCCGCCACCGGCCTCGACGTTCCCAGCGCCAACGTAGAGATGGAGCGCTTGCTTGCGGATTGGCCGAAGGCGCCAACCGCTGCCCAGCGACGCCGATTGGCCGCAGTGTTCCTGGCCGCGGGCGAAAGCAGTTCGGCAGTCGTCCAATGGCTGCGGCTGCCCAAGGAAGAGCGACGTGCCTCCGACAGCCTGACACCAGAGCTGGTGCAGTTCCTCGACACGCGCATGGCCCGCCGCAACGAGGCCGGCCTGGTGGCCGGCGTCCTTGCCGCACGCCTGGGGCTGGAGCGCCTGTGGTCGGTCGACGACCACACTGCGGATTCGCCAACGCCGGCAGCCCAGCAGAAGGCCTATGCAGCGGCCATCCGGGGCGCCTGGGACAATCCCATCGTCAAGGCACGCAGGGCTGCTGATGAACGACTGGAAGCCAACCTTGCCCAGCCAGACGGACTGCTCGCGATGTATCGCGCCTACAACACGCCTGAAACCGCGATGGTGGCCTACAACAGCGACTTCGGCGCGACGCTGGTCGAGCCCTCGCCGGAAGGCTTCGGCCGCAACTACGTAGGCTACTGGGAAACCCGCAACCTGCGCATGGTCGCCAACATGCGCGACGTACTCGGCCAACAGCCGGGTACCCGCATGCTGACCATCGTCGGTGCCTCGCACAAGGGCTACTACGAGGCCTATCTCAACCTGATGCACGACGTGCAGCTGGTCAGTTCGGATGAAGTGCTGCGTTGAAACCCGCGCGCGGATCGCATGGATGATGGCGACGCTCCCAGTCCCATCATCCTGCCTCCTTCCTGCCCGCCCGCCACAACACGATGCTGGCCCCGCCGATACAGGACAGCGTGAACACCAGCAGGGCGATGGCACCGCCCTGCAGGACCGGCAGCAATGCCTGCGCGTGCAGATCGTCGCGCACCTCTTCCAGACGCAGGCAGGCCGCCAGCGCCAGGCACCAGCCCACCATCGCCGGGGCGTAGGCCCGCATCGCAACCGGGTTCCAGACCTTCATGGGATCACCTGCATGAGTGGATGTGCGCGCAGTATTCGCGCGCGTCCTCTCACAGGCTGAGATCAGCCTTCGGCCGCATCCGCGTCGTCGCCGGGCAGCTCACTGGCCTCACCCTGCACCTGCACGTTGTTGCGTCCCATCGCCTTGGCCCGGTAGCACTGGGCGTCGGCGGCAGCCACCGCCTGGTCCACGCTCATGCCGCCAGCCAGCGGCGCGATGCCGATGCTGGCCCCGACATGCAGGCGGTCCTGGTCCCATGGAATCGACAGCGACGCCAGGGTATGCAGCAGTTCGCCGCCGATACGCGCGGCACGCCGCGGCGTACAGCCGGACAGGATCACCGCGAACTCGTCCCCCCCCAGCCGTGCCACCACATCCGAATCGCGCACGCCATGGCGCAGCACGCTGGCCACCGCCCACAGCACCGCATCGCCGGCCAGGTGGCCCCAGGTGTCGTTGACCGGCTTGAAGCGATCCAGGTCGATGTACATCAACGACGCGGCCTGGCCCGTGCGCTCGACACGGGTGATCGCCTGCTGCAGGTGCACCTCGAAGCCGCGGCGGTTGCTCAGCTCGGTCAACGGGTCGATTTCGGCCAGGTGTCGCGCCTCGCGCTGGCGTGCACGCTGCTGGGTATCGTCGCGCAGTACCCACACCGCGCCGCGCACCCGGCCTTCGTCATCGCGAAGCCAGGCGCGGGTGAGGTCCACCGGTATGGTCGCCGTGCCCAGCCGCAACAGCAGGTCGGCGTGCAGGTCCACTGCGTTGCTTTCCGGATCCAGCAGCACCGAGACATCCAGCACCGATCCAGGCGCGTACTCGGTGGTCAACGCCAGCACGTCCTGCACCTTGTGCCCAGCCAGCGACAGCGCGCCATCACCGGCCAAGGTACGCACCGCAGCCGCATTGGCATAGTCGATGCGGCCATCGAGGCTGACACTGAGCACCAGGTCGGCAACCGCATCAAGCGTGATACGGCTGCGCTGCTCGCTCTCGAACAGGCGCTGCTCGCTGCTGCGCTGGGCGCTGATGTCCTGGATCTGCGACACGAAATGCAGCGGTTCACCGTGCTCGGTGCGCACCAGCGACACCGACAGCCGCGCCCAGATCACCTTGCCGTCGCGATCGAGATAGCGCTTTTCCAGGTGGTAGTGGCTGCGCCGCCCGGCCAGCAGATCCTGCACCAGGGCCAGGTCGGTCTGCAGGTCATCGGGGTGGGTCAGGCGCTGGAAATCAACCTGCAGCAGTTCTTCGCGGGGGTAGCCCAGGATCCGGCACAGTGCGTCATTGACGTCCAGCCAGCGTCCTTCCAGCGACACCAGCGCCATGCCCAGCGCCGCCGACGTGAACGCACCGGCGAATTTCTCTGCCGACAGGCGTGCTTCGGCGCGCGCCTGCAGGATCTCGGTGATGTCGATGGACATGCCGACATAGCCGATCCGCGCGCCGCCGGCACCATCCATGCGGCTGATCGACAAGCGCACCTGGCGTGGCTGGCCATCCTTGCGCCGCAGTGTCCACTGCCGTGAATAGGTCTGCTCATCGGCGCGGGCGCTGAGTGCTTCAAACGCGCCCGGCAGGCTTCCGTCCGCAGCCGCCAGCGGACGCAGCCAGGCCGCCAGCTCGTCCGGATCGTGGAAATCACCCAGTCGCCGCTGGCCGACCACTTCTTCCGCGCTGTAACCCAGCAGGCGTTCCGCGCCGGTATTGAACAGGGTGATGGTGCCTTCGGTATCGGTCGCGATCACCGCCACCTCATCGGACGCGTCGACCACGGCCTGCAATCGCTGCCGGCTCTCGGCCGCATCCTGCCGCGCCTGCTGCAGCTCGGTCACGTCGGCGTGCGCACCGGCCATCCACAGCGGTCGTCCCTGCCCGTCCCATTCGAACACGCGGCCACGGTCGTGGATCCACATCCACTGGCCGTTCTTGTGGCGCATGCGCAACAGGCAGACATAGTTGTCGCTGCGGCCTTCGAAATGGTCCTCGAGCGCCGCGTCGGACAGGGCGATATCGTCGGGATGGACCAGCGTCAGGAACGTCTTCTGGCACACCGGCTCCAGTTCTTCCAGCCGATAGCCGACAATCTCCGCCCAGCGCGCATTGACCCGCATTTCGCCGGTCTGCACGTTCCATTCCCAGGTACCGGCAGCGGTGCCGTCGATGATCATGGCCAGGCGCCGGCGCTCCTCTGCCAGTTCCTGCAGGCGCCGCTCGAGCAGCCCGTTGCCGTTGTTTCCCTGGCCCGCCATCAATCCGGTCCCCGGCCCGCACAGGCGGGCAGCAGCCGCAGCACAACGCTGCAGCCCTCAACGAAGACAACGGGTCCTGCTGGCGTCATGGCCCTCCCCAGCGACAGCGGGGAGGCCAAACGCCCCCCTCAGGCGCAAGTGTGCGCAATCACGGGGAAAATCGACAAGTCCCCCGCCACGAATCAAGCGTGACGGGGGACACGGTCCTCAACTGCGCTTGGCGCGGGCGAAGGCCTCCGCCAGGGCGTTGTTGGCCGGGGGCGCGGACTGAGCGGGACGGCCGCCATTGCCCTGGCCCCGGTTTGGCCCGCGGTTCTGGCCGCCTGCGTCGCGGCGCGGCCCCTGCCCCTGGCCGCGGTCATCGCGCTGGCCCGGGCGGCTGGTGGCCTGGCCCGGGGTATCGTCCAGGCGCCGGGTCAGGGCGATGCGCTTGCGCGCCACGTCCACCTCCAGCACCTTCACCTTGACGATATCGCCGGCCTTGACCACGTCGCGCGGGTCCTTCACGAACGTATCGGAGAGCGCCGAAATGTGGATCAGGCCGTCCTGGTGCACGCCGATATCGACAAAGGCGCCGAAGGCCGCGACGTTGCTGACCACGCCTTCCAGCACCATGCCCTCGCGCAGGTCCTTGATGTCCTCGACGCCCTCGGCGAAGCGCGCCGCCTTGAACTCCGGACGCGGGTCACGGCCCGGCTTTTCCAGTTCCTTCAGGATGTCGCGCACGGTCGGCACGCCGAAGGTGTCGTCGGTGAACTGTTCTGCCTTCAGGCCGCGCAGGAAGCTGCCATCACCGATCAGCGCCTTGATCGGGCGCGCGGTGCTGGCCACGATGCGCTCGACCACCGGGTAGGCTTCGGGATGCACCGCCGAGGCGTCCAGCGGCTGGTCACCATCGGCGATACGCAGGAAGCCGGCGCACTGCTCGAAGGTCTTCTCGCCCAGGCGCGCGACCTTCAGCAGGTCCTTGCGACGCTTGAACGGGCCATTGTCGTCACGATGGCGCACGATGTTCTCGGCCACCGTGGACGACAGGCCGGACACGCGCGACAGCAGCGCGGCCGAAGCGGTGTTCACGTACACGCCCACGGCATTCACGCAGTCCTCGACCCGCGCATCCAGCGCCCGTGCCAGGCGGTACTGGTCCACGTCGTGCTGGTACTGGCCGACACCGATCGCCTTGGGTTCGATCTTGACCAGTTCGGCCAGCGGATCCTGCAGGCGGCGCGCGATGGACACCGCGCCACGCAGCGACACGTCCAGCCCCGGGAATTCCTTGGCCGCGAACTCGGACGCCGAGTACACCGACGCGCCCGCCTCGCTGACCACCACCTTCTGCAGCTTCGGGTTGGCGGCAGCCTTGATCGCTTCGCCGGCCAGCTTGTCGGTTTCGCGGCTGGCGGTGCCGTTGCCGATCGCGATCAGTTCCACGTTGTGCTTGGCGCACAGCTGCTTGATCGTCTGCAGCGACTGCTCCCACTGGCGGCGCGGCTCGTGCGGGTAGATGGTGTCGGTCGCGACCAGCTTGCCGGTTGCATCGACCACGGCAATCTTGCAGCCGGTGCGGATGCCCGGATCCAGCCCGAGTACGGTCTTCGGGCCCGCCGGCGCGGCCAGCAGCAGGTCCTTCAGGTTGTCGCCGAACACTGCGATGGCTTCGGCCTCGGCCTTTTCGCGAGCCTGGTTGAACAGGTCCAGCAGCAGATGGGTGTGCAGCTTGGCACGCCAGGTCAGGCGGCAGGCATCCAGCAGCCAGCGGTCGGCGGCGCGGCCCTGATCGGCGATGCCGGCCTTGCGCGCCACGCGTCCTTCGGCGTACTGGTGGCCGGCCTCGGCCTCGTTGCCCGGGTCCAGCTCCAGGAACAGGATCTCCTCGCGGCGCGCACGGAACAGCGCCAGCAAGCGGTGCGAGGGAATCTTCGCCAGCGCCTCGGCGTGTTCGAAATAGTCGCGGTACTTGGCGCCTTCGGTTTCCTTGCCCTCGGCCACGCGGGCACGGATCACGCCGGTCTCGCCCAGCCAGGTGCGCAGCTCACCGACCAGCGCGGCATCTTCGCCCCAGCGCTCCATCAGGATCGCGCGTGCACCTTCCAGCGCGGCCTTGGTGTCGGCCACGCCCTTGTCGGTGTCGACGAAGGAAGCCGCGAAGACCTGAGGGTCCTGCGTCGGGTCGGCCAGCAGGCCATCAGCCAGCGGTTCCAGACCGGCCTCGCGGGCGATCTGGGCGCGGGTACGGCGCTTGGGCTTGTACGGCAGGTACAGGTCTTCCAGCCGGCTCTTGGTGTCGGCGGCCAGGATGTCGTTGCGCAGTTCGTCGCTGAGCTTGCCCTGCTCGCCGATGCTGGCCAGCACCGCCGCGCGCCGGTCTTCCAGTTCGCGCAGGTAAGTCAGGCGCACTTCCAGGTTGCGCAGCTGGGTGTCGTCCAGGCCCCCGGTCACTTCCTTGCGGTAGCGCGCGATGAACGGAACGCTGGCGCCCTCGTCGAGCAGGCCGACGGCGGCACGTACCTGGGCGGACTGGGCACCGATCTCGTCGGCGATGGTCTGGGCGATCTGCTGGGCGAGCGCGCTCTGGGCGTTCTTGGCGTCGTGCATTGCTTCAGGTCTGTGCCGCGTTACGGGAAGACCCCATTCTGGCAATCCACGACGGAGCCGGACAAGGCATTGACAGGGGGCGAGGTTCAGCGGTGAGGCCGGAGTGGACGCCGGCATCCTGGCGAAAAGAGGGCTCGGACTGGCCCTGGGCTGGGATGCCGGCGCGGGCGCGCGATGGTGGGCGCGCCCTGCCGCGTGTTGCGGAGGTCAGCGGTAGTGGCGGGCGGCGCGCTGCATGACGATCTCGTCACGCATGCCTTCCAGGGCCATCAGGCGGACCTTGCCGACCCCCTGCAGTTCCATGAACCGCTCCGTGTAGAACTCCGGCCCCAGCGCGGTGTCGGCGCGGGATTTGCTGAAGCCGTAGGGCACCACGCCCTTCTCGCCATCCTTGCTACCACCGACATAAAGAACGATTGCCATGTGATGTATTCCTCCAAATTGCTACTGCGTACTGCACTCGATGAGCGATGCTGCGAGCTCATCGAGGGAGAGCTTACCGCGTCGAACCTGACTGGAACGTCACGAAGGCTAATGACGATCGGTTGCATGCAGATGACTGCGGGATCGCAGCAGAATGCTTACGGATCTTTAACTTTCGGCTAACGAATCGGGGGTTTCCAGCAAACGGCGCAGCCCCTCGTGGGTGGTTTGGGATGATCGCGGAAAGCCGGTTTCCTGTGGGCTGGCCGGGTGGGCGAGGCTGGCGGGGACGCCGTGAACCCGTCCCTGGGGGCTTGGCCGCGGCATCCATGCCGCGGATACCCCGCCAGCCCCACCCACCCGGCCGCTGACAGATTTCTGCTGCGTCTGCCACACACGGAGAAGAAAAAAGAAGATCAAAAGCAAAAGCAGCCTGGCTGGCCGCTTTTTGTAGAGCCGAGCCCACGCTCGGCTGCTTTCAGGCCAGTCCGCGAAGCCGACCGCAGGCTCGGCTCGCGAGCAAGCGCAGCGCGCGACCCGCTTCTGCTCTTCTTTTTCTTCTCCGTGGCTGGACGCGCACGGAAACTGTCAGGGGTCGGGCGGGGTGGGTTCGCGGGACCGTTGGCGCCATGGGCCCGAGGCATGCCTCGGGCGGGTTGGGCAGGACGCCCAACCCCGGTCTTGCCGTGTGCGCAGGACAGCGCACACGAGCAAGGCGCCATCGAGCCCCCAGGGACGGGTTTACGGCGTGTCCCGCGAACCCACCCCGCCCGGCCCAATCACATGAAACATATTCCGCGACCAAGCCACGAGGGGCTGCGCCGTTGGCTGGAAACTACGGCCACCAGCCACGCCCGAACCGGGCGAAATGATCGGCCGCACGCTCGAACGGGTTACGCGCACTCACCCCGCCGCACAGCAGGTACACCGGCAGGTACAGCGGCCCCAGCACCATGTACTGGTAGACGTGCGCGCGTTCGTGGTCATCCAGCCGGATCAGCGGCTCCACGCCCCATCCGGCCTGATGTGCATAGGTGCGGCAGGAGATGCCCAGGTCATGGCCGGTATGCAGGATCACGTTGCCCAGGGTGATCGCGCCGCCTGGTCCCCACGGCCAGCGATCGAACACCAGCGCACAGTCACGGCTGCTCCAACGCAGCGTCGCCCCGCCAAGCATGCCGGCCAGGCCGCCGATCACGCCGAGCAGGGAATTGGGGGACGTCCACACCGCGCCCAGCACCTGCAGCGCGCGCAGCCAGATCGGCCAGGGCGTCACGGGAGTCTTCAATCGGCCTCGTTGGGAATCAGCAGCCACAGGATCAGGTAGACCAGGATGCCGGGGAAGGCCGCCGAGCCGATCGAGACCAGCACGAACACGATCCGCACCAGCGTGGGGTTCCAGCCGAAGCGGTGG
The DNA here is from genome assembly GCF_057292075.1 of Stenotrophomonas sp. 1L-E-5-B-C3. NCBI lineage: Bacteria > Pseudomonadati > Pseudomonadota > Gammaproteobacteria > Lysobacterales > Lysobacteraceae > Stenotrophomonas > Stenotrophomonas sp. 1L-E-5-B-C3. The sequence continues at coordinate 277,315 of NZ_JBXAWS010000001.1, forward strand.
GCGATGCCGCCCATCACGCCGGCAATCATGCGGTCGTTCAATGAACGCGACAGCGTGCGCGGCGTGGTGTTCATGGCGGTTCTCCTGGGCTACGGGAAAAGCAGTCGTGCGTGGCTCGACTTTACACCGCCCCTATGTCTACGGCGTGCGGTGGCGCAGGGCCTGCAGGCGTGCGCCGAACCAGGCTGCCGCGGTCTGTTCAGGCTGCCCCGGACACTGGATACGGTAGGGCTTGCCGCTCATGCTGCTCTGGCTGGCGGCGCGCTCGATGAACTGCTCGGCGCTGTCCACCATGTTCTTTTTCAGCAGGTAATCGTACTTGCGCTGCAGGTGCGACCGCGCATCGCTGCCGTCGTGCCAACTGCCATTGCGCTGGAAACGGCATTGGGAGCCGTCCAGGCTGGAAATCAGCTGCGCGATCTCCCGTTGCGCCTGCGGGCTGGGGGCAGCGTGGGCAACAGGTGCAGCCAGCAGCAGCGTAGCAAGCAGCATCGAAATCCTTTGCGACATCATCACCCTCCATGCAGTCGAGCATGGCTCGACTCTACAAAAAAAAAAGAAACCGGCTTTACGCGTCGCGCGCTTTCAACCAGCCATCGATCGTCGCCGGCACTTCGCGTTGTGCACGCCCGGAAACATAGATACCGATGTGCCCGCCGCGGAAACTGGACTCGGTGTAATCCTCGGTGCCCAGTCGGCCACGCATCGCGCGCGAGGCGTCCGGCGGCACCAGATGGTCCTGCTCGGCGTAGATGTTCAGTACCGGCAGGGTCACCTTCGACAGATCCACCGCCTCTTCGCCGATCCGCACCGTGCCGTACATCAGCCCGTTGCCCTGGTAGAACTGCTTGATGAAGTCGCGGAACGCCTCGCCCGCCAGGTCCGGTGAATCGAAGATCCACTTCTCCATGCGCAGGAAATCCTCCAGCGCCGCCTTGTCATCAAGGATGTCGAGCAGGCCGACGTACTTCTGCACGTTCAGACGGAACGGCTTGAGCATCAGGTAACTGGCATTCATCAGCTCGGCCGGGATGTTGCCCAGCGTGTCGACCAGCAGGTCCACATCCACCTGCCGCGCCCAGTGCGAGAGCATGTTGTCGGCGGTGTGGAAATCGACCGGGGTGACCATGGTGATCAGCTTGCCCAGCTTCTGCCGGCGCAGCGCGGCGTAGCAGAGTGCGAACACGCCTCCCTGGCAGATGCCCAGCATGTCCACCGGACCACCGCTGCGCGCGCGCAGCGCATCCACCGCGCCATCGATGTAGCGCAGCAGGTAGTCCTCCAGGGTCTGGAAGCGTCCGGAACGGTCCGGGTAGCCCCAGTCCAGGACGTACACGTCCTGGCCCAGCGCCAGCAGCTTCTGCACCAGCGAACGGTCGGCCTGCAGGTCAACCATGTACGGCCGATTGACCAACGCGTAGACGATCAGCAGCGGCGTGCGCCGGGTCGGCGCCTGCTCACCGACGAAGCGGTACAGCACCACCTTGCCATCGCGCCAGACCTCCTCGCGGGCGGTCACGCCGTAATCAACATCTTCGACCTGCGGCAGCAGCTTCAGCCCTTCCATCAGCTTGCGCTGCATGGCCAGGGTTTCCTGCATCAGGTCATCGGCGTTGAAGCCCAGCGGTCCTTTCATCGGTCACGCGCCCGCGTGGAAGTACGGGGCGCTGCCTTTGGTGCAGCCTTCTTCGCGGACGACTTTTTCGCAGACGCCTTCTTTGCGGGCGCCACCTTCTTCGCGGCCTTGCGCGCGGCCGGCTTCACCTTCGCCGGCGCCGGTTGCGCCACCGGATCCACCTCGGCGGTACCGGCCAGCACCGCCACCTGTGCCTGCAGGCGGCGCAGGCTGCGCTCCAGCTCGGCGATGCGGCGGTGTGCGGCGTCCATCTCGCTCCGGGTCGGCAGGCCGATACGTTCACTCATCTGTTCCACCTCGCGCTGCAGGCCGGCGCGCAGGCGCATCTGTGCGTTGCCCAGCGAGGCGTACACCTGCTGGAACGGTTCGGACATGGCGACCTTGGCGTAGGCCTCCTCGGCCACTTCGATCCACAGGTCGAACATCGCGCGGGCGCTGGTCAGCTGGCTGCCCGGCTGCTCGTGCTCGGCCAGGCGCTGCTCGAACAGCGCAAAGGCCTCGTCCAGTGCCTGCTTGATCTGATCGACGTAGGCGCGTGAATGCTGCTGGTATTCCTCCTGCGCACGCAGCAGGGACTGCCAGCGCGCCTGGTGCTCGCGGCCGGGGCCGAACGCCGGGCTCTGCAGCCACGGGCCGGCCTGCAACTGGAACTGCTGCAGCCACGCCGCAAATTCGGGCACCGCGGCACCTGCGTGGGTACTGCCCCGGGCGCCCTGCAGCATCCACTGCAGCATGCCATCGCCCTGCCCCTGCACCGCCTCGCGCCAGGCCTGGGCCACGTCGGCGCTGCTGGCATCGCGGCCGGCGAAGCGCGCAGCCACTTCCTGCATGGTGCCGTACCAGCTGCCGGCCTGTTCGCGGAACCGGCGCACGGCATCTTCCGGCGCGCCCTGTCCCTGCTCTGGCAACAGCTGGCCCCACCAGTCGAACAGGCGCCGCCAGCTGCCGGGGTCGTCACCGGCCGGTGCACCCGGGGTGGACGCATGACGCAGGGCGTCGCCCCAGGCGCCGAAGTACTGCCGGGCCAGGGTCTCGAAATCACTGCTGCCGGGGTCGTGGGCCGAGCTGGTCATCGCAGGCCTCCGCAGGGCTGGCTCATGGCTTGGGGATGCGCAGGGTCTTGCTGATCATCAGCGACCCGGACAGGGCGAACAGCAGCACCATCGGGTGCAGCTGCCACGGCCCGATCTGCCACTGGCCGAACCAGATGTCCTGGCCGATGGCGCCGGTGCCGGCGGCGATGGCCAGCACGATCACCAGCAGCAGGCTGGTCGGGATCGGCGTGCCCTCGAAATACTTGACCTTGCCTTCGTCGCCGGCCAGTGCCTCGGCGGTGACGTTGTAGCGGGCCAGGCGGCTGACACCGCAGCAGACGAAGTAGCTCAGCACCAGCCAGTCCCAGCCGCCCTGCATACCGCAGGCATAGGCCAGCGCCGCCGGCGCCACACCGAAGGAGATCACATCGGACAGCGAGTCCAGCTCACGTCCCAGGGTGGAGCTGGACTTGCGCCAGCGCGCGATGTGCCCGTCGAGGGCATCGAAGATGAAGGCCAGCGGGATCAGCGCCATGCCGAACAGCAGATAGCCGCGCTCGCCGTCCTGCAGGAAGCGCATCGCGGCGAAGACCGCACCGGTGCCGCAGAAAGCATTGGCCAGGGTGAACCAGTCGGCCAGCTGGAATTCGCGCAGCATCGAGAAGTGACGTTTCATGGAGTCTCACGGAGCATCAAGGGCCACAGGTTACCGCGAGCACCGCTGCTGGCGACAGCGGCGGCAGCGGCCATCCTTCACCGCTCCCTCACCTGCCCTCACCGGCGGTGAATTTTTCGCCACCCATCTTGACAGCCTAGGGGGGTGGCGCCTGTCGGCGCTTATCCACAAAGTTGCCCACGCGTAATCCACACCCCCTGTGGACAACCAGATCTCACCGACTGCGACGCTGGACATTTCCTCATCACCCCGAAGCGGGGTTTCCCTACTTCCCAAGCCGCAGGGTCGGCGCTATGGTCACCGGCGGACCCGCCGCCGCCACGTCCGAAACTCTGCAACGGACGATGATGATGCTGGATGCTCCTACCCTGGCCGCACAGCTGCGGCAGCCCCATGGCGAGGCTGCGCTGGAGGTGGCCGACGCGATGAACCGCAGCAACGGCGCACTCAACCAGGCCGCGATCGGGCTGCTGGCCGCCTCCGCTGGTGAACGGATCCTGGAGATCGGCCCGGGCAACGCCGCATTCGCGCCGCAGCTGCTGCAGGCCTCCGGCAGCCACTATCTGGGCATCGAGCTGTCCACGGCCATGGTCGAGGCCGGCAACCAGCGGCTGGCCAGTGCCGGACTGGCTGAGCGTGCCGCGATGCGCCATAGCGACGCCCATGCCCTGCCGGTCGCCGACGCCTCGATGGACGCCGCGCTGGCGGTCAATACCCTGTACTTCTGGCCGCACCTGGCGCCGGTGCTCGACGAGTTGGCGCGGGTGCTGCGCCGGGGTGGCCGGCTGTGCCTGGCCTTCGGTGACGCGGCCTTCATGCGTAGCCTGCCATTTGCCAGCGACTTCCAGCTGCATGAGCTGGACGCGGTGGAACTGGCACTGCGCGTTTCCGGCTTCAGCGTTTCGGCCTGGCGCAGCCACCGGGAATCCGCGACCGGCAATGACGGGCAGGTTCGCGAGAAGCACTTCCACCTGCTGCTGGCGCAACGGCGGTAATGCCCGCCGGGCCATGCCCGGCGAGCCGCCTCACAGCCGGCTGTACGCCCAGCTCACCATGCGGCCGTCCTTGTACGGCATCACGCCGTGGAACGGGCGCGGGTCGGCGTCGAACACCAGCGGCAGGAAGTTGCGGTCACCCTCCCACATCGGCAGCTGGTCGAGCTTGTCCACATCCACCCATTCCAGGGTGCCCTCGTGGTTGCCGCCGTGCGGGGTGCCTTCGAAGCTGTCGATGACGAACACGAAGCCCAGCCAGTCCTCGCCATGCTTGCCGAAACCCGGCCAGCTGATGGTGCCGCGCAGGCGCATGTCCATGCAGTCGATCCCGGCTTCCTCGGCGATCTCGCGGCGCATGCCAGCGGCCACGTCTTCGGTCGGTTCGATTTTGCCGCCCAGGCCGTTGTACTTGCCCAGGTGGTGGTCACCGGGACGGGTATTGCGATGGATCATCAGCACCTGGCGACGATCCGGCGACAGCACGTAGCCCAGGGTGGCGACGATCGGGGTATACGGCATGGCAGCATCCAGCGGCAGGTCAGCCGTGGATTATGGCCGATCAGCGCACCAGCGACAGGCGGCGCTCGGCGGGCGTGCTGGCGCCGTCGGGATCGCGGCGCAGGGTGGCGACGCCGTGGCCACGTTCGGCCAGGTATTCCAGCCACTTGCCGAGGAAGGTGTTCATCCGCATGCGGTGGCTGATCAGCTCTGCCGGCGGCGGGTACAGGCCCATCGTGTCCTGCCAGCGGCGGCCGACATAGCAGTGGGTGGTCTCGGCCTGGCGCGCATCACGGTACAGGCGTACATAGGCCGAGGGATCCGGCTCGCCGGTGACCGGATCGGCCAGGTCGTAGGTCAGGCGCAGCTCCACCGTGTAGCGGTGGCACTCGATCACGTCCAGGCGAACATCCAGGCCGTCGCCGATCGAGGAAATGTAGCTGCCCGCCACCAGCCCGGCCGGTTCGAACAGGCGCACCAGGTGCCGGTAGTTTTCCGCGTACAGGCCCATGAGCCAGCTGAGCCGGCTCAGGCGGGGAATGCGTTCGGTGCGGGGCAAGGCTCGGGCCATGGGTCGATCCTACACGTTGGTGCTTCAACGTGGGGGCGGGATCGCCCCGACCAAAGGGGCTCGGTATCGACCAACGGTCGATACCCACCGCGGAGGAGGGGCGATGCCCGCCACGGAGGTAGGCCCCGACCACGCAGGTAGGCCACGACCGTTGGTCGTGGCGCGCGGATCAATACAGCTCGCGCTGCAACCCCAGCGTGGCCAGCACCTTGCTGGAGATCTCCTCGATCGAGGTATGGGTGGTGCTCAGGGTCGGGATGCGCTCCATCTGGAACATCACCTCGGCCGCGGCCACCTCGCGCTTGCAGGTATCCAGGTTGGCATAGCGCGAATTCGGGCGGCGCTCCTGGCGGATCTGCTGCAGGCGGTCCGGGTCGATGGTCAGGCCGAACAGCTTGCGCCGGTAGTTGCGCAGGCGCGGCGGCAGGCGGTCGCTTTCCAGATCCTCGTCGGTCAGCGGGTAATTGGCCGCACGCACCCCGTAATGCAGGGCCAGGTAGATGCAGGTGGGCGTCTTGCCGGCCCGCGACACCGCCACCAGGATCACGTCGGCGTCGTCGTAATTCACCGCGATGCCGTCGTCATGGGTCAGCGCGAAGTTCATCGCGTTGATGCGGCGGTGGTAGGTGTCGAAGTCGACCATGCCATGGGCCTGCCCCACCCGGTTCACCCGCGAGCTGGACAGTTCACGCTCCAGCGGCTCGATGAACGGCGCGAACACATCGAGCATCAGGGCCCCGCTCTCGGCCAGGATCAGGCTCAGGCTCTGGTCCACGCAGGAGTTCACCACGATCGGCCTGACCTGGTAACGCTCCCCCGCCGCCTGGATCCGGGAACAGGCTTCCCGGGCTTTTTCGGGGTCGTCTACAAACGACATCCGGTCGGTAATGAAGCTGAACCCGGAGAACTGGGTCAGCAGGCTATGCCCAATGGTTTCAGCGGTGATACCGGTTCCATCGGAAACGTAGAACACCGGACGGATGGTCGACATGCGCGCTTTTACCCCCTACGAAGCCTAAAAGGGCCGCCAACACAAGCTTGTGCCGACAGCGGTCTGCCCGGCATCATATCGGCTTCTTCCTACGGACGCGGCCACTCAGCCCGCCTCGGGCGATGGCCAAACGGAGCATCGCGCTTGAACGAGAACATCCTGTGGTTGCACGAACTGCGTCTGGCCGACCTGGCCCGCGTAGGCGGCAAGAATTCCTCGCTGGGCGAGATGATCGGCAATCTGGCCGGTCTGGGCGTCTCCGTTCCTGGAGGTTATGCGACCACGTCTGAAGCCTTCAAGGACTTCATCGCGCACAACGACCTGTCCAAGCGCATCTTCGACAAGCTGGCCACGCTGGACGTCGAAGACGTCAACGCGCTGACCGCCGCCGGCAAGGAGATCCGCAGCTGGGTGATCGACGCGCCGCTGCAGCCGCAGCTGGACCAGGACATCCGTACCGCCTACGCCAAGCTGAGCGCCGACAACGGCGGCGGCGACGTGGCCGTGGCCGTGCGTTCGTCGGCCACCGCCGAGGATCTGCCCGATGCCTCCTTCGCCGGCCAGCAGGAAACCTTCCTCAACGTCACCGGTGCCGACGACGTCGTGCACAAGGTCAAGGAAGTGTTCGCCTCGCTGTACAACGACCGTGCCATCGCCTACCGCGTGCACCACGGCTTCAAGCATGAAGACGTGTTCCTGTCCGCCGGCGTGCAGCTGATGGTGCGTTCCGGCGTCGGTTCCTCCGGCGTGCTGTTCACCCTGGACACCGAGTCCGGCTTCCGCGACGTGGTGTTCGTCACCTCCTCGTTCGGCCTCGGCGAAATGGTCGTGCAGGGCGCGGTCAACCCGGACGAGTACTACGTCTACAAGCCCACCCTGCAGGCCGGCAAGCCGGCGATCCTGCGCCGCTCGCTCGGCAGCAAGGCGATCCGCATGGTGTATTCGGATGTCCCCGGTGAGCGCGTCAGGATCGAGGACACCCCGGCCGAACTGCGCACCACCTTCTCGATCAGCGACGAGGACGTGCAGGAACTGTCCAAGCAGGCGCTGGTCATCGAAAAGCACTACGGCCGCCCGATGGACATCGAGTGGGCCAAGGACGGTGTCAGCGGCAAGCTGTTTATCGTCCAGGCGCGCCCGGAAACGGTGAAGTCGCGCAGCCATGCCACCCAGATCGAGCGCTTCGCGCTGACCGAAAAGGGCGGCAACGTGCTGGCCGAGGGCCGTGCCGTGGGTGCCAAGATCGGCGCCGGCGTGGCCCGCGTGGTGAAGACGCTGGAAGACATGAACCGCGTGCAGCCGGGCGACGTGCTGATCGCCGACATGACCGACCCCGATTGGGAGCCGGTGATGAAGCGTGCATCGGCCATCGTCACCAATCGCGGTGGCCGTACCTGCCACGCCGCGATCATCGCGCGCGAGCTGGGCGTGCCGGCCGTGGTCGGTTCGGGCAACGCCACCAAGGTCATCGAAGATGGCCAGCTGGTCACCGTCAGCTGCGCTGAAGGCGATACCGGTTTCATCTACGAAGGCAAGCTGGGCTTCGAGCGCACCACCACCGATCTGGGCAACATGCCGCCGGCACCGTTGAAGATCATGATGAACGTGGCCAACCCGGAACGTGCCTTCGACTTCGGCCAGCTGCCGAACGCCGGCATCGGCCTGGCCCGCCTGGAAATGATCATCGCCAGCCACATCGGCATCCACCCGAACGCCCTGCTGGAATACGACCGTCAGGATGCGGCGACGAAGAAGAAGATCGACGAGAAGATCGCCGGCTATTCCGATCCGGTCGGCTTCTACGTGGACCGCCTGGCCGAAGGCATCGCCACCCTCACCGCCTCGGTCGCACCGAACGCCGTGATCGTGCGCCTGTCGGACTTCAAGTCCAACGAGTACGCCAACCTGATCGGCGGCAGCAACTACGAGCCGCACGAAGAGAACCCGATGATCGGCTTCCGCGGCGCCAGCCGTTACGTCGACCCGAGCTTCTCGGCCGCCTTCGCGCTGGAGTGCAAGGCCGTGCTGCGCGTGCGCAACGAAATGGGCCTGGACAACCTGTGGGTCATGATTCCGTTCGTGCGCACCCTGGAAGAAGGCCGCAAGGTCATCGAGGTGCTGGAACAGAACGGCCTGAAGCAGGGCGAGAACGGCCTGAAGATCATCATGATGTGCGAAGTGCCGTCCAACGCACTGCTCGCCGATGAGTTCCTGGAGATCTTCGACGGCTTCTCGATCGGTTCCAACGACCTGACCCAGCTGAGCCTGGGCCTGGACCGCGACTCGTCGATCGTCGCGCACCTGTTCGACGAACGTAACCCGGCGGTGAAGAAGCTGCTGTCGATGGCGATCAAGGCAGCACGTGCCAAGGGCAAGTACGTTGGCATCTGCGGCCAGGGCCCGTCCGATCACCCGGATCTGGCCGAATGGCTGATGCAGGAAGGCATCGAGTCGGTGTCGTTGAACCCGGATACCGTGGTCGATACCTGGCTGCGCCTGGCCAAGCTGAAGGCCAAGGGCTGAGACCGTGATTGCTGAGGGCTGACGTCGCTTTCATCGGCGCCAGCCCATACTTCAGCTGCATGCAAGCCCCGCCTCTGCGGGGCTTGTTGTTTCTGGCGTCTGCGCGCGCCACCTCCCCCGCCGCAAAGGAGCCCGCATGCTCGCTACTGCCCCACCCGCCCCCGCCGCAACGCCCTGGTTCCACTCACTCGATTGGGAGCGCCTGCTGGAAACCTACGGCGTGCCGTTGCTGGCCGCCATTGTTGTGCTGCTGGTCGGCATGTGGGTGGCACGACGCCTGTCCAATGCGATGCCGCGCGCCACCGCGCGCATGGGCGTGGACCCGATGCTGGGAAGCTTCCTGCGCAACGTGGTCTATGCCACGTCGCTGGTGATCGTGGTGGTATTGGCCATTGGCACGCTGGGCGTGCAGATCACCCCGCTGCTGGCCGTGCTCGGCACCGCCGGCCTGGCGGTGGGCCTGGCGCTGAAGGATTCGCTGTCCAACATCGCCTCGGGCGTGATGCTGGTGACGCTGCGGCCGTTCCGCGTCGGTGATGTGGTGACGGTGGCTGGGCAGACCGGCACGGTGCGCGAGGTACGCATCTTCCAGACCGTCATCACCGGTGCCGACAACCAGCACACCACCATTCCAAACACGTTGATCACCGCTGCGCCGATCATCAACCTGACCGCCGAACCGACCCGCCGTGTCGAACTGGTGGTGGGCATCGGCTACGAAGACAACATCCAGCTGGCGCGCGACACCGCGCTGGCGCTGATGAAGGCCGACCCGCGCGTGCTACAGACACCGGCACCGGATGTGGTGGTGTATGAGCTGGGTGCGCACGCGATCAACCTCGGCATCCGCTGCTACGTGAAGTCCGCCGACTGGTTCGGCACCAAGGTCACGCTGCTGGAGCAGCTCAAGCTGGGCTTCGACAGGGCCGGGATCAACATTCCGTATCCGCAGCAGGACATGCACCTGTACCTGCATGGCAAGGATGGCGGCGTGGTCGAGGCCGACGCGCTGGTGCGCGACAAGCCCTGATCCCAAACAGAAATGCCGGCCAGCGGCCGGCACTACCCTGCCCCGCGCACCCTGGTAGTGCCGGCCGCTGGCCGGCAACCTCCGGGATCAGGCGGCAACGCTTTCTTCCAGCACCGGGTAATCGGTAAACCCGACCGCGCCACCGCCAAAGAACGTCGCGCGATCCGGCGGATTCAGCTCCGCACCCAGACGCAGGCGCTCCGGCAGATCCGGGTTGGCAATGAACGGGCGGCCGAAGCCGATCAGGTCGGCCCAGCCTTCGGCCAGTGCCTGCTCGGCGCGTTCGGCGGTGTACTTGCCGGCGTAGATCAGGGTGCCCGGGTAGACCATGCGCAGTGCCTGCTTGAACGCTACCGGCATCAGCGGTGCGTCGTCCCAGTCGGCCTCGGCGATGTGCAGGTAGCCCACGCCCAGCCCGCCCAGCAGGTGTGCCGCAGCGAGATAGGTGGCCTGCGGCGTGTCGTCCACCGCGCCCTGCAACGTCGTCAGCGGCGCCAGGCGCACGCCAACGCGCTCACCACCGGCCACCGCCACCACCGCCTCCACTACTTCACGCAGGAAGCGCAGCCGGTTCTGCAACGCGCCACCGTAGCCGTCGGTGCGCTGGTTGGCCTGCGAATCGATGAACTGGTTGATTAGATAACCATTGGCCCCGTGCAGCTCAACGCCATCGAAACCGGCCGCCAGCGCATTGCGGGTGGCCTGTGCGTAGTCGGCGATGATGCCGGGAATCTCGGCCTCGGCCAGCGCGCGCGGCATCGAGTGCTGGATCATCTCACCCACCCCGGCTTCGGGACCCGCGCCGGTGGGGTCGACAAACACCTTCACGCCTTCGGCCAGCAGCGCCGACGACGACACCGGTGCTGCACCGCCGGGCTGCAGCGCCACGTGCGAGACCCTGCCTACGTGCCACAACTGGGCGTAGATGCGACCGCCTGCAGCGTGCACGGCATCTGTCACCTGTCGCCAGCCCTGCACCTGTTCGGCGCTGTGGATGCCCGGCGTCCAGGCATAGCCCTGGCCCTGCGGGCTGATCTGGGTACCTTCGCTGACGATCAGGCCGGCACCGGCGCGCTGCGCGTAGTAGGCGGCCATTTCCGCAGTGGCAACGTTGCCGTCGGCGGCACGCGAGCGGGTCATCGGCGGCATCACGATACGGTTGGGCAGGGCCAACAGGCCCAGACGGTGGGGAGTGAACAACATGGCGGCGATCTCTTGCGGGGGGACTGACCGCAAGGATGGGGATGGATGCCGCAGCGCAACAGGCGGATCGTGGCAAAACAGTTGTGCCTGGCAGGCAAGGGTCAGAGCCCTTCCTGCGGAAGGGCTCTGACCCTGTGCGAGGTCGGGGTCGGATCCCTTTGCAACGCAAAGGGCTCTGACCCCGAAGCGGGTTACAACGTGGGCTCGATCAACGCCCCGCCATGCGCCACACGGTCATAGCAGGTGCGCACTACGTCTTCGCCGTACTTGCGCTCCAGCCGGCGCACGATGAAGTGGCCGCGCGCCATGTCCTGGTAGTAATCGGTGAACATCGTGTTGAGCGTCGCACCGGCAGCGGCACCCACGATTGGCACCGCCTGTGCGGCGAATTTCTCGGTGACCACCACGCCGAAGCGCGCGGCCACCTTCTCCACCATCTTCGCCAGCAGCTTGCCGGCTTCCTTCGGTGCCACGCCCAGGGTGAGGTCACGGCCGGTCACCACGCGCCCGGCCAGCTCAGCCGACAGATGGCGCATCACATCGGTGGTGAAGCCCCGGGCCAGGTAATAGCCCGTCTCGCTGGCGTCATCGCGCGGCGAGTTGCCACCCAGCGCGAACACCTCCAGGCAGGCCTGGCGGGTACTGAACTCGGACAGGTCGAAGCCTTCGCTGCGAGCCACGTCGGCCACGGCGCGCATCATGATGGTGGTCGACACCGGCAACTCGATGAACAGCGCAGCAAAACCAAAAGCGCCGCCAACCGCACCGGAGGTCGCTGCGGCCAGCTTGTGCCAACGGGTGGATGCGCCCTTGCCGGGGGTGTTGTCCATGCTCCACAGCGCGGCCTGCGCCGACTTGGTCAGCGCCGCCTGCACCGCGCCGTGGATGCGGTTGGAGACCGAGCTGGGCAGCGCCTTCACCGCGAACTCCAGCGGCGTACCGACCAGATTGGCCATGCGCGCGGTCAGGGTCGGCGCTTCCAGCAGGGTCACCGCCCGCTGCAGGTCAGACCAGTCGCGGGCGTCGTGAGCAATGTCGCGGGGGAGCAGGATGGGCTCGTTCATGGCGCCGATCTTAGCGCCAGGGAGTTGAACGGAGGGTAGTGCCGGCCGCTGGCCGGCAACCTGATACACGCCACGAAGGCCGCTGAATTGCCGGCCAGCGGCCGGCACTACCAGTTCGCGAGTCATCCGGTAGCGCCGGGCCATGCCCGGCGTCGTTGTTCAGGCCGTGGGCAACCCCGACAGCGCGCCCATGAACTGGCGATAGTGACGCAGCTCGGCAATCGAATCGTGCACATCGCTCAGCGCGGTGTGGTTGCTGTTCTTGCCGACGCCGGCGGCCACGGTCGGCGCCCAGCGCTTGGCCAGTTCCTTCACCGTGGACACGTCCAGGTTGCGGTAGTGGAAGTACTTCTCCAGGCGCGGCATCTGGCGGTGCAGGAAGCGGCGATCCTGGCAGATCGAGTTGCCGCACATCGGCGACAGGCCGGCCGGAATCCACTGCGCCAGGAAATTCACCGTCTGCGCCTCAGCCTGGGCAAGGGTCACCGTGCTGTCCACCACACGCTGCCACAGGCCCGAGCGGCGGTGCTGGTTGCGGTTCCACTCGTCCATCGCTTCCAGCGTTTCCAGCGGATGGTGGATGGCGAATTCTGGACCTTCAGCCAGCACGTTAAGCTGGGCGTCGGTGACCACGGTGGCGATCTCGATGATCGAATCGTTGTCGGTATCCAACCCGGTCATTTCCAGGTCGATCCAGATCAGTCGTTCGTTGGCCGCGCCGTTGTCCGCCATGTGTCGCCTCGTTGCTGGGCAGGCGCGCGGCCTACCGGTGATGGAAAGAGGCGCCCATCATACCCTTTAGCCCCTCAGCCCTCGCCGGCGTGGTCTTCCAGCAGCAGCGGAGGCTTGCCGCGCTTAGCGCGGAAATAGTTGGTCAGGCGCATGCTCGCTTCCTTGGCCAGCACCCCACCGTGGATCTCCACCCGGTGGTTGTGGCGACCATCGCCGAGCAGGTCGAACACACTGCCGCAGGCCCCGGTCTTGGGATCGCTGGCCCCGTAGACCAGTCGTGCAACGCGCGCGTGCACGATCGCCATCGCGCACATTGCGCACGGCTCCAGGGTCACATACAGGGTGCTGCCGAGCAGGCGATGGTTGGCGAGCAGTTTTCCACCTGAACGCATGGCCACGATTTCGGCATGCGCACTGGGGTCGTGCGAAGCAATGTTGAGGTTCCAGCCCTCACCCAGCAGCTGGCCGTCGGCACTGACCAGCACCGCACCCACCGGGATCTCGTCGAACTCGCGTTGTGCGCGCTCGGCCAGCGCCAGCGCGTGGCGCATCCAGTGTTCGTCGGTGTCGTGCACCGGCACACCCAGGGCGTCGGTCATGGCGGTTCTCGCGTTTCTGCAGGGCCAGGATGGCCGCCGGGGCCGCATTGTACGCCCGCAGCCGTGCAGGCGCCGCTAACGCGCGTCGAAGCGCTCGCGGGCCGCGTCCAGGGCCGGAAAATTATGCTCGGCCCAACGGTCCAGGGCCGCAAGCGTGTCGACCAGAGTGCGTGCGATCGTGGTCAACCGGTACTCCACGTGCAGTGGCTTGCTGCCCAGATCGCAGCGCTCGATCAGGCCGTTGCGCTCCAGCTGCCGCAGGGTCTGGGTCAGCACCTTCTGCGAGATGCCTTCGATCTTCCGCAGCAGCGCACCATTGCGTTGCGGGCCTTCGGCCAACGCCGGCAGCAGCAGCATCACCCACTTGCCGGAGATCAGTGCCAGCGCATCGCGCGCCGAGCAGTCGGCGGCATAGACATCGCCAGGATGAGCCATGGTTACCTCAAGGTGCGTAATTGCCGGGGCATGCCAGCATCGCGAGGATGGTCGCACATTCCAATACGCCCTCCCTCATGCGCGCCCTGATCCTGCTGGCCCATCCCGAACCCCGTTCCTTCAATGCCCACCTGGCCATGCAGGCCGCCGAGCAGCTGCGGCACGACCATCTGCAGGTGGACATGGTCGACCTGTATGCAGCAGGCTTCGATCCGCTGGAAGCCGCCTGGCACCATCCACGGCGCCTGCAGCCCGAGCGCTTCGATGCCCAGCGCGAACAACGCTACAGCGCCGAACACGACCAGTTGCCCGCCGATGTGCAACGTCACCTGCAACTGCTGCGGGCCGCGGACCTGGTGATCCTGCAGTTCCCGCTGTGGTGGTTCGCGGCACCGGCCATCCTCAAGGGCTGGCTGGACCGCGTGCTGGTTTACGGACCGATGTACAACAGCCGGCAGCGCCACGAACACGGCGTGATGCGCGGCAAGCGTGCGCTGCTGAGCGTCACTACCGGCTCATCGGCACGGGCGTGCGCGCTTGATGGCCGCGAGGGTGACACCCGGTTGCTGCTGTGGCCATTGATGTACAGCCTGCGCTACGTCGGCTTCGAGGTGATGGAACCGCATGTGGTGCATGGCGTGCGTTCCGGGCTTCCAGCGGAGCGTATGCAGGCCCACGACGAGGCGCTCGCCATGGCTACGCGCAACTACCTGGAACGGCTTGCTCGGTGGAGGCAGTGGCCCCTTGTGCCCTTCAACGACAGCGAGGACTTCGAGGATGGCGTGGTGCTGCGCGCCGAGGCAACGACCCACAGCCCCTTCATCCGCCACCGCAACGATGGATGAGTCCGCGCCCGCACCTGCAGCCGGAAGGCTTCATAATGCGCGCTCATCCGAAGCACCTTGGTGAACCCATGACCACCCTGCGCTGCTCGCGCGCCGACGATGGCGCCGCCCTCGTCGACCTCTGGCGTCGCGCCGTCGACGCCACCCACGACTTCCTCAGTACCGAAGACCGCCAGGCCATCGATGCCGAAGTGGCCGCTTTCCTGCCGCAGGCGCCGATGACCGTCGCCGTCGATGCACAGGACCAGCCGCAGGGATTCATGCTGATCGACGGCACCCACATGGAAGCGCTGTTCATCGATCCGGACGTGCGCGGCACCGGTATCGGTCGGCAGCTGTTGCAGCATGCACTGGCCCTGCACCCGCAGCTGAGCACCGACGTCAACGCACAGAACGCGCAGGCCGTGGGCTTCTACCTGCGCATGGGCTTTGCCGAAACCGGTCGTTCGCCGCTGGATTCGCAGGGCCGCCCGTATCCGCTGATCCATCTTCGGCACAAGGCCTGACATCCGTCGGCAGCAGCTGCGTGCTAGCGTGGCTGCTTTCGATCAAGGAATGCCGTGCATGGATGGTGCAAAAGCCCTGTTGACCCTGTTTGCACTGGGAATCAGCCTGGTCTGGATCCTGGTGCCGTTCGCCATCTTCGCCGTGCGCAACCTGCTGCGTGAGGTACTGGTCGAGCAGCGCCGCACCAATGAACTTCTCGAGCATATCGGCGGCTACCGCATTCCGAAGCCGCAACCCGAACCGACCGTCTGGCGCGCGCCCTGAACGGGCGCCCGCCGTGGCTCAGGCTGTCGCCTCGAAGGCCGGTGAGTACTGCACCTCGCCCTGAGCCAGCGGAGGCTGCAGGCAAAGCGCCTGGAAGTACTCCGCCGGCACGCCCGGCAGCACCAGGCCCGGCTCGGCACGGAACCCGAAGCGCCCGTAATAGGCCGGCTCACCCAGCAACACGCAGCCGTACGCGCCCTGCTGACGCAAGGCTTCCAGAGCCGCGTGCATCAGGGCCGCGCCAATGCCCTGCCCCTGCCATGCGGGCAGCACCGAAATCGGGCCCAGGCCGAACCAGCCGGTGCTGCCATCGCTGACCGTCACCGGCGACAGGGCAATGTGGCCGACCACCTCGCCTTGTGCTTCGGCGACCAGCGAAATACTCAGCTCCCCACGCGAACGCAGCGCATCGACGATGAACTGCTCGGTGTGGCTGCTGTGCGGGGCTTGGCGGAAGGCGGCCTCGGTGAGTGCATGGATGGCGGCGTGGTCGGCCGTGGTTTCGGTGCGGATCTGGATGTTCATGGGTAGCTCTTCGCAGTTACTGGACACCCGGGTCCCATCGATGGCCTGAGCCGCGACGGAACACCGGATTCACTTTTGTCAGCCGCATGTTAATACGCAAAATGGGTCACGGATTAGGATACCCATCGTGGCTGGCGTCAATTTTCTGCCACTCTGACCGTGGAAACGATGGAATCACAGCGTTTCTCCGGCCCATAATGGCATCGACTGTCACCACGGAAGGAGGCACGCATGGAACGCCCATCCCTTTGCAACTGCCTGCAGGACGCACTTTGCGAATGATCTTCTACCCCCTGCTCTACCTCTGCCTGGTCGCTCCTGCGGCATGCGTGGCGCATGCAGGTGCGCAGGACTCACCGGTCGTCACGCCTCCTGCGGATGACGCCCGCTACCTGCCAGCGGGGATTCGCCTGAGGTTGCTGGGCACGGACTACGGCACCCTGTACCTGGCAAGCCTGCTGGATGAGCGCTACTACCACGGCGGATTCCGCCATTGGCTCGGCAATGCGCTGGGCAATGCGTGGCAGGCTCTGTCCAGACACCACGACGGTCGCTCGCTGCCCTCGCATCGAGAAGAGTTCTCCGATGCGCCCCTCGTGACCCAACCCGCACGGAACGTCTCGCCATGACCGACCGTTCTTCCCCCCTTTCATTACTGGAGGCCGACATTGCGCCGTAAATTCATCCCGTGCCTTGCTCTGCTTCTGTTGACCGCCTGCAATCCGGAGACCGCCATGAACCAGGAACGTGCCGCTGCTGAAGCCGATGTCGCCCAGGGTGGGCGTGGCCTCGCCAAGCTCAACCCCAGCCCACGCAAGGCCTATGAGCTTGTGCTGCGCCTTAAGGACGCCCCCGGCGACTTCGCGGTGGTCGAAGGTGTCGCGCAGTACGACGTGACCAACGAAGACCAGTGCGGGCACATCGAACCGGCCACCGGTACCGCCGCACGCATCACCAGCCAGGAGCCGGTGGAGCTGCGCAAGGTCGCCGACGGCGAGTACCGCGGCACCGTGTACCTCGACCGGATGCTGGATGAGGACTACTACGGCCGTGGCGTCTGCAAGTGGGAATTCAGCGGTGCCGGCGCGATGCTGAAGGCCACTGGTGCCGAGGGTGAGACACGCTTCCTGTCATTCATTGAGGCGTCCCCCTTCGTCAAAGGCGAGACCGAGACCCGCCACTATCCTCGTGCGGACTATCCGCGCGTGAACGAAATTCCTGACTACGGCGCAAGCGGCCAGGAAGACCCGACCAAGTTCCGCCCTGAACTGCAGAATGCGCTGTTCTCCGCTTCGCTTGAAGCCGATGAGGTCCGCCAATGAGCTTCAACAGCCAAGACTATGCTGCGCTATCCGAAGATGCATACAAGGATTACGCGGTCGGTCGTCGTGCACCTGGCCAGGATGAGATCGTCCCGATCAACGGGCACAAGTACAGGATTCTCGAGCATGTCGACAATCGACTGAACGGCTATCAGGGAACGATCTATCAACGGGTCGATACCAATGAAATCGTCGTTGCACATCGCGGCACCGAGCAGATCGCTCGTGATGCAGTCCTCACCGACGGTGGCATGGTTGTCGCCCGCACCAATGTGCAGGCCCCGGACGCCATTGCATTGACCCAGCGTGCCCTCGCCTACGCCAAGAAGGAAGGCCAGGATCTCGGACAACGTCCACCTGAGGTCACCGTCACCGGCCATTCCCTCGGCGGCGCCCTGGCCCAGATCACCTCGCACCACTTCAACGTCAAGGGCGAGACCTTCAACGCCTACGGCGCGGTCAGCCTCAGCTACCGCATTCCGGAAGGCGGCAACACCATGATCAACCACGTCATGGCTTCCGATCCGGTCAGCGCCGCCTCGCCGCACTTCGGCCAGGTCCGCATCTACGCCAAGCCCGATGAGATCAAGACGCTCGCGGCAAATGGCTTCAGCAATCACGCCCTGCGTGATCTGATTCCAGACCGTCCGATCATCGCGGCCACCAGCTCATTCGGCGCGCACAAACTGGGCAACTTCCTCAACGAAGGCTCGGTGCTGAAGCACCCGGAAACGCAGAAGCTGGCGAAAGACAACGCCAAGATGATCGAGGAGTACCGCGACGACGTCGAATCGCTGCGCCGCGGCGTTACCCGTGCGGCACGTGGCATTCCGGGCGGTGCCGTCGATCTGTACGACCACATCCGTGGCCCGCTGCAACCCGGTGAGCCGGCGCGTCGCGAGGCGGAGAAGAACGGCCATCACACCAGCATGCTGCGCATGGACGATGCCACTCATCTTGGCAACCCGCTGTTCAACGACGCGATCCGTGGCGTGCATGCGCAGGACGTTCGCGTCGGCCGCGTGCCGGATGTGATGAGTACGCAGTTGGCCGGTAGCCTGGCGGCGGAGATGCACGCTGCAGGCGGCAAGCGCATCGACGAGGTGGTGATGAATGCCGACGCCTCGCGCAGCTTCGCGGTGCAGGGCCAGGGCGGCGACCCGGCGCATCTGCGCGTATCGGTGGACACCGCCGTGGCAATGAACACCCCGCTGGAGCAGAGCAGCCAGCGCATTGATCAGCAAGCCGCGGGACAGCGTCTGGCACAGGACCGCGATCAGCAACTGGAACAACAGCAGAACCAGACCCGCAGCATGCAGGCCTGATGAACAGCGCGGGAGCCGGTCATTCCGGCTCCCGCGTCACTTCGGCCCTCTGCCTCAGGGGCTGGAGGCCGCGACCGGCGCGGACGCACCGGCGGTCACGAACAGATCCGGCCCGGAATCCGGGAAGCCACCACAGGCGCGATCGCCCGGTGCTACCGGATCACAGGGCCACTGCGCCCGCGCGACCTTCTCACGCAGCTCGAAGCGATCCCCAGTCCAGACCACGAAGGCCAGGTGCTCGCGGTTCCAGTCACTGTAGGCACGCGGACCGACCTTCTGCGCCGTCTCCGGGTACTGCACGAACCAGCGCATGGCCGGGCCGTACTGCAACTTGCTGTGGTCCAGGCTGATCCGGCCGTCGCGCGACAGCTGCCGCGCACGATCGGCCTCCGTCAGTTGGGGCATGGCCGGCATGGCATCGGCGGTCACATCCCTCGGCGCGGCGTCCCCGCGAACCTGGTACACACGCTGGGCCACATAGGCCTCGCGGCAGTCACCCGCTGGCACACGTACCGGCTCCGCGCCGTACTCATCGCGGTTGGCGACCCTGTCGCTGCAGGTGAACGGTGCCGACACCAGGTAGAACGTGCTGTCGGCGTCGCGTCCTTCCAGCGAACGCACCCAGATGTCGCCCATCCGCGCGATGAAGTCCGGGCGCTGGCCGTAGCCCGGCACCGCCTTGAACCAAACCTTCTGTTGCACCTCACGCTCGCGCCAGCTGCGCGGCAGGTGGACGTCCTGCTGGGGCAGCGCGACCAGCAGCGCGGCCAGATGCGCCGGCATCGTGCCCTGGCAGGCGCCGATCAGCAGCTCGCCCTGGGCCGCCAGCCGCCCAGCCAGATCCACCGGGCAGCGGGCACCAAGCGCACGCTCGGTCGCCTGCTCGGGCGGCAACGGCGCGATGACCAAGGCGGGCGGCGCGGGAGCTACCGCCGGGACGGCTGGCTCGACGACAGCAGGCGGTGCAGCGACAGGCGCCGCCGCTGCGGGTGCAACGGGCACAGGCGTCGGGTCTGCAACCGGCGCCGGCTGCGCGTCCACCACTGGTGTCGCAGGAGGTGTCACGGCAGCCGGTACATCGGGAGCCGGCGCCGCGACAACGGCTTCGGTGGCCATGGGCGCTGCAACAGGTGCCATCCCTGCAGGCGCGTCAACGATCGCCTCGGCGGCGATGGGCGCCTCCACGACGGGCGCCGCTGTCTCCTGAGCCTGAGCCTGTGCCGACGCTGCGGCAAGTCCAAGTGACAGCAGCCAGAGCGGCGGCAGGCGGCGCGCGAATGCATCGCAGCGGGCAGCGACGTGCCGGGCATTCGAGGGAACGATTCGCATGTGGTGTCCTTCCGAGTGGGTTTCCATGTCGGCGCCACAGGGCGCCACGCGTCGTACGTAAAGCGCCGGCGGGTCCCCTGCCCGCCGGCATCAGGTGTTACAGGGATCGAGAACGCTGCTCCTGCTCGCGGGCGAGCGCGGCCGCCGGGTCCTGCTGGGCGACACTGGCAGCCAACTGCTGGCTGCTCTGCGCCAGCGGCTGCTGGGCGGCCTGCTCCCGGTCAACGGACGCACGCAGCATCGCCGGATCTCCCAGCGCGCCCTGCACCGCAAACAGCGTGCGCCCGTCGTTGCCCGCCAGCAGATGATCGATACGCGACAGGCCGGCCTTCTGCGCGCTCAACGCCAGCGCGCCGGCGGCGTTGTCCAGTTCCTGCTCACTGCGCAGTCCGCTCTGCGCCCCCATCTGCTGCAGGTGCTGGCGTGCCCCCTGGAACAGGGCGTGTCCCGGCTCGCCCGGCTGCGACATGTCGCGCAGGGTGGCCTGCTGCGCCGGCGCCCCCACTTCGCCCCGCTCCAGCCGCGCCATCACATCAGGTGTCAGCTTCTGCTGCCACACATCGAACCGCTGCTGGCGGGCCTCGATGCCGTTCAGGCCACCATTGATCGCGCGTGTCGCTTCGCGCACATCCTCGCGCGCCGCCTCCGGCACGCGCGTCTGCCACTGCCACACCGCAATACGGCCCGCATGCTCAGGCTGCGCGGCCAGCTCCGGTTGATTCACCAGATCCAGATCCAGCGCCTTGCCGGCACGCTCATAGTTTTCCTTGCCGACCAGCGGCAGATAGCCGCGGCCGTGATACTTCAATGCGTCGCCGGGCGCATCATTGCCCATGCGCCCGCCATACATCAGTTCGGCCAGGCTCTCCGGCCGCCCACGCAGCGCCTCCTGGCGGGCGCTCTCCAGCGCGGCGTTGCCATTGCGCCACGCAGCTTCCACCGGGATCTGCGAGATTCCCCGGGTGAAGTTGAAACTTTCATTGAGCCGGCTCAAGCCGCGCGACTCGTGCCCTGCCTGGGCCATGAAATTGGCCAGTTCAAGCGGGGAGTCGATGCCGGCTTTGGTCGCCTGCCGCAACAGCTGCGACTCTCTATCGGTCGACACAGTGCAACTCCTGAATCTTCATCAGCGCGGATTCCCTTCCGCCGGTTGGAGCTTGGCTCATGGAAGCGACACCTCGGCGACACTGGACGGGTCGAAGTCCTCGAACCGCACCCTGCCCAGCTCCGCCACCGAGTAATCCCGGATGTTGGTCGCTTCAGTCTCGATATCCACGACCTTGCGTCTCACCCCATCCACCCAGCAGGCCTTGTCCGCAGGCGCATAGCGGAACCGGTAGGTGCTGCTCCAGCGCTCGCGGCTACCCCCGTTGGTGATCACGCTGAAGGTGCCTTCCTCGACCATTGCATACGCAAAAGGGTCGCCGGCCAGGCCACCTCGGGTAGAACACGGCACCAGCTTGTCGTTGCGCGCGGCCAGCTGCCAGCGCCCGCGTCCGTCACCGCGCAGCAACAGCAGCACCCGGTTGGGTCCGTGCTGGCCGGGCACCAGCCCTTCCGGTGTCGGCTGATCGATGACCAGCAGCTGATACTCGATGCCATCGCCGTTGAGCTCGCCCCTGACCGCTTCCAGCAGGTTCGCACCGGACGGAACAAATGCCAGGGCATCGTCCATGTGTGCGCCAGCCCTGTCTTCCATCCCCTCCCACTCCTTCAATATCGTCTCGCCGATGCTCGCGTCGTAGGCAGGCATAGTGGCGTTGCCCAGTCGCGCCAGTCACCCTGCAGATGCGGATGATAGCTCCGGGAGCACCGTGGCAGCGACGGTGGCAAGCGTCACCCATTGAGCGGGGGGACAGGGTCCTCATGGACGGGAAAGCTCCTGCAATCGGTAGCGCCGAAGCGTCATTTTTCTGACGCCAAGAGAGCTTAGCGCGAGGAGGTCGCTTGCGTCGAAGATCGAAAGCTTGAAATGGCGCTACCAGTCACAAAATTCGGGGCTGCATCCACGAAGCAAGACGGTCGAAGGCGGCGCAACGCCCCCAAATCGCCTGTAGCCTCACGTGCAGTTGTTGAGTACCAGAGGACAGGCTTTCGCATCGGCATCGATACATTCTCCCTGCGTTTTCCTCCGCCTCGGGCAGTGTCCCGGCCGCTGCAGAATAGGTCTGCTCAACGTCATGGCGTAACTCTGACTACCTCCCGTCGAACCCGGCGGCTGACCATTCGGGCCCGGCGATGCCGGTACTGCGCTGCCGCCTATCTGCGAATATGCCATGAAGCTGCCCAATGTTCCCTGGAAGAACATCGCCGCCATTGGGCGGCGCAGTCAGGGAATCAGCGTGGTCAGGATCAGGCCCATGCCGCCTTTGCTGCAGCGCCATGCTCGACATACCTTCGCTGAAATTCTCACCCATCAGCGTACCCGTCGACGTGCTTCACCAAAAGGCGAACGCAACCTTGGACACCATCTTCATTGCGATGCCGGTCACATCAATGGACCGGAATATCAGGGCACGACATAAGCCTGCAACTTAGAACTCATCAAATATCGGTTTACTGCAGTCCGAATAGATCTCTTCGCAATATCCCGGCTGGTCATTTTTGCACATGGCTTGCGCGTTGAATTTTGCCCTTTCAGGCGTGGGACCAGATCCAATCCCAGCACGGCCTGCGCCAGAACGCCCCCTTGGAATGACCCACGAGACACACTGATTTTGATACGTGAAGCTAACCGAACAATCAGCAGCACCAGCTGATCCGCATTTTGAAATTGCCTCACGAGAAGCCTCCTCCTTGGATCGCTTACCGACAGAGGTGCCCGCGTCCTGAGTTGTTTTCGATTCAGCAATCGCCCCCCATGTCTTGGCCCATCGCCCAGTAGGAGAGTTTGCGGGCAATTCGGAAATCCCGCCACTCGATGTGCTACTCGGTGCGCCACTTGGAATGGGGGCACAACCTCGGGCGCCCTGACCTCCAATCGGATAGTACCCTGGCGGACAATTGCCTTCAGCGAACGCAACTTCGGTCAATGAGACGAGAAGAAAGAAGAAAAGAATCACCCATTGCTTTGCTCCATTCATAAAACTGTCCTCACTCCCTTCTCATTGGACCAGCTAGACGGCACCGGAACTGGCATTCCCCCTAAGACCAGAGGCTGACGGCACCGAATCGCCTCCGCCATGCAATCGTGGACTGACCACCTGCCCAGCACCATCAGTATCAGCTTGCGTCACAGAAGGCGAACTCGGTTTATAGCTCTGCCTGCCCGTCGAACCCGGCGACTGACCATTCGGGCCCGGCGATGCTCGGGAGGTGCGCGCTTGGCTGACCGTTTGGGGTACTCAGACAACGCATTGACTCGACCGGCGCGTGTACCTCTTGGTGTGCCATTGCTCTGATATTCCTTGCCGCACGCCCTTGATCAGAATTCATCAAACAAAGGCTTGGTACAGTTCGAATAGAACACTTCACACCGTCCTGCGCGATCATTGCGGCACATTGCTTCCGAAGCGACATGCGCCAACTCGGGGGTAGCCCCTGTCCCAAGTCCCGCACGTCCAGCACCGGATCGTCCGCTTGGAATGACCCAGGAAATACACTGGTTGAAATAGCTCATGCTGACCGTGCAATCTCGGGCACCTGACGCTCCGCACTTTGAAACTGCTTCGCGCTCGGCCTCATTCTTGGATCGCAACCCCGTTGAAACCCCAGCATGCTGCGTACTTTTCGACTCCGCAATTGCTCCCCAGGTCTTGGTCCATTTGCCAGTCGGAGTTGCGAGGCGGATCTCAGAGGAGCCGGTGCTTCCAGTGGCACCTCCCGGAATCGGCGCACATCCGCGCGCGCCCTGCCCGCCAATAGGGTAATACCCGGGCGGGCAGTTTCCTTCTGCCCACGCACGATCAACACCCCCCAATAGCAGCAGGCACGAGGCGAGCAAC
The DNA here is from genome assembly GCF_057292075.1 of Stenotrophomonas sp. 1L-E-5-B-C3. Lineage (NCBI taxonomy): Bacteria > Pseudomonadati > Pseudomonadota > Gammaproteobacteria > Lysobacterales > Lysobacteraceae > Stenotrophomonas > Stenotrophomonas sp. 1L-E-5-B-C3. The sequence continues at coordinate 301,363 of NZ_JBXAWS010000001.1, forward strand.
ACCCAATGTGCAATCAACTTCATAGCGAACGTACCTCCACCGTCTCCAGCCAAGCGAACAAACTAGGCAATTCCTGAACTGGCGTTCCCTCTGAGGCCAGAAGACGGATGCTGAGGCTCATGTCCACCTTGCAATCTTGGCATTACCGCTTGTCCGCCACCTAACTGAGATCCCGCAGCTGAGGACGGTGCCTCTGGCTTGTAACTCTGACCACCTCCCGTCGAACCCGGCGGCTGACCATTGGGGCCCGGCGATGCTGGTACTGCACTACCGCCTATCTGCGAATATGCCATGAAGCTGCCCAATGTTCCCTGGAAGAACATCGCCGCCATTGGGGGCGCAGTCAGGATCAGCGTGGTCAGGATCAGGCCCATTCCGCCCTGCTGCAGCGCCATGCTCGACATGCCTTCGCTGAAATTCTCACCCATCAGCGTCCCAGCCAGCGTGCTACCCCAGAAGGCGAACGCAACCTTGGACACCATCTTCATCGCGATGCCGGTCATCGCTGCCAGAACCGCCATGGAGAACATCGTGCCTATGCCGTAGAGCAGCCACTTCTGGAACAGCTGCTTGGTCTGGTCAAACAGCAAGCACAGGATGAACAATGGCCCCAGGCCGATGAACAACGCCAGCGCGACCTCATACAGCAAAAGCATTGAGCCAGCCGTGACTGCCGGACCACCCGTGCCCATGCCAATGAACCACATGGCTCGGGTCTTCGCGTTGTCCAGCGTCACGTCGTTCATCACGTCCAGCGCGTCAACGCTGGATAGCGCCAGCTGCATGTAGCCCAGGTTCTCATCGATCAGATCCTCCGGTGAGTCCTTCTTCCCGGTCACGACGTAAGTGATCTCGTTCTTCACATCATTGATGAGAAAGCCATGCATCTCGCGACCGAACATACCCATGGTCGTGGCAACCGACACGATCAGCGCAGCCTTGGCCATGTTGGTCACGAGCACCATCATCGAATCGCGGCTGCGACCGGTGGCGATCCGGAAACCCTGGATCAGCACCCAGAGCGTCATGAGAGTCAGTGCAATGCCACCGACCCACGCCATCATGCGTCCAAGCAGCTTGACGCCGTACTCCGCGATTTCCTTATGCAGGTAATCGAGGATCAGCCGGAAGAACACAAAGTCACCAATTGAGGATGACGCGTGCAGATTCTGCAGCATGTGCAGGGGGCCTTGCCCCAACATGCCATCCATCAGCCCAAGATCCATAACTTCACCTAGAATGTGATTGCAGCTCGACCGGAGCAGCGTCTAATCAGTTGGAGAGCGCTGCCTTCAGTGCCGCGGCCTTCACTACGGTACCGAGAGGTGACTGACCGGTACCCTTCAATGCGCGCTGCGCAAGAATCTGCTGCATCTTGGTCAGCGCCTGAATCTGCTTGTCATACCCTTCGGTTTTCTTTTCCCAGGTCGCAAAATCCGCCTGCATATAGGCGTCAGAAACGACTGCATTCGCCGAGGCCTCTGCCATCGCACCCTCGCCGCTCCACAGATCGCGGATATCCTTGATCCTGTCCAGCACCTTGCGCATGTCGGGCATCGTCTTCTGCACAACTTCCACGGTCTCGTTGTACTTTTGATTCTCCATGACCTGGATTGCAGCGCAGATGTTGCGCTGCTGGGCAATGATGTCCCCACCTGGGCTCAAGTCCAACGCAGTGAGGATACCGCTCAGGCTCATGATATTGCCGGCGCCGCAGCGCTCGGCGACATTCCACTCAAGCGGAACCGGCTCCAGCTTCACGCCTTGAGGCATCAGTGGCGAGGCGATGATCTGATTGAACTTCGCCAGCTTCTGCGCCCAGTTCTGAGTTGTTTCCAGAAACCGTTGCGCCTGGCTACTGTACTCGAGCAAGGCTTCCCCCTGAGCGGCAAGCGTGTGGACTTCAGTCAGCGTGCTGTTGAAGGTATTCAAGCCAACCTCAACCACCGGGATGGTGTATCCCTTCACAGGGAAGCTGAGCAATGCGGCGACGGAAATCGCCATGGCGGTGGAACGGAGCCGGGAGACTGCGCTCGGCGTCTTGGCAGTACGGGCAGTGGTTTCCATGTTCTTCTCCATCGAATTCAAGGGGCTTGCTGCGTTCACGTCTGTTGCGACAGTCATGCTGCAACCTCCTTACTGTTGGATTCGGGCTTTCCGGAGCCCTTACGGCTTTTGTAGAAATCTTCCAGCCACTGCTCCGGCGTGAGCTCGTCCACGGTGATCCGATTGCGGACTGCGGCGGTCTGCAACACCCGGTGCATGATGTCGATGTTGTCAGTCGAGGCCGAGATCACCGACAGGATGTCGTCCATGCCACGCAGGTTGAGCTGGCAGACGCTGGAGGCATGGCCCTGCTTGACCAGGAAGCAGCGCGAACGCTCGTCCAAGGCGGTAACCACCTTGAACTCGGCCTCGGTCAGCTTCAGGCCATCCATGTAATCGCTCTTGCTGGCATTCGGGTTCGGCAGCAGGATCAGCGTGGCGGTCTGTTCGATCAGTGCGGCGGAAATATCGCTCTTCAGCGCATCCTCCGGGCTCTGCGTAGCGAAGATGCCAAGACCATTCTGCTTACGGATGGTCTTCTGCTTGTTCTTGGCGAACTCCTTCAGACCACCCTCGCCGTCCAGGATCTTCCAGAACTCGTCCATCACGTAGATGAGCGGACGGCCGTCGATCAACGACTCCAGGCGGTGCAGCAGGTAATTGATGACCGGCACGCGCACTTCTGGGTTGTCGATGATGTCGGTGTAATCGAAACCGATGATGTTGGCCTTGCTCAGGTCAACGGTATCGATCGGATTATCGAATACCCAGCCCAGCGAATTGCCCGAGGTCCAGCGCCGCATGCGCGCGTAGAGGCCATCGTCGCCCATATTGGGCAGACTCTTCTGGAAGTTGGTCATGCTGCGCAGGTGCATCGGCGTATCGAGCATGCTTTCCACCGCGCGGTAGATGTCCTCTTCTTCGCGGGCGCTGTATTCGCGCTTGCCGGCCAGCACCTTGATCAGGTCGGCCAGGAACTGCACGTTGGCTTCGTTGTTCTCGCACTGGAACGGGTTGAAGCCGGTCGGGGCGCCGTTCTCCAGGGCCAGATAGTTTCCTCCGCAGGCACGCACGAAGATCTCAGCACCGCGGTCCTTGTCGAAGAAGAAGATGGTCGGCGACGGCTCGTACTTCTGCACCTGGCTGAGCAGGAAGTTGATCAGCGCGGTCTTACCGGTACCGGACTTGCCGATCACCATGGTGTTGGCGATCGCCTTCTCACCCAGCGAGTTTTCCGACGGATGGGTCGCGTGGAAATTGAAGTAGTACGGCTGGCCGTTGGTGGTCTGCAGCGTGGTGACGCAGTCGCCCCAAGGGTTGTTGTGCTGCTTGCCGGTGGCAAAGTTGTGCAGCGGCGATAGGCCCAGGAAGTTCAGCGAGCTGACGTTGGCCAGTCGAGTGCGGTAGCGCCAGTTGCCCGGCAGCTGCGAATAGAAGGACGAGGTGACCGCCAGGTCTTCCTTGGTCGACACGAAACCGGCGTTGGATAGCTCGGCGCGGGTCGAGGCGACGTTCTGCGAAAGCTTGGCCTGCGTGTCGCCGTAGACCGCCATGATGAAGTGGTATTCACCCAGCACGAAGTTGCCCGACGACAGCTGATCCATGGCCTGGTCGAGCTCGACGATCTGGCTGACCGCCTTGTCGCCGGAGGAGATCATCATGCCCTTGGTGCGGTCGAGCACCTTCAGCGCATCCTGACGCCCCATCGGGCTGAACGAATGGGTGATGACGTACTCGTAGTCCAGATATTTCAGACCGTTGAGGATGCCCGGATAGGTCCCCTCGGCATACTCCTTGATGTTCAGAATGGCGCCGTAGTGATTGGCACCATTCGGGGTATTGATCGCGAAATCGCCCGTCTTAGCCGAGAACATATGGCGGCTGACCGGCAGGTAATCCTTGATCGGTGCCGAAAGCACCGGCACCGGCTCGTCGATGCGATTGATCAGGTAGCCGAACAGCTCCAGCGTTTCCGAAAACACAACGCCATTCTTGGCTTCGTACATACCCAGTCGATACGGCGCGTAGTCGCGGATCACGGCCTCGACGTTGCCGGCCAGTTCCATCAACTTCTCTACCGCCTGCTCCTGCTCGGCGCGCAGCTTGTCCACGTTCGCCGACTTTTCGACGAAGCGTTTACCCGCCACCACCGGGCGGTAGATCATGGTCAGGTACAGCTCGTTCTGCATGATGCGCTGCGAGGACAGCATGCCCATGTACTGGTCGGACACGTCCTGGTTGAAGCGCTGCTTGTAGCTGCTCTTGCCCTTCAGCGTGCGGCGGCGACGGATGTCGTGCACCCAGAAAGCGACGTTGACGAAGTCCGGTGCGCGCAGGGTCTGCAGCAGGCGGTTGAACGTGTTGTGGCGATGCTCGAGCTCCCACTCCTCTCGGCCGACGAACGGCAGCCCTTCCAGATGCCAGGTCAGCAGGTAGTCGCCGCCCGTGGTCTTGACCACGTTCGGGGCGACATGCGACGACAACGGGATGAACTCACTGATGGAGGTGTCAGGACTGAACATACGACTGCTTCCAAAGAGGTACTGCCAAGGAGTTTCAAGAGACCTGGCGAGCGCGGACGCCCGCCAGGCCGGATCCGGACCTCAATCCATTCGGGCCGGCTTGTTGCGGTAGTGATTGGGGTTGAACACCCACATGCCATCGTGTTCCGGCACGTTGCGCACCTTCAGCTTGAACATCAGTCGCAGGCCCAGCAGGCGGAAGATCATTTCGTCACGCTTGGCCATGTGCCGCATGATGAAGATCGCCACCGGAATGGTGAGCAGGAACCAGAAGTTCGTGTACACACTGAGCAGCAACAGCCCGCCTGCCACCATGAAAAATGGCAGATAAGGCACGCCCAGGAACATCGCTGGGCGCGTGCAACCGCGGAACAGGACGTTCTTATGCACTGTAGTACTGGATCGCGTTGTTGATCAGGTAGTAGGTGGTGCTGGTGCCAGCACCGCACTTGCCGTCGCTGCCTTCACCCAGCAGCATGCGCGCAATCTGGCCGGCGGCACCGATCAGCACGCCACCGATCAGGATCGGTGCGACGTCACCGATGCGCTTATGCGCAAAAGCGATCTGGTAGCCGGCGAAGATCACCGCAATGGTCACCACGGCGATCGAGGCCATGTTCAGCAGGCCGTTGATGTTGGAGAAGAAACCGCAGACCTTCTTGTCGGTGCCGCCGAAGTCGGTGTTGGTAGCGAACACCTGCGGGGCGAACAGTGCGCCAACGAAGATCGTGGCCATCAGCAGGGTCTTCAGCGTGCGCTGGGCCTGGACGAGGTCGAGATTGGATCGCTTCATGGATTGATTTCCTTGTTGATGGACTAACACAACTGAATCGACCAGCCGGGGGACTGGCCGCACCACGACTTCGTCAGAACACGAAGGCCGCATCCCCTGCGGGAATCTGCTGCAACGGCGCAGCCTGCACCGGTGCATTGAATGAATTTTCGCCACCGGCCACAGGCTGGTTGCGCTCGCTCCAGGGCCGCAGCATCACGGGCCCCTCGCTGCCGGCGCTGGCAGCGCCCGGCAACTGCTGCGGCATCGCCATTGGCATCGACTGCCCGGCACCCGGTCGCGGCAACTGCTGCGGAATTCCAGCGGCCTGTTGCTGAGAGGCTCCGCCTTGGGCCGTCTGCGCCTGGGGCTGCATCATCCTGTCCACCGAACCCAGCACCACCTTGGAAAGCGCCTGGTCGGCGATGTTCAGCAGGCTGCCCCGCGCCATTGCACCGGTGGAGGGATACACGACATACGCACGTGCCGGGTCTTCCGACGGCACGTACACCGGGCCATTGGACTGCGCAACGATCCGGGCCTGCGCCGGAGAGGCCAACTGCGGATGATGCTCGACCTTCACGCTGCGGCGTTCACCGCGACTCACCACATCGATCGGCGCAACACCATTGCTGGCAAGCTGCTGCCCGCGGCGCATCGAGTCATAGACCTTCTGCACATAGCCATGGCGGAAGCCGGTCTCGAAATTGCCCGAGTAGTAGCAACTGAATGACTTGCCCCAGTCACCACCGGAGCGCTTGTAGCACTCGGCGAGGATCCGAGAACCCGCTTGCAGGTTCGGGCATTGCTGGAAAGCCTTCTCGTAGGAATCCAGACCGTACTTGCCCAGGTTATAGCGATTGACCTGGGCCAGCCCGATGGAGAAGTTGTAGCCTTTCTCTTCCAGCATGCGCACCGTCGCCAGCGCTTCATCCAGCGCTTTGGGCTGACGCGCCAACGCCCCGCCAACCACGCCGATGGCATAGGGATTGCGCGACGATTCGACGTTGATCACGTGCTGCATCACGTCCATCGACACCGCCATCTCCGGGCACGCCATCATTTCCAGTCCTGGCAGCATCCTTCAGCCCTCCTGCCCCTGGGCACGCCCAGGATTGAAGTCGATGCCGGTGATGTAGCGTGAACCGGCATGCGCCTTGATATGTACGACGATGTCGATGGTCATCATCAACAGTCGCTTGATCACGTTGAATTCCAGGCCCGAACCTTCGGTGGAAGCCTTCACCATCAGGGCCAACTGGTCCCAGGTCTGCTCCGGACTGCCTGCATGGCAGCTGGTGATTGAACCCGGATGGCCGGACGCGCAGTTGCGGATGAAGTAGAACGCCTCGTCGCCGCGCAGCTCGGCAAGGATGATGCGTTCGGGCTTCATGCGCAGGCAGGCCTCCATGCAGCTCTTGGCGCTGACGTTGCTGGTGCTCTGCCCACCCTTGGAGTACAGCAGGTGCACCACATTGGGTTGGGTCAGAAACAGCTCGCGCGCGTCCTCGATCGTGACCAAGCGCTCGCTGTCCGGGATATGATTGACCAGCGCTTTCATGAAGGTGGTCTTGCCGCTACCGGTCGCACCGGATACCACGATGTTCTTGCGGTACATCACCGCACGCCGGAAGAACTCGGCGTACTCGCGCTGCTGACGCAGCTCCAGCAGTTCGCGATCCTGCTCGCTGATGCTGCCATCGCTTTCCAGAATCTGGTTGAAGAACCCATCTTCGTGATACTGGCTGAGCGACTTGGTGTGCTTGGAAGGCAGGCGGATGGTGATCGACACCTTCCCTGCATCGCACGCCGGCGGAATCACGAACTGCGCACGCTGGCCGGTGGGGAACGTGAGCGAGACCACTGGATCAGCATCGGTGATGCGTTGGCCGGTGTTGCTCTCGTTCACCACCGCCGTGCAGAACTGCCGGGCCCGCTCGAAGGTCAGGCTCGGCACGTCTACCCGCTGCCACCCCGCCCGGGTTTCCAGGTACAGCTCACCGGGACGGTTGATGCAGATTTCCGTCACTTCCGGGGAAGTCATGTACTCGGCGATGCCCAGCACTTCGTACTGATAGCGCAGGAAATCGCTGGAGACGAGGGCGAGGGGTGACACTTCGGCGTCCATGATCGTTCGTTGGGTTACCGGCGGGGGTGGAGCACGTTGGTGAAGTCGACGTCCTTGGCAACGTAGACGTTCACGATCGTGCCCTGATTGATGGTGACAGTCGGCGGACGACGATTGCTGCTGAGTGCCTCGTTAGCCAGGCGCTCCATCGTGCGAGCGGTAGCGCTCTCATAGGGCGACTGCACAGTCATGCCGTTGTTGGCGATGGTGGTCGTCTCCGGACCATGCTCGGCGGCTGCGTACTTGAAGGCATCGGAAATCAGGCTGATCATCAGCGCTGAGGCGATACGGCTGCCCCAGTGCGCGCTGTACTGGCCCGGATGACCGGCGCCGCCCAGCTGATCCACGCCCGGGCTGGACATCGCAACGTCGATACCATTGGGGGTGGTGATGCGATCCCAGATCACTTCCACACGCTTGCCGATCGGACCGCCGCCGTAGGCGCCATAGATCTTGGAGCCCTTGGGCAGCAGCAGGTTGCGACCATTGATCGAGTACACCGGCTCGGTCAGCAGGCACGAGGTATAGCCGGCGAGATCGGTGATGATGCGGGTTTCCAGCACGCATCGCAGGTAGGTGCCGCGCACCAGCAGGGCATCGGGGCTTTGGATGTAGGTGGCACTGGAGACGTCTTCCACGTCCGGCCCACGGCGGATCTTCTGCTGCCCCTGCTGGTTGGGCATCATGTTCGCAAGCAGCGCCTGGCGGGTCTGCTCGTCGATCGCACTGCGCTGCGGTTGCGCGCGATTGCCTGCGGCAAGCGCGGCATCATCCACGCCAGCCATCCGGCGCTCGACCAGCGTCGGCCCACGGGGTTCCATGGCTTCCGGCCGGGATGCGATGGGCACCAGCTTCGGACCTTCGTCCTGCGACATCGGCGGAAGCATCGGAATCGGTTCGGCGGCAGTCGGCGGCGCCTGCGGAGGCGGCGCAACGTCCGGCAGTGTCGGCGTGCTGGCACGTGCGACATCCGGCACCTTCTGCACGGCGTCATCACTATCCTGGCCCTTGCGGAACAGCAGGAAGCCCATTGCCATCAGCAGCAGCACGATGCCACCGAGGAACAGCAGCGCCTTGCGGTTCAACCGCTGTTCTTCGGCCGAGCGCAGCTGCGGCGCGGCCGCATCCAGATCCGGCGCAGGCTCAGCCTGGGTCGTGCCGAAGTACGGATTCGACGGCGCGTCCGGGGCACCCTGTGCGCCGTACGGGCTCTGGCTCTCGTCGCGTCCGTTGTTCGGGTCGTTTCCGGGAGTGTTCTGCTGGCTCATTTCTTCACGTTCCTTCGCAGGCCGACGACGAAGTCGCCATGGCGGATGACCAGGTACGGGTGCGTCCCGTGCACGATCAGCGTATTGCCTTCAACCGTGGTGTTGACCACGAAGTCTTCACCGTATTCCGTTTCACGGCCGAACACGGCCGGGAATATGCCGGTCTTGTATTCCGGCGAGTTCGGCAGCTTCAGATAGGTGAAGCGGCCATCGTCGTAGGCGTTGACCGGGATCAACCACCCCATCTTTTTCGCCTTGCTGGTCGAATAGGAGTAGTTGAAGTTGTACTGGCGGTCCTTGGCCAGTTCAGAGCTCAACAGCGGCTTGGCCTCTTCCTCGACCGCCTCCTGGGCGACGCCGAACACGGTGTCGTTGGGATAGACGAAGGCAATCTTGTACTGCACGCCTGCACGACGGGCCTGTTCCAGCTGGCGCCAATCAGTGGCCACCACCTTCAGCTCGAAGATGTAGGAATGAGTCTCGGTGCGCACCATCATGTTGGTGTCGACGTCGACGTTCTTCGGCTTGATGTAGAACACGTTTTCGCGACGGGTCAGTTCCCAGCCGCTGCTGAAGCCGGTGCTGTAGTCGAGGATCTTCTCGTTCGGGCTCAGTTCGATCTGGGTGGTCAGGCCCAGGCCGGTGCGAACCGGATAGATGCGGTCCTTCTCGTACTCGTAGTGGTCCACCGCCTGCGCCATCGCCGCTGCTGAAAACAACAGCGACAACATCGACAGCAGCACCAGTGCGCTTCCCCTGATATTTCGACTACTCATCGGTTGCTTGCTCCATCAGCAGTTCCGGTGGAATTGTTCTGCGCCGGCCTCATGGCCGGCTGACCGGGCATGGCCTGCCCCGGTGTTGCTTGACCCGGCACCGGCTGCGCCGGCATCGGTTGCCCCTGTACCGGCTGGCCCTGCACGGGCTGACCCGGCACCTGGCCATTGGCCGGAACGGCGACCGGCTGGCCGGTGGCCGGATCGATCATCGTGGCTGCGGCCGGATTGTTGGGATCGTAGGCCGCCTGGGCCTGCTGCGCGGCCTGTGCTGCCTGCTGCGCCTGTGCCTGCATGGCGCCGTCATCCGGCACCGGTACGCCACGCGAATAATCGTTGTCGACTCGGTACTCGGTGACCTGGAAGGCCAGCGGATTGAGGATGCGATCCTGTTCGGACAGCGCCAGGTTCTGGTTGTAGCCGAAGCGCATCGTCACCAGCTGGTTGTCCAGATAAGTGGCAACGCCGGTACGCTTGTCCAGCAGGCTGCGCTGGATACGCACCGAAGCACCGCGGAAGCTGCCATTCGGCTCAGCACCCAGCGGCGTGATGCTGAGGATCTTGACCCGGATGGCGCGCTCGCGGCCGTACATGACGAACGGGTTCTGTGGATTGTTTCCGGCATAACGCACGCGCATCGACTGCGCCACCGGATCGGTGGACATCACGAACACCAGCTCCCAATCGCGCAGGCCCATCACCGCCGAGTCGTACGACTCGCGCGCCAGCACGTACTGGGCCACATTGCTGCGATTGATCGCTTCGTTGCTGGTGATGGTCTCGCCCTGGAAGGTGCCACTCAGGCGCGCGACCGTCGCGGTACCCGTGTACGCGTCAGCCATCACCAGGAACGGCACCTTCTCCTTCAGAGGCAGCATGTAGTAGTAGCCACCGGCCAATGCCAGCGACATCAACAGCGAGCCCGTGGCGACCCACCAGGCACGACGCTCGCTGCGACGCGCCATGTCGGCCACGGTGATCTCGTAGCTGACCGCCTTGGCGACCGACTGCTCGACCTTGGGACTGTTGCCGGGATCCTTCTTGCGGAACATGGATTCTTCCGTACTGCTGAAACATCAATGGGCGTGAAGCCCCTGCGACAGGCGCGGGGAGCGGCACGTTCGATGGTTTCGAGGTGGACTCAGGTGCCGCTGTTGGAATCAGCGCCCTGCGCCGACGCGGTCGGCGTCGCGCCAGCGCTCTGCACAACGATCTGGTTGCCAACGATGGAGACGGAGATACCCTGCGTCGCATAGGCCGCGGTGAGATCGATCACGGCCTGCTGTGCATTGGTGGTGTCGATGTTCGAGACCGCGCCGTACAGCGTGAAGTCCGAGCTGAGGCGGTAGTCCAGCGTGCGCCCGGAATCCTTGGCCCAGCGCTCGAGCATGGCTTTGAGCGTGCCATCCATCGGCGAAGCCTGGTAGACGTAGCTGGAGTACAGCGGGATCTCGGTCGTCGCCGCAGCGAAACGGTTGACCGGCTTCCAGCGCCCTCCGAAATCGGGAGCGGACTTGGTGGCACACCCTGCCACCATCAGCGCCGCGACTGCGGCGACGGATATTTTCGCGATAAACGCCTGATTCATACGGGCTTCACTTTGACGTACGAAAAAGCAGTCCCGAACATTGGCTCCCTGGTCGTCCGGCGCCGCATCACGCGCACCGGAAACGGGAAGACGCGCTGGCTCGCAGCACACCTGCCCCGGTTCCCCTGCAGCCCGAAAGCTGCCAACCAGGTGACGGGGCCGTCAGTCATTGCCGACGACACACCCGCACACATCTCCAACGTCGAAACCATCCTTGTTTCCATGGCACAAACTCCTGGCCACCCTGCTCTACAACATTTGACACCCAGCACACATTTCTGGATGACGAACACAGGGTCGCACAACCGCGCGTCAATTCCATGTCAGACAAGTCTGAATTTCTATGAACAGATGATGTTTTTTTGACTCAGCTCACGAATTCACGTCAATGAATGTGAATCCACGTCACAAATTTAGCGTCGTGAATTAGACGTTAAGCATCGGAACATCCACTTTCGGCAGCAACCGCGAGGTGAAGTAGCGATCCTTGTAGTAGCGGATCTTGTCGCACTTCACAGGATGCGGTATGCCCTCGTAGAGGAACACTTCCTTGTCCGGCCCCATCGCCTTCAGCTCCTGCGGCAGCATCAGTGCGCGCCGCTCCTCGGTGAAGCTGTGGGTCTTCTCGCGGGCATGGGTGACGTTCTTCTTGCGGATGGTGGTGTAACCCAGCATGTCCGAGTAGTCGTTGGCGTCCTGCTGCTCACGCGGCGCGTACAGGATCTGCAGCGCGTGGTTGGTGATGATCGTGCGCGACACCTCCCGCCCGTAGGTGGCATCGAGCTGGGACATGCTCTGGATGATCGGCAGCAGGCGGATGTTGTAGCCGGCCATGTAGGACACCGCCGAGGCGATGATCTCGACCTTGCCGATCGAGGTGAATTCGTCCATCAGCAGCAGGCACTGGTACTTCAGGTCCGGGTTGGACTTGGGCAGTTCCTTGGTGTTGAGGTTGATCAGCTGGCTGAAGAACAGGTTGATGATCAATCGGCTCTCGGCCAGCTTGTTGGGCTGGATGCCGATGTAGATGGTCATCTTCTTCTTGCGGACATCGGTCAGCAGGAAGTCGTTGCTGCTGGTGGCCTTGTCCAGCACCGGGTTGATCCAGGCGTTGAGCGGTTCCTTGAAGGTACCCAGGATCGAGGCGAAGGTCTCATCGGCCTGGGACAGCATGTTGGCAAACGCCGAGCGCGCGTTGGAACTGAGGAACGACCGCTCCGACAAGGCTTTGAGGTACTTCTTCAGATCGCTGCCGTCACCCGATGACAACCGGTAGACAGCGCCCAGGGTGGGCGTGCCCGAGCCGCCCGGGAAGCCACTGCTGCGCTCGTCATCCCAGTTCTCGAACAGATACAGGGTGAAGGCCATGAACGCATTGCGCGCCTGGCTGACCCAGAATTTCTGGTCCTCGGCACCATCCGGATACAGCATCGCGGCGATGCTCATCAGATCCGAAACGCGGAACGCCGGGTCGTCGGAGACGTAGCTGAGCGGGTTCCAGCGATGCGTGCGGCGGTCTTCGGCGAAGGGATTGAACAGGTAGATCTCCTGGCCCTGGCTGGCACGCCAGCCGCTGGTCAGGTCGAAGTTCTCCTGCTTGATGTCCAGCACCACCAGCGATTCGCCGTACTCCAGCAGGTTCGGAATGACCACGCCCACGCCCTTGCCCGAGCGGGTCGGCGCGGCCAGGATCACGAACTGCTGGCCGTCCAGCCGCACCAGCTTGCCGCCATGGCTGCCAACCACGATGCTCTGGCCGGTCTTCTTGAACATGCCGTGCTTGGACAGGTCGGCGCTGGTGGCAAAGCGTGCGTCACCGTGCAGCGAGCGCTTGTCCTTCTTCAGAAGCAGCACCAGGCCGGTCACCAGCAGTACCAGCAGCGGCAGGCCGAAACCCAGATAGCCGGCCCACTTGATCTTGCCCACGAAGGGCGCGACCTGTGGCTGGCCGAGCGCGTTGAAGTACTGGTAGTAGGTATTCCATGTGAACAGCTTGGTGTCCAGCCCCAGCAACAGCAGGGTCAGGTAACCGGAAAACACGAAACCAAGCAGCAGGGTCGCCAGCGTGATGATGGCGATGAGCAGATACTTCTTACTGGGCAACACCCGGATCCTCCATGATGCGCACAAGGGCGCGACGGCCTAGCGGCGGCGCCAGCGCGACGCCTTCTTCCGCAGGTGGTTTTCGTTCTCCAGCCCGGGCTCCTCGCCCTCTTCACGCACCAGTGCCTGCAGGCGTTGGCGCGCTTCGGCCAGCGACATCAGGTCGGTCAGACGATCCCCATCGTCGGCTACGACCGCATGGCCGACCACATCGCCCGGAGCGTACACCGGCGCGTAGGACACCGCTACCAGCTGATAGCGGCCGCGCGTCTCCAGCACATGCCTGAATTCCTGCATCGACATCCTCCTTGTTCCAGCACTCCGCAGCCCCTGTGTTTCGCATCATGCCGACGTCCATGTCGTCATTACATGCAGGACGCCGACAACAGCGCCCCGAACCTGCCGTCGTACCGAGCCCATGCCCGGCTTGCCGCAACCCCACGGATCAAACGCTGTTTTACCGCCAGCGTGGCTGCTGCTGTTGCGGTGCAGCAGTACAATGGCGAGCTCCCCGCCCCCATCGCGCCCCCGCATGAGCCCCAACTCTTCCCTGGCTGCGCGGCTGACGCCCCGTCAGCGCACCCTGATCATCCTTGCCCTGTCACTGGGCGGCTTCGCCATCGGCACCAGTGAATTCGCCAGCATGGGCCTGATGCTGGAAATCAGCCGCGGCCTGTCGATCAGCGAAACCCAGGTCGGCCACCTGATCAGCGCCTACGCCATCGGCGTGGTGGTCGGCGCGCCGATCCTGGCCTTCGTCGGCGCCAGTTTCCCGCGCCGCAAGCTGCTGCTGGCGCTGATGGGCTTCTACGCCGTCGGCAACCTGGCCAGCGCCCTGGCCCCGAACTACGGCACGATGCTGATCGCACGTTTCGTTGCCGGCCTGCCGCATGGCGCCTACTTCGGCGTGGCGATGCTGGTGGCCGCCGCGATCAGTCCGGCCGGCCAGCGCGGCCAGGCGATGTCGCGGGTTCTGCTGGGCCTGTCGATCGCGATCCTGATCGGCAACCCGCTGACCACCTGGCTGGGCCAGCAGCTGAGCTGGCGCACCGCCTTCGCCCTGGTCAGCCTGCTGGCCATCGCCACCGTGGTGATGATCGCGCGCTTCCTTCTGCCGGACCCGGACGAGGTGCGCACCTCGCCGATGCGCGAACTACGTGCCTTCAACACCACCCAGGTGTGGCTGGCGCTGGCGATCGGCGCGGTCGGTTTCGCCGGCATGTTCTGCGTGTTCACCTACCTGGCGCCGACCCTGGTGCAGGTCACCGGCGTGGCCGAATCGTGGATGCCGCTGGCCGTGGGCGTGTTCGGCATCGGCGCGATCATCGGCAACATCGCCGGTGGCTGGCTGGTCGACAAGTTCCACTTCAAGGCCGCTGCGGTGGTGCTGCTGTGGTCGATCGTGATGCTGCTGCTGTATCCGCTGGCCGCACAGTCGGTATGGACCATCGGCCCGATGATCATCACCGTCGGCACCATGGGTGCGCTGGCTGCGGTGCTGCAGACCCGCCTGATGGACGTGGCCGGCGAAGCACAGACCCTGGCTGCCGCTTCCAACCATGCCGCCTTCAATACCGCCAACGCGCTCGGCCCGTGGCTGGGTGGCATGGCGATCAGCGCCGGCTTCAGCCCGGCCAGCACTGGCTACGTCGGTGCAGCCACCGCGATCGGCGGCCTGCTGCTGTGGTGCGTGGCGGTGATGGTGGACAAGAAGCGCAAGATCGCCGTCACAGGCAGCCACTGAACACCGCGCCGGGTCGTCAGCCGTTGCCCATGCGGCGGCGGCGATCCGGGCGCAGCATCGCCACATCGCCGGCCGCCAGCGTCGGCCGCGCCAGCTCACCACGCTTCACCCGGTCCAGCACCCGCTGCGAATTGGCCGCGCAATCGATGCCCTCCGGCCGCGCCTGGATGTCTTGGATCAGGGCCAGCAAGTGCGCACGGCTCTCTGCCAGCCGCAGCTGCAGCGCTTCGATATCGGCCACCTTCTGCTGCAGCATCGTGATCAGTGCCTCGTGCTGCCACTGGCCCATGTCCGGCGGCAACAGCGCGCGGATCTCTTCAAGGCTGAAACCGGCGCGCTGCGCACCGGTGATCAGTTCCAGCAGCAGCACCGCCTGCTCCGGATAGTCGCGGTAGCCGTTGGCCTGGCGCTGCACAACCAGCAACCCTTCGTCCTCATAGAAGCGGATGCGCGACGCGGCAAGGCCGGTGCGTCGCGCCAGCTCACCGATCTTCATCTGCCTGAATCCTCGACATTGGAACCCGTTGACCTTCAATCAAACTTGAAGGTTAGCGTAGCGCTATTCCCCTGTCCTGGAGCTGTCCGATGTCGCTGTTCTCGCCTCTGGCACTGCCTTCCGGTGCCGTCATCCGCAACCGCATCGCCAAGGCGGCGATGGAAGAAAACATGGCCGACGCCGACCACGCGCCCTCGGCCGCGCTGCTGCAGCTGTACCAGCGCTGGGCCGACGGCGGCGCCGGGCTGATCATTACCGGCAACGTAATGGTCGACCGCCGTGCCATGACCGGTCCCGGCGGCGTGGTGCTGGAAGACGATCGCCACCTCGATCGCTTCATCGCCTGGGCCGACACCGCTCGTTCGCGCGGTGCGCAGATGTGGATGCAGATCAACCACCCCGGGCGGCAGATGCCGGCCGCGCTCGGTCAACCGGCGTTGGCACCGTCAGCGGTAGCGATGGATCTGGGGGCCCTGTCCAAGCAGTTCGCACCGCCGCGGGCGATGACCGGAACCGACATCGAGGAAGTGATTGCCCGCTTCATCCGCAGCGCCGAACTGGCCGAACGTGCCGGTTTCAGCGGGGTGGAGATCCATGCCGCGCACGGCTACCTGCTCAGTCAGTTCCTGTCACCGCTGTCGAACCGGCGCGAGGACCACTGGGGCGGCAGCCTGGAAAACCGTGCGCGCCTGCTGCTGGAGATCGTGCAGGGTGTGCGTGCAGCGGTGTCGCCCGCCTTCGTGGTGGCAGTGAAGCTCAACTCCGCCGATTTCCAGCGCGGTGGCTTCTCGCCCGAGGAGGCGCGCGCAGTAGTGGAGATGCTGGCACCACTGGGCGTGGATCTGGTGGAACTGTCCGGCGGCAGTTATGAAGCGCCGGCGATGACCGGCGCCGCACGCGACGGCCGCAGCCTGGCCCGAGAAGCCTACTTCCTCGAATTCGCACGCGAGATCGCCACGGTGGCAACGATGCCGCTGATGGTCACCGGCGGCATCCGTCGCCGTGTAGTGGCCGAGCAGGTGCTGGACAGCGGTGTTGCCATGGTCGGCATCGCCACCGCGCTGGCGATCGAGCCGGACCTGCCACACCACTGGCAGCAAGGCCGCGACCAGGTGCCGAGCCTGCGCAACATCGACTGGCGCAGCAAGCCGCTGGCGGCCAGTGCACACATGGCCGCGGTGAAGTACCAGCTGGGCCGGTTGAGCCGACGCCAACCAACCGCCCCCGGCGTCTCGCCGGTGTGGGCACTGTTGCTGGCACAGGCCGCGGCCACATGCCGGACCCGCCGCTACCGACGCTGGATGGGGGAACGCGCGGCTGCGCACTGAGCCGGCAAGGCTTCTCATCGCCGGGGCAATACCCCACCATCTGCAGGATCGGCGGCACCCCGCCGCCGATCGCAACATGCAGAAGGAACCGACGTGGCAGCAGCACCGACCAAGGACCGCGAGAAACTGCTCGACGACCTGCTCTCGCTGGGGCGCAACTGGGCACTTGCCATCGCCATCGCCGGTGCCGGGGCTGCCGTGCACTACAACGAATCGGTATACGAAGCGGGACTCTGGCGCGGGCTGCTGCCCACGCTCTGCTTCCTGGTCGCGATCGTCTGGATCGTGCTCAGCATCATCCGTTTCGACCTGACCATCCAGCAGCACTTCGAGCGCAAGCTGTCGCGCTGGCTCAGCCGCCTGCTGTATGTCGTGCTGCTCGGCACCGGCATCACGGCCGTGTTCTTCGTCACCGAGCTGGCAGAGAACAACCACATCGCGCGGATGTGCGACTCGGTAGCCAACGAACCCGGCAGCCGCATCCACAGGTCGGCCGAATGCCAGCGTTTGTATCAGCACCGCGCTGCCTACCGGCAACGGCTAGAATCGGCCGAGGGTGAGTTCGACTGAGCGCCCCTGCTGCAGGCACATGGCGCACACGAAGTACACGCGGCGTGGATATGGGGTCGGGCACAGTAGCTGCGCCGCCCTTCCATGTGACCACTCTGGCCAGCATGTTCCGCCACCCTGCCCCTGCCCGCCACGATGCCGTTGCCCTGCAGGCCGGCGTGCTCGGCAGCGTGCTGGGCGTGGCCCTGTTCAAAGCGATTGCGTTGTCTGCGCTGGCGAGTGGATCACTGATGGTGATCGGCCTCTGGTTGCTGGCCTGTGCACTGCTGGGCGCCTGGGCGCTGGCGGCCTATCTGGCCTGCCTCGCATTGAGCCGGCGTGTGTTCGTGCTGATGCTGGTGCTGTGCACGGTGCTGATGATCTGCCTCGCCTGATCCGGGCAAGCGCGCGACTATCACTTAAACGTTACAAGATAACAAGTGCGATCAGTCGGATTGTGCGTGCCGGGGGTCACGGATTGGAATGCCATGGCCACCCGGCATTACCCCCGAGACCACGCCATGACCCTGCAGCCCCTGTATCGCGCCTCCCTTACCGCCATCGCCCTGGCATCGCTCAGCGCATGTGCCACCTATGACGACAGCAACATGCATCAGGCCTGCCAGGAGTCGCCGCATCTGAAGGACCTGCCGCGCGAAGTGGCGGCCCGCGAGAGCCGCTGCAACAAGAGCATGGAAGTGTGGTCGAGCGAGCGCAAGGGCAGTGACAGGCCGCTGGATCTGAGCGGAAAGAAGAAGGACCTCTGACCACAACTGGCGCAGCCCTTGCCGGCTGCGCCACCGCTTTGCTGGTCAGCCTGCGGCCATCGATCCGAACCAGCACCGCAGCGCATCGGACAGCCCGGCCCCATCACCCCCGGCATCACAGGCCCAGGCAACGATGCCATCCGGGCGCACCAGCACCGCGCCCAGGCCGAGCGTTTCATCCACCGCCTGCCTGACGAGGGCCAGACGCCGTTGGCAACCATCGATGCTTGCGCACAACGACGTGCCCGCGTCGAACACCAGCAGCACGCCCTGCCCTGCACGCAGCAGTTCACCCATGCGACGTCCATCGGCCAGCAGGAAGTCCGGCGCGCTGCGGCCGACCAGCGGATGGCCCACGCCCAGGTCCAGCTGCTGTGCAACGCCCCAGATCCGCTCGGCCAGGTAGGTCGCACCATCACGGGTGTCGGCCAGATCGGCCATCACCGCCGCCAGCGCGCGCGAGCCAGCGCCCGGCCGCATCAACGCGACCTGCGCACGCGACCAGTCCAGCACCTTCGCGCCGATCGGATAGCGCTCGGCCTGGTAGCTGTCCAGCAGCACCTCATCGGCATCGCCACGCACCACGGCGGCCAGCTTCCAACCGAGGTTCATCGCGTCGCCGATGCCAAGGTTCAGGCCTTGCCCGCCCAGCGGCGAATGCATGTGTGCTGCATCGCCGGCCAGCAGCACGCGACCCTTGCGATAGACCGTGGCCTGGCGCGCGGCATCGGTCCAGGTGGTAGCCAGATGCACCGCGGTGATGGTCGCTTCACGTCCGGATATGCGCCGTAGCATGGCCTGCGCGCGTTCCCGGTCCAGCGCCGTGCGATGACCGGCACCGCCGTCGAAATCCGCCAGTGCCAACACGCCTGGCGGATTGAAGTTGTACATTCCATCGGCGGTGTAATGACGTCCCGGTGTGAGCAGCGACGGATCTGCCAGCTCGACCAGCAGCGAGTGTCCGGTGAACTCCGGCTCGGTCCCGGCGAAGGTGAAACCTGATTGTTTACGCACAGTGCTGCGGGCGCCGTCGCAACCGATCAGCCAGCGGCCACGCGTTGTACCGAGAAGGGTCTCCACGGCGACCTGCTCACCTTCCATGCGCACCGCCTGCACCGCACTCCCGCGGTCGATGCGCACGCCAAGCGCGGTCGCCCGTTCGGCCAGCACCGCTTCCAGCGCCTGCAGTTCAATCGCCATCTGGAAGCCGACCGGCGACGGCAGGCGATACAGCCAGCGCTCGCTGGCCACGTTGTCCAGCGCAAACGGAATGCCGGCGAAGTGGCCGCCCAGTGGCCGGGGCTGCGCCAGCCAGTGGGCGGTGCCGGGCGGTGGTGCGCCCTTGTCGGGTTTCAGCACCTGGCGCGCGGCCACCGCCTGCAGCAAGTCGCGCCTGTCCAGCGCCTCCAGGGTGGGCGTGTTCAAGCCGCGCAGCCCAAAGGGCAGGCGCTTGAGGGGTGATTCCGGGGACTCGGCCTGCTCCAGCACCAACACCGAACAGCCGGCCAGGGCCAGCTCGCAGGACAGGAACAGGCCGACCGGGCCAGCCCCGGCAATGACGACGTCGTACAGCATCGGAATTCCTTGTGAGCACCGGGCCGGCACTCTGGCGAAGCGAATGTTACACTCGGTGTACGTTTTCACAAGTGAACCGCCCATGACCCCGCCTCCGGGCCGCCGCGAGCAGCGCAAGGCCGAGACCCGACAAGCGATTTCGGATGTCGCCACCGAGCTGATCATCCGACGTGGCTTCGAAGCCGTTTCCATGTCCGAGATCGCCGATGCCGCCGGGGTCTCGCGCAAGACGGTGTTCAACTACTTCGCCAGCAAGGAAGACCTGGTGTTCGACCGCGATGAGGAGGCCCGCGCGCTTCTGCGCGAGGGCATGGCCGCGCGCAGCGGCCTGACCCCACTGGCCGCGTTCCAGTCGCTGGTGCACGAACTGCTGGACAGCGGCCATCCCCTGCTGCGGGTCAACGCAGGCGCCGCCGCGTTCTGGGCCACCGTGGCCGCGAGCCCGGTGCTGGTGGCGCATGCAAGGCGACTGCAGGCGCAGCTGACCGACGACCTGACGCAGCTGATGGCGGCCTCAGCCGGGCGCCCGGACGGCGATGCCGAGGCGCGACTGGGTGCGTCGATGCTGCTGGCATCGATGGTGACCGCCTACGGCAAAGGACTGGCAAGCCAGCTGCTGGGCGAGGATCCGCGCGAAGCC
Organism: Stenotrophomonas sp. 1L-E-5-B-C3; assembly: GCF_057292075.1. Lineage (NCBI taxonomy): Bacteria > Pseudomonadati > Pseudomonadota > Gammaproteobacteria > Lysobacterales > Lysobacteraceae > Stenotrophomonas > Stenotrophomonas sp. 1L-E-5-B-C3. Next base: position 321,665 of record NZ_JBXAWS010000001.1, read on the forward strand.
ATGGTGCAGTTGATCGTGCGCGGCGCCACCGGCGTACTGGTGGCCTTGGCAGGCACCCCCTATACCGACCCTGACGCGCGTCCATAGCGCATTCGGGGGATAGGTCACGAAGTGTTGCAAATGCTAATCTTTCTCATTTGCAGCCACATACCCCCTGCCCATGCCCCCTCTCCTGCTCCACAAACGCGCGCTGTACCTGGCACTGACCCTGCCCTTTGCACCCCTTGCCCTTGCCTCCGAGACCTCAACGACCACTCCCAAGGAGCTGGACAGGGTGGAAGTCCGCGGCCGTGCGCAGGCACTGTACCGGGTGGACGACGCTGCGGTTGGCACCCGCACCGATACGCCACTCGAGTTGGTTCCACAGTCGATCCAGGTGATCCCGCGCGAGCTGATCGACGATCAGGCCGCGCGTCAGGTGACCGATCTCTATCGCAGCATCAGCGGCATCAGCTATTTCAGCTATGCCGGCGTGACCCTGCGCGGCTTCCGGCAGGAAAACGTGCTGTATGACGGCCTGCGCGGCGACCCGTACGCTGGCTTCTCGGTACCACAGCTGTTCAACATCGAACGCGTGGAAGTGCTGAAGGGGCCGGCCGGCGCACTCTACGGTGGTGGCGACGCCGGCGGCGTCATCAACTACGTCACGCGCAAGCCCAGGGCGGTCGCTGAGCGCCGCATCGAAGTGCAGATGGGCAACCGGGATTTCCGCGCCGGCTCGATCGAAGGCACGGGTCCATTGAATGCCGCTGGCAGCGTGCGCTATCGCGCCGGCCTGTATGCCGACACCGAGCAGGGCGTGCGCTGGAACACCGACAGCGAAAGCGTGATCGGCGACGCCTCGCTGGCCTTCGATGTCGGCCGGACCGGCGAGCTGGTGCTGCAGTTCACCGACATCACCCAGAACCTCGGCGGCAACCGCCTGCGCGGCGTGCCGGTGAATGATGCGGGCACCTTCCTGACCGATCGCCGCTGGAACCACAACGAGGCCAGCGACTTCCTCGACATGCGCGCCAAAGTGGCGCTGGCGCAGTACCGCTTCGCACCGCGCGACAATCTGGATCTCGATTTTGCCGCTCGCTGGTTCAGCAACAACGAGCACCAGATGTACCACGAGCCGATGGGCCTGATCGATCGTGACCGCGATGGCGTGGCCGAGTGGATGACCCGCCAGCTGCGCAACCAGATCCGCGACAACGAAGCATTCACTGCCAACGGTAATGCAGTCTGGCGGGTGACCACCGGCACCGTCGAGCACAAGGTGTTGTTCGGTGCGGACGTGTATCAGCTGGATGCGGATTTCACTGCACAGACCGCCAACAGCGCCGACCTTGCACGTGGTGCGGGGCCGGTGCGCGGCATCGACCTGTTCAATCCCGTGTACGGCGCCAGTACCTGGCACGACTACAACCTGGCGGCCCTGCCCTGGCGCAGCACGTCCACCCGCAGCAAGCGCTATGGCGGCTACCTGCAGGACGAACTGGCACTGGGCACACGCTGGCATGTGCTGGCCGGGTTGCGCTGGGATGGCTTCAAGGACGACGACCGCATTGCCGGCAGCCGCGTGGATGGCAACGACCTCAGCTGGCGGCTGGGCAGCACGTTCACCGTGCGCGAGGGCCTGAATGTCTATGCCAATGTGGCCAGCGGCTTCGTACCGCAGAGTGCTACCAACCAGAACCCCGCCGCTGGCGGGCCGTTCGATGCAGAACGCAGCAAGCAGTGGGAAGTGGGCATGAAGTCCCTGCTGGCCGACCGTGTGACCTTGAACATGGCCGCCTACCGGATCGACCGCAGCAATATCGTGCAGGCAACCGGCGAAGTGATCGGTGGCGTGAACCAGTTGGCCGCGCTGGGCCTGGTGCGCAGTACGGGCATGGAACTGGACCTGCTGGCCGACGTGACCGATCGCTGGGTGCTGAACCTGACCTACGCCTACAACGATGCGCGGGTGAAGGACGCAGGCCCGAATGGCATCACCAACGCTTCCGGCGACCGATTCGCCAATGCGCCGCGCAACAAGCTGGGTCTGTGGACGCGCTACGACCTGCCGTCGATCAATTCGGCCATCGGCTTTGGTGCTGACCATGTGGGTGAGCGCGTCAGTCTGGACGGGCAGACGGTGAAGGCTTACACCGTGTTCGACATGAGCTGGAAGACCACATGGAAGCAGTGGCAGTTCCAGGCCAACGTCAAGAACCTGTTCGACAAGGTATATGCAGCCAGCGGTTTCATCGCGCGCAACGGGCATTTCCCGGGTGAGCCGCGGCGGGTGTACGTGCAGGCCGCTTACAGCTTCTGACGCAGGGCTGTGGGCTGTGATGACGGGGAGGTGGCAACCCACCTCCCCTGTTGGTGTCAGTGCGAGCAGGCCACCAGCATCGAGCGGGTGGCCATCTGGGTGGAGGTGAAGCCGTTCTTGTTGCCCACCGCGATGGCGTTGCCGTCGTCGCCATCCTTGCTGAAGACTACATAGCCGCCTGGGCACATCTGTCCGGCCTTTTCGTAGCAGCCACCCCAGGAACTGGAGCCGCTGCAGTCGATGGAGACGCCGCGCCGGCCATCAGGGGTAACGGTCATCTTCGCGGTGGTACAGCCACTCAACGCGGCCACAAGCAACAACGGAACGAACAACTTCATGGGTACTCCAGGGATTGGGGGGCAGCGAGTGGGCGCCAAGGCTGGAGTGCCTGGATTGCGCGAACCTTGCGCCGCCGCCCACCGTCCTGGGTCATCACAGCCTTGCGGGACGTCCGGAAGGCACGCCATGTTCACGCAATGTTCCTGTAATACGGTGCCGGCGCGTGCCGACCCGCCCTGCCACGCCCCTTCCTGCCCAAGCCCTGCCGATGCACATCCTGCTGATCGAAGACGAAGCCGAACTGGCCGCCACCCTGAAATCCGCCCTGCAGCGCGAGCGCTACGTGGTGGACCTGGCCAACACTCTCGCGCTGGCCCGAGAAGCAGCCCTGTACGGATCGCACGACCTGGTGTTGCTGGACCGCACCCTGCCCGACGGTGACGGGCTGGGATTGATTTCCCTGCTGCGTGAGCGCAACCCCGGAGTGCCGATCATCGTATTGAGCGCGCTGGGCCAGCTGCCAGACCGCATCGCCGGGCTGGATGAGGGCGCGGACGACTATCTGGCCAAGCCCTTCGCACTTGAGGAACTGTTCGCCCGCATCCGTGCTGCAGGGCGCCGGCCGAGCGGCATGCAGGTGGAACTGGTGAGCATTGGCCGGTTGGTGTTCGACCAGGCATCGGGTGAAGCCAGCGTGGGCGGGCAACGGCTTGAGCTGCCGCGCCGCGAGATCCGTGTGCTGACCGCGCTGGCCCGGCGCCTGGGTCGCACCGTGCTGCGCGAGTCGATTGAGATGGCTGTGTATGGATTCGATGACGGCATCCATTCCAATACGCTCGACTCTCATGTCTCGCGCCTTCGCCGCAAGCTGGCCGATGCCGATGCCCGGGTGGAGATCCACGCCATCCGCGGCGTCGGCTATCTGATGCGGGAAGCCAAGTAATGGCGCGTCGTCCATCGCTGAAGCGCCCGTTGATCGTCAAGACGCTGATCTATCAGCTGCTGGCGTTGCTGGTGGCGTTCTTCGCGCTTCTGATGGTGTTGATACGTGCCGACAGCGGTGGCTATTACAGCATCCAGACCTTCGCGCCGGTGGCCGCCGATGCAGTGCACCGCGACCGCAATGGCGACCTCTACGTGCAGAACACGCCGGAACTGGCCGAACTGCTGAAGATCGTTCCCGGCGCATGGTTCATCGCCGAGGATGAGCACGGCCACCACGTTACGTTCGGACCTGTGCCGCCGGCCTATGCCTCGCTGGTAGGCGCACTGGATGGCATCCCCTTTGGCGATCTGCGCGGGCGCGATCGCAGCGATGGCCTGGCCGTCGTGGTCCGCCAGCACAGCGGGCCGGCCGGCAAGCTGACCATCATGGCCCATGGCGAAACCGATACGCTGACCTGGCAGATGGCGCTGGCGGCACACATCATCACTCTGCCGATCTTCCTGCTGCTGGGCCTGGCCACCATCGTCCTGACACCGATCATCGTGAGGCGGGCCTTGGCCGGGGTGGAGCGCATCGCCCAGGAAGCCCGCAACATCTCCGCCAGTCGGCGCGGTGTCCGCCTGACAGAAACCGCGGTGCCGGTGGAGATCGCTCCGTTGGTGACGGCTGTGAATGAAGCACTGGAGCGGCTGGACGAGGGGCACGAGCGGCAACGCCGCTTCATCGCCGCCGCCGCGCATGAGCTGCGCACCCCCATCGCGATTCTGAGGGTAAAGGTCGATGCGGCCGACGACGCCACCTCGCGCAGCCTGGCCGTGGAAGTGGCGCGGTTGGCGACGCTGGCAGAGCAGTTGCTGGATCTGCACCGCATGGACGAAGACGGGCCGAAGGAAACCATCAACCTGGCGCGGGTAGCCAAACGGGTGGCCGCCGATCTGGCGCCGCTGTTGATCCAGTCGGACAAGACTGTAGCCGTGGCGGTGGAATCGCACTTCCCGGTGCTCGGCGAGACCGGCGCAGTGGAGCGGGTAATCTCCAACCTGGTACTGAATGCTGCCGAACATGGCGGACGCCAGATCATCGTGCGCGTTCAGGGCAGCTGCCTGGAGGTCGAGGACGACGGCCCCGGCATACCGGTCGACCAGCGCGAACGGGTTTTCGAACCCTTCCAGCGGCTGCGGCCGCGGCAGACAGGCGCAGGCCTGGGGTTGAACCTCGTGCGCCAGGTGATCGACCGCCACGGCGGCCACGTCACGATTCTGGATGCGCCTGGCGGTGGTGCATTGATCCGAGTCGAGTTTCCACTGCACCCGGGCGTAACCAGCGCACCACCGCTGGAGCACTGAACACACCGCATGCACCTGTGTAACTGGCACCTGTCCATGCGAAGCCGGTAGCGAGGACAGGCAAGGTTGCGGCAATCTTCGCTGGACAGCATCGGGGTGTGGCACCTGCCGTGCCACCGCGTTCCGATCTGACAGGAAGCCTGCATGTGACCCAGGGAGCTCCTCCACCGTCCTCTTCCACGCGCACTGTGCCACCGCGGAATTCGCCGGGCCTTACCGCTGCCGCGTGGAATCGCCGCCCGCGTAGTGCCCGCGCGCTCGGCTTGGAACATTGGCCGCTCTGGCTGCGGGAAGTTCCCGAAACCGAGCGCGCAGGTGTATTGATGCGGCTGTTCGGCGCCCTGTTCCTGCTGCTGCCCGGCATTGCACTGGTGGCTTCAACGTATCGGCACGCGAGCGCAGCGGCGGCCGCTGCCGTGCTCCTGTTCGTTGCCGTGCATGCCGCGCTGCATGGGTTGGCGGCATGGCGCGCGGCAACCTCCCGCCCGATGCCACCACTGCTGCGCGCTCTGGATGGTCATGCCGCCGGGACAATGATTGCCAGCGCGCTGCTGATCGCCATCGGTGCAGGAATGACGAAGCTGCCTGTTCCAGCGTTCTTCTGGTTGTTGGCCGGCGCGGTGAGTCAACTCTTCGCTGCGCGATTGGCAGGTCACCGGCTGCGCAATGCACTGCTGGTTCTCGGTAGCGCCCTGCAGTTCATCGCCGTAGCATTGCTCGCCCTTCTTGCCGCACGCTGACACAGCGACAGCCCCGCAAGGTTCACGCAATCCAGCGCATCGAGACTCGACGGCCAACCCCGTCTGCCACCCCAGACGTGTGTCTCTTCTGCCGCGAGGATCCGCGATGACCTGTCTCTACTGGATGCTGCGCCGATGAGCGCCGCACCACGCAAGCGCCGCCGGGCGCTCATGATTGCTACCGCCCTGCTGTGCAGCGCACTGATTCTGTTCGCATGGTTGCGGCCGACACCACCACCGCAACTGCAGGTTGCACCCGTCGTTCGAGGCAACATCGAACAGGTGGTGGAAGCCACTGGCACGCTGAAGCCCTCACGACTGGTCAGCGTGGGTGCGCAGGTCTCCGGCCGCATCGACACCCTGCATGTGAAACTGGGCGACAAAGTGAAAGCCGGCGATCCCATTGCCGATATCGATTCGCGCACGCAGCGCAATGCATTGCTGAGCGCGCAGGCCGCACAGCGCACCGCGCGCGCCAACCGCGATGCACTGGCGACCGACCTGCGCCAGTTCGAGTTGACACTGCGTCGGCAGCAGCAACTGGCTGCCGCGCAACTGGTGGCCCGCGCCGACTTCGATGCAGCCAAGGCCAAGGTCGACGCCACCCGTGAACAGATCGCCGCATTGGACGGTGAAGTTGCGCGCCGGCAGACCGACGTTGATGTCGCGCAGACCAATCTGGAGTACACCCGCATCACTGCCCCCACCGACGGCACCGTACTGGCCGTGGTCGCGCGCCAGGGGCAGACCGTGAATGCGGTGCAGAGCGCACCGACCATCGTGATGCTCGGCGATCAGGACGTGATGACGGTGTACGCCGAGATCTCCGAGGCTGACGTCGTACACACCGCTGTTGGGCAGGAGGCGTTCTTCACCATTCTTGGTGATGCCGGTCGGCGCTACAGCAGCAGGCTTCGGGATATAGCGCCAGCACCGGAATCGATCACCAACGAAGACAGTTCCAGCCTCGCCGCACCGGCGGTGTCGGGTGGCAGCCGCACGGCCATGTACTACAACGGCCAGTTCGACGTGGACAACGCTGATGGCCGCCTGCGCAGCTACATGACCGCGCAGGTTCGCATCGTGCTGGGCCGCGCCAACGACGTACTGACCATTCCCTCGGCCGCATTGGGTGCGCGCGCCGCCGATGGCAGCTACAGCGTGCAGATACGCGGTGCCGACGGTCGCGCCAGTGCGCGGCGCATCACCACCGGGCTGGATGACCAGATCCAGGTGGAAGTACGCGACGGGCTGAAGGAAGGCGAACAGGTCGTGCTGGCGCAGGCCAACGTCGAAGCCGCCAGCGCACCCGCGCAACCCAAATGAGTATGACCATGACCGAGCCACTGCTGCGCGTTCGCGGCGTACGCCGTGAATTTGCCGCGGGCGAGCAGACACTGGTGGTACTCGACGGCATCGACCTGGATATTCACGCAGGTGAACTGGTGGCCATCGTAGGCCAATCCGGTTCCGGCAAGTCCACGCTGATGAACATCCTGGGTTGCCTGGATCGCCCTTCCGCCGGCGTCTATCAGATCGCCGGGCGCGAGACCGCGCAGATGTCGCCTGATGAACTGGCCGAACTACGCCGCGAGCACTTCGGCTTCATCTTCCAGCGCTATCACCTGCTGACCGATCTGACTGCACTGAGCAATGTGGAGGTGCCTGCGATCTACGCCGGCATGCCTGCCGAAGCACGCCATGCACGGGCAGCCACCTTGCTGTCGCGGCTGGGTCTGGGCGAGCGCATGCAGCATCTCCCTGGCGAGCTCTCGGGCGGCCAGCAGCAACGCGTTTCGATTGCGCGTGCACTGATGAATGGTGGCGCGGTGATCTTCGCCGACGAACCCACAGGTGCGCTGGATACGCATTCCGGCAAAGAGGTGATGAAGATCCTCGGCGAGCTGCACGCCGACGGCCATACCGTGGTGCTGGTCACGCATGACATGGCCGTGGCCGAGCATGCGCAGCGCATCATCGAAATCCGCGATGGGCGGATCGTGGATGATCGTGCAACCGGTACTGCTCTGGCAGCAGGCGTGGCGACGCCAGCCGCGCCCCAATCCGCGGGTAGCAGCGGCTGGCAGGTCTGGCGGGACCGTTTCGCTGAAGCCTTCCGCATGGCACTGCGCGCGATGAACGCCCACCGCATAAGCACCTTCCTGACCATGCTCGGAATCATCATCGGCATTGCTTCGGTCGTGGCGGTGGTAGCACTGGGCACCGGTGCACGGCAGGCCATCCTGTCCAACATCTCCTCGTTGGGTACCAACACCATCGAGATCTATCCCGGTGCCGGTTTTGGCGACCTGCACTCGGCGCGGGTGGAAACACTCACCCCCGGCGACAGCGTGGCCCTGGCCCGGCAGCCATTCGTGGACAGCGCCACCCCGGGTGTTGCCACCAGCGGCACCGCCCTGCGCGGCAACCGCTCTGCCAGTGTGCAGGTGCAGGGCGTCAGCGAGCAGTACTTCCGCGTGCATGGCCTGAAGCTCGGCGAGGGCGCCTTCTTCGGTCCACCCGGCGTGGCCGGCTACCAGCAGGTGCTGGTGATCGACGCCAATACCCGCGCACGCTTCTTCGCCGCGACCGACAATCCGATCGGGCAGACCCTGCTGCTGGGCAATGTCCCGGTGCGCGTGGTGGGTGTGGTGAAGAAGGATGCCGGCACGACTGGTGATGCATCGTTGCTGCGGGTATGGCTGCCCTACACCACCGCAATGGCGCGCGTACTGGGGCAGAGCCACGTCTCCAGCATCACCGTGCGCGTCTCGGATGCGATCAGCATGGAAGCGGCTGAGCAGGCCATCGCGCGACTGCTGACTCGCCGCCACGGCAGCACCGATTTCTACATGAGCAACAACGCGCAGATCCGTAGATCCATTGAACAGACCACCGGCATCTTGACCATGATGATCAGCTCCATCGCTGCCATCGCACTGGTGGTGGGCGGAATCGGGGTGATGAACATCATGCTGGTCTCGGTGACCGAGCGAACCCGCGAGATCGGCGTGCGCATGGCGGTAGGCGCGCGACGCAGCGACATCCTGCAGCAGTTCCTGATCGAATCGGTGCTGGTCTGCCTGCTCGGTGGCGTGCTCGGCATCGGCGTGGCACTGGCGCTGGGCGCGGTCATGGAGCTGGCCGATGCGGGCTTCAGCCTGGTGTTCTCCGTCAACTCGATTCTGGCTGCATTCGTCTGTTCCAGCCTGATCGGCGTTGGTTTCGGCTTCCTACCGGCACGCCGTGCCGCACAGCTGGATCCGGTGGAGGCACTTGTTCGATAGCCGCTGCAATTGCTCGCCCTGACGGCAGGTTCGCGCAATGTCTGCGGGGTGTACTACGGCTACCAACGATGTCCGCACAGGAGCTGGACGATGTTTCTGAAGACAGGAAGAACCGCGCTGATTCTAGCGGTCGCTGCGCAGCTGGTGTTGATGCCGTACGCCGGCGACGCCCATGCGCAACGCGGCGACCGCTACAACCCGCAGTGGAACCAGGACTACCGGGAACGGGATCGCGAAGCGTGGGAGCGACGCGAACGCGAGCGGGAACGCGAGCGCCGGCACGACGCCAAGACCGCCGGTGTCGTGGTGGGCGTGGTAGGTGCAGCGGTGGTGGCCGGCGTGATTGCCGCTGCCGCCAAACGCGAGCGTGAGACCCGCGAGCGCGCCGACTACTGCATGAACCGCTACGGCAACTACGACCGCCGCAACGACACCTATCGCGGCTCCGACGGCTACACCTATCCCTGCCGCTGATCTGCAATTTTCAAGGAGAATCACCCATGACCAGGATCACGCTGTTGATCGCACTGTGCACTGCTCCGTTGCTGGCCCAGGCCACACCCACCGACCCGAAGCAGGCCTACATCGACGCCACATTCACCGCCATGGATGCCAACAACGACGGACGCGTCGACAAGGCCGAGTACGCGAAATTTCAGCAGGAACGTTTCAGCAAGCAGGCCGATTCAATCGGCGCCGCGTTTTCCGCGATGGACAGGAACAAAGACGGCAGAATCAGCAAGGAGGAAGCCAACGTGGTGCCGGAGATCGCGAAGTACTTTGCGGGCCTGGACACCGATGCCGACGGCTATCTGTCGCTGAAGGAAATGCAACAGGCCATGGTTGCCGCTCAGACTGCAGACGCGCCAACAAAGTAAATCCAGGGCGGGGCGCTGAAGATGGATACCCATCCGGGCGCGGTGCGGGTTGAATACACCCTCTTCCCACGTTAGCCTCCGAGGTGCCCAAGGAGGGCTATCAACGGAGTGAAGCATGAAGATTGGATTCAAGCTGTCTGTTGCTATTGCGGCCGCTGCACTGACCCTTGGAATCGGCAGTGCCTCCGCGCAGTCCCGCTGTACCCCGTGCTACACCGCCTACGACGCCTGCCTCGCAGCGGGCAATGGCGAGAAGGTGTGCTACCCGGCGTTTGCCCGCTGCCTGCGGAACAGCGGCTGCACCATCCCGTAAGTCACGCACTGCCGTGATGTGTGCCGGCCCCCATTTCGGGGGCTGGCATTGGCTGTCAGGCATTGCCCCATGCTACTGATAAGGTTCCATACGCGATGGGCGGAGTGATTTCATCCCATCCGCATCGCGCTATTTTCGCGCGCCTGCACTTCGATATCCTGCTGGTGTTGCCCGGCGGTCTGCTGCCGCTCCAGACTGGCGGCTTCCATCTGCTGCAGCGACTGCGCAACCGGCGTATGCACTGCTACATCTGTGGGCATTGAAACGCGCAGGTGGGCGGGATCGTTCATCTCGCCCTGCACCACGAACACGTTCCGCCCTGCGGGAGTGTCGGCCGTCTGGGCGCTCAGCAGCACGTGATCGGCGCGTTCAAGCTGGTTGCGGCGGGCCAAGGCCATCACGCTCGCCACAAGACGCTCGCTGTTCTCATCGTGGGGACGCCCGGCGCTGGCATCGATCGCGGCAACGCCTTCGCGCACCTGCTGCATCAGTGCGTACTCCCGATGGCCGGGGCCGATGTCCGCCAGGCGGGTCGGGGCCTGTGAGGGATCCGGCACGTCGTCCGCCGCTGCGGTCAGCGGGCTGCGGGTAATGGTCCGATACGGGTCGTCCGGGTGGAACTGCGTACGTTTTTCCTGGCGTTCCAGACGAACCTCGCGCGCATCATTGAGTTCAGCGATACGGGCGGGATCGGTGATCTCGCGCAGCGACATGTGACCGCCGCCCGCACTGACGCTGGCCCATTTCCTGTCGGCTTCGAAGTACACCGCGTAGTAGCTGTTGCCGCCGATGACGTTCGGATCGACCGCTGAGCGCCCCTCCAGTGCCTGGGTGGCTTCGAGCACGCTCAACCGGGTCAGGTACTGCCCGCCCTTCGCCCATCCCATCTGGCTGATGGCATCAACGCTGGTGTTGCCTACGCGCGGGCCTCCGGCGTAGTCGTTGTCGAGCATGTTGGTCCAGATCTGCTCCAGCTTCGCGGGGCCGCTCTTCTGCTCGGCCGCCTCCAGCAGCACGCGCGGCGTCCAGCAGTTGGGATCAAGCTCATGCCGTTCAAATGCCCGGTCGTGGGCCAGCATCACATCCTTGCCGGGAAGATTCAGTGCCAGGTCTGGGCGGCGCTCGTTCATCCACTGCTGCCGCAATTCAAGATCTCTTTCGAGCAGGGTCTGCCCAAAGGACTCCCACTGCCGCTCGGTCAACTGTGCATTTGAGAAACGCGATCCCTCATCCTGTTGGGTCTTCGCGTAGTTCTGTGCATAGGTGTTCGCTACACGTCCCGGAAGGCTGTCATTGCGTACAACACCCAGTGCCAGCGTCCCGTAGCCATCGGCTCCCGGCAGCTGCGACAGGTAGTTCCAGTAAAGCTCGCGGTTGCCGTCTCTGGCATAGCTGCCAAGGACTCTGAGATCGCGTTCGGTCAATCCATTCATACCCTGTCCCTTCTCTTCCTTGATTCACCGATCACTGGGACCGGGTGCGCGCGATGACATCCCTGACAACCTCTTCCATACGCTTCCAGTCCTTCAGAAACGCTCTCTTGTAGTCCAGGCTGACGGACAGCTTGTTGTCGATGTCCACGAAATAATGAACGCAGCCGGCTGCCACTTCTCCTGGCTCACTGATCACCTCGCTTCCCTCCAGCCGCACGCCGTCGCGTCGGAATTCCTTGCCGTCACATTTGATGAACGAGCTGATCCGGCCGTCGGCCTGGCGTGCGATGTACCAGTCTCTCTCGTAGGCGGGATTGCGGACAGGCGGCTTCCCGTACCGCGCCTCATACTTCTTCGCGTACACCACCATCTTCGCTTCGTCGATTGCATAGGGCGTCAGCCCCAAGGTCTCCGGCTGTGCAACGCGTTGATCGAGACGATCCCTGGGATCCTCCCTTTCCACAGAATCCTCTTCCGTGACGGCTTCATTTGACGACAGCCTTGAAAGCAGTGTTTCGACGGGAACGCGATCAACGTAGTTGATCCGAATGGGAATCTCCTTGCGGAAATCATTCGTACGCGGATTGGCCCGGGCACCTGGCAGTGTCGGCTTCATGTCCGGCCACTCGATGACCAGCGTCACGCCCTCGCCCGGCCACGGTGCGATCTGGCTGTCCAGGTAGTTGGCCGGAATGCGGAAGGTGTTCGGCCCCAGCTTCACGTCCACGGGGGCATCGGTATAGGTGTGACCGTTGATCGTGCGGCCGGTCTGGGTTGCGCCGGACAAGGCGGGATTCCTTTCGTGTTCGGTGGACGGCGGACGTGCACACGCGCCGGCACTCACTACGACGGCAAGCGCGAGCGTCAGGCAACGGCCGGGAGACATCACGTGCATGGGCATTCCATTGCAGGGTTCCGGCGCCACTATAGGCAACCGGGCGTCAATGGAACAGGAATTGCTTCGCAGCCCTTCACCGAGTGAGGCGGCGCTCCACATGCGCTGCCTGCAGTACTGCGGCTATTGCCGTGGTCTCCAGGACGCCGCGGGGAGCATGGGCCATGTCGACGATGCTCGGCGCTCCGCCTCGGGTCTCAGCCGTCGCCGTCCGTGCTTCTATGGCCGCGATAGGTTTCACCCCACTCGCGCATCGCCAGCAGCACCGGCACCAGCGTGCGCCCGAACTCGGAAAGCTCGTACTCCACCTTCGGCGGAACTTCCGGGTACACGTGGCGGATCACCACGCCATCGGCTTCCAGTTCACGCAGCTGGCTGGTGAGCATGGACTGGGTGACATTGGGCACCCGCCGCGTCAGCTCCATGAAACGACGCTTGCCGGTCATCAGGTGAAAGAGGATGACAGGCTTCCACACGCCCCCCATCACCGACAGCGTGACCTCCACAGCGCAACCGCTCTTGCCGTCCCAACGCTTGCTACGCATGAATACTCCGGAAAACCATAGTACCTACGGAAAATCATCGTTCTTGTTGCGATAACGGTGCGAGCCTAGCATGGGCTCATCCACTGAACGTGAGCCCCCACCATGAGTTTCAAGGCACTGCTGACCCGCAAAACGAACGACGGCGTATCCACGGAACTGGTCGATTTCGATGACGCCAACCTGATGGACGGCGACGTGCTGGTGCAGGTTGAATATTCAACGCTGAACTACAAGGACGCACTGGCCCTCACCAATACGCGCCCGGTCATCCGCACCTTCCCGTTGATTCCCGGCATCGACCTTTCCGGCGTGGTGCTGGAGTCGAGCAATGCCGATTTCCAGCCCGGTGACCGTGTCGTGTTGAATGGCTGGGACCTGAGCATGGGCCACCATGGCGGCCTGGCACAGCGTGCCCGCGTGCGTGGCGAATGGCTCAACAGGATTCCCGACAACCTGACCACCCGCGATGCCATGGCCATCGGCACCGCTGGCTATACCGCCATGCTGTGCGTACTGGCCCTGGAACAAGCCGGCGTGACGCCCGACAAGGGCGATGTGCTGGTGACCGGCGCCAACGGTGGCGTCGGCTCGATCGCGGTGGCGATCCTTTCAAAGCTGGGCTATCGCGTTGTGGCCGCCACCGGGCGGCCGGAACACGCCGAGTATCTGCACAGCCTGGGCGCCGCCGAGATCATCGATCGCGCGCAGCTTTCAGAACCGCGCGACCGTCCGGTGAGCGCCGAACGATGGGCCGGCGTCGTCGATGTGGCTGGCGGCCCTACCCTCGTCAACGCGATTGCCGAGACGAAATACCGCGGTGCCGTCGCCGCCTGTGGCCTGGCGCAGAGCGACGCGCTGCACGGCTCGGTGCTACCCTTCATTCTCCGCAACGTGATCCTTGCAGGCGTGGATTCGGTGAATGCGCCGCAGGACGTTCGCCAGCGTGCGTGGGACCGGCTTGCCACCGACCTGGATCCGCAGAAGCTTGAAAGCACGGTGCAGCTGATTGGGCTTGCCGACGTGCTTGAGGTTTACGAGCAGATCATTCCGGGCAAGGTGCGTGGGCGGATAGTGGTGGATGTGAATGCCTGAGCAAGCCTCCCCAGCGGATTCCATCCGGCAACGAATGGTGAACACGCCGTGAAACCATGCGCGCAGCAATGGCCGCTTGCCACTGCTGCTCGCATACGCTCAGGTTTCCGCCGACTGTGGACACCGCCATGTCAATGACTGCACTCGCCCTTGCGACCGCTCTTTCCGGCCTGCCCGACATTGCCTGGGAGCGCGAGCGCGGCGAAGACGCACACCAGCTGATGCTCTGCCAGATCCATCGCGATGAGCTGATGCAGGATGACGCGAAGAGCGATGCCTACCAGCGCGCCAAGGCTGTCTGCGATCTCCTGGCACGTGAGTACAGGAATAAATGGGATTTCGATGCGCAGGAGGCATTGGCGGCATCGGCAGTGGATCTGGATGAGCTGATCCGGCGGGGAGACCTGGTTGAGGTGCCTCCAACAAGGCAGGACCGCGTCTACGAGTGATTCCGTGCTGGCAGGTGCTGGCACCTGGAGCTGCCGCAGGGCAACCAGGTCCAGTGCCGATCGGCGAGGCTAGCGGATGCGACTCCGCGCCAGTGCCAGGCGCCTGATCTCGTCTGGCAGAAACACGACGCCGTCCTCCATCTCGATGCGCATCTGCGAGGCATCACCCTCGTGCCCCTGCATTGCAGCGGTCACCAGAATCTTCAGTGCATCCGTGCGGATATCGTAGCCGCCGACGGTGTGCTTCAAGGTACCCACACTGTTCCAGTCGATTTCCATGATCGGCGTCCACATCCACAGGCTTCATGCTGGCAACGGCCTTCGCCCACGTCAATGAAACCGGTCGCACGGCCGACCATGAAGCGAAAGGCCACGCGCGTGGTCAAGGCCCCTTATCATGGAGGGGTAAGGGCTCTGCAAGCCCAGTTGACGTATGCAAGGCAGTATCTGGATGTCTATGGAATGGCGCCCCTCGGGCTGGGGCCTACGTGTGACCCGCTCGCCGAACTGGTGGCTGCGACTTGACGGCGAACATGTTGAGCTTTTGATTGAAGGTCGCCAGTACCGGCAACACGTGGCTGACGACGAGCGCGTGCAGGTCATCCCTGGACTCGTCTGGGCCAAGGTCGTCCTGCAGACCCAGGGCGATGGCGTGCTGACCATGGATGGACTGTCCAACAGCCAGGCTTCCCGGCTTGCGGCAGCGCTGCAGCAGGTGCGCTTTGCGGGTACCACGCGCGGGCGCAAGGCACTGTTCGACACGATTCTGGAGCAGATCCAGTCGTGGCTGGCCGAAGCAGATGCCCTCATCGACCGGGGCAGCACCGGCCGCCGCTGGATCACGCACGAACAACAGCAGGCACTGCTGGCCGGTCGCCCCGGCCTGCCGCTCCCGCAGCGCGAGCTGGAACAATTGTTCCTGGATGAGGATGTGCACGAGGACCTGCATTCGCCCAGCCACCGTGTAGCACTGGACGCCCTGCACGACTGGCAGCTGGACTGGCCCACGGCCTGGGCCGACGCCAACGCAACCATGGCAGCGCGCGAACGGGTACTGGCCAAGGACTTCCTGGACCGCGTCGAGAGCAAGCCGCTGACCGACGAACAGGCCCGCGCCGTCATCTGCTTCGACAACCGCGTGCAGGTCGTCGCCTCCGCTGGCTCTGGCAAGACCTCCACCATGGTCGCCAAGGCCGCTTATGCCATCGATCGCGGCTTTGTCGAACCCGAACGGATCGTGATGCTCGCCTTCAACAAGGATGCCGCCAGGGAGCTTGAAGAGCGCGCGCAGCGATGCTTCGACCGGCTCGGCATGGGCGACACCGTGGTTGAAGCCCGGACCTTCCACGCCCTCGGCCTGGCCATCGTCGCCAAGGCCACCGGACGCAAGCCCGACATCGCCGAATGGACCACCGACGCCACGCTGGGCTTCAACAAGCTGGCCGAACTGGTGGACGACCTGAAGGATCGCTCGACCCACTTCCGTACCCAATGGGACATGTTCCGCTTGGTGTTCGGGCGCGACCTGCCGCCATTCGGCACGGAAATGGAGGCCGATGGCTACGACCGCGATGGCACGCCCTACATCCGTACCCTGCAGGGGGAACGGATGAAGAGCCTGGAAGAGTGCGTCATCGCCGACTGGCTCTTCTACAACGGCGTGACGTACGACTACGAGCGACGCTACGAGTTCGACACCGCGACAGACACCCATCGCCAGTATCGTCCGGACTTCTACTATCCGGACGCCCAGCTGTATCACGAGCACTTTGCGCTGGATGCCGATGGCCAGCCGCCGAAGCACTTTGCCAACTACAGCGAAGGGATGCACTGGAAGCGCCAGCAGCATGTGGCGCGCGGCACGGCCCTTGTCGAGACGACATCCTTTGGCCTGCGCAGCGGGCATGCCCTGCTGGACCTCGCAGAGAAGCTTGGCGAGTGTGACATCGAGCTCGACCCGAATCCGGACCGCGAGCTGCCCGATCAGGGTGCCAAGCCGATGCCCGATGCGGACCTGATCGGCTTGATGCGCACCTTCATTGCCCATGCCAAGAGCAACTGTCTGACGCTGGATGACATGGCCGCGCGCCTGCGGCAGATGCCCGAAGACCAGTTCAAGGAGCGGCACCGTCGCTTCCTGGAAATCGCCGGGCCGGTCTTCCAGGCCTGGGACAACGCGCTGGCTGACGAGCGTGGCATCGACTTCGAAGACATGCTCAATATGGCCGCTGGACTGCTGGAACAGGGCCGCTACGAATCGCCTTACGATCTGGTGATGGCCGATGAATTCCAGGACGCTTCGCGCGCCCGCGCACGCCTCTGCCGTGCATTGGTCAGCCAACCGGGCCGCCATCTGTTCGCGGTGGGCGATGACTGGCAGTCGATCAATCGCTTCGCCGGTGCCGACGTTTCGGTGATGACCGGATTCCGCGAGTGGATGGGCCATGGCCAGGTGCTGAAACTGGAACAGACGTTCCGCTGCCCACAGGCGCTCTGCGATGTGTCCGGCCGCTTCATCAGCCGCAATCCCGCGCAGATCACCAAGGAAGTTCGCTCTGCCGCACCGGCCATGGGCCCGGTGCTGCAGGCCTTCCAGATGAACCGGCGGGAGGAGGTGCAGGATGGCGTTCGCCAGTACCTCGCCAAGCTGCATCAGCAGTTGTTGTCCGGGACGGTGCCGCAAGGGCGTAACGGACGCGTGACGGTCTTCATCCTGGGGCGCTACCGCGCCGATCGCAGCGCGATGCCTTCGGATTGGAAGACAGCCTTCGGCAGCACGATGGACGTAGAGTTCCTCACGGTCCATCGATCGAAGGGACGCGAGGCGGATTATGTGATCCTGCCGGGCATGGTCAATCGCGGCTTCCCGAGCCTGCGCTCGGATGATCCGGTGCTTTCGCTGGCTATGCCGGATGGGGATACTTACCCAATGAGCGAAGAACGGCGGTTGTTCTATGTCGCGCTGACGCGGGCGCGACGGTCGGTGGCGATGTTCACCCTGCAGGGGAAGCGTTCGCCGTTCCTGGATGAGCTGGTGAAAGACGGGGCCGTGCAGGTGACCGGTATTTCAGGTACGGCCATTTCGGAAGAGCGCTGCCCGGTGTGCAAGGTAGGGGTGTTTGTAGACCGGAATGGACCGCATGGGGCTTTCCGGTCGTGCTCCAGTTACCCGTTGTGCCATAACAAGCCGAAGGGTTGGCAACGCGGGTAAGTGCATTCTTCTGCGCACTCGGCGCGGCGATGTTCGACCTGGCCAAACTTTCATCAAGAACTATGCCCGGGGCTTGGTCCCGCCAGGGGATCAGCCATCCACGCTGCAGCTGGACCTCGTCAACTTTCGATGAATGACCCCATGGAACAGTGGCATCTCGCGACACTGCTGGCGTTGTTCCTGCACCGGATCGAGGTGACGGGTGGCATCATGCCGCCCCTTCTCGGCCGGCCGACTCGGCTAGGGCGTCAACGCCTCAATCCAGTGCTGCCTGCTGCCTCGACATGTCCAGTATGTTCACATTCTGGTCGACGAGCCGGGCTTCAAAGGCGTCGCTGCCGAATTTTTGGATAAACAAGCGCTCCTCCTCGTAGATCGAGATGCATTGAAGCCAGTTGACCTGCAGCGGCGGAATATCAAGCTGCGGAAAATGATCTTCATTCCAGAAGAATGGTACAGCCATATAAACGTGAGGCATCCTTGGATTTTGAATGTAATCACTAAATATGTTCTCCACAACGCACCCCGGAAGTACAGATCTCTTAGTCTTTATGATGTGGAGCGCGACTGACGCAACGGCATTCACCCAGTAGCCCTCAGAGGCGAGCGCTGCGGCACATAGCTCAACTCTCGTGAAGAGCTCATCACCAGAACCTGTAATCAACGCAACCTCGGACAAACCGATCGTTCCGATCGATACAATCTCCGGGTCGACGGGGTCCAGGCATGTCAGCATGTCGATTGACGCATCCCCTGCCTCATCCAGGTATTCCCGGACCTGTGGTTTGCCACCAAATATTTTCTGTTCGTGCTTAGCTACCAATCTGCATTGAACACTTGGGACAGACATTTCTCACTCCGAACATCAGTCGATTGTACTTTTCCGTTCTCCTAGCCTCACGACAACGCGCTAGTCCTGTAGAGGCTGGAGTTGGGGTCAGACCTTCCATGTAACGCCGCCTCGCACTCAATAGCGCAGAGGCGAGGTCAATACATAGCTCGACGGCATCGCACAGCTCTAGGTCGAGGTTGGCGCCCTTATGGACACGCATGAGGTGCGGCAGTCTAGGGGAGGGAGATGGCGAGTCAATGCAACTATGCGGAATTTGATGAAAGGTGGCGACGCAATTGACACCCCCGCTTCCATATTTCCCCCGCAAGGCCATACCGTTGGGCTGTGTTGGCTGTAACCAACTTTTGAACGTAAGAGTGCGCGAAGTACAGGGTTCCAGCGGACAAGGGGTCGATAGCGTCATACTTGCGCTGTGATAGCAGAGGGGCATCCTTGTGCGGCGCATCGGCCGCTTCCAACTACAGCGAAGGGATGCGCTGAAAGCGCCAACAGCAGGTGGCGCAGAGCACCGCACTGGTCGAGACGACGTCGTTTGGACTGAGGAGCGGCTTGGTGCGTCTAAGATCGAACTCGACCCAGACCCGGAACCGAACCATTAGCTGCCCGAACAGGGTGCCAAGCCAATGCCCGATGTGGACCTGATCGACTTGCTGCGGACCTTCATTGCCCATGCCCTCAGGCGCTCTGCGATGCATCCAGTCACTTCGTCAGCAGGAACCCCGCGCAGATCGTCAAGGAGGTTCGTTCCACTACACCGGCTATGGGCCGGTGCTGCAGGCGTTCCAGATGAATCGACGCGAGGAGCTGCAGGATGGCGTTCACCAGCACCTCGCCGGCTGCATCAGCAGTTGTTGCCCCGGGCGGTGCCACAAGGACGCAACGGGCGCGTGACGGTCTTTATCCTGGGGCGCTACCGCGCAGATCGCAGCGCGATGCCTTCGGATTGGAAGACAGCCTTCGGCAGCACGATGGACGTGGAGTTCCTCACGGTCCATCGGTCGAAGGGGCGCGAAGCGGACTACGTGATCCTGCCGGGCATGATCAACCGCAGCTTCCCGAGCCTGCGCTCGGATGATCCGGTGCTTTCGCTGGCGATGCCGGAGAGCCATACCTACCCGCTGAGCGAAGAACGGCGGTTGTTCTATGTCGCGCTGACG
Source organism: Stenotrophomonas sp. 1L-E-5-B-C3 (assembly GCF_057292075.1). NCBI lineage: Bacteria > Pseudomonadati > Pseudomonadota > Gammaproteobacteria > Lysobacterales > Lysobacteraceae > Stenotrophomonas > Stenotrophomonas sp. 1L-E-5-B-C3. The sequence goes on from NZ_JBXAWS010000001.1 coordinate 341,391, forward strand.
CGGGCGCGGCGGAGCGTGGCGATGTTCACCCTGCAGGGCAAGCACTCGCCGTTCCTGGATGAGCTGGTGCCCGATAAACCGGGCCAGCGTAAAGTAGAGACTTCGCCCCGCATGGCTCCTCGTGGATCAGGAGGAATCAGGTGATGAAGAAGTCCCGTTTTACCGAGGAGCAAATCGCCTACACTAAAAACTTCATGACCCCTCTTATTACCGCGAATTCGGAATATCAACCTTCACCCGGCTTGATTATTTCTAGAATTCTTGATGGAGCTTCTGAAGGTGACTCACCCTTCAAATAGCCCGTCTGGGAGTGAGTGAAGATCGAGCGAGTAGTCTCAAGTAGAACCGCATCTTTGACCGCAGGATTATCACTCGCCTGAACGAATGCCTGAAAGGTCTTTAGCGCATGCGCCTTGTGCCGGCTCACTGCGGCTTGATGCTTGTTTGCCTTGTAGTTCCCAGCGCACCACGCCGTAACGCCGATTAGCATTGCCAGTATCACCACCTTTGAAGTGGTGTATTGAACCAACGCAATGTTGTCCAAGTTATCTGGGCGGACGAAAAAGAAGATAAACGCCGCGATAAGTGTGATAACAGCCGCCCAGCTCGAACGCGTCAACCACATACCGGCGTCCATTTCTCTTGCGGCCGCATCGTTTGCGAAGTCTTGCGTGAACTCCCCAACACCAGCTTCGGCAGAAGCTTCTCGTGTCGCTTGAATTATTCGATCAAGTTCCGTGCGCTGGCCTGTTAGATAGCCATCAAATTCACCCTTAGCTTGCTGCGCCTGTGCTACCGACGTGGTTATCTGTCCAAGCTGCGCCGGGATATCGCCTTTCAAGTAGGCAAGGAAAGGTATCCATTGGTGAGCGGTAACGTAGAGGCTTTGCTGCATTGCCGCTATGTTGTTGACGATGTTATTCCGTGTGTCAGACGGGTTTCCATCTCCCAGAGAAAACGTATTGGTCCTTTCGATCCATATCCACACTTGATCCAAGGAATTGGCGATATCCGTCACTGCATTTTGCGGAAGGCGCGAGAGTGGCAAATCACGAAAGATTGACACAATCTCATAGATCGAGTCGATATCAGATGCAGCGGCACTAAAGTCGATGCTGCCCCATTCCGTCCGTTGAATCAGCAATTGCTTATCAATTTCACCAAAACGCGCAAGCTTTGCTTCCAACTGGGTCGTATCAGACATGAAGCCCCCTGCTTCGTCATTAGTTCCCTCAAGCTTAGCGAACAGCAACGGCCACCGCAGGCTCAATGCTGCCAATTGAGCATCTAACGCCTCCCAGTGTGGACCAGAGTCTCGTCACCACATTGGCAACAGAGTGAGAAAAAAAAACAAAATACCCTTGAATTTCAAGGACTTATGTAGCCATTTGGCGGAGAGAGTGGGATCGGATCACCTCCGACCCAACCCCTTCAAACCGTTGCAGAAAGCCTGCCGGGCAGGTTTCCTTTCAATGTTTCCCCAATCATAGCCGGAGGAAACCCTGCCGATCCACTTTTGGGCACGCACATAGATGGGCTCGGGGTGGCGTTGCACTCCGACCTCCGGATCGCTCAGGCGCCCCGGGAGGCCACTGGTTGGTCAAGCTTGCGCTGGAAAGCAGTCCAGCAAGACAAGACTAAAACCCAGCAACTCTCGACGCTTAAGGCAACGCATCCAAACGGCAAATGTGTGACGCGCTGCGTCATCATCCGCTTGCGCATTTCCATCTGGGTGCTTCGATGTGAAGAACCTTCACCAGATGAATTACAAATGCCAGCAAACGTCGAACTTCGTATCGCCAGCCAGGTTCTTCAAGCCTTGTTGCCTGAAAACAACACCCGCAACGCTGCTGAGCGTGAGTTGGATGTCCAACATGCGCTGGATGTCGCAAGATTACTGTTGCGTCGATTCGCCGAATCGCAGGGAGGCCAAGGAGGTCAGCCCCTCGCCCACTCTCCTACGAGAAGCACTGTATCGCAAGCGGCGAGCGTGGACCGCAGCCAAGTGCCGATAAGCTTCCCTTCACCCGATGCTTGGCGTGCGTCTCGCGGCCTTCCGCCAGCGAAACCACTGCCGGCTCGAAAACCATCGGTGGGCAACGGCCCCTATTAAAAAGATAGCCCCGCATTCGCGGGGCCTGTTCTTTGCAGGGTCAGTGGAACGTTGGCCCTCGGGGGACCGACGGGACGGAACCCAAGACGCTTGAGGCCACCTGCTTCGGCTCAGCGAGCGTAGGAGCGACAGCCTGTGAGGGATGGGGCAACGCTCCAAGCAATGCAGCCTTGGTAAGGATCTCAGCATCGATGGCATTCAGCTCTCCCTCCGATGCCCGCTCCTGAGCCGCCTTCAGCTCGGCTGTATGTTTCTCGAGAACCGAAAGTCGCCTCCCTCGGCGCAGGGTCCACTCCGACCTCGAGTATCTGGTCGACCCGGGCGGACAATCGGCGTTGAACCGTTCCCACTCCTGCTCGGCCATGTGACGCAGCCTGGTTGCACTCTTCACGTTAAGCAGCCTGCGAGCCCGGCTGATGATGAGGGACTTAAGGGCACGAACCTGGAGCGAAGCTCTGGCGACCCACTGCCGAAGCTGGCTGGTTTCTCCTTGAGAGGAAAGCTGCCGCTGAGCCCACCTCAAGGCATCGCGAATCTTTTCCATGGCCAAGTCTGCCCTGGCCCGGGAAATCTCTTCCACGTCGCGCAGTGCATCGATAATCTTTTCGGCAAGGCTGATCGGCGCCTGCTCCTGTGTATGCCCGTGAGACGAAAGGAGCAGGTTCTGCAGCCGGACCCCGGATACGCCCCGCATCTCCAGCCCCCCAGGTAGCCCTGCGGATTCCGCATTGAGCACGCGCCCACTTCGCTTTGCGGCCTCTTGGCCAAGCACTGGGGCGGGCTTTCCTTCCAGCCCGGCTTTGCGCACGAGGAAGTCATAGTGCTCCTGATTGTTTTCGGCGGTCTGGTCATTCGTGCTTGCCTTGTCGGTCGCCACACCCTTCCCAGCTAGGGCCGCAGCATGCTTGCCTAAGTGCTGAGTCGGTTCACGGGAGAGCGCGGCTGCCGCCAAGTCGTCGCCTCGTTCCATCGCAGACCGTGCCTGTTCGGCCAGACTTCGGTGGTCGATGGTGCTGGTATGGCCGGCCGCCTCCAAATGGGCATTTGTGGTCGCCGCGACCATCTCCCGAATCCACTGCACCTGCACTTTGCCAGACGGCCCCACGTCCAGCTCCCGGGTTTTGTCCCCAAAGCCCTCAGGTCCGAGGCGGCGCGTGGTGGCCAGGATATGGGCATGGTGGTTGAGCCCATCAGGCGTCCCAGGCAAATGGATGCTGGCCTGGACAGCGAACCCATAACGATCAACCAGCGCGTCGGCGATGACAAACGCCAAATGCGCCCGCTGTTCTTCCGACAACTCGTGAGGCAAGGAGACTTCAAATTCCCTCGCTACGGTCGAGTCCTTTCGTCGCTCGGCGGCTTCTGCGACCGCCCAGAGCTCGCGAGGGTCCAAGGCCCACGCGGGAGCGTCAGCCGGGGCGAGGCAGAAGCTCTCAACGACGCCACTACGGCGGCGGTAGTCATGCTGCTGCCCAGTGAGCAGGTCCATGAGCAGCAGCCCGCCCCGGTAGGCCGCAGCAGCGACGGCCGACTGCCCGCGGCCGCGGCTGAAGGTTTTGATTGATGTGTGGAAGATAGCCATAAAAACTCCTGAAAACAGGAGTCTTTATGGATCAGCTTTTGCTTTTGGCAAGCCTCGCAGAGGCTTGGGGTCCCAGGGGCGAAGCCCTTGGCGCACGCGTTCCGCAGGAACGCCTAAGTGCGCTCTTGCCTCGCGCCCCTAGCCGCACCCAAGCGATGCCGCACGGAGATAATCAATACAATCCGACCTTTACCTCACACCCTCCAATGTCGAGAAGTCCAATCCCTCGAAGAATGATGAAAAAGCAATCCGCTGGCGCTTAGAAAAATTCAGAACATCAGGCCAAAATGGATAGTCGAAAATGCCATAAATTATGACCTCTTCATTATACCGCTCCTCTGTATCCAAGCGACCAAGACCATACTTCTCCAACAGGTCACACTCGCGAATGAAATCACCAACTTCCATGCGATGCGCCTTCCGCACATCCTCGGCGAAGATCACAGAACTGCCGTTGTGGTACTTAGCCATCCCGTCTGCCCGCGCCATTCTTTCAATCACGCTTGCTAGGAAACTGCGAACCTCTAGTGGAACGACCTCAAAGCGAGACAAGTAGTCCCTCACATTGCCCAGGAGAACATCGTGATCTTCATCGTAAAGTTCTTTCGGCCCATACAATCCGTAGAGGTTTCTAGGAAGCGTAAGCGATTCTGTTGTAGTCCAATCCCTGATCCTGCCAAGAATTAACTTATCTGGCTGCGCAAATAGGCTCTCATGCCTTCTTTTCAATTCGCGCATCCTTTCGACGGGCCATACCGACTCGTCATTAGTCTCCACATGATGGTCGTAGCACATCAGCACCAGGTTGTCGGCTGCCCTCCTCTGTTCGTTGGTCATCGCCGGGTTAAATCGCTCCCCCTTTACACCTTCTATGTGACAAATCTGGCCCACATAGTTCCCGCGCTTATCGATCAAAGAGCGCCCGCAATCAGGAAAAGCACACTGATTTCCAGAATGTGCAAACAAAAACCTCACAGCATCAGAAGTAGGCGCCAGTCTTTTTGGAATTTCCATATAAAAATTACCCTAAATAATCAAACTAACTAAAACGGCTTGGTCAGCCGACTCAGGAACCATCTTCCACTAAACCTCCCACCCAATGATTGAAACCAGATTCATACTACAAGTCGTCCCGTGCCTGCTCAGGCGAGGGCAAGTTACTTGAGAGCAAACCAACTACAGCGCTCAGAATCGGCTCAATCACTTGGCGCGATCGGAACTCGGAATATCGTCATTTAAAAGGTATCTGCTCACGCCCTGCTAGGCGCAAACCTGTAGAGCAACACCACTCCGTTGCCACGGCCAAGGGTCCCCTGAAGTGACTGAGTGGATGCTCTGCCTCGGACTTGTCGGATCTGTTTTTCTCACAATTGAGGGGCACTGGCCGGCCGGAATCGGGTGGAGAACCGCTCAAAAGACGCTCGGCAGTCCCGCGCGGACGTGTTCAATTTTGGTTGCAAACACAACTTCCGGGTCATCCAGAACTGCCCAGACAATGCCGCAAATCTCTGCAAACTCTGGGCCCCATGGCCGCCCTTCTAATGCGCATTTCAGGAACTTTGTATCCCAAAGAGCGCAGCCACTCATGCCAGCTGCGTTCGGCAGCGGGGCCAGCGCGTTGTCACTAGACCGTGGCCCAGCAGCGGGGTAGTTGACCGCCACGTGACGGATTGGGTCGAAGTTAGACGCCCTGATCTGCACATCTGGAGCAATGGCCTGGGAAAGCACCGGCTTGCCTTTGGCATCCAACTGGCCGAAGCGGGAGAGGTTTAGCTTGGCGGACTGCCTTGGGTCATTTCTTTCTACGCGATAGCCGGGGAATCCATAAAAGAAGAGCAGCTCTTCTTCAATCGGCGCATAAATTTGCGCAATGCGAGACGTGATTTTGCCAGCCTCCGGAAGGAACCGCGCATCTGGAAAGATTGGTAGCGCTGCTGCATCGACGGGCCATTTCGCCAACTCTGGCCGCCCAAATGCCGCGTTGTAGGCGCCCCCACTCTTCGGAAGATGGGCAAGGCGGCCGCCGGCCGGGACTCCGCTGATGACATGCTCGGCGGTCAATACCCACGTATCGGACCCGGACGAAATATACGTTCCCGATCCCCACGCCGTTCCAAATCCGTCTTGCTCGCTCATGACCAGCGGGACCGCGAATCGTTCAACGTATCGCGTCATGTCGTCCGTCGCGCGCGCAGTGGCCTGCTCCCATTCCTGCTGACTTACCATCGTCCCTCTCCTCGTCCTTGATGCTCATTGTCTGGAAAACTTCGCGCTTGCGGCCAGCATTCATACACGGCTACCTGTCGCTCCCCACTGAGACCAGTGAGGGAAGACTGCAACACTGAAAGGCTAATCGGCACAAAAGCTGATTTCTTGAGGGAAAACTTTGCAGTCTCTTATTTGTTGCCGAGCGTCACGCGGCAGCCTTCGGCGCTGGGGGGCTCCTGTTTGTTCGTTCTTTGCCATTCCGTCTCTCCTCACCACCAAGTGGCGGGAGGCGGAGAATACTGACATAGACACTAACATCCCCGCCTCATCATTTATCTCGCATTCACTTAAAAAGCTTTAACTGTTAGCTTATGTCCGTTAAACAGTACCAAAATGACTCCTGAGTTTTCGGAGCCATCAACTCTTAACCCATTGTTTTTACTAATGAAGGCGATGAAAACCGGCCCGGTACAAATGTGACACTTCCTTGAGTTGGCCGTGGCCTCTCGCAACACTTACGGTGTTCAGATCGATCCCGATTTTGTATTGACCATTTTGGGACCTGTTCTATTGGTACTTCCATCGTTCCGATGGAAGCCAAGCAATGCCCTCCCCCGCTTTAGAACACCTCAACCAATACCTGCTCCACCCCATGGGCACGCTCCAACTCAGGGGCGTTCAGGTGGGCAATCTTCGCATTGAGGAATTGAACATCACCGGCCGACAGGCTGCCATCCACGCTCAAGAGATGCTGGACCGGGCCGACGACCGCCAACGTCGCAGCCGCCGAGCCAATGGCTGCACCCAATATCCTGCCGCGCTGCCTGTCGCATCCGCCCCTCGTCTTCTTTCAGTGGAGATTGCGGATTACATTAGGTCCCGCGATGACCGAGGCTTGGCGAAGGACACGACCGGCTCGACCTTCCGCACGCTCACCTTGCTCAAAATGGCGTGTGGGGACATCCCCGTCTCCCGCATTGACCATGCCCATATCTATCGCCTATGGGAGTTGCTGCGATGGGCTCCGCCATTGCTTCTCTCAGACCCGAAGTATCGCGACTACACCTATGAAGAGGCAGTCGCGCTGGGCAAGGAGCTGGCCGTTCCTCCGCTGGCACCCAAGACGCTTGAGAAGCATCGCCGCTTCCTTTCCACCTTTTTCAAAGGCCTGGTCGAGGCTACTGCGATCCCAGCCTCCCCCATGGCGCCCTTCAAGAAGTTCAAGGAAGACTTGGCCGAAGACGCAGACAAGGCAGAGCGCCTGTTCGACGAATCAGACCTGCAGCGAATCTTCGCACCGGAGACCTTTGTTCCCTGGGCAAAGAGCCATCCCCATCGATGGTGGATGCCCATGATCGGACTCTACACGGGAGCACGCATCAACGAAGTCGCGCAATTGAAGGTTGCGGACATCGTTCAGGAGGCGGGCATTTGGTGGCTTCGCATTCGAGTCACGATCGATCCAGACCTGGCGCATAAGAGCCGAGACAGAAGCCGACAACGCCTGAAAGGCAGGTCCGCCATCCGGGATGTGCCCATCGCACAGAAGCTCATCGACGCTGGCTTCCTGGACTTCGTGGAGGACATTCGGGAGTGCGGCCATCCCCGGCTTTTCCCTCACCTCTCGGCGGGCGTCAACCGCAAAACGGGCGACTCAAATGCTCGCTACAGCCAAGCGGCACTCAACCAGTTCAGCACCTACATGAAGCGTCTTGGCTTCAGAAAAGGCGTAGGGTTCCATGCATTCCGCCACACCATCGCCACAGAACTTCATCACCAGGACATCCCAGAAGAGGTCATCGCACTGATCACCGGGCACTCGCCCAACAAGCGTGTCGCCGTCTTGCACGAAGCCTACTTCCACAAAAAACCGGCGCTGGCTCAAAAGAAGAAGATTCGCACCATCAAGCGTTACCAGCCTAGCGTTGAACTGCCCAAGTATGAGCGAGGTCAGTTCGCAGCTCAGCTGTCCGACCCCAGCAAGTTCTACCCGTGACCCCAAAGCTCCACATGGTGCACGGCTATGGGCGCGCACCATGCTTCATTACTGAAGGCTTGCCAGGAACCGGGAGCGAGCTTGTCGCTTCTTGTCACCCCACGGCATCACTCTCGTTGCCGGGTAGCTCAAATACAAAAGCCGCTTAGAGCGAGTGACTGCGACAAAAGCATTTCGAAGCTCCTCAGCGGCTTCCCTCGGCTGTGATGCCCTCCAGTCGGGGAATGTTCCCTCCGCCATGCCCGCAAGAAAGACAACATCGAACTCCAAGCCCTTCGCCGAGTGAACTGTCAGCAACGCAACGCCTTCCCGCACCGATTTCTGCGTGGTGCCAAGCGCCTTGCTACTCAGAAAACTACTTAGCACCTTCGGTCCGCTACTTGTCCGCAAATACTGATCCCACTCCTGCCTGAAAACCGCCACATCCTCGTAAATAGCCTGTCTCCCACCTTCATCAAGTCCATCAGCGTATTGCTCCAGCCGCTTTAGCCCAGGCATGAGATCCAAGCGCACCGGATTTGCCGTGATGAGGGCAAGCGCCTCGACAACTGCACGTGCGCCAGAATTAGGGGATGCGTTAGCCATCGATCTAATTGTCTCGACGGCATCTCCCGGAGGCGAAGGAACACCCAGAGAGCCCCATCTCTTTGCGAGTGCGGCCGCATGCAGACGGTCTTTGGGGTTGGCTAGCACGCGCAACCCAAGCTGGAAATCTTCCACCAAATCCGATTCATTCTCATGGTTGGCGGACAATCGCTTGTAGTGCGCTATCCCCCGCTCCTTAAGCTCTGCTTCGATCGCCAACAGAGCAAATCGGGTGCGACCCAAGACCGCGCATTTGGAGGGGTCGACGCCACCTTCAACATCGCGATCACCTTGCTGAAACAGCCTCTCGAGCTCATCCGCAATGAGACGCGCCTCTGCTTGCTCGTCGTCACCGACAAGGACTGTAGCCCTCCCCTCGATGGGAAGCTGCATGGCGACCATGTAGTTTGGGTCGAGCTGTTGCGCGAGCCTCACCACAGCCCTCGAAGAGCGATAGTTAGCGGTCAGCTGCACTCTCTTCGCCTCGAAGTCGCGGCCAAAACGCTCCATGTATTCGGGACCAGACGTATTGAACCCGTAGATCGATTGACGCGGATCTCCCACCATCATCAAGTTCCGGAACCCGTCCGAACACAAGGCGCAAATCACGGCATACTGTGCCTCATTCATGTCTTGAGCCTCGTCGATGCATACGAACCTATAGAGCTTCCTGTAAAGCTCAGCCAGCTTCGTGTTCTCTACCAGCAACCTGTAAACCAGCAGAAGTAGATCGTCGAAGTCATATGCATTGCTGGCCCGCATGCCAGCCTCGTAGGCATCAAAAACTCTCTTGGCAAACTCATCATCAATCACAGCACAAGTGATTGGATGGGACTTCACATAAGAAATCCAGCCTAGCCACTGATCAACCTTCTTGCCTCGCTCTTTAGAGTCAGCAAGAGTATCGATCTCCGCCTGAAGAACAGGATCTTCATCAATGGCGCGAAGCAGGACGTCCCTTCTGTCCTTTGCCTGCTCGAAGATGTTAGGCGAGTCCTCTACCCCAACAAGCTTCCCGCGCTCCGTTAGCACTTCCAAGCAGAAGCCGTGGAGAGTGCCGATGAAGGCGCGATCTCGCTCTGACCCAAGGTCCTGCAAACGCTCCTTCATCTCGTCAGCGGCCTTATTGGTGAACGTGAGCGCCAGAATCCGGAAGTGTCCTTGGACATTGATTAGTAGATTCCTGATTCGCTCCGTTAGCACACGGGTCTTGCCCGACCCAGGGCCAGCCACTACCAACAGAGGACCGTCCACATGCTCAACGATTTCGAGCTGCTCAGCTGAGAGCCGCGCCTTGAAGTGATTGTTGCTGTTCATGCCGATGGCTCCGCCTTCTTCAGTCCGTGTGCAGCACTGACAACTTCAAAGATCTTCTTGATGGTCAATGGGAAACGGCGTCCAGGATCCTTATGTGCCGTAATGACGTGACCTAAGTGCTTTGAAACGCTGGTTTTGGCGCCGGACAAAGCATCGAATGCGGCACGGTCACGCCCGCCGGGCGAGATGTAGTCACGGGGCACCCCACCTCTTGCCTTTTGGCCGTGCTTATCCTTGATGTATTCATCCAGATAGCCCTTGACGCCACTCATCGCATCGAGAGCCAGCTCAATCTCACCGAGATAGCCCTCCGCCACTAGCTGGGACTCAAAGTTCTTCCCCGGAGGATGAACTACAACGTTCGGATGCTTGGACGAGTCGACCTCACCAGCCTTCTTTAGAGCGGCTTCCAACTCTTTGACTGGCTGAGGCTCTCCATCAGCAAACACATACCAAGGGATGCCTAGCGCCTTGGCAAGCCAGATGAAGGGGAAGTAGTCGGTGCCATTTGTGCGAACGAAGCAGAATCCGAGTTCATGAATTGAAGTCCCCCAGTATTCTTGCGCCCAAATGGGTAGCGCCTGCTCTTCGGTTTGCCCTTCAAAAAGGACCACCGCCCGAGAGAACAAGATATCTCCGCGCGTATCAATCACGGTCTCCTGCAGCTTCCGGACGTCATTCGCATCCTTCAACGCAGCAACATCAATTTTAGTGACCACCGTGTCGCCACCCTTCTTGATGAATAGCCGGAGCTCTCCGAGCTGAGCCTGGCCTGCAAGATACGGAGAGTGCGTGCTTACGATCCGTTGTCCGGGGATCTGCTTGATGTGACCAAACAGAGATCTTTGCGCCTGTGGGTGGAGGTGCGACTCTGGCTCCTCCAGCCCCAGAATTGAGTGAACGCGATCTCCGCCGCTAGTGGCTTTTTTGTGCCGCCAGGATGCATACGCTCGGAAGACAAGTAGAGAGGCAAGACTCCGCGTGCCCATGCCGTGTCGCGACAAGGGGAACGACTGGGCGCCATTGGTCCCAAATGAAACATCCACACCCTTCGAAAGGTCACGGAGCTTCCGGGCGACGGGCGCAATCTCAACGCTGCCGCTGTCCGCTGAGACAACACTCTGAAGGCCAGAGAGATTGGCCTTGAGGTGCTTCAGAATCTCGCTCTTGTTGACAATTTCCTGATTGATCCCAGAAAGAGTTGCCTCCATCGCTGCGATATCGGTCGCACTCAAACCAAGGTCTTCGGTCAACCGCCGCCAGAAGGAACCTTGCCTTCTTAGATCGTCGTCCAGGTCACGCTTAGCATCCACGTAATGAAGTGCGAGAGGCTCCATCTGTGCCGCAGTGACCGGCCTTTCATGCACGGGGGTGGGAAGCCAGTCTGAGAACGCGCGCCACTCCTTTAGGAATCGCCGCTCGATGACATATTCGCCCCTCACATCGCTCCACTTTAGCGTCGTGCGGATTGGAGTGAACTCGTTGAATTCTTCATCGGTAGCAATTCCGCCAGTGCCCCAAAGGGCAGTCCAGAAGCTTCCTGCCGGATACTGGTCAAGCAGCTTGCCCTCATCGTCCACTGGTTTGAGTAGAACATCGATGACGATCTCCCTATCCTTAGGAGCGGTGGCTTCGTGTGGCTCTAGTCGCACATCATCAACGCTTAGTGTTTTGCGCCCCGCACCGACAGCGGCGAACATTGCGTCTAGAAAACTGGTCTTTCCGGCGTTGTTTGCGCCAATGAGGACTGTCAGGTCCTCGAGCTCGACTTCAATATTCGCCAGTGAACGGAAGTTGTTCACTCTTACAACGGTGGCTGCTATTCCGCTGTCTTTGCCGTAGATGGTCATCGGGTTCTTGAACGTGAGTTAGAAGGGACCAACTGCCACGCAGCAGAACATGTGCGCTTGGCAGCCATGGCTATGGCCGTTTAACTGGCGACGAGATAAACAAGGTCGACAAAGGATGTTCTTAGGGAGCTCAGTCCCATTGAGTCATTCCTTCCTTCTTCTTCGGGCTGAGTTCCCGTATTCGCTCTAGCGCCGCCCTCTGCTTTGTCGCCGGCAGCTGAGAAACCACAAGGATGATCTCAGCCAAAACGTCTGACGTGGCATGGAAATAAGCCACGGGCAGACCGAGGGCTTCCGCTAGCGCCTCCGCGGTAGCCGGATCCGGATCATGTGTTCCGGTCTCGTAGCGACTCACCCTCGTCGCTCCTGAGACGGAGTCGACCATCCCGATGCGCTCAGCAAGCTGGGCTTGCGTCCATCCCTTCGCGACCCGCGCACTGCGCAGGCGCTTGCCATAGACCGTCGCGGGCGTCTTGGGTTGCGGCATCCGGGATCTTGCACCACAGCTGAACTCCCTCCGAGTCTGACGGTTGGAACCGGATTGCACATCTGCGATTATCGTAAATGCCACCACGCCGGTGGTCTACAGGGGCTTACCCATGCAGCACGCACGACAGGGAGCCGTCGCGCTCCTCGCACTGGCCATCGCCAGCTTCTCCGCCTTGGCCCAACCACCCGCTGACACGAAGCCCGGCTTCTTCCGACAGTTGGGAAAGAGTCTGAAAGACGCCGGCCAGCAAGCACTGGGGGCTAAGCCGGCAGCCGGCTCTGCGTCGGCCACTGGTCCGCTCTACACCCCGATCAGTGGTGCTGGCCGCATCAACGGGCTGTTCAAGAACGAGAACCACCAGGCCGCCCAGCAGGGCCGGCTGGACTGGCCGCGGATTGCACTGACCTACAAAGAATGGGGCGCTTCCCTGCCCTGCTGGACCGTGGAAGCCCAGATCTGGACCAGCGCCACCGCCTCCACCACCGAGACCTTCCAAGCGTGCGCGGACGCCCCGTTGACCATTACCGACGACCTCGGGGAGCAAGCGGAGCTCAACAGCAACGCCCGAGCCAAGGCCACCACCGACCTGATGGTGGGCCTGAGGGTTCGCCCCGGGAAGCCGAACTCGGGCGACGATCGGACCACCGGGCCCACCCCACCCCGCGAGCCCTTCAACGTGCGCATGACCCGCGAGGGGGTCGCTTGGCAGGCCCGGAAGGTGGCGTTGAGCGCTGCTTGGGTCTCCGGTTTCCTGCGGGCAGACGACCTGTATCCCGGCCCCTCGGGAATGCTCACGCCCTTCCGCGACACCCGCATGTGGATCGCCGGCTTCGATCCGTCCGGCAACCGCGACAAGTAAGTCCCCAATCCTCAACCAGGAAGAGACACTCATGAACACGATCAGGAACATCGCTTTCAGCCTGACCGCTGCTTTGGCGCTGACGGCCTGCGGCAGCAAACCCTCCAACGAGCAGGCCAAGAAGGCCATCACCGCCGAGTTTGAACGGGTGCTGGGAAGCCAAGTCTGGGTGAAGGAATACCGAGACTTCAGCCTGAGCGGCTGCAAGAAATCGGAAAAAGCCGACGGGGTGATCTGCGACGTGGGCGGCTCGGTCGTCCTCGACATTGGCGGCGTCGCCCAGGCTCGGCCGTTCGTTCAGCCGGTGCGCTTCTCAAAGGCGTCTGGCGAATGGACCGCCCACAAGCTTTGAGGCCGCCATGACTACGCGTTCTTACGCTCATGTCGGTTGCGCGACGGTCCTGCTGGGAGGCGCCGGCCTGCTCTTTGTAGCCGGCGGCCTTGAGGCCCTGCAGCAGGGCGCCCCGCTGGGCTGGCTCGCCATTGGCGGAGGCTTGGCCACCTGGGCCTTGTTGGGGTTTCTCTGCTGGATCAACGCCCGGGCCTACCGACGCCAGGAAGAAACCGAGCGGCAATCGTACGCCCCTCCCTCGCCCAAGCGGGGTGGGTTCTGGACGGGCTTCTTCGTGACCTGGACGATCGTGGTGGCTGCCCATCTGGCCTCTTTTCTGGGCATGGGCTCCGCTGACCTGCTGCCACATCCTGAGCAAGCCCGGGCGATCTTCAGCCTGCTCGTCCTGGGGCTTGTGCCGGCGCACGTGGTGGTGCCTGTCTTGGGCGGGGCCGTCTATGGCCTGGTCCGGTCAACGGCATTGAGGTAGACCCTCGTCAACCTGCGCCAGCCCTTCCCCTGCTTCAGCCCTTCCCAGGACCTTTCGGATTCGCCGTCGGGCCGCTCATGGCCCGACGCGCAAGCCGGAAGGCGGCTCGGCTCTATCCGGCCGAGGCCCCTGTGGCTCAGGCGCTAGACAAAGGGTTTGCGTGGTAGCAGTGGCGGGCCCTGACGGTGCTCATCCTAATAGGCGCTGTCGGAACCTTCGCTGTCCTGAGCGGGCTGCTCATCATTCTGCTGGTGCTTTGCGCATAACTGACCCAAGCGCAAGCATCGCTGCCGAAGCAAAGAAAGTCCCAAAGCTGGGGGCTTCTAGCTGGCGCAGCCAAGACCGTAAGGGCGAGGTAGCCCACCCTCCACGATTACTGACGCACTCCTGCTGGACACAGCCACGTCCCTCGCCCCTTCGCAACCATACAGTTAAGAAGGGCCTGGCTCGGAATCCTCAGACTCAGCAGTCTCGACATCCTGAGATGGGAAAACGCCATTAGTGCCTGCGAGGGTCAGCCCCTCTATCGGCCGACTAACAAGTATGCTGCCCTCCCAGGGAGTGGAACATGACTCACATTCATGCCACGATGGTGGCCCACGCCGGACGACGCAGGTCGTTGGAACCGGCGAGACGCGATCAACATCCAAAGGATTGGGGATTCCGATGACGGGGTCGACTGCAGGGACTAGCACTGCGTTTGGCGCTGGCGACTCAGCGCTGGGATACCTCTATCAAATTCGCATGGCGCTCCTGACTGCCTTGCGCCGTATAAGTCCATCGGACGACGATGATTTCTCAGTCTTTCTAGAGACCCTAGACGACGTTGTCTTTGAAAAAACCGGGACCGCCCTAGAGCTTTTTCAGCTCAAGCACCACTCCAACGCACAAGCCAACCTCACCGATGCCTCTCCGGACATCTGGAAGTCGCTTCGCGTATGGATCGAAGGCCGGAAGTCTGGCGCGGTCGCGTCAACTGATCGATTGGTGCTCATTACCACGCAAATGGTGGGCAAGGACTCGATAGCAAGCAAGCTGCTAGCAAAAGATCGCGATGAGGATGCTGCGCTCACAGCCATGCAAAGAATTGCGCAGACGTCGGCGAATGCTGGTAACGAAGCCGCCTACACTGCGTTTCGAGCGTTGACCGCACATGAGCAAAAAGCTCTGGTGGCTTCCATCGTGATCGCCCCCAATCAACCCAACATTGAACAGGTGGGCGAGGACATTCGGCACGAGGTGCGCTTCACCGTTAGGCGGGATCATGTTGAGTCCTTCGTCAGTCGCTTGGAAGGGTGGTGGTTTACCCAGTGCTTGAAGCACTTGGTTGGAAAATCCCAAGAACCCTTGCGCTGCTCGTCCCTGCAGGCACAGATGGACGACGTTCGCCACCAACTTGTTAGCGCCCTCCCCGTCGATGACGACATATTCGAACATGAGGTAGAGATTTCCACCTACGAAAGTGCACTGTTCGTGCACCAAGCGAGGCTTGCCGGTGTCCACCACTCTCGGGTTCTCGCTGCAGTTAGGGACTACTATCGCGCTTTTGAGCAACGGTCTCGCTGGGTGCGAGAGAGCCTATTGATGGTGGGTGACTTGGAGAAATACGAGCGCACGCTACATGAGGAGTGGGAGATTGCTTTCGCGCAAGCAATGGACGACCTTGGCCCTGGAGCGGCGGAGGAAGCACAGCGCGGGATGGCGCGCGCCGTCTTTAAGTGGGTGGAGTCTGCTTGTGTTCCTATACGCAAAAATGTAGACCATCCCAGCATCTGCCGCGGGTCGTTGCACATGATGGCCAATGAGTTGCGCGTCGGCTGGCACCCGGAGTTCGAGGCTAGGCTCCGACATTTGCTAGCAATTCCAGGGGTT
Source organism: Stenotrophomonas sp. 1L-E-5-B-C3 (assembly GCF_057292075.1). Classification (NCBI taxonomy): domain Bacteria; kingdom Pseudomonadati; phylum Pseudomonadota; class Gammaproteobacteria; order Lysobacterales; family Lysobacteraceae; genus Stenotrophomonas; species Stenotrophomonas sp. 1L-E-5-B-C3. Next base: position 357,084 of record NZ_JBXAWS010000001.1, read on the forward strand.
GCAGCATGACCATGCACCGCGAATCGGGACTATTGGAGCCGCTATGGCGCCGTCAGCCGCCGGAACAGATCCGCCTGCTCAACCCAGCCTTCCTAGGCACCTTGATCTACAGTGCCGCGAAAGGATACGAAGAGGAGAGCGATGGCAGTGGTCTCCCATACGCATTGGCATTTGTTGCTCTGCCGGTCGTTTTGCAAAAAGTGACCCGCGAGAACCTTCCACGGTCAATCAGCACTAGCTTGGCGGCGTGGCTGAGCGTCCATCCATCTGCGTTGGTTGGATTTTCTGACCGCGCCAAGTCAATCGCTCCCCTTGTCCGGCAGTCAGTCGCAGTTGCTGCCTCGAGTGGAATGATTTCTCTTGACGGGCATCGGCTGGTCCCAGAGTTAAACGTGCGCAAGATCAACAAATATGGTCGCGAGGTCGCCACACCCGAGGTGGCTGACTGCATCAAGAAGGCCCATTTTTCTGGCCGCTGGTTCGCAGCAGCCGGCGACTACTCCACCGTTATGGCCCTGTGGGGCGTGCGACCATGAGCATCCAGATCCTAGACATCGTCATCTACCATCAGGGCCGCCCTCCCCGGACGATTTCGCTGAGGCCCGGTCAGGTGAACATCATCACCGGCGAGTCCGGCACGGGAAAGTCGTCGCTTATCGCTATCGTCGACTATTGCCTGGGCAGCGGGACCTGCGAAATTCCCCACGGCATCATGGCAAAGACCATCCACTGGTATGGACTTCGGCTGACAGATGGTACGGAAGAACATTTTGTTGCACGCCGCGCCCCCGACAAGGGGAAGGCGACCACCACGGACGCCTTCTACATTACCGGCAGCGCACTCGGAGTTCTCGACTATGACGATCTGTCGGTTACAACGAATATAGACGCTGTCATGGCGCGCATCGAACTAGCAACGGGAATCGGGGCTCATCGACATGTGCCGCCAGAGGGTCAAACAAGGGTGCCGCTATCGGCCAGCATCCGGCACGCTCTGGCGTATGTTTTCCAGAAACAAACGGAGATTTCCCAGCCCGGATTTCTGCTCCATGGACAAGGTGATCACTTCGTCGCTCAGGGAATTAAGGACACGTTCTCTTACTTCATTGGCGCGATGGAGCACGACCATGTGGAGCTTTCGGCAAGGCTTCGCGCCCTGCGGCGTGAGCTTCGACTGAAAGAATCCGAGCTTTCTCGATCGTTGTCACTGACCAGCGAGGTTCGAGTCGACGGGCTGGTGGCCGAAGCCAAGTCAGCGGGACTTATTGCCCCGGACTTCTCAGGACAAAGCTACCAGGAGATGCTGGAATCTTTGCGCGGCGCGTCGACAGCACCGTTCGAGGACCAACTTGCCCTATCGGACACTGAGGTCGACCAGTTGGCACTAAGCCAGCTCACCGCTACGAGATCCGAGCTTCGTGCCAGGCTCCATCTGGTTAACGACGAGTTGCAGTCTATGTCGGGCTTGCGCATGGATGGAAGCAATTTCGCTAGGGAATCGGCAGAGCAATTGTCCCGATTGGAGAGCATCGGCCTAGTTGATGAGGATGAGCACACCTGTCCACTTTGCGCTCGTTCCCTGACGGAGGTTGTCCCATCCGCCAGGGACCTGCGCGCAGAACTTGTGTCGGTGAGAACGCAGCTCCAGAACGTCCGTCGACACACGCCAGGGCTGGACACCTTGATTGCCGAAAAGACCAACGAACTAGAGGGCATCAAGGAGTCGTTGAAGAGCAACTGGACTGCGCTTGAAGCATTGCGCGCATCTGATTCTCGACTTCAGTCGATGAGGGAGATCACCTCCCGTCGTGCCCATGTTCTGGGCAGAATCAGCCTCACCCTGGAATCGCTCCCAACCGCTAAGGACAACGAACAGCTCCGCCATGCAATCGAGGTCCTCACCGGCCAGATTAGTGAACTGGAGCTGCAACTTAGCGACGAAAATGTTCGCGATCGCATCGCTTCGGCAATGAACAGGGTGGCAACGCTGATGACCCGCTGGGCCACGTTCTTGGAGTTGGAGCACGCGGGCATCCCCTTCCGGCTTGACGCGAAAAAGCTCATTGTCGTCGCCGACACTGAAGATGGCGCTGTGCCGATGAGCCGGATGGGAAGCGGTGAAACGTGGCTCGGATGCCACCTTATCGCCTTCCTCGCCTTACATGACTTCTTCACACGGAGCGAGAGGCCTGTCCCTCGATTCCTCATTCTGGACCAGCCGTCGCAGGTTTACTTCCCGGCAGAGCAGGGTCGCGATGTCAACCAGGTCGGCGAAGAAGACGAAGACCGCCTAGCAGTTATTCGGATTTTCCGGCTCATCGTAAACGTGGTGCAGGACCTAGCTCCACGCATGCAGGTGATCATTACGGAACACGCCGATATTCAGGAGCCTTGGTATCAAGAGCTAGTTGTAGAGCGCTGGCGAAACGGAAAAGCGTTGGTGCCGATGGACTGGGATGACGATTCCATAATTGACTCGTCCGATCCTTCAAAGTGAGCTGACTTTGCGCCGAATTACCAGCTAGCGTGGACATGCTGCGCTGCTGGTCGCTAAATGGGGGACTGCCGAATGAACAGTGGCCCCCTTCCTCCTCCGACCTGTATTCAAAAGCCGGCCTGGGCGCTCATGGTCCCCGAGGAAAACCTTTCGGGCGGCACTTGGAAGCATGCTTTTTCTGAGAAACTTGGCATTCGCATTTTTTATTCAGGCCATTAAACCACCCGACTCGCGACCGGATAGTGGTTACGATTTCCCCGGACGAGGAAAAAATGTCAAGGCCGAGGCACCACAGTAGCGTGAAAGTAGCAACGCGCAACGCCTGCCCGGGCTATTGACAACAGACGAATGCGCCCTAGGCTGCATCCGACCCGACCGGACGGATGAAACATGGCTAATCGCATTTTTTACAGGACTTCACTTTATACAAGCGCGGTAGGTACGGCACTGCTTTTTCTATGGCTAGGACTGATACATACGCCGGAGAAGCCAAATCCAATTACGCAACCAACGACGGAAAAATCTCAGAAAAAGCCATAATTAGAGTCCCTATGATCAGAAGAATAGTTCCGGAAAATGCACTCTTCGATGACTCTATGAACATACTGGCCAAGTTCTTTTGAGAGATCACCCCTATGCTCTGCCTCCCACTACTCGTCCGCCTAACGAATTTGGCATAGCGATTTTTCAATGACTGGATCGCAACCACATTCATCCCAGTCTTTGCGACTGTTTTCTCCACATCACCGAGAACTTGCAAAACCAAGCGATACTGATCTACATGACGCACAAAAATTGTTCTGGATCGCCTCTCTTGCTCAAGGACGCTGACAAGGTATTTCTGCTTGGAAATTCCCAAGTAAACACCGGCACAAATCTGCACACCACCCACCACCACAAACATGTATTTCATAAAAATAATGGCTACCCGCGTATCGCCCCATAAAGCGAAGGCGACCAAAATCAGGAAAGCGACGAAAACAAAAAGCGAGGACCACTTTACGATGATGCGAAAAATAGAATCGACGTATTCAACACTCGCTCCTTCAACTTCGCCACCCATCTCTTCATAGTCAGTGGGAATGTCCAACAGATCTTTACGCGCCCTTTTCATCGTTAACTTCCTTTTAATATTTTCGGCGAATTATGCGCAAGACCTTAAGCAATCAAGCGAAACTTTATTTGTCTGCTCGCTCAATATTCAGAATGACTGATAGCCACACTTAAAGCACGCAAGCCAGGCGAGTGGGACCCCAAGCCCTCAAGCTTTTCCAGTGCAGTGAAGTCCCTGCTGTAAGTAGAATGATGCTCATCATCCAACTCATGCCCGACAATCTGGGCTCTCAGTTCCGACACGACCCCAGCACCCTGAAGTTCCTGGATAAACGTCTTCCTGAGCGAGTGGAACCCCCGCTTCGCCGGCTCCCAGCCCTCGCTCACCTCGGCCAGATGCCGACTAAACGCCTTGGTGATCCAGTTGCCCTGCCCGTTCACGGCGGTCGCCTTGGCAGCCGGGAACAGCCTCGTTTCACCAGCGCTGCGCTTCCCATCGACCCACTCCAGGAAGCCCATTTCGAGCAGTTCGGGATGGAGGGGGACCGTTCGAAGGCTGACCTCGGTTTTCACTTTCTGGTGCTCGCCTTCGTCGGAGATACGGAGGCACGGAATGCCGTCCTCCTCGAACACGTCTCGGACCAGCAACTGGCCGACCTCTGACGCCCTCGCCCCCGTATAGAGCCCAAGAAGGGAGGCCCAGCGGGCCGACTCGGACAGCTTGGCAAGCGCCTCGGGCGCAAACAGGGCCTGGATCTGGACTCTGTCGTAGGCCTTAAACCCCAGCTTCTTCCGCGCCCGCTTCTCGCGCTGGGAGTAGCTGACGTGGCCGCTGGCCGGATTGTCGCCACGGGGATAGTGTCCCGAGGCCATGGCCCACTCGAAGAAGCCACCTTTGCCACCGATGTAGCTCTGCTTGTTCGTGAGCGTTGGCGTGGAAGCGCCTTTCTCACGCATGTCCTGATACCACCGCGCCAGATCGGACCTGGTGATGGCATGAACCTTTGCCTTCGGGCCCAGGAAGGCCACCAACGCTTCGATGGCCGTCTTCTTGATCGTATAGGTCTTGGGCAGAGTCGAACCCTTGAGCGTCGCCAAGAATGCATCCCGAGCCTTGCCCAGCGTCATCGTCTCAATGGCAGGCGTGGAGGCCTGACTTTTGTGGCTGCCGGCGTCTGCAGAGCCAAACAGGGACGGCACGGTTACTGCGAGGGATTGAGAGATCCCTCCCGCGGTTGCTTCAAGCTCCATCAACTGCCGATACAGCTTGAGGTCCTTGGGACTGTCGATTTGCCACCGCTCCGTCACCGTCCCATCCGGTTGACGCGTGCGGTCCAACGTCAGTTCACGGAGGTTCTCGGCGCTCGTCAGGCGAGCGATGAGCAGATCGGCTTCCTGCTTGCTGAGCTTGTCCACGCGTTGATCCTTCAACTGTGCGAAGAGCCGAGCATAGCCCGCCCCAAGCACGACTGCACGCACGTGCGCCTGGGCGAGATCGCGAGTCTTGAGGGTGCGCTTGATGAGCCGGCAATCGAGCACGGCTTGCAAATCAGTAGGGACGCGCTGTACGAACGACCAGCGGCCGGTGGATGACCGGCTCAAATGATGAGGGATGCGCATGCGAGTGTTTCCTCTGCATGCTTCCTGCTTTCCAATCCGACCGCATCGATGATTTCAATTGAAAATCAACGAGTTAGGGTCTTTTGGCGGAGAGAGTGGGACTTCCTTGAGAAGTGCCCTCACCCCTTGGACGGCTTGGGTTTCACGAATCTGGGAGGTGCCCTTGAATGTGCCCACGATGAGCATACCCCTTGCGGTGCAACGGATCCAGCCGTTTTTGCCGCCCTTGGGATCGCCAATCTCGATCTTCTCCAAACCGGCGCGATCAGGGCAGATGACCCGTTCGCCCCCACTCTCCGCCGAAAAGGGAAGCAATCCGGTGGACCGCTTCCTCATGTGTGCCTCAGGGCAATTGGGGCCATGGGACAGGACGCCTCAGCAAACGGTTCTGGACGGAGTCCTTTCAACGGCGGCCTTACGCCATAGCTCCATGGCCGGCTCACCGTCGCCCACGACACACTGCAAAGCACGGATTCGCACGCCCAGTCCGGCGCCAGCTCGGAATCGACGCTCCAGGCCCAACGGGGTGCTTTCGGTGCGTCAGACACTGACTCGGCCTTGGCAATCACTGTTTGCAGCGATCGGCGGGGGGCAGATCCGCCACGAATGGCTACCAGGCACTCGCTGCGCATCTCGACGTGGGGCATGTCCTTGAAGCTCTTCCAAGCCCCGCCCCACCTCAATCCCGCCTGCTGGGCGAGCTCACCGAAGCGTTGGTAGCCCTGCCGCACCTGCTCGTCCTTCAGGTCCCAAGAAGGGCGCCCGCGCTTGTAGATGACCATGTCCGCGGCCCAACCGTGGTTGTGGCAGCTGCTGCCTGGCCCCACCTGGGTCACGCCCTTTTGGCTGGCGAGCAGCTCGGCCTGGCGCTGTTTAGAACGGTAGCCCTCCATCAGCCGCAGGTCGTAGCCCTCGTCCTTCATCTGCAAGGCGATGCGTTCCAGCGCTGAGCGAAGCTCGGGCTGGACACCGTCCCACTGCGGGGCGTCTTTGTGGCGGTGGAACAGGCGTTTGAAAAACCCAGGCTTCTTCCCGTGGACCTCAACGGAATCGGTGGCTGGCGCGTGCGCGTGGACCAAGACGGGTGCGCTGGCCAGTGCGAGCGCGAGCAACAAGCGTTGAAACATGAGTAGGCCTCCTTACTCACATGAGCGATACACCCATGCAAGCGGAGAATCGAAAACGCGCAAGGGGGCTTGCGGAATTTTTTCCCTGTCGTAGAAGAACAGGGGTGGGGAAAAGTCGGCCCCACCGCTTCCTGGCGCACCGGCCCCTCCTGCCGTTGCGCCGGGAAGTTTCGTTGGGGGGGGGCTTGCGCATTCCAGGATCTGATCTATTCGTGAGTGCACACGCTCACTCATTTCAGACCCAGGAGGCCACCCCATGAAACGCTCCCTCATCCACTGCGCTTTGCTGGCAGGCCTTGTTGCTGGCACGGCGCAAGCCCAGGTTCAAGTGGGCAACGGTGCCGTTGCCACCAAACCCGAGACCACTGCGGTAGGCGACCGCGCCCAATCGTTGACCGTTGGGGCCACGACCATCGGGGCGGACGCCCTCGCCGACGGCGGGATAATGGTGGATGAAAATGGCGTTCCGGGTGAGTGCCTGGGGGCCACTGCGGTGGGCAATCGCGCCACCGCTCGCGGATGCCATACAACCGCTCTGGGGTTCTCGAGCGAAGCGCAGGGCTCAAATGCGCTCGCCATTGGCTCTCGCGCACAGGCATTTGCGGTTTACGCCGTCGCCGTCGGACCCCAAGCCCAAGCCACCGGCGATTCCGCGGTGGCCATTGGCGGGCACAGCCTGGCCAGCGGGATCACCGGTGTGGCCATCGGCTCTAGTGCCCGCGCGCTCGGGGATGGCGGGACCGCTGTAGGCTCAACCGCAAGAGCCGATGGAAACGGCGCGGCGGCTTTCGGGGCCGGGGCGAATGCTCAAGGCGATCGCAACCTCGCGTTGGGCGCCGCATCCCAGACCGAGGGCGAAGGTGCATCCGCCGTGGGGCCCGGTGCCAACGCAACCGCCGACTTTGCCGGCGCCTACGGTTACAGCGCTGGCGTTGCCGGCGAGGCCGGCACCGCCGTGGGTCCATGGGCACAGGCGTTTGCGCCCTACTCTGCCGCCTTCGGCGCGTCTGCCACGGCCAACGCCACAGAAAGTGTGGCATTGGGGCCCCGTGCCGTGGCCAACGCATGGGGATGCGTGGCCGTGGGCGCCAACACCACGTGCGATGAAGAAGACACTGCAGCCTTTGGCAACCGCCGCTTGACCCAAGTTGCCTTGGGCAAAGCGGACGACGACGCCGTGGCCGTCAGCCAACTGCGGACCGCCGTGGAAACCTTGGGCGCTGGCGCCTCCATGGTGAACGGCTTGATCGTGGCGCCGAACTACCAGCTGAGCAGCGGTAACAACTACACCACCGTGGCCGGTGCCATCTACGATCTCGATGGGCGCGTTCACCAGCTGGAACAAAACCCTGGCGGCGGTGGTGGCACCCCCGGTCCACAGGGCCCCACCGGTCCGCAAGGCCCAGCAGGCAAGGACGGTAAGGACGGAGGAAGCAGCACCACGGTGGCCGGGGCCAACATCGAGGTCACTGACAACGGGGACGGCACCCAAACCGTTGGCTTGAAAGACAACGTTGGACTGTCCGAAAAGGGCTCGGTCCAGGTGGCCAAGGCCATCCACAACAGCGACGGCTTCACTGTCCAGGGCGGTCCATCGGTCACCAGATCCGGGATCAACGCCGGCAACCAGCGGGTAACCGGGGTGGCAGCGGGGGCGATCGCCGCAGGGTCCACGGACGCGATCAACGGTGGCCAATTGTGGGATTACCAGCGGCAGCAAGACGACCGCTGGAACCTGACGGACCGCCGTTTCCGCCAGCTCGACAAGCGGGTGAGCGGTATCTGCGCCATGGCCCAAGCCAACGCCCAGATGGCCACCTCGACGTCGGCCATCCATGGGGAGAACCGCAACCGCTTGGCCGTAGGCGTAGGTGGCTGCAGCGGCCAAGCCGCCATTTCCATCGGCTACACCCGCGACGTGACCACCCCACGCGGATCCCCATCGGCCTTCTCGATCGGGGTTTCCCGCAGCGGGCAGGACACGGCCATGGGCGCAGCCTGGGCCATCGGCTGGTAACGAATGTCAGCAGCGAAAAGGAGGTGATCGTGTCTCGGCAAGGGCCCTTCGGGGCCCTTGTTCGTTGCCAAGTGCTTACATGAATGCCTATAGGCGTCTCGAACCCTTCGCAGCAGGCTTGCCAACTCAAGATTCTGATCTATTCGTGAGTGGGTCGTTTTACTCACGGAGAGACCATGCCCCACCGCCACAACCTCGGACGCAGCGAGAAGTATCACGCACTGCCCCGCACCCTTTACGCCCTGCTGTTCGACGACGGGGGCTGCTACATCGGCCAAAGCTCGAACCCGCAGCAGCGGGAGAAGCAGCACCGCTCCCCCAAAGGCGGCTGGCACCGTCCCTTCCGGTTCCATGCGCTGGAGGTGGTGACCGCCACCAGGGCGGAAGCCGAAGCGTATGAGCAGGCGTGGCGGGTGAAGGCCTCCCGGGAGGGGTGGCGCATCTACGCTAAGCCGCCAGGGATTGTGGTCAACCCCCACCGTCGGGCAACGCCCCACGTGCGATGGCTGGCCCATCAGCGGCGGTGGCAGCTGGGAACACCGGTGAAAGCCCCTTCCGAATGCGTGGGGTGGTGGCCGTGGGTAGTGGCGGGGACCAGTGTCTTATTGCTGGCCCGCTGCATCACTGGGTAAACGTAGACGCCATTCCCCCGTTGACAAGTTGAACGACTCTTGCCTCAGAATGGGCTTTCAAACAAAGCACCTAAAAAAATGAAGACCACCCCCAACGTTTACATCATCGAATCCCTTTATCCGAATGATGAGGGCAATGGCCGGTTTGAGGGTGTCTTCTTAGCTCAGATTCTTCGTCTCCACGGGAAGGAGACCAAGTATTCGTATGTCCGCACTCGAAAGGAGTTCAAGGCAGCAGTTCGAGATTTCAGGGCCTCAGGATACAGATACCTGCACATCTCTGCTCATGGGGACAAGAACGGCATCGACACGACCAATCAAGAAGGAGTCACCTATCAGCGACTGGCTGAACTTCTGTCTGGCATCCCAAAGAACTGCCGCCTATTCATGTCCTCATGCGAAGTAGTTCATGAAGAATCCGCTGAGGCATTGGTTACCGAGGGCAGATTCCGCTCGCTTCTTGGCCCGCGAAATCGTATCAAGTTTCACGACAGCGCAGCGACATGGGCCGCCATCTACCACCTCATCTTCAAAGCGAAATCAACATCCATGGCGGACTCAAGGATTTCTACCATCATGAAATCCATCATTGAACTCTATGCGGTCAATTTCGCTTTCTTCACAGAGACTGATGACGGGGAAATCGAAGACCGACTGGCAATGGACTAACCATTCAATGGTTGTGCACTGCGCCCCGATGCTTTTCTACCGGCACCTGGGTTTGCGATTTCAATCCTGCCAACAACTCTTCCACGTCCTGGACCAGGTTATGCACCGGGACGGCCTGCCTCTTGGACAGTCCGACGCTCAGCGCCATTTCTTTGTGCCGTTCGGTTCCCAGCCGTTCGGCCAAGCGATCCATCACGTTGTCCGTCGTATACATGCGGTAGCTGCCTTTGGTGAGGCGGGTGAACGCCACCAAGGCAGACTGCTGGTCGAGCATGCCCATGTTCGTGGCCAGGTGGTAAACCTCGGATTTCCCCTGCCCCTGCGCCTTGTGAACGGTCATGGCATACCGGTGGGCCAAGGCGTTGTGCTCGCTGGTGTTGAACTTCAGGATGCGCCCGTCCTCTTTCGGGTTCGAAGAGTCGATGCGCACCACCAGGTCGTAGCCACCGGATTTGTCCTTCCGAATGCTCTCCACCGTGCCCTCGGTGCCGTTGATGACGCCCAAGTCGTTGTTGGTCGCCGTGAACATCACACGGTCGCGGCGTGAGAGCGTCAGGTCCTCCCACTGCCCTTTCACGATCGAGCGGAAGGTGAATTCCTCCTTGTCCAGCACGCCTTGTTCCTGGAGCCCCTTTCGGATTCCTGTGGTGAGCGCCTTGACTTCAGAGCGCGTGTGGGCCAAGACCAGCTTCTCGTCCATGGGCGTCTTGTCTTTCAAGTAATCGTCCACCAACGCTTTGATGGCCTGCTTGTCCGTGCCGAAGTCGTCGATGCAGTCGCGTTGCTTGAGGTTGTTCAGGATTTCTTCGCCCATATGGAATGTGCCTTGGCGGCTGCGGTGCCCGCGTCGCATGTTCTTGACCTTTCCCTCGGCGTCCCGCTCGTAGAAGCTGTTGGCGGTGGTCAGGTCATCAGCGTTCTTCTGCCGGCGGATTTCGGTCAGTTTCTTGTCCCCCAAGGCCATCTTCGCGAGCTCAAAGCCGTTGCCCGCAGCGATGGGCTGAAGCTGGTCACTGTCTCCCTGCATGACAAGCTTGGCGCCCACCCCCTGGCAGTAGGTCATGAGTTTCAAGGTGTCATCGGTGGCCACCATGCCGGCTTCATCGAGCACCACCACGTCCTTCTTCGTCAGAGCAACCTTGCCCTGCCGGATCTGGGAAAAGAACTTTGCAACAGACATGCAGGGCATCCCGGACTCTTCTTCCAGCTTGGCCGCGGCTTTACCCGACACGGCCAAGCCCATCAACTGCTTTCCTTCGGCTTCGAAGCACTGCTTGTAGACCTCGGCCACGGTGGTCTTGCCGGTGCCGGCCAACCCCGACATGACCCCCACACCGGCCGTGCCGTAAGTGAGGTGACCGATGGCGGCTTTCTGCTCCTCTGTGAGGGTGAACCCCTTTCGCTTTTCGTAAGCGGCGATCTCCCGATCCACGGTGGAGCGGAAAAGCTTCAGGTCCGTCTCGCTCTCTCGCTCCTTCGAGCGGCGGATGATCTCGGCCTCCAATTCGACCATCCAGGTGGCGGAAAAACGGTCCTCACTGTGCCTTCGTGCCAGCCTAGCGCCACGGTCCTCTTTGTGGAGGTATTCGGGTTTCACGCGCACCAGATCGTCCTGCTCGGTGAACTCTTTCACCATTTGGAGAACCTCTTCCGAGTTCTTTTGCCCGGCGAACTCCATCCCCAACTCCCGGACCAGGTTATGCTCGCAGAACATCGCCTCGTTCTCGTGCATGCGCTTCAAAACCTCGTCAAACGTATGCGGGTCCAGGTGCTGGCCTTTCGTCTGCTTGAGCGACTGGGTGGTGGGAACCAGCTCCGGGTGCTCTTTAGCGATGTTGGACAAGGTTTGCTGCCAGTCCTTGACCACCTGCTCGAAGGGCGGTTCTTCCTTCTTCTTGCGGGTGGCCTTGCAGGCCTCGTCGTGGCTGGCGTTGGGGTGTTCTTTGACGTAGTCCAGGATTTCCTGGCGGCGGGTCTTCATCTTAAGCACCAGCTCCCGGTCGATTCCGGCAATCGTGGTGAGAATCTGGCCCGTCTCGTGCCCCATCACGTCCACCTCCCGTTCCCGCTGGATCCCATAGCCCAACGCTTTCATTGCGTTGTAGAGCTCGGCCTTGTAGAGGTGATCCGCAGCGCGGGTGTGACGATAGATCTCAATTGCGTCGTAGGTGCCCCACCGACCGTCCTCGCCCCTCGAAACCCCGAACACAAGATGATGGGTGTGCAGGTCGGATTCCACGTTCCGGTTGCTGACGTGGTCGGCGGCTGCCCAAACCAATCCCGCCGTGCCTATAACGTCTACGCCCGCTTCTCCGCGCCGGGTCTCTACCTTGCTCTCGATGTAGCGCATCGCGACGGCGCAGGCCTGGCGGTGGGCCTCCAGGATGGCCAGCTTCTCGCGATCATCCGCCAGCGCGAACGCCACGCTCACGTCCCCGGGGGCGGAAATGGTCAGATCGAACCCCACCCGATGGCCCCCCTCCCACTTCTCCATCGGCTTGCCGTCGTCGTCCAACCGCACGTTTCCCCAGCGATCCGTTTTGATAACCAATTGGGGCTCCTTGCCCGCGTTTTTGCACAACGGCCTTCCGGTGGGAGAAAAGCCCTTGCCAAGCTTTTCCATCACCTCACGGGTGACCGGCTGCCCTTCCAGGCCGAGTTCGGCGGCGAGCTTGCCGCCCCAGTTGAGCGTCTGCCGCGGATCGGGACCGCTGCCGGCGTAATAGGCCACGGCGCTGTCGATGGTCAGGCGCTCGGTGGCCAGCATGTAGTCGAACATGTTGCCACTGTGCGAGTTTTGGCCCTTGGCATTGATGGGCGTGCGATTGATCATGGGGCTCCCCTAAAGAACGTTGACTGTTCCAAGGTCCCAGAAAACGGAGAGTTGGCAAGGCCGCTCACCGCTGGAAAAGCGCGTCGATTTCCTCCGGTGTCATGGTCAATACCCGCTGCACCGCATCGATGCCTTCGGCGGTGGTTGGGAAGGCGGACGCGCCAGCGCTTGCAGGGGACGCGGCCGGTGATGGCCCTTCACCCTCGACCACCGGGCCAGCTGGCTTGGTGGTCCACGCAGCGGCCACCTGCCCCTCGCGAACCGTTGGGTGGCTCTTCCCGGGCCATGTCAGCAACAGCACGTCCCCACCCATCTGCACGATCGCCTCGATGCCCCACGTCTCGGGACCGTAGCGCTTGCCTTTTCGGAAACCCAGCCGATCGGTGAGCTCACCGCTGGAAACCAACGCGCGGCTTTCTTCGTGGACTTGGGCTTTGTCCTCGTGCCCACGCCAGGCGATTTTTCGCTTGCCGAGCTGGCTGGCCAGCTTGTCCCGGGTCGCCCCCATTTGCACTTGGCACACCACGTGGGTCCCCACCAGCGACGAGAAGGCCTGGGCGGTCTTGTCCCCATAGACCAACTCAATCTGGGAGTGATCCTGGACCGCCATGATGGCCACCACTCCTTTGCTGCGTCCCAACGCCAGCAAGGGATCGATGTTCAAGCGCCCGGCGCTGGTCAGCTCGTCGAACACGAAGTAGAGCCCACGCCCGCCCTCGTTGTCCGGCAAGCCTGGCCCAATGAGATCCGGCACGGCCACGTTGATCATGGCGGCGATGTAGGCCTTCGTCAGGGTTGGGTCCGGTCCGGATTGAACGATGACCTGCTTGCGCCCGTTGTAGTCGTCCCGTATCCACTCGGTCATCGAGAAACGGCGCTTGCCAACCTTGGGCCATGCGATGGCCAGATCGTCGATAAGGCGGGTGAAGCCCCCCAAGGAAGACAGCACGCTGGACGTGGTCTGGCTTTCCGGGTCACGCACCAGTGCGGCGCCGCGGGGGTAATGCGGGCGCATGCCTGCGGCCATCTCCGCGGCCGGACGGCGCACCACGGCCGCCAGATCGCGCCACCCCCACTGGCCAGGCCGGGTGTTTTGGAGCTCGCGCACGCACCCAATTAACAAGTCCTGGGCGGCCATGCTCCAGAACTTTGCGTTGCCGTCGCCCTCCGGGATGATCGAGGCAGCGAACGCCGCCGCTTGGGTCGGGGTCCGCACGTCGGCGGCGACGTCCCACACGTGGGAGCGCGCATCGAAGGGCGACACGATGATGGGCCTTTTGAAAATCGACGTGAAATCACCCTTGATGTCGTAAAGGAACAGCTTTGCGTCCCTCTTTCGCGTCAGTTGTTCCAGGATGTGCTTGAGGATGACGCTCTTGCCCGAACCCACCGAGCCGGTGATCAGGACGTGGCGCGCCCAATGCTTTTTAGACAGCAACAGATCGGGGTGGAGGGACAGGGCGAAGGGATCCGCCTCGGCTTCCTTGGGTGTCATCAAGCGGTGCCGGGCTTCGTCCACGGCCTCTTTTCCTTCCAGCAACCGCGGTCCGGACAGGTGCCAGGTGTTGCTCACCGGCTCGGTCGCCTTGAGGAACACCCGCAGACCGAGGCCCGCCGCCAGCAGAAGCGACACCCCGATCCGGGACCATGTCGCCACTGGGTGGTGGTAGGACACCAGTTCGATGAACTCCCGTGCCGGAGCACGTGCCGAGATGCCAGCGGTCAGGAAGTGAAAAGCGGTCACCAGACCACCTTTCAAAGCATCGGCGAAGCGGATGAGCGAGCCATCGGGATTCGGCAAGAGCCAGGCAACGCCCATGCTCCCCACGTAGGCCAAGCCAAAAACGAATGCACCGGCAAGAACGGCGCGGTGCCAGTATCGGACCGGCTGGGAAGGCGCAACGCTGCCGGGCACGTCACCCAGCGCGTCAAAGGGCTTGGGTTTGCTCATGTCGGTGCATGCGCGTTGGGGTCCGCCCTCGCCACCCTGGCTGCTCAGGATTGGCGCCGTGGGCCATCAAGTGGAGGCAGGCCCGGGCGTGCTTGTGAAGGGCGGCAAGGTGGAGCGGTGCCCACCCGTGGCCGTTGAGGGCCGCCACATCAGCGCCGGCTTGGACCAGCGGGGTGACCAGCAAGGCGCGACCAAACCGGGCCGCATGATGCAGTGGCGTGTTGCCGCTGGCATCGGGCAGCCGGGCGTCCGCGCCCATGCCGATGCAGGCCAGCAGTGCTGCTTCGTGGCCCGCCCGGGACGCCCCCACGAGCCAGCCCTGCCATGGTGCGTTCTCCCGCAACCGGTTTGCATCGGACTGCCGTGCCCGCGCTTCCTCCACCGCCATCGCCATGCCTTGGAAGAGCGAGACGTGCTCTGCCATGGACAACCCAGCCACCCTCTCTGCCAAGGTGCTGTAAACCATCGGCTCGTCACGGTCTGCCAAGCGCCTCTCGTAAGCACGCACCAGGTTCTGGGTGGACGCCCGCGTGGGCGCGTCGAACCCAAGCCTATGCAAGCCCCAGCGCAGGTCCACTTGGGGCACATCATCGTGCTTCCGCTGGCGGACCTGCCAGACCAGATCGCCCAACCGACCCTCGACAGGGGCAACGCTCAGGGCGTGGGCACGCGCCAACACTTGCGAATCGTGAAGGCCTTTGGACGCATCGGCTTCGCGCGCGAGCGCGCCCGTCAAGGCCTCCGCTCGCTGGAGGCCCAGGGGACGCAAGAGGCGCAACAGGGATTCTTGGGTGTCCATCCCCATGGTTGTAGCGTTGAATCGCTGGCCGTCAAGCCAACACGCAGAAATGGTGGGTCAGGCAGGACTTGAACCTGCAGGGGAGTGAACCAGCAGTTTTACAGACTGCCCCGGCTTCGTTACCGGACTACTGACCCGAACGCTAAACGCTGTCGGGTGGGCCAAAGACGATCCAACCCAACATGTAGAAAATCAGCGCGGGGTAGAACCAGAAATCAAACCCATCCCAGTCAAACCGGCGCCAACGCTTCCTGCACCTTGCACGCAGCTTGAGCCAGCGCCGGCTGCTCACCGGAAGGAAGTCTGGACCACTACCCCGATGGTCACAAAGCCCGCCACCGCCATGGCCACCACTTTGAGCAGAACCGGAACGGCCGGGGGGTAGACGAGAACAGCCGCTGCGAAGGCCGCGGTCAGCAGGAACAAGCTGGTCAGCAGTGGAACCGCGTTTTCGAAAGCGAAGTCTTTGAGGGCATTGAACAACGTGGACATGGTGGCTCTCCTTTTGGCTTTATGAGTAGGTCTACCTACTCTTTACAAAACCAGTAAAGCACCATCAAACTGGACGTCAAGACGCAAAAATGCCCGATTCTGCGCAGAACCGGGCAGATTTGAACATCGATGAAAAATTACTGTCGGAAGACGTTCGGTTGGGCCTGCTTCTGGTGCTTCTCCCAATCGTAATTGGCAGCGTAGTCCTTCATGAAAGCCGCCTCCTTCAACGAACTGCGGGCGTAATCGGCGTATCCCAGGCGCCCAGGTCCGTTCTCCATCCGCTGCTCACGGGTCAACATGGGAGGGGTCTCCTCCCGCTGGGCCCCGCGTTGCTGCCGCCACTGCGCAACGGTCGCATGAACCACCTGCTCGTGCTTGTCGTCCGGCTTTGCATCACGAACGGCTTTGTCGGCCTCCTGGATCTTTGCCTGGAGCGCGGCGATCTGATCGGGCGAGGCCTTCTCTGCCCAATCCAGAACGCGCTGTCGGCGTTGCTCGATGGCGTCTTGGTCTTGGGCCACGTTCTGCTCGAAGTCGGCCCGGGCCGCGCTGTCCTTCTGGGGCGGTGGGCGATCGACCAGAAGCCGCTCGTTGCGCTGCGCCTGGAGTGCTCGCAGCTCGGTCATTTCTTCGATGGGTTGGGAGAGGGTGTTGCTCATGTTTGTTTCCTCCGCTGGGGTGAATAGGCTCATCGTTGATCAATCCGCAGGTTTGGCAAGGGGGCAAACCCCCTCGCCTATCCGCATCAATCCGCGTCGGGCAGCAGCTCCGCCAGGTCGAAGCGCTTGATGCCGGCACGGCTCAGCGCCACGATGGCGTGACCGCGGGGCTCAAGAAGAGCGGAGTATTCTTCCTGCAGGAAGAGCGGCTGCACCTCGCGCTTGCCCCCGGTGGGCATGTCGATGTCGCGCGCGATCTCGTCTTGGCCCAGCGTGTCCTCCGATCCAATCCGCCAGCGGCGACCCGTCACGGCGTCGATGCGCGAAGCCGTCAACCGCCCGGCCCCTTCCATTCGCATCTTGTCGTAGGCGGACGCGTAGGCATGATCCGGGTCGTTGAGCACGGAGTGGCGCCAATTGTTCATGCCGCCTTGGTAGTCGATGCCCCGGGTGCGCTGTTTGAACGTGGTCAACGTTGCCTGTCCGAACCGCTTTTCCAGGTATTCGTGGGTGTTGTGCGAGCACTTCAGCGCGATCACCGATTGCATCGTGTTGGCCATCAGCTCCGCCTCGTTGACTGATCCAAAGGCGTTGACCAAGCTTTCAAACCCTTGCGTTGCAAGCACGGGCATCAACCCCAGCGAGCGCGAAACGGAGAACAGGTTGATGTCATCGGCCGTCAACAACAGGTGGGCCTCGTCCATCATCAACATCACCTCGGTTTGCCCAGGCAACGCTTCGCGCCACTTGTCGCCGAATGCACCACGCGCCTTGATTCCGTTCATGACCCGCTGTTTGAGCAGGCGCATCATCATTTCACCCGCTTCACCGAATTGGGTGGGGGGCAAGAAGAGGCCTACCATGGCTCCATAGAGTGCGTCGGACACGTCCACCTCGCCCGTCTCAATCGAATGCCAAGGCATGTCCGTCTTGCTGTCCCGCAGCTTTTCGCCCCGCAAGAGCTTCTCCAGCAGCCCTCGTGAGTTGAGCGTGAACGATTGTCTCTGTTCCGGATGCATCGCGGGAATCTCCTGGAACGCCCATTCCAGCGAGCTCTGCAGCTGAGACATGGGACGGAAGAGGTCTGGATGGATGGTTTCGGGAGCGTTGTCCTGACGAAGGCGGTGCTGCTGCAGGTAAGCCGCATAGGCCAGCCGCCCCTCTTCTTCATGGCTCGTGTCCGCCTCTTCCAGGCCCAAGTATTTCACCACCTCCATCAGCTTTGCATTGGCACGAGGCGCGGGGCTGGCGGGAATCACGCGTTCCACAATGGACAACAACTTGATGTGGTGGAATGGCGTGTAATGCCATTGCCTGTCGTCGCTCACCGGGATTCGATGGATGGCGATCTGCTCGGCGATCCGCTCGATCAACGCCTCAGTCTCGGCCACGTCCTCGCCCAGCTTTCGCTGTTTGACCAGCTCAAGCTCCGCGTTCATCTGTGCACGCTCCAACCCTTCCAGCTTGGCCGAGCACCAGGACCTGTAAGCCATCTCGTGATCCACGAGCGCACGAAGGATGATGCCCGTGTGGTAGAGAAACGCATCGCCACCATCCGTCCAAAGCTTGGATTTCTCGTCCACGCGCCCACCGGATGCGCCGCGCAATGCCCGCACGATCTGATCCGGCGCCAACCCTTCATAGGGCCCCACGCGCATTCCTGGCTTGACGACGATGTCGAACAATCCTTCCAGATCCGCGATGATTGCTCCGTCTTTACCGTCGGCAATGAGAGCACCGCCGGCCAGCTTCTGCCGCGTCAAACGCTCCCTTACATCGCCTTGTTCCGACGCCACACACGCCATTGCCAAGGCGGCTTTACGGAACCGACGAGCGATGGGTCGCAACGCGGCATAGGATTTGCCCGAACCGATGGCCCCGAACACGAGCAGGCCCTGCTGGCAATCGCGCCATGAGAACATCATCACGGTGCCCAAGTCGGGCGAGTAGCCATAACCTTTGTCGGACAGATGCCCCGTGGCGCGCCCGATGGTGATCAGCGGGGTCTTGTCCCGCAGGGCCGCCTCGGCTTGCTGTTCACGTGCCTTGACGTGTGAGTTGATCAACGCCCCTTGGGTGGCCAGGTTGTTGTCGTTGTTCTGCAGGTAGAGCCGGGCGGCGTTTTGGACAAAGTTGCCTTCGGCGTATTGCATCGCATACATGCAGGCCAACACGTAAGGTGCCGCCTCGCCCAAGCCAAACGGCAGGACCTTGGCGACAACCAAGGCGGCAAAGATGAGGCCCACCCACTGCATCGCTTGAATGAAGCGCGCGGCTGTCCCGCCAATGACGCCCCGGTGCGGGTGCGAGGCCGCCGCCACAAAGCAAACCACAAACAGGACGCCGACCAAGCCAAAGGCCCACCACAGGTAGGTCTTGGCCATCTGGGCATACACAGCCATGCCGCCGGCTTGCATTGCCACCTCGGTGCCGCCCTTGCTGTCGCCGACCATGAACTGAAGCGCCATCGGAACCCATTGCAGCAGCACCAGGGCTTTCAGGGCCTCCTTCATGCCCTCGCCTTGCTTGAGGGCGATGAAGTATGGAATGGTCAGCAGCAGAGCGGCCCAGCCGGCCCAACCGATGAGGCTCACCAGGAAGGTTGCCAGAACGCCGATCACGGGGAAGGCCAGATACATCAAGGGAGTGGCCAGGCTGTCGCCGCCCTGCCCCATGTCGTTGCCCTGCAAGAAGCCCTCGGCACGCCGCCCACGCTTCGTCGTGATGATCCGCGATTGGGTGTCACGCAAATCCTCCGGAACCTTCGGCCACCACTCCTGGAACTCGTCCTCGCTGCGTCCTTCGGGCACCTTGAACACCTGGGCGTTCTCGTCCCAGACCGCGCCGCATTCCTTCGCGAAATCCCGATCAGCCTCCGGCACATCGAGCTCTCGGCTGCGAACGCGATCGGTCACGTCAAAGCGACCCACGAGGTTTTCATACTCCTCGTGGGACTGGACGATGATTTCTTCTTTCACGCCCGAAGGCTCGCCGCTCTTCCGTCGGAACTTGCGGCCCAAGCCACTCGTCCAGTCAAGCACGTTGAACAAACTGATTGCTTCCATCTCTGTTTCCCTCCCCTGTCAAATCAACGAAGCCAATGCGCCAAGACGGCAAGCACCAAGCAAAGCGGCGCGCACGCCAGGAAGCCCGCCTTGGCCACCCAGCGCTCTGCGACCTGCTCAACCTTGCTCGCGTAGAGCCGATCCTTGGTCCACGCCTCATACGCGGCGTCGTCTCTGACCGGAGGCCTGCGATCGGCGCGCAAGTAGTAGAAAGTGCGGCGGACGCCTTCGCTCAGGTGGCCCATGCCAAACGATTCAGGGCTGCCGAGGAACAAGCGCCCGTGCAGGTTCAGCCACTTTGAGCCGAAGTGAAGTTTTCCGGGTTCCCGGTATTGCGTGAACAGCCACTTGAACATGTCGCCCCCTTATTCGTGAGTAGGTCACTTCTTTCTAGATCGAATCCGCGGATGCGCAAGGGGGATCAGTCGATCCCCGACTTCTTCGCCCAAGCGTCCAGGTCTGCGTTGGCTTTTTGCTGCCAGTCATTCCTTGGCTCGGCGGCGGGTGCGGGGGCCGTCCTCGGCAATGGGGCGGTCGCACGTTTCGGCGAAGGCTTGGGCTGGGACGCAATCAGCGCTGTCGTCGTTACCGGGGGAGCGTCGACCGGCTCTGGCTTCTCGATCGCAGGTTCTGGCTCGGCCTGCTCTGGAAGCACTGCTGGAACGGGCGGGACCACGGGGTCCTCCACCACCTTGGGCAGCTGCTCGGGAACGGCTGGAGTGGCAACCGGCATCAAGGGAGGCGGTGTGCTCGGAGGCACCTGGTTGTTCTTCCCAAGCAAGAAGTAGATCGCCCCCGCGGCCAATACCACCGCCACCACACCGGCCAAGACCCAAGGCAAACGAGAGCGGGGGCTGGGTTGGATTGGAGTTACTGGCTGCTCTGGTGACGCGGCCTCCGGGGGCCGGTTGGACCCTTCAAGCACCGCGGGAACGGACAGGACTTCCACTGCGTCCTGCTGAGACAGATTGACCAAGGCTGCCGTATCTTCATTGCTCAACGCCTTGGCGTCCACCGATGGGCCACCCAATCCATCTGCAACCTGTGCGCCAGGCTCTCCAAATTCATCAACCAGTTCCCAAACGGTGCACATTCCCTTATCACCCGCTCCTACGAGAACCGGTGCAGCTGCATCGGACGTCAGTTGCCTGACCAACATTTCCTGCTCCACGGTGAGCGGAGCGTCTTGAGGCTTCTCTTCGACACCACGATGTTCCTGGGCTTCTCGGGTGCGCTTTGCGTCCAGTTGCGCCTTGGCTTGCTTCGCCTTCTCTGCAGCGGCAACAAAGCCCTTCTGGGTCAACTCGGCAGTGCGCTTGCTGATCACCCCGGCCCAGTGACCGGCAGCTTTCAGGTTTTCTTTCACGCCATCGGAAACCAGCCGCTCTTCCTGCGTGGGCGAAGCGGTTGGGGTTGCCTTGGCACGCTCAAGCAGTTCCTTGCGCTTGCGCTGAAGGATTCTTTGGTTCTTTTCTTCTGGGGTCATGTGGGCTCCTCGGAAGGGGGAAGGAAGCCCGAGCATCGATCGACACCCGGGCACTGAGATCACCGGACGTCAGGCACCGGGGTAACGACGATCACGGGCTCACCGCTGCCGCAGCGGTCGTCCACCGTGACCTTGGACAGCGCGCCACGCTTGGCCAGCTCAACGATGGGCACCTGGCAGGCGGCCTTGTCGGCGCCTTTGAACACCACCGTCAACCCGTTGCTGGACTTGTTCAACAGACCCGCGAACTTGTCGAGGAAGGCCCGAGTTTCGCTGTCCAACCGCTTCATGTCGGTGGGGTTGTAGTTCAAGCGCAACGAATCCAGGACGGCTTCCTGCTTGCCATCCACGGTTTCGGTCTTGGTGACCACTTCGGCCTTCATGCCAGCCGCACGGGCGGCGTCGGCGGCCTGCTCGGCGTGCTCCCGCTGCTGCTTCACGTAGGACGCCGAAGCCCCCACTGCAGCACCGGCGGCGCAAGCGCCCAGGGCCTTGTCTTTCTTGCCCGTGAGCAAGGCGATGGCTCCGCCGGCCACGCAGCCGATGCCACCGGCTTTGAACAGACGCTTCTTGTCGGCATTGGGCTTGCCATCGTCCTCCGCGGCATGGACCGCATCAGGGGCGGCTTGGGCGGAAACCTGAAGCGGCAAGAACGCCGCCAGGCAGAGAGTGAGAGGAACGGAAAAACGTTTCATGGGATGGATCTCCTGCTGTGGGGGAAAATTAGGTGCGTGGAGCAGTCATGGGTCCGGTTGCGGGCACCTTGGCCGCACCAGAACCTTTTGGAGAGGGTTGCGAGAGGGCCGCCGTCACGACCTTGCGAAGCGCTTTTTCGTAGCGCTGAATGGCGCTGTCCTGCTCCGCCTTCGTTTCGTCTCGCAACCGCCGCAGGTCTTCTTGGAGCGCACTCCGGAACAGCGCGTTCTCTTCCCGCAGATCGTCAATGAGGCGCTCCAGCTGAGCGTTGGCGTTCTCCAGCACGCTCACCACGGACGTGGCGGTGTTGTGTCGCTCCAGCGCCTCTCGCACGTAAGCGCTGAACCCACTGCCCGATTCACGGGCAAGCCGCTGAGCAAGTTTCAGCTGCCCACGGTCGAGGTTTACGTTTTGACGAACGAACGCCATTGGTCGAGTAACTCCGTTTCGGGATTACTCCACCGATACCGCGAATCTCGGAGTTGGCAAGGCCCCACGTCAGGAGCCTGAAAAACATGGGCCAAACGAGCTAACAAGCACTGACACTGTCTCCATTCGGTGGTGACATGGCCAGGCCTTGATTGCATTGAGGTTTCGGCAGGCGTTACAGCGATTCTTGGGCGAAAAACGCACTCCCACTTCAGTGCGTCATGTGTATGACGACTCTGGGGAACCGTCCGGGCTCCTGCTTCTCTGCCACTGCCGACATTGCTTCCACACACGTTGGGCTCTTGCAGTTGCTTTTCGGCGGCCCCTTGCGTGTTGCCCCAGGTGCGCTATTGGTGGTCTACGCCCCTCGCCCCACAGGACCATCGCCCACACCATGCCCACGCAACGCTCCCGCTCTTCCACCCCTCACGCCCACCGATGCCCCACCCCGGGAATCCGTGCGGAGTTTCTCAGCCCACTATTTCGCATTGCCTCGAATCCCCAGGACAGGTTGCCCTCGCCCACCCGCCGCACCACCCCACGACACCCAAGCCACGTTGGTTTTAGTCAAACGTGTGCAATGCCCTTGGATACACCGACACCGTGTTTTCCGAATCGCAAGTGGGCAGCCAAAGAACCCCTGGAAGGAAAGCGCGGAGCCCTCGCCCCATTTCGTTTTAGTCAAACAAGGGTGCGCGCCATGGCCTTCATTCACCGCCATTGGCCCATCAATGATCCACCTGCTTTCGTTTCAGGAGTGCTCCCATGACCACCGCTGACCTGGACGCGTTTGCCCGTCGCGTGCTGGCCTTCCATGCCGTCCGTGCGCCTGCCACTCCCCGTTGGGCGCTGGACGTGGCCCGCCGTTCCGAACGCCCTGTGTGCGCTTTCTGCACCGCCCCCCTGGACTTGGATCGTCGCCACGCCTGGGGGCTTTCACCGCTCGTTCCGTTGAGCCAGGGCGGCCCAACGGACACCGAGAACCTGCGCATGGCTTGCAAGCGCTGCATCACCGAGCGGGGCAGCCGTGACCTGTTGGCCTGGCCCGAGTTGAGCCAGCGGCTGCCACCAGACACCTTGGACGCCTTGCTGGCCGACCGGCTGTTTGTCCTGCAGCGCTCCAACAACCACCTGGTCGAGGTGGGGCGCTTTGCCAAGCCAGCCACCGTCCTTGCCCAGCTCCAAGAGCGCTGGATGCACCCCCGGTTCCTCGTCCACGTGGAGCGGCATTCGGACAGCTGGATGTTGGGGTGGCCACTGGCCCAGCGTGCCCATCTGACGCGAAACGACTTGGCCGCGCTCTTGCGCAACGTGCACCAGGGCGAATGGCTGGAACACCCCGAGGTGGTGGCCTTCCGGTTGACCGCGGATGTTTTTCAATTGGCGGTGTGGCAACTGATTGCCCTCCACGCGTTGGTCATTCCCCTGCCTTTGGGGACTGCTCCCCCTCCCGACCGCACCTTTGAGAACCGGTGGATGGCCCGGTATCCAAGCCTGCGCCAGATCCGCCTGCGGCGACAGGGCGCGCACGAAACACTGTGGCCCAGCATGGGCAAAGACCACGTCCCGGCTTACAGCGACAAGCCCAATGCGGTTCGCATGCGGACCCAGCGTCAAGCCACACGTGAGGGGGAAACGAAAGCCCAGTGGTTGGAAGCAAGGCGGCGTTTGGCGAAGCGAGACGCGGGCGTGGCCAAAGGGACGTTGAGGGCATGGCTGCCTGGAGAGCGGGCCGCGCTGCAGGCAGACGTGGACGATCTGGCGGCGGCGTGGTTGAAAGCCCGCAAGCGCCAGTCGAAAGGGCGCCCGGACACCAGGGATCCCTTACCATTGAGGCAAGCTCAGACAATCAATTGACCGACATGGATGAAAAGGATCAGGACAAGGGAAGCGACAGTAAGGCTAACCGGACCCCGTCGAAGCCTCAGCGGCGAAAGAAGAAGTGGAAGGAGCAATTCAACAAGCCCTTCAGCAGCCTGTTCACCATCCGCGCTGACGAAGATGGAAACCCGCCGGAGCTGGAGGAATACCTGGTTCGTCAACACCTGCAAAAGGGGCTGAGCCACCTTCGGATGAGCAGCCGGGATATTAGGTCCGCGCTGAAGGTATACAGCCTTACCGAGCTGAACCAACTCTGGAACATGCGCGAAAAGAAGCTCAAGTATGTGGAGGACGCCGCACTTCTGTTGGCGCACATCCGGCACCGGTCCGGGATTGACCTTCAGCTGCGCCCGGCATCCGAGCTTTTCAGTCACGACGTGATCCAAGCCCTCCAAGGCGTGCTTGAGGAAAGCGGGCGATTAAGGGTGGAAAAGCCATTGCCCCCCGCTCCTGACGCTGTCGCAGCAGAGGGAAAGCGAATGGAGCAGGTCCTCCGTGTGATCCGAGAGGGCCAAGCCGAGTTTCGCAAACGCCTGGTCGATCACTACGGAGCGGTGTGCATGGTCACCGGCACCGCCCTGGCAAGCGTCATCGACGCGGCCCACATCGTCCCCTACAACGGGGCATCTACCAACGCCTTGAGCAACGGGCTACTGCTACGGAAGGACATCCACGCGTTGTTCGATGCGGGCCTGTTGACCATCGGGCCGGACCTGGTCGTTTACGTCACTGCTGGGGTGGATGATCCCTACTACCGTTCGTTGGACGGGAAGGATCTTACGTTAACCGCCCCACCGAAGATGTCCAAGGAAGCTTTAAGAAAGAGGCTGGTGGGGCACGGGTCGTCCGAGTTAAACAGCACCGCCCTACCGGGATAGCCGGTGCTTGGCCCCCGTATTCCCCACGGATTCGTCAAACTTCCAAGATTCCTAACCCACTCCCCCCGCTCTCCCTCCTACGCTGACCGCTCACCCAACCTCCTGAAAGGAGAACACAATGAGCAACAGCAAGAAGAAGCCAATGACGCAGACGGCCCAGCGACGCATCCAAAGCGCGGTGGATCGGCAACCCAGCCCCTCTCCTCAGCAACGGGCGTTCAAGGCCAAAGCAGCCTCAGTGGTTGCGAAGCGGAACGGCAAGTGAGCCATGGCGGCTTCGCCTCGAAGTGAGGGGAGCCGCTTCATCATTTGCTCTGCGAGAACTGGGACCAGTAGGGTTGGACCCATGGGGTTTTGACCCGCCCCTGGTTGCACAGAGCATTCCACCATTGGTTGTAGCGCTCACCGGCCAGCATTACCGCCTCCACACCCTGCTCTTCCACCCTCCCCCACGCTTGGGCTGCAGCATAGAGACGGCGCATCGTCCATGACACGTCTTTCCCCGAAACGTGTCCGACGTGCGCGATCACCGATAGCACATCCTCTTCTCGAAGCGCTTTGGTTCCATTGCGCCAACGCACCACCCAGGACTGGCCTCCGGATTCAGGCGGGCCGCCCATGAGCGCGTCCTCGATCTCCCTGACCTTCGGCAAACTCTCTGGCAGGTCACGCCCGCGTGCGGCAAGCGCCAAGGCGAAGTAGATGTCCAAAAGTCGGTGCTGAACCCGCTTCCTCGCCCCACTTCCGGGCGAATCAATCAAAAGTGCCACCAAGCTGTTGATCTCACCCGCGTTAGCCATCAGGGGAGTGGTGAGGTCGTGATCCATCTGAGCCAATAGCAGGAGCAACCCGTCCAAGCCTGGATCGAGCCGGCTGTCCGGCTGCATAGCTCCCGCGGGTAGCCCAATTACCTCTGCTGCCGCTTTGACCACCGCCACGGAAAGGCCATCCCTGGATAGCCGCCCGTGCACAACATCTGCGGAAACCTCATCTAAGGCAACTGCTAGTGCTTCCAAGCGGTCTCCACCCGCGATGCCAACTGTCTGGTGGAAAAAACTGCATGGAGGAAGCGTTGGATATTCGGCCAGCGCGCGTGCGGCTCGCTCCATTGCACGGGCTTGGCGCTCCGCACACTCCGGCATCAGTTCAGTGTGGCTTTGCTGGACGTAAGCAACCAGACCATCGCAGACCTGCTGCCGCTTCTTAGGCCTGCGTGGAATCCCGATCTCCCACGTCTTGGCGGAGACCTTAAAAATCTTGAGCACCCGATCAGAAAGCGTGCGCTTGTCTGCCCAGATTCCCATCGAGTGAAGCAGCCAACCCGTCAGCGGCTGTGCCGTCATGCCTGGGATACGCCAGGTTTTGGCCCAGATCGCGTCCTCTTGATCAGCATTCAGAGGGGCAAGTGCCACGCTCAGTAGATCTTACCGTTCTTGCTCATCCCCAGATTCCGCACCGCCACCCTGGCGGCCTTGCGGACCTCCGCGTGCTCGTCCACCGGCGAGCTCACGATTAGCAGCGTGTTGTCCTGGATGAGCGACGCGGCCGCGTAGTCTGCCAGCGCCACCATGGCGGTGGTCAACGCGACTTCACTACCGGCGTCCTCCGAATCGTCAAAGCCGAACAGCTTGGCGATGTTCTCGCGGAGCTTTGGCGGGATAGTCACCATGGCCCGGTGGTGGCGCAGCCCATCCTCCCGACGGCGGTAGTCGTGCAGCGTGACCGATCGGGGCATGACCATGTGAACCCGCTTGCCTCCCACGCTTCCTGCCTTCTGGCTGTCGTCGTAGTCAAAGTAGGACTTGCGCTGCGGGTAGTCGCCCGGCCCCAGCAACAGGTGCTCCGGGATGCGGGCGACAGTCGAAGTGTCCGCTTTGCTGGCCCGGCGGGGTTTGGCATGGGTCACGTCCTTGACGTCATCCAAGGTGCGCTTGACGGCCTTCTTCGTGGCAGCCTTCTTGGCAGGAGCTTTGCGAGTGGCCATGGGTAGGTCTGGGAGGGAAACCAAGGGAAGCTCCATCATGCCGCAGCCCTCCGGCCTGCACCAGCGACAAGGATGTCGTGCACCCGGACAGCCAGGGCGTGGATCTCCTCCTGGGCCACCCGGGCCCAGCGACCGTTGGCGTCGAACACGGTCTTTCCCTCCTCGTAGCAGTCCGCAAACAACGCTCGATCGCGCACCAGGATCGCTCCCGACATCTTGGGGTGCTCCAGGCGGCGGCGATGGGCTGCCCGCTTCTCGTTGGCCCTATTGGCGATCGGCAGATAACGCTTCCCCTTTTTCTCCAGCACATCCACGGTTCGCAGGAAAATGACAAAACTCGCCACATCGAGCAACGTGGGCACCAGGTAAAGATCGGCATCCGGGAGTGCTTCGTTATCAGGCATGTCGTTACGCATGTCCATGATCTCGATATCGAAGCCGGGGGAGCGTGAGCGGGATACGGTAAAAGGTGTTTCGTCCGACAGCCCGGAGAATGCCAGGCATGAACTCTGCCTGTCCCGGTCGTTGACCAACACACGCAGGTTGGGGTCACGGGCATAGCACCCGGCAAGATTCAGGGCCAGCGTCGTGCGGCCGACGCCACCCTTGAGTGAGAAGTTGCACAGGCGCATACGGCATCCTTTCGTGAGTAGATAGGGGTTCCTACCGAATCTACCCCGACGCCACCGTTGCGCAAGTGCATGTTTTTGCAACCCTTTCGGGCCGTTCAGGCCTTGGATTCTTTTCTATTCTTCCCGCGAGGCGACTGGACGACGGCAGTCCCACCGCAGCGTGTGGGCGACGCTTGAAGGCGAGCAATGCAAATCGAACGGCTGGGAGGCCATCCATGCTTTGACAGACGGTGGTGCTGCGCCATGCAGTGCTTCAATGATCGTCCAGCGTTGCTTTGCCGGACCAAACTCCGCGAACACGTCCGCCCCGGCTTCGGCCAGGATTCCGGCCATCTTGTCGTAGCACTGCCGTTTGTGTGGGTGGTCCTGGTTTACGTGCCACGCCATGCAAGCGACGTGGAAAGCGGTTATTCCGTTGGGCCCCACCGGGTGGTCCAAGGACGGGAAAGCCGTTAGGCCCCTCCAAGCCTCCAGGCGCGCCTCGCGGACAGCAGCGATGGCTTCTCTCAGCGCCCAAGGGTTGCAGTGCTCAATGGCCTGTAACAGTCGTTCTGCAAGCCGGTGGACGGTCATTTCCATTTCAGCTCCTTCCGCAGTTGGCGCTCGAAGTGGCGTTGTTGGCGGGCCAGCCGGGCTTGCCGGCGAAGCTTGCCTTCGGGCAGGAACGCGGGAGCCGTGGGTGGGATGTGCGCGAAGGGAAGGCCAGCAATGGGGCGGGCCGAGCGGGTGGGGCTTTCAATCATGGCGGCGGTCTCTTGGGTTATTTAAATCGGTCTTCGTGAGTAGGTCGCCCCACTCCCCTAACTCCATGCAACCAGACCACCGAGCAATGTCAAGATGGAAAATCCAACTTTTTTTGACTAGAAACAGGGGCTTGCGGAATCCAAGGTGCATCGCATGCTGAATGCATGACGCACACGATCCGCCCCCGCTGTTCGCCCACCCTCACCCGCCTTTCCAAGGGCGTGCGCAGCGCGCTGGGCTTCACCCTCACCGAGACCTTGCTGGCGCTGGGCGTTGTGACCGCCGCCACAGGCGCGATGTTCCTGTTCTTCGGGCAGGTCGATGCAAAGGCCAAGCTGGCCAGCGAAACGCGCAACCTGCGCGAGCTGTCCCGACGCATCGAGAGCAGTTTTGGGATGGTGGGGACGTTTCGCGGGGTGAGCACCACGGCCGTGGTGGTCGATGGCTTGGCCCCTGAATCCCAACTCGGCGCCGGGGAAAGCGTCTTGACCAACGCGTGGGGCGGCGCGGTGAACGTCCAGCCCTACACCGTCGAACGCTTCGGGGATTCGTTCTCCGTCAGCTACGCCGGCCTTGATCGTCAAGCGTGCGTGGCCCTGGTCGCGGCCAACGCGGGCGGGGTGTGGGACGCGCAGGTGTCGGACGTGTCGGTGATTCGAAACACCGGCGGCCAGCTCGACGTCGGATTGCTGAGCCGCACGTGTGCGGACAAATCGCGCGTGGTCTTCGTCTACCACAGCGGGTTGTTGGGGGGCGAATGGACCGGATCACCGCTGGTGTTGCCAGCTGCAACGCCCCCGGTCACCCCACCCGCTTCTCCGCCCGTGGGATCCCCGGTGGGGCCCGTAGGTCCGGTGCCACCTTCCACGGGGGTGTCGCCCCCAACCGCCCCGCCACCAAGCGTTCCTCCCACGACACCCCCACCGGTCACGCCGCCCGCCCCCCCGGTGAGCGTGACGCCTCCGGCCCCACCGAGTTCACCCCCGGCCACACCGCCACCGACAAGCACGGTGCCGTCTTGCCAGGAGTGGAGCGAGAACCGAACGATCAATTGCCCATCGGGCCAGGTCGGCCAGGTGTTCCAGAACCGCCGTCACCACTGCGGACCCGACCCGAGCGTTTACGAGGCGTGGGCTGGGTCCACGACGGCCGGCAGTTGGACCACGACCAGCAGCGCCTGCGCGCCGTGCCCTGCTCCCGAGACGCGCAACGTGGGATGCCCTGCAGGTCAGTTTGGCGCGATTGGGCAGCAGCGGACCTTCGCGTGCACGGGCACCGGTTCGTGGAACGCGTGGACCCAGACCAACACCACCTGCGCGGCTTGCCCAGCGCCTTTCCCACAAGCCGAAACCCAGTGGGTCGCCGCGAGTGCCGCTTGCCCGGCAGGCCAGAGTGGATCGCACACGTGGCAGGCCGAGCAGCGGCGGACGAGGACCGGGTCATACAACTGCCCAGCCACCACGTGGTCGCTGCCCAGCCCGACGTTCACCACTTGGACAAATTGGGCGGAGACTGGGTTTCGTCGCAACGAGGCCAATACATGCACCCCCAACGCACCACCTCCGACGTTTCCCGAATACACCGGGCGATCTTGGCATTCGTGGGGAGACGGAGGGCACTACGGCTGGGCGATCTTCTGCAACGCTCCCCGGACCCTGGCCGAGCTTCAAGCCACCTCGTTGGCATGCACTTGGCAATACGAAACGAACGACACCCCCACGTTTACGCCAGAGCCACCTGGCGTGACCCGCCCAACACCGGCTTTGGAAGCCTGTGTCTACGCGCTGCGCGCCAACTTGACTCCGATGCCAGGTTACGGCTTCGTCAACCACCCAGGCACCGCGGTTTGGCCGGCGGCTTGCTCGTGCAGCGTCGTGGGTCCAGGCGCGCGGTTCTACTGGCAAGACCTGGGAGCGAGCGACTGGGTGGGCTTTGAATTCAAGTGCCCTTGACGGCAAAGAAGGCGGGGGCATCCCTCACGTTGGAAGTGGCAAAGCTTCGGATTTCCAAAACCGACCGGAGGCGATGCCCTCGCACCAAGCGTGCTTTCCAGAAGGCAGGTGGCTTGGCCACCTGCGGCGGCTTCTGGGCTCTTCGCTGTTGTGCTTCGAAGTCAAAGCCCAGCCAAGGTTTTCCACATCGCCTTGCCCTGGGCTTCGTGAACCGACGCGTATTGCTGCGGATCCCAACGGGTTCCGGTCAAGAGCAGCCCCAGCTCTGCCACGATGGCCTGACAGCGATCGCCAAAAGCCAAGACCTCATTGAAGGTCAACCCAAGCGTGTTGATGTCAAACGCGCCAGGCTCCTCGTCCAGCTTGCGCATTTCCAGGTGGGCATGGTGCTTGTCCCGGAGGGTCTTGATTTTCGCTGCCACGGGATCAGCCGAAAGGATCACCATTTCATTGGAGACCCTTTCCCAGCCACTATCGAAGCGCGAGTAGTTCTCGTCCCGATCGTTCTGTCTGAACTTCTCCTGGAAAACAGCCGAGCTTTCGGGCGGCAGGTCACTGATCGGTTCGTCGTGGAAGTGATCGAAGATGCGACCGTAGCGCTCCCGGTAGTGCTCCCTGATCGCGGGATCTGCTTGAAGCTTTCGCCAGAGGTTGGTCAGGCTACCGGACCGCGAATCGTTATCCAGAAAAAGCCGTGACTGATCGCGCACCAGGTCTTGTCCAAGAAGCGGCGCCAAGTGGTTCCAGGCATTGGCCCCCGGCGTCTTGTCCAGCTTGGCTTTCAGCCCTGCCTGAATCTCGGGGTCTTGAATGAGTGGGGACAGAATGTGCCGGCGCTCGTCGAGGATGTGGCACTCCTGCGTGAGCACCCGAACGAATCCATCGATTTGGCGAATACGTTGTTCCAGTTCCTCAGGCTTCATTCTTGCTCCGCCTCCAGCGGCACCTGCTGGAACCGCACCTGCAGCCGCTTGATGAGCGCACGGGTTTCCGCGTTCGGAGCGCGCGTGGACACCAGCACCGCCTCCCCGTTGGGCACGTGGCGGATGGCCTTCTGCTCGGCCCGGAGAACGGCGCGGTATTTCACCGCTTGATAGACGCCTCGCTGGAGTTCGTCCTCCGAGCACTTGCTGGTTTTAACTTCCACCGCCAGGCGATGTCTTCCGTTATCGAAATGCGCGTCCAGTCGGTCACCCGAGCTCAACAACTTCTCGTTGCTCCCCATGGGGAAGCACCCAAAGTCCTCGAACTCTTCGGGATGGCTGGCCATCCACGCCTTCAACGCTTTGTGCTCGTCGCTCTCTGGCCGCCCCCCCTCCTGGACTTTAGGAAGGGGAAGAGGCGCATCCGCTGCCACCTCTTCAACCGCCCCGGCGGACGGGGTCAGCATGGTGGCTCCCAGAGCGCGGGCGACCCGGTCCCAATTGGGATAGGTGAAAACGTCTTCCATCGCCTCTCGCAAGTGCGCACGGCGCTCTTCCTCGGTGTCCAGCTTCTTCCCCGCGAAGTAAGCTGGCGAGATGGTGATCGCCCCCTCGCCAGGGTGTTTCGTGTTCTTGTTGACGACGATTGCGTGGAGGGGCGGGATGGGTTCCTTCCACTGCTCGCTGAGCCACTGCAGGGCCTGGGCCACTCCCCCGGCGACGGTGCCGTAGAGGTCTTTGCGGGGTTTGATCTCGTGTCCGAAGGTGTCGTGCAGCTCTTGGGCCAGGTCGCTGTAGGAATGAGCTTCGCCCTCCTGCGCCCACCGGATGAGGATGGGCAGCGCGTCCGGGATAACCCGGCTCCGCCAGGGTGTGCGTGCAAACTCCACCTTCGACCAATCGAACTTTTCCATCCCCTACTCCTCCCTTGTCGTCCCGCCATGGTAGCTGCGGGACCAGCACGGGAAAACGATGAGGGCCGGTGTCCTGCCCCCTCCCTTCTCAATCCTCGTTGGGCAGCATGATGCTGACCACCGGTTCCAAGGCGTCCCCGGGCCCGCACAGCGCTTTCAAGGTGATCTGGCGATGGGTCGACCGCGTCAGGCCCGACCCGGTCGCCGGGTGGGCTTCGTTCGACAACCAGTCGCCGGCGTCGGGCAGAGCCACGTGGAGCTGGTAGTGGATCTCCGAACCGTTGCCCTGCTGCCGCTTGATGGCCACGTGGAGCATGAAAAGCACGTCCCAGAGCCGGCCGTCCACCGACTGGCCGCGCAGTTCCAACCCTATGGGCACTTCCACGTAGCGAGACCACGCAGCGCGGGTGATGGTCACGGGAAGCTTGAAGCCGGCTTCTTTGGCCACATCGGACACGTCCACCAGGACGCCGTCCTCGATTGCCTGGGCGCGGGTGTAAGAATGGATGAGGTCGGAAGGCTCGAACATGTTGTTCCTCGCTTGGTAAGTGATGGCCCGCCCAGGGCATCCGGTCGGGATGTCCTGGAATGGGAAACCCACCGCCCCACCGCTCGGCGCGGTCAAGGGAGGAAATGGAAGGGCTGGCGCGGCCCGCAGCGCAGCGAGGACACGGGCCCTGGAATGGCCCTTGACCGGAGGAGCCGGGAGATGGGGCCGCGCGGAGCGCAAGGGGCTTGAATGGCGTGCCGCGATCGGCACACCGACTGGCCCTCAATCGGCCCGCCTGAATCCTCCAAGGAGGCGCTGCCACCAGGACCGGGGAACCGCTTCCGCGTTCTCTGGCAATGGAAACGCCCTGTCCCAGTCCAACTCGATCGGATCGCCGCCACTGGTGCGCACGAAGCCATGGGCCTTCAATGCCTCAATGGCGACGCTGGACGTCGCGTAGCACCGTGCGAAGACCCTGCCTTCCCCCGATGAACTGGCCAACGCGTGGCGCACCAATGCCTTGAAGCAACCACGCCGGGTGAATTCTGGTCGCGTGCCGGCGAGATGGAGCTCGTAGCCTTCGCGATCATGCATGCAGATCAGAAACGCCGCCGGCTGACCCTCCCAGGTCGCAACCCTCACGTCGCCGTCCACCCTGCAAACCTCCGGTCGATTGTGTCGCAGCTTCATCATCGTCAAGAAGCCGACATGAAGCAGCCCTTCCACCAAGGGAACCGCTTGGGCGCTGAGGGTTTCCCGGAAATGCCCTTGCCGTGCTCCGTCGCGAAGCAGAGCAGCTATCCATGCGGCATCTTCTGCAACAGCGGAACGAATGGAAATGGTCATACGTATGAGCAAACCTGGGGAACGTTGTTCATCCAACCACTCTGCGCCGCGGACGCTTCAGCGGTGAGCGGGCCCAAACCGCGGATGAAGCGAAGAGACGCCAGTTGGACGTCGTCCTGGGGCCAATACGGGCCATCCGGCGAAAACACGAAGTGGTCCCCTTGAAGGGCCCCGCAGGTGGTGCAATGGTGGGCCAAGTAGGTTTGCCCGGACGTCCGGGTGGCGTCGAAGCGAAGCCAAGGGGCGTGGCCGGCAACGAACGCAGCGGCCTCCTCGTTCAAGCGCTCGATGTAGCGCAACAAAGCACCCTCCCCCTGATCCACCAACCCTTCGTCGTCGTGCTCCTCGAACGAGGGCACCCAGACCGCGGCGGTGGGAGTGGGGGCATGGCAGAAATGGCACTCGGTCTGAGCGAGCAGCAGGCCGTAGGCCGGGGCGTGGAGGATGGATGCAGGGGCTTCATGGGTCATGGAGCCATTTTGCCCGGCCCGTGTATCAACCGGTGAGACGAGCTTGCGTTGAATCATGGGTGTTGCGGAGCGTGCCACGCTGCGAACCCAGCCACGCCATCTGCTTGTATTCGTCTCTACTGAGCAACTTGGACACCCCCAACCACTGCACCAGATGGTAGTGCGCAATCGTTCGTGGGTAGCGCTGAATCCCCTCGTGCAACAGTTTTGGCAGGAAACACACAGAACCATCCTGTCGCTCGTAAGCGTAGTAGCGATGGCGGGAGGCACGCGTGGTCATGGCATTTCTCTCAGTGCGCCCAGAGGGCGCGGTCGATACAGCGTTCAAGGCGCTGGGCCAACCAAACGCTGAATGGAAGGGCGATGGGGGCGGCAATGGCGAGAAGGGAAAGGGTCATGTCGGCGGTTCCAGTCGGTTGAAAGAGCGGTGCGTTCTTCCTGATCCCAAGGTAGATCGCCCTGGAAATTTGTCCACGGTTGCAGTGGACAAAATCTTGACTAAAAGTGAAAACTGCGGAGCTAAGGCCGCAGTTATTCCTAACATCACTTCTCTCGCCGAAGGCGTCACCTGCTCTTTTCCACCGACGCTTCTACAGAGTCCGGCGCGCAGCGGCCGGTGGCGGCGTTGCGCCGTTGGCTCTACAGCCTTGCCCGCTTTGCACTGACACTTCCCCGGGCTGCCCATGCCTGCTCCAGGTGGACCGCGCGTTGTTCGGCTTCCACCGTGGCCACCACGTGCGGCATCGCCGTCTTCAGCGATGGCGTGTTCCAAAATGGGCTGCCCCGGTGAGGGTTGCCACCCAGCCGCAGCAGCAGCAAAGCCGTCTGCTCAAGACGATTGCGCTCGTCGGCGTCGTCGCTCAACTGGTAGTCCGCCGCCAGCTTTTCGAGCGGGCGCTCGCACCAGTGGTTCCTCTCTTGAGGGTGCGCACCAGCTTGCAGGAGGGCTTCGACGATGCGGGGCCAGGGAAGTGCGGAATGGAGCGCAGGACCTTCGTTGAGGCGCCACGCGTTGGGGTTGGCGCCCTGCCGCAGCGCCTGTAGAACGCCGAAAAGGCTTCCTTCGACGCACGCGTGAATCAGCTCGGCGCTCGGAGTTCCTGGCAGTGGTGGGCGGTGGTCAGCCATGGCGGCTGCCCCGAACCTGGTTCCCGAGGAGATCTCCTTGGACGTAGTCTCGGATGATCTGGCGCACCGCTTCTGCGGTGGAAATCCCCGCGTTCACCGCGCCCTGCTCCACCGCCTCCAAGACGCTGCGCTGCAGCGGAAGGTAGGCCAGGCGCACGTCCCTCTCCCCACCCAGCCGACGCTTGCTCAGTGCGTAAGGGTGGGCGGCATACATGGCGAGCACTTGGCGCACGGCTTCGTTTCGGGTGACCTGCGCGCGCGCGGCGGCCGCCTGCAAGCGCTCCAAATCACGGGAGTAGCCCCGGGAGGACGGAAGGGTGACAAGTTTTGGGGAAGGGACAGGTTGAAGCACGTCGCGCTCCGGCTTAGGACGCCGCGTCCAACGGCTTGGCGGCCGCCTCTCGGACCACCGCGATGGCACGCCAACGGTTGATCGCAGCGCCGGCGAAATACAGGGCGTCCACCAGTTCTTGCGCGGCCCCCTTCTCAAGCAGGGCCCGGTTGCAGGAGGCGAACCCTGCAAGGATTCCGTAGCGGTCCGCGTCGTCTTTGGCTTTGTTCATGGCTTCCGCAATTTGAACGTTCATGTCGAATCTCCTGATTTTTGCTGGTGGGTGATCGGCGGTTACAGACGCACGCGCTGACGAGGAGCTTCCAGGACAGCCGCCGGAGCTTCGCTGTGCGCCTCTTGCCGTGGGTTCCAGACCTGCCCACCGATGACCATGCTCGGGCCGCCTGCAGCAGGAAGGACCTGCGAAAGCCTGGCTTGCTTCGCTGCGGCGTTGATCGCACGCACGGTGCCCTCTTCCATGCCTTTGGCTTCGTAGATCACCTGCCCCTCCAGGTGATCCCCCGCTTCATCCACAAGGGCGGCAAGGGTTCGACCGAACTTCGACTTTGGTCCTTGGTTGCGAGCATCGGCGTCCCAACGCTCGATCACTTCGAACGTCTTCTCATGACGATGGCCAGACTTGTTGAGTTCTTGGAGCACCGCTTCGGCGTCTTTCACGTTGAAGCGAATGGCGGAGAGCTTCACCGGGTGCGCGTAGCCACCGCCACTCGAAGCCGATTGCGTGATGGCGACCGCTTGGTTGCCGTCGCTGACGAGGTGATGAATTTTCATGTCGATTTCCTTGATGGTTCCCGGAAGGCGCGATTGCCTATCCACAAACTCAAGGTAGATCGCCCCATGATTTTGTCCACTGCTTGAGTGGACAAAACTTTGACTAAAAGCAAAAACTGCGGAACTAAGGCCGCAGTTATTCCTAACATCACTTCTCGCGCCGAAGGCGTCATCCGCGCTTCTTCCATCGCCGCTTTCCAGAAACCTGCGCGAAGCGACCGGCGGTTGGTTTTTTGCACAAAAAAGGCCCCTCGCGGGGCCTCAAAGGACATGAATTGTTCTTACGCGATCAGTTTTTGTCAGCACGCCTTACTCCGCGCACTCCACGCCGATCCATTCTTCATCGAACCATTCGTCCAGCGTCGCCAGGTCCTTGACCTTGCAATTGGTGCCGTAATCCGACCCTTCCATGTCGAACACCACCTCATAAAGGAGCTGCCCGTCCTCTTGGCGCTCCACGTTGACGGAGACGGTTTGGTCAGCCAACAGCTCGTCGTCTTCGCATCCCAGCTCTGCCGAATTGCGGTTCAGCAGGAAAGCCAGCAGCGCGTCTTCAACGGAAGGCTGGAACGCGGGATAGAGATAGCCCGCCGCGCCGGTCGAAAAGGTATACCCAGACAACTGGTCAAACAAAGTGCTGGCAGCGGCATGCGCAGCTTCGTGAGCTTCCTTGATGGTGATGGTGTCGTTTGTGATGAGCATCGCGTGGTTCATGGCGAGATCCTTGTTTGTCGGTTGGCACGATTGCCTTCCCATGTATCCAAGGTAGATCACCATAAAAATTTGTCCACGGTTTCGGTGGACAAAATCTTGACTAAAAGCAAAAACTGCGGAGCTAAGGCCGCAGTTATTCCTAACATCACTTCTCGCGCCGAAGGCGTCATCTGCTCTTTTCCCACCACCGCTTTTACAGAAGCCGGCGCGAAGCGACCGGCGGTGGCTCTGGGCTTTGTTCTTTGAAAAAAAAAAGGCCCCCTCGCGGGGGCCCCAAAGGACATGGACTGATCTTACAGGCTGGTGGAGCGCCAGAGCTTGCCTGCGATGCCACCCACGATCAGCGCCACGGGCATGAGCGCCGTCAGAGCCATCGGGGGCACGGAGGTGAAGAAGTTTCGCTCGCCCTCTTCCAGGCCCGGGTAGAGCAGGCCCACGGCAACGCTGACCAGCTGCAGGGCAACGACGAAGAGCAAGCCCACCAGGGCGCCCTTTCCAAAGCCACCTTTGCGCGGCGAAACCGGGAGCCCGCAGGCCCTTGCCGCGCGCACGCGGGCCGCGCGCCAGTTCAACACGTAGAGCAGGAGCAGCAAGAGCAGCACGGCTGCCCCACCAGCGGCCGCCAGGCCGGCCTCCCAGCCGTAGCCCATGTTCTCGCCGATCTCTTGGGCTCCGGCAAGAAACAGCAGGCCTGCACCACCGAGGATGACGGTGCCCGGTGCCAGCAAGCCCCACTGCATGTGACCGCCGGGGGTGTGGTGAGCGTTGTAAGACATGGGACCTCCTTGAAGTGGTGTTCCCTCAATGCATAGCGCGATTCCGCGCCTTGGCAAGGTCAGCCCTTCTTCTGGGCTCCGACCGGCACCCAGCCTGTGGGTTGCTTCTCAAAGATGAAGTCGTAAGCCGACGGCACGGGAACGGGATCGGGCTTCAACTGCTGCCCGCCCTGGAACCCGACCACGTCCAGCGTTCCACCGGTCACGCACGTGGCCCGCTGGGGACCACTGGAGGTGCAATCCGCGGTGAGGTCTTTCCAACCCCAAACCTCGATTCGTTGGCCCATTTCGCTGGAAAGGTTGGCGTTGGCATGCGCCTCGTAAGCGTGGGCGACTTGTTCGATGGTGGGCAAATCCGCCTTGCTGCTGCAGGCGGCCAAGCCTGCGGTGATCAGGGCGAGGGAAACGTGGGTTGCTTTCATGCCGGTGCTCCTTGCGTATGGGTTAAATCAACGTCGATGGTTTCGTCGCGGTATCCGAGCCGAACCCTCTCTATCGTCACGTCCATCTTCGGCACCGTGCCCTCCACCCAGACCCGGTTGACGGAGAACACCACCAGATCGTCTCGGTAGCTGCGACCTTGTCGCGCCAAGTTGGCGGCCTCTTGGGCGCCCACTCGGATGAGCAGGTGGAAGCGGCCGGCGTTGGGTGGGCTGGACACCCCCGTGGAGGTGCGGTGAACCCACGGCACAAAGCCCTTGCCGGTGACGCTTTGTCCCGCCGCGGACACCTGAGACATCGGGATGAATCCTTCCAGCACGCCACGGTCGGCCCGATAGGCGACATCGCCCAGGGCTTGGAACGTGGGACGAACGGCAAACCGTCGGATGGCCTTGAAGCGCTGCAGGCGCGCGTCGAAAGCCGGGCCATAACGGCGCTCGATGGCAGCCGGATCATCGCCTGAGATGCCGTTGGCGCCCTGGGCCTTCGTGTCCATCAGCCACCATTGCCTCAGGCACCATTGGCGCTTGTCGGCGTCGATGCGATAGGACGAATGGGCCATGGCGAGCAGCTGCATGTCGCAAGTGTCCACGCCGCCACCACCCACAGCCGTCACCCCGGCCCGCAGGTGCTGAGCCCCTTCCAAGACGTCCTGATCCAGGTCCCAGTAGGTCCCGGTCGGCTCGACGTAAGGGCTCCTTGCCCTATCACTGACCACCTTGGGCGTGCCTTGGATGGCTCGGCCGATCTGGCGAAGCAGATCCGATTCGGCCCGGGCCTGCTCAGCGGTGCACCAAAAGATTGCAACAGCCCCCGCTACGCACAGCATCTTCTTCATGCTCCTACCCCTGTCGGATGCACGTTCCTATTTGCCATTTTGGCAAATGCAAGCGATGCTTGGAAGCATCACACTGGCGGGCCGATCCATGCGTTCAGCTTCGACCGATGCCAGCCCCGCTTCCTGTGTCCACTACCTACGGCCGCCGCCTCCGTGAGGCTCGCCTGGCCCGAGGGCTGAGCCAGGCGGATCTCGGGGCGGTTTTGGGATTGGAAGACCAGAACTCTGCGGCACCGCGCATTTCTCGCTATGAGAGAGGGGAGCGCATGCCCGACGAAGCAACCATGGAACGCTTGGCCGAAGAACTGGGACTGCCAGTGGCCTATTTCCACGCCGCGTCCGACGTGCTGGCGGAAGTGATCTTGGTGGTCTCCCGGCTCCCACCCGAACGCCAGCGTGAATTGCTGGCGCGGGTGAGAACCTACGCGGAATCTTTAGAGCTTTCGGAACGGGAAACCAAGTCGTAGTCCTGTCCCCGCCAGGGGTCGATCAGGGCTGTTGGACGACTGCCCTTTACTTCTTACCGTAGATTTCCCAGAGTTCCTCGCCGACCTTCAGAGTGCCCTTTGCCCAATCTGGCAACAGGTCACCCAAAGCCTCACGGAAGCTTCCAGAAATTGAGTGCGTGGCGTCGCCCGCTCGCTTCCCTGGCCCAATCCACCGGCGAATCCATTCTTTCCTGCGGTTAGTCTCGCTAGGCGGAGAGGAGCCAACAGCTCTGAGAGCATGGCGCTGCAACGCGATAACAGCGTCTACCTCTGCATAAAGCGCCCTAGCGAGCTCTGGAGCATCTCGTCTGCCCTCCAGTGCAGTCACCATGGCGCGAATGAAGTTATCGGAAAGAAGTGCAATCTCGGTTGCCTCCACCCACACGTGCCCATAGCGCTGAACGTCGTCCGACCTAAGGTTCAGCCCAAGCCGCGACAACTGCACCCCGTTTCGAAAAAGTTCCTCAAGCTTTTCCTCCCAGCTCATTTCCTCAAGCGGTGTTGTGCTTGCTTCTTCGCTCATGACCGTCCTTTCCTTGGGTGGTGGATCGTTATACCAATCGGCCGGAGGCACGGGTAGCTTGAGCATCCCATCGCGTTAGGGCCGCTGCTTAAAGCGGAAGCCACGTCTCCACGCCGCAGCTAGCTCTCATGGCGGCGCTGAAGCGGCTAATTCTGCGACGTCCTTGGGTGTCAACGGCCAACAGCGCAATAATCGGTCCTATTGACACCGATTTTTACAAACCTCAAAATCGGTCCCGTTAAGACCATTTTCCGAGATGAGGCCATGCAGACAACAGTCACCACGTCGCGCGCAGCGGCAATCATAGGCATTGGATATGAGGGACTTCGGAGCTACCTAAAGCGAGGACTGCTGGGTAAAAGTGGACTGATGCCCCCATTGGTTTCGAAGGATTCGCCTGCCCCAGACCAGAGTGCGGTTCGCGCCTCTTGGAAGCGCTTTGGATTCACAGACCTCTGCCTCATGCGTTTGGCAAAACAGCTGGTGGACATGGGACTGAGCTTTGATCAGGCCAACTCCATCGTTTCGAACGAAGAAATGCGTGCGCTTTTCAGCGAAGGCAGTGCCACCACAGACGCCGTGGTCATGTGCTGGCCACCTTTTCAGGAATACATGGTCTTCGTGGGTGAGGAACGACGATACCTAGCCGATCACTTGGCACAGGCAAACGGAACTGCTCTTGTGATCGAACTGAAGGCTATTGCCCAGACCGTCACGTCGAAGCTCAAGGAAATCCGGAATGAGGGGGTTTCGGCTCTTTAAGGCGTATGGCCTGCGCTCTCCACCTGTTGTCCGTCAACGATTGTGACAGCAGCACGCGAACGAGTTCGCTGACGTGCATTCCCTCCCGGTCAGCCACCTGCTCCAACAGGTCTTTCAGCTCCTGTGGCACGCGAACGGCCATCTGCACGTAAGGTGGCCGGCTCACGTGGACAGCCTCGCCAGGGTGAGCACCCACGCCAGCACTAGCCCAGCCAGGATTTGGGCACGCAAGCGGTAACGCACACGAAGCGCCCCGCTGGCGTGCCGTGCATTGACCCAGAAGATGCCAGCCAGGCCCAACACGGTGGCCAGGAACGCTGCAGCCAGGACGGCGGCCAACACCGCGCCCACGGTGGTCATGCCAGCGCCCCTGCCATGGTGGCCAGGACGAACCACTGTCCAGCGATGAGGCCGTAGCCGATGAGCAATCCCTCCAAGCCCGCCCAGCGTTGGCCGGGGGTGCGCAGCAGCGCCGCGCTGTCGTTGAGCAAGGACCACCCGGAGAGGATGGACAGCCACTCAAAATCAATGGTCATAGCGGTCATAGATCGAGCCCTCCCCTCCAGCGGAATTGATGGTGGAGGGCAACATGACCTCCTCGTTTTTCACGCGTCCGAACACGCTGGCAAACACGTCCATCAGCGAGGTGCTTTGGGCCGCGTCCCGTTCGGCCTGGCGCGCATACTCGTCCAACCCAGACGGGACAACCTGGCGTGCGCCGTTGACGGCGCCGCGCAACCCGCTGGCGTTGGGCATGCTCGCCCCAAAGGTGCGGTTCCACGTGTCGGAAAACCGGTCCAAGCCGTCCATGCCCATAAACAGCAATCGCGCCAGCACCAGGACAACCACGGCGTTGACGACAAGCCGCGTCGTCAGTCTGAATCCAATGAACATCTTCCCCCCTTTCGTTTCGTTGGTCGGTGTCAGACGCACGCATCGCGAACGCCATACGTTTGGGATACACCGGCACGCGAAACCCACAAGGGGGTTATTTTGACTAAAGCTAAAAATTGGGAGAAAAGCCCAATCACGCTGCAGGCGCGGCTGCACTTGCCCGTCAGCCGGCGCTCGACTGGGGCATTGCGTTGAACGGTCCGAGTGACCAAATTGGCAGGGCTAAATCGGGCCCAAGTCTTTGACCACCGCCTGGCCAGGCTTCAAAAAGCCCAATAGCAACCGTCCGCCGGCGACGGTCCGCCCCATGCTGGCGTTGAGGTATCGAGCCTGGAGCTGCGCTGCCACCAGCAGGTCCTGGGTGGCCATGCTGGCGATCGCCGGGCTCACGGCCTGCTGCTGTACAGTTCAGACGCAGATGCATGGTTGTTCGATCAAGGCTTGCAAGCCAGTGGAGCTGGGGCTGAAGTTCATGGAAAGCTTGCCGATAAACCTGTAACAAGGTAAATGAGGCGAGAAGCCAAGCGAAGCGATGGCGCGTTTCAGATCGGGGGTTGCTTTGAGCGTTCGAGAAAATCGGCTTCGCTACGTCTTGACCGTAATAGGAGCCACGGCGGCGTGCGTCTTGGCGATGCTCGCGGTCGCCCAAGCCATCCTCTACGTGCGTGACAAGGAAGGGGCGGAGGCAGTGGCGGAAGCCGCGGTGACGCGCTCGGAGGCTTTATCCCTTGCAAGGCGCGTCGCGGCCGAACAAGCCTCTCGCATTGGACAGCCGCCTTGCTCCGCCACCGACATTGACTCACTGAAAGAGATCGCGTTCCGCTCCAGCTACATGAACGACATCGGTCGCATCCGAGACGGACGCCTTGTCTGCAGCGCTCTCTGGGGGCGCTCGCGCCCCTACACCCTCCCCGCCCCACGCTTCTCCAGCGGCGCTGTCCGGCTTTGGCACGCATCGGATCTCGTTGGCTCCCCCTACACCGGGTCCAATCTGATCGCCCAAGGCGACACATTCACCGTGTCCTCCCCGTCTGCCTTCGAGAGCTTGGACCCTGCGCGCAGCAGCTCCATCAGCATCGAAACGAAGGACCGATCGTTTACATTCCGCACCTTGTCCCCGACCAGCCGCGTCGGCACCCCGTCTCTCGTCCAAGCTCAACATTGCAGCCGGGTGGCCGACGTTTGCGCGTTCGTTACCAGCCCTAGGCACGTGGTGTCCGAACTGCCCTCGGCGTTGCTCACCACCATCCTGTCAGCGGGTGCCTCGGTAGGGCTTTTGCTCGCGTTCTTGCTGATCAAACACCAAATCACGGCTCGGCAAACCATCCAGCAACGGTTGGTGCTTGCACTGAAGCGCAGCGAGATCGAACTGGCCTACCAGCCACTGCGTCGAATTGGCACGCGGGAGCTCGTGGGATTTGAAGCGCTCAGCCGCTGGCGCCCGCCGGGAGACGA
This sequence comes from Stenotrophomonas sp. 1L-E-5-B-C3, assembly GCF_057292075.1. NCBI lineage: Bacteria > Pseudomonadati > Pseudomonadota > Gammaproteobacteria > Lysobacterales > Lysobacteraceae > Stenotrophomonas > Stenotrophomonas sp. 1L-E-5-B-C3. The sequence goes on from NZ_JBXAWS010000001.1 coordinate 399,968, forward strand.
TGAAATCCCGCCGGCCATCTTCGTGCCCATCGCCCACCGATTCGGCCTGAGTCCTGATCTTTTTCGATACGTGCTGGCCCGTGCCATGAATGATCTCGCCCCCGCGCTGAGGGAGCATAGGAACCTCTACGTAAGCATCAATGCCGAGCCCGTGGACATGGCCCAAGAGTGCGTCGTTCGCTACATCGGCAGCGTCACCAACGATTTTGGCGTGTTGCCAGAGCAAATTCGCATCGAGATCACCGAGCGGGAAGAACTCGTGTCCGCTGCCGCAAAGAGCAACATGCAGGCCCTCTCAGTTCTGGGATACCGGTTCTTGATCGACGACTTCGGGACCGGCAGCGCCAACTTCTCCCGCCTCGCCCAATCGCCGTTTCGAGGAATCAAGATCGATCGCATGTTCGTGGCCGCTATCAACGAGGACTCCCCCCTGCGGCCCGTTTTGCCAGGGATGTATCGCATCGCACGTGAGCTTGGGCTGGATGTCATCGCAGAAGGCGTCGAATCAGAGGCGCAAGATTTGCTGCTCTACCGGATTGCTCCAGAGGCTATTGGCCAAGGGTGGCACTATGGCTGCCCTCTCTCAACCAAAGACGCGCTTGCCGCCATCCAAGTTGGGTAGCCCTCGCGCACGGGTCGACCCGAGCGCGTTCACTGGCGCTTGACGTTCGCCCTAGCAAGATGTCCGTGCGTCCGATGGACGCGACAATCGTGAAAATCTCCGCTATGGCGCTGACCCCAGTTGGCGCCGCCGAACCCAACGGGGTGACTCCCCCTCCCCTAGGTGACGCCCCGGCAGTTCAGGGCATCGTCGTGATCGGCCCCCCTAGCAGGCGGCCTCTTTAGGGCAACGCGCGACACACACCCTCAGCAGTGGTCCGCAACCGACTGGCCGCCGGTCTGGCCTTTTGCTGGTTAACGAACTGGCTCAGCGCTTTCCAACAGCGCCGCTCGGTTACTTCCCTGTGCCTAAGGCTGTCGCCGTGCAGCCCGCCTCTTTATCATGCTCCTGCGACGGCAATAGAGGGATCGGACAGCGGTATCTGGCGTGCGGACTGCGCGGACGACCCCGTAGATGAATTCTTCAGAATCCAATTGTCTCATCTGGTTCCGGTGGGGTTGTCGCGGTGCATCATATGCATTCCGCTCTGTTCAGCTTTTTGTTCATCTTCATGCCCAACATTGGACGTTTCTTCATCGATCAGGTTGAGGGTGTGCGGCGGGCCGACGGCTCGCTCTTGCAGGTCACGCGGATCAGTTGCGCTTGTCTGGAATGCGGCCGCCAACTGCGATTGGTTCCAGGGCATGGCCTGCTGGACTTGGACGGCGCCGCCGTGCTCACTTGCCCGCTCTGTGACAACCGCTAGGCGGTGGCACGCGCGAGGTTGGAAAAGCTTTGCCCCCAACCTAACCACCCGCGCATGGCGAGTCTTGATTGAAGAGTGGACCGCTGTGTGCTGGCCCGAAAGGGCCGATTGACGGTGCAGTCAAGCGGAACGCTCACCGGTTTCCAACGCTTGAGCTTGGGGCCACCCTGCTGCCAGACCGCGATTCGGTGGCCAGCCAATGGAGGAGGGGTATGCACAAGGCTGAGACGGAGGCGTTGGTCAAGTTGGAGCTCCGCCTGAGCGAGTGCGAGAGGCGCCTGCCCAACGCTGAGGGCGAAACCAATGCCTTGGAGTATGCGGTCAGGGCTTTGGTGGCCAGTTCTGCCAATCCCACCGCGGTGCGCCTTGCATGGGCCCACCTGATGCCCATGATCGTCGACATCCATGTGCCTCCCCAGCCAACGCTCCAATGCGGACTTTCTGCTTGGCTTGCGTCATGGACTGAGGTCCGTGGCCGAGCAAATCGACGCTTTGCCCTGCCCCCTAGAGACCTCCCAGATCGAGAACGGTTGCTTGGCCCTTTGAGAGAATTGCTGCCAACAGACGACCGCCCGCTAATGGCCGCTCGCTGTCGCCGTTGAGGTAAGCGGCTTGCAAGCGTCCTGCTGCCATCAACTCCGCCCGTCCCATGCCTGCTGGCTGATTCCGCAAGGGCTCTCCTGGCGACGCCAAGCCTCCCACCAGCGCTTGGACCACGGCGGGACGGCCATCTTCGGACTTTGCATAAGCGGTGGCAACCATGCGCTGGGCGTGCGCCGACCAGCCGCCCAAAACCAACTCGGTGTGCATAGCGCTGATGGGTATGCCAGCGGCTGCCGCCGCGCTCACGTAGTTTGGCCAGAGGCGATCAATCACGCCGCCAAGCTCGCCGGACAGCCGCTCTATCGTGAAGTCTGCTCGAAAACTGGCTTGGAGACAGAGCTCGTAGATTCTTAGGAAGAACTGGGCCGACCCACGCGTGGCCAAGACGGCGTTGTGCTGAGGCAGCAGAAGCAACTTGGCGCCCTCTGAGTGCGCCCCGGTTTGAGCATCTTGCGCAAGGGTATCGACGGTCACAGCCAAGTGATCGGCACTCAGCAACACGTTCAAAATGCTCATCTGCCGTCCTTGGGATCCATTCCGTCGATTGAACCTTCCAACGCCAATTCAGCCATAGGGGTTGTTGAGAATCTCAGACGCAATCCGCTCTCCCGCGTCCAACGCATGGAGGCACGACGACGCTTTGATGCTCAAATCCGAGCGCCCTCCCACGCCGTGGACCTCGACAGCGAGAAGAACCCAACGGCTTTCACTGAGCCGCCAGATCTCGGAGGTGTAAACGTGCTCTCCCACCGACAAGGTGACCCGTTCTAAATCTTTGCCCGGCTTGGAAGTACCCATGGCCCTCGAACCCTGACTGTTCAAAAGCAGTGTGCACGCGAACGCCGCTGGCCTCAACTGATCGCCTTCCTGCGACGCGGGGAGTCACACTCAAGCGAAATGCCCCCCGATGGATCAGACCCAGTCCTCATTGGATGCCGGCGATGTGACCGTGACCTGCCCAACCTGGGGTGGCCGTCATGGCGTTGAAAGGGCGGGACATAGTGAGGGGGCCGCGCCCACCGCGTTCGGGGCATCTCCGGCCGACTCCACCGCTGAAATGGGCCCGATCTGCAGCAGAGCCAAGGCCGCCAAGCACGCCTGCCGACTGGCGAACGTCTCCCGGGGAGCCATCAAAACATGCCCGCGTGGCGCCACCAGCCGCCAGCGCCAACCTTCCGCCCCGGTGATCCCGGCCCAAAATCCCACCCGGTGGTATACCTCAACGTACATAGCTGCCTTGCGTGATCAATCTGCGATGCTAGCGCGATCGAACCGAGCTCGGCCTATCTTCCGGCCGGGCGTTTAACTCGTCTTTTGAACAACGCGCTCAGGCGTGCGTCGCTAGAGCCTGCTCCGGCCCCGGGACGCCCCGGCTCACAGGCTCATCCAGCAGGTTTGAGCCCCCAGGACGTCCGGGAAGAGACCGCAACAATTGACTCACCCTGTGGACGCTTCCTCCCCTACCCCCCTCCGCACCCAGCACGTAGAGAACCCGCCCCTCAAACTGGGCGGATACCAGCTCAAGCCCCTCCACGTCTGCCAACTTCTTCGTCAGAAGAGCTCGCCACGACGCGGGCGGTTCGGATTCAAATTCGACGATCACCGCGGTATCACCGCACTCCAGCGGCATGATTTCGACGCGAAGGGCGTGGGGCGACGCTGCCGGCAAATCGGGGGCGGATCGGGCCATAGTGGGAGTGTCCAGGCGGGAGGGGTGGGGATTGAGTATCCAGCCCTCGCGGCAAAACCGCGTCAAGGCGCGACGGCGCCCTCGCCTTCCCGTGATTGCCGTCATCACAGGGATGCACCAGCGCTTTACTCCCAGTCCTGCATGATTCCTCGAATTTTTGATCAACCAGGTTTGCTATGACTGCCTCTCGTACCCTCGCATCCTTCTTGTAGAGCACGACGTCGCCATCCGCGAATCGATGCAGGACGTTCTCAAAGACAGCGGCTATGACATCACTGCGGTCGGAGACGCTGAAGCGGCTGTGGAGCGCTTGGCGCAGCAACCCGCCTTCGATCTCCTCATCTCCGACGTGGGCCTGCCGGGGATGAACGGGCACGATCTCGCCAAGCACGCCATGGCACGCCACCCTTCCGTGACGGTCCTGCTGGTCACCGGTCACGGGGGCGTTCCCGGCGCAGACCCACACTTCCTCGAAAACGACGTTATGCTGCTCAAGGAGCTTTCACGCTGCTGGAGTTGCTGGGAACGGTTCGTTCGACGCTTTGACGGCTTCCAGCAACAACTCGGTCACTCTTCTTTCCAACTCCCCCGCGGCGAACGGCTTGGTGAGTATCTCCATGCCAGACTCAAGCTGGCCGGCTCCTACCGCGACGCTTGCTGCATAGCCGGTGATGAATAACACCGGCGTGTCGGACGGCGCTGCCGGCCCGCGTCCGCCACCTGCCGCCCATTGAGCGAGCCCGTCAGGCCCACGTCCGTAATCAGCAAATCAAAGTGCTTTTCGCTGGCATGCACAGTGAGGGCGTCGCTGCCGTTTGCAGCCGCCTTCACGCGGTGGCCCAAACTGCTCAGCACCTCTTTCACCAGCGTGCGCATGGCGGTCTCGTCTTCTACCAGAAGGACCGAGCGACCAGGCGACGTGGCTGGGGGAAGCGCGGGCGTTTCCTGGATTCGGTCATCGGTATCAGCCGTGCTTTGCGGCAAATAAAGGTGCATCGTGGTTCCCACCCCAGGGATGGAGTCAACCGCCACCTGACCGCCGGATTGGCGCGTGAATACGTAGATCGGCAAGCCCCACCCCGTGCCCTACCCGATCGGCTTGGTCGTGAAGAAGGGCTCGAACACCTTTTCAACAACGCTCGCGTCCATGCCGGTTCCCGTGTCTCGGACCGACAAGCGAACATAGGGTCCAGGCGTCAGCACCAAACGCTCCGCCAGTCCGCCATCGACGTGTGAGAGCTCGGCCTCAATCGAGATGCGCCCTCCATCCGGCGTCGCATCGCGCTCGTTGATGCAAAGGTTGAGAAGGGCGTTTTCCAGCTGCGGAGCATCCACCCGCACGACGTCCTCCACTTGATCCGACCGCGTCTCGATCTCAATGGAGGGCCCGATGGAGCGGGCCAGGATGTGGAGCGTCCTGTTCACCATGGCCGACACGTGGATGGCCGACGGTGCCAACGTCTGCCGGCGAAAGAACGCCAACAGTCGTTGGGTTAACGCTGCAGCTCGGTCGGCCCCCGTTCGAGCCATCTCCACGTAGCGACCCAGGTCCTCCAAACGGCCTTGGCCAACGCGCATCTCCAACAGCTCCAAGCCCATGGAGACCCCGGTGAGCATGTTGTTGAAGTCGTGGGCAATGCCGCTGGCCAGTTGGCCGGGGGACTCCATCTTCTGGCCCTGTCTCAGCCGTTCCTCCATCGCCATCAGTTCGTCAGTGCCGGCCTGCACCCGCTCTTCAAGCGTTGCGGTCAACTGCTGCAAACGCTCTTGAGCCACGCGGCGATCGGTGATGCCGGAGGCTGCACCGAACCACTCGCTCACGTTGCCTTCGCTGTCCATCAACGGGACTGCCCGCAACTGTATCCAGCGGACGGAGCCGTCTGGCAACAAGGCGCGGTGTTCTACCTCCAACGGCGACGCCAACTCCGCGGCATGAGCAATGGCCAATTCCACCGCGGGCCTGTCCTCGGGGTGGATCAGCTGTTGACGCCAGTTGCCCCCAGTGGCCTTGAGCTCGGCCATGTCCCCTTGGCGATAAATCTGCTCCTGCTGCCAATCGGGGGAGATTGAGTAACGCGACTGGGTGGCCGCGGCCACAAATGCCCCCAGGGGCCGCTCGCTTGCGCCTAGGATTGGCACAATTGGCGCAATGGAAGCGTGCTGGCCTTGCGTTGAGCCTTTCCATCAACCTCTCCGCTCGGAATGTCGCGCGGCAAGGAATGGCCGATGAACTCGTGGCCAAAATCCACGCGCAGGGGTTGGATTGCCAGGACGTGGAGGTCGAGATCACCGAGGGAGAATGGCTGCGGGTCAACTCGCTGCCGGGCGAGCAACTCAAGCGGATGGCCTCGTCAGGCATTCGGCTCGGGGTGGATGACTTCGGCAGCGGCTACAGCAATTTCGGGTACCTGACCGAGTTGCCCATTCACACGCTCAAGCTCGACAAGTCGCTGATAGACGATATTTCCGAAGACCAACGCGCATTGCTCAAGGTCCAAGCGATCGTCGGTCTGGCCCATGATCTGGGCTACTCGACCGTCGCTGAAGGAGCCGAGACGAACGGTCAGGTCGCCAAGCTCCAAGGCCTTGGGTGTGACGAAATTCAAGGTTTCGCGCTTTCCAGACCCATCAGCGCCATTGAGTTGGCCGAGCTCCTTGCGCCCTGACCCGAGGGAGTTTGATACTCGGTCTTCCAGCCGACGAACCGTCCCGGATGGAAGCACGCGGAAGGATCCTGCAGCGTGCGTATCGCTTTCAGGAAGTCTGCGAGATCGCTGAGGCCGCTGACTGCCTCTGGCCTATTTCAGGACCCTACCCGTGGCTAATACCGGCTTTTATTTTGCTTCGCTTTGTCAATGGAGAACTGACCTCCGACGGCGCTCTGGCGCGTCTGCATGCTGTTGAGGCCACTTGTAGCAGCTGTGGTCTCACCTCGCTGCTAGCACCGGGCGAGGGCCTGACGGACTTGGAAGGCGCCGGTGTGATGGTGTGCCCACACTGCCAGAACCACCAAGCGGTGAGCCGGATGAGGTTGGAAGAGTTCATGAAGCGAATGGCCGGCACGAACGCTACAGCCACCGCTAACCCATCGTCTTCGGACGACGGGCAGGTCTTGTCAGAGTGAGGCCCTTGGCCTGCCAATCTGAACGCCTCGGATTTCTTAGGGCATGAATTGCCACGGTGGACACATTAAGGGCATGATGCGATCGCCCTTTGGTCTTTGCCCACAGAAACCATGACCGTTCCCCTGCCTTATGATCCATTTCTGCAGGCCTCATCAGAGCCATTGCTGGAGCTGGTGATTGTGCGTGTGGGCTGCGATTTGTTCGGTGTGGATGTCGAGTCGGCCGTGGAAATACGCGGACCAGAGACGCTGACCCGAACCCGGGACCGCCAGTTTGTAGTCTCGATCAGAGGGCAAGACGTCCCTGTGGTTGATCTGGGCTTGATCACCGGAGGCGATGCAGTCGGGACGGGTTGTCCAGCAATGCTGTTGGTTCAATCCGCGGTTCAGCTGTTCGCCCTTGCAGTGGACGAAGTCTTGGTCATCGAGAGCCTGTCTGCCTGGCGTGCCGAGCCTGCCGCTCACAGCGACCGATTCGCTGAGCTCTGCCCGCAGGGCGTGCAGCTGGGAAACGGCAAACGCGTCGCCGTCATTGACCCTGGTCGTGCCCTATCCATTCAGCAACGGCTGGAGATCGATTCAGGTTGATTGCCCAATGCTGCACGGTGCTGCCGCTTTCAGTTGCAACCGATTCGCGCGCGTTCCAAGTTCCACGCTTTGCGGTAATCTCTGGCTGACACCGCGATTCCGTGCATGAGGCGCTCGATGGAGAAATTCGACGGAGCAACGTGGTTCCCACTGGACAGGTTTGAAGTCGGCATTGACGCCGAAACAGCAGTGGTTGCACTCGGGCTTTACCAAGTTCGCAACGCGGCCGGTGACTCGACCATGTGCGGCTCGACGATGACTCCGACGCAAGCGGAGCGAACTGGCAATGCCCTTTTGATCGCCGCCAACCGTGCTCGCCTGACGATCCCGGGCTCAAGCAGCAGCCACTGATCCTCTTCTGTGTTGATGTGCCTGCTCGCGGAGGGCTTGGTGAACGACGAGGTCAGGGACGCATTTTTGCGTCTTCAAGAAGCAATGAATCGCATGCATATACGTGTTGCGGCGCTGGAAGCGGCCACAGTGCTCCTGCTTCGCACGAACGCCGGCAACGCCAACGTCGCAGACGAGTTTGAGCGCAGCATTCGGCACTACCTCCAAGGGATGGACCAGCACCGGGACCATGTCTTCGCGTTCGAGGAGATCGTCGAGCCATGGCTGGGCATCCTGAGGGAACCATTGGCTGGCATTCCCCCGTCTCCGAGCCGCTGAACTGCCAAAGCGGAGCGGCCATCGGGCGGCCGTAACCTCGGCCAATGCCATTGCCGCCTCGCCGCCTCACGGCGCAAGGCGCCGAGCTTTCGGCGCGCTTGCGGGTCTGAGGCCGCCATCCAGGCGGCCTCACCCACGGTGACTTCAGCGGCAACTTCGGTCAACCATGCCCTGCGAGCGACCATGCGTTCGCACTGGCCTTGGAAGGGCGGTTAGAACTCCTGCCAGTGCGCTGCGTCCGCAGATACCTGCCGTGCGGGACGAGCTGGCAATGCCTTCGGCGGGGTTGGCTTGCCCGCGTAGGCGGTTTGAGAAAGGCGGGAGCCGTCCACAGCACCTGGCTTGGTCAAGCTTGCACTGGCCGTGGCTGGCGTCTTTCCCTGCGCGCGTTCATTCACCTTGAAGACCGCGACGGCGGTTGCCAGCTGTACCGACTGGTCTTCCATGGATCGGGCAGCGGCGGTCGCTTCTTCCACCAACGCGGCGTTCTGCTGGGTCGTTTCGTCCATCTGAGAAACAGCCTGGTTCACTTGCTCGATGCCCGACGCCTGCTCCTGAGAGGCGGCAGATATCTCACCAATGACGTTGGACACGCGCTCAACCGAGCTGACAATCTCAGACATCGTCTGGCCAGCCTGGTCAACCAGCGCCGATCCTTGAGCGACCTTGGCCACAGAGTCCTCGATTAGCCCCTTGATCTCCTTGGCTGCAGAGGCAGAGCACTGTGCCAACGTGCGCACCTCGGAGGCCACCACGGCGAACCCTCGACCCTGGTCCCCGGCTCGAGCCGCCTCCACGGCCGCATTGAGTGCGAGGATGTTGGTCTGGAAAGCAATGCCATCGATCACGGAGATGATGTCCCCGATGCGGCGCGACGAGGCTTCGATACCCCCCATCGTCTCCACTACTTTCCCGACCACTCCACCGCCCTGCCCGGCCACGCGCGAGGCCCCACTCTGGCCAACTCGCTGGCCTGGCGTGCATGCTCGGCGTTTTGGCGCACGGTGGAGGTAAGCTCCTCCATGGACGCCGCCGTCTCTTCCAAGTTGGCCGCTTGTTGTTCGGTGCGTCGCGACAAGTCGCCATTGCCCGCGGCAATTTCCGTCGACGCGGTATTGATTGCCGTGGATGCCTGCTGGATGCGGGAGACGATATCGGTCAGCTGAGCCACGGTCGCGTTAGCGTCTTCGCTCATCGTCGCAAAGACGCCGCGGAAGTCGCCTTCCATGCGGTGGGTCAAGTCGCCAGAGGCAATGGCCTGAAGCAAGGTGGAGACGGCGCTGAGGCTGTGGTCAGCTGTCTCCATCAGACGGTTGAGGTCCGAAACCATCAATTCAAAGTCGTGCTGGAACGCAGACGTGTTACCGCGGGCGGAGAAGTCGCCGTCGGCAGCCGACACTGCCAACCGCTTGATCTCCGTGTTGATCGCCAGCAGACTTGCTTTGGCAGCGTCCATCGATTCGTGGAGCACGCCCGGGAGCCGGGCAGGCGTCGCGCGTCACGCCGCAGGTCACCGGCCGCATACTCGTTGAGCACTTGGATGGCATCCAGGATGGCCTCAAGGTGCTCGAACACCATTGTGTTCATGCCCTTGGCCAGCTCGCCGTAGACACCGGGCAGGTCCTCCGGAATCCGGTGCGAGATGTCTTCGGCCTCGTGAAGCTTGACCATGACCTTGGTGTCGTTCGAAAAACGCTCCAAGGTGGCAACCATTTGACGGAGGGAGAGCAGCATCTGGCGCGCCTCATCGCGGCTCTGGTAGTCGGTTCGCACGTTGAGGTCGCCATTGGCCACGCTGCGGATAGCGGGCAACGCCTCACCAATGGGCCGGGTGACCGAACGGCTGATCGCCCACCCCAGCACGCTTGCGACCAAGTACAGCACCGCCAAGACCAAGCCTGTGATCGACATCAGGTTGTTGAGGCTTGCTGCGTTGGTTGCGAGTTCAGCCTTCATGCCGCGAAGGTTGTATTCGCTGACTTTCTCCATGGCGTCGAACAGCGCCACGCGCTTTGCCCTGGATTCTGTCACCGAGATCGTCTGCGCGGCCTCGGCATCGCCAGCGAGGAGCGCAGCGTGAAGCTGATCGTGGATGACAAAGTAATCGCTCAACGCAGCGCTGACCGGCTTGAACAACGCGGCATCTTCGCCATCGGCGAAGGACCGCAGGTATTGCTTCACCAGCTCGTTGATCTTGGCCTTGCCCGCCACGATCCGCTGTTCGTATTGCTTGACGGCCTCAGCGGAAGTGGCTTCGCTGACCTGGGAGGTTTCGTAGATGCGGAGATCGCCGAACTGCGCACGCATCTCTCCGATGGCATAGCTGCCAGGCGCCCAGACGGACTCAATCCTGGACAACTCCTGCTTCGAATGTGACGCGCGGACAATAGTGAAGATGCCCAACGCCAAGGTCATGCTGGTCGTTATGGCGAATGCCAGCATCAGTTTTTTGGAGATGCTTCCGACGTGGCTTCTTCGGCGCACAGGAAGAACACGGCGTCGCCGTGGCTTGAAGCACTCAACGCGCTATGAATGGAGATAAGCGCGGCGAAAGGAGACCTGACGAAGGCCTCCTGGTAACTGTGGCCTTTGATCTCGCTCGCCGTGGCCAACAGCGCGCTTGGCCTGCTCCGCTCGATCAGAAAGCGGCCGATTGCTGGAGTCGGGAAATCCAATGGCGAACGACGTATTCAGGAGCCAGTTCTTGAACGCTGTCTGCAGGACAACGATCTGGTCGCCGTCTTGAAAGTGACGGTGCTGAACGACAGTGCTTCTGATGATGCAAGTAGCGCGCATTGATGGGCAGCAGCGACGTTCGCTTCCAGCGTATCCACTGTAAAGAGGAAGGCTTGCGGTCCAATGCACTCCAAAGGGCGGATGCATGTTGCCAGTCAGCTAGCGCACGTGCGCGCCTGCCGGTTCGCCTCTGCAATCTTTGCCAAGCGCCTCGATCCAGGAAGCGATCTGTTTGACGCCGTAGGGCTTGGACAAAACACCCCGATCCCGGTGCCGGCTGATCACATCGTTCGGATGAAGCGTGGAGGTAAAGAAGACAGCGATGCCATCGCGCCGAAGTTCGTCTGCCAACTTGTATGCACTGCGCCGGGCGTCAGGGCTGGCGGGCACATCCAGAATGACGACGTCGACGTGCCCCGCTTGCGCTGCGCGCAAGGCTCCTGAGCTGAATTCCAAGCATTCGACGTCATAGCCGAGCTCTCTTAGTTCGACTCCAACCACCTCACAGATGGAGGTTTCAATGTCCACGAAGAGAACGTTCATGTGGATTGCCGTTCCACAAGGTCGGGTCAAATTTTCCACACGGTCAGCAGCTGGTTCAAGCTAGTTGGGACGACTTCTGCTTTCGGCAGACGGAATCTGCTCAGCTTTGCCAACGCTTCATCGGGAGCGCGAGAGGAGCTCCCAGCATCCTTCCGCCGGGTGACAGACCAGTCGCCACGATGTTCATTTCGCCTCCCCTTCGCTGAGTGGTTTCGAGAGGGGCCCCACGTAGACTGAGGCAGACGGCCCTCCCGTGAAGCGCACAAGGAGATCCATCGCCGTTGCATTCATTGCGTCCGCATCGCCCCGCTGAGAGAAGCTGGCCCAGTCTGCCATCGCGATGCTCTGCAGCTGGCCCTCCTTGGCCAAAAACAGCCGCATAGGCCACCGCGGCAGCCGACGTTGCGAGACACGCCCGCGTGCCAACTCGATGAAGTTCAGGTGGCTGCGCGCTTCGGATGCCCTGGCGTAGGCAACGCGAAGGCCATCCGGTGGACCCTCCAGGTAGGACAGGAACCGGGCCCCGTCGTACAAGGTCACCCCGGTCACGCCGGCCTGTCTGTTGAACCGCTCCGCGTCGGCTATCAACTCAACCAGCCGCCCAAGGCTAAGGTAGGGGCTGGCCTCACTCACAAAAACCACCGCACGGTTTGGCATGACACGCTCCTAAGATTGCTTCAGACCCAACAACCTGACGGGTCGGGAAGAGCAACAAGTGCTACACGGCAACCTTTGATTTTGCCTTCCAGGCGCCTGTTTCCAGATCCTTCCGCAGCACCCAGTCCTTCGCCGGAATCTTTGCCCCACGGGCGGTCAGGTAGTCCGGCATGAATAGCATGATCTCCCCCCCTTGAATCAGACAGCTGGTCGAGAGGACCACGCCGTCACTGAGCTCGACCAAGCAGGTGGCTCTCTCGCCCAGTTCAGCCTGCTCGCCTGTCAGGGACGCGGTGGCCCCTGGGTAGATGTGGCTGTGAGTAAATTCCAACCGCATGGCATGCCCCTGTCGAATGCCTCAAATTCATGACTCCCCTGCTTCCACTGTGCAACGTGAATCGGGCGGCCTACAGAGGAAATCCGTTACCCATCACTGCGGAACGTCATCGAGACGATTGCCGACCAATGCGGCAAGCCGCTCCATCCCCGTTTCTGGGATGAATTTCCCTCCGAAGCGTTGGGAGAAATTCACCCAGTTCGACCTCATCAGTGCTTTGAGCTCGGCTTCTGAAATCCGCAGGAAGAGCAATGCATGCGCAGGGAACCGCAACTGCTGGATGGATCCCCGCGCCAGCTCAACGATTTCGGTATGCAGGGTGAAGGACTGGGTGTAAACGGAGCTCGCAGCCACCGCACTCGCTGTGCCTTCCAAATATGTTAAAAACCTGCTGCCGTCGAAGCATACAACTGCACGCGAGCCGCACTTGGCATTGAACTCTCGGCCTGCACGCATGACTTCGGGCAAGCGCTCCTCACCGATCTCTTCCACAGCCGCGCTTACGAACACCACCGCACACTTAGACATTACGGGCTACCTTTCACTCGGCACCAGTGCAAGCCGGCCAACGTGGATCAGCTGTGTACAAAACGCAGGCCAGCTTGAATTTCAGTTTTCAGTTGCGCTATTCCTGAACCTTTAAGAGTGCACCATGGCTAGCCCCGTCCCCGACTCAAGTTGGCTGCAAGAGCGATGACCTCGCTAGGGATCACGGCCCCGAGGTGCGCGAGAACCGCGGCTTGGACGACCTCTGTGTTGCAGAGGAAGAATATCCCGTCTCGCGGCCCAGCCGACGTCAGAGACCGGTTGACACTGATCACCGAAGCTGGCACATCGCTCACGAACACTTCGTGAAACTTCGACCCCGCAAAGCGCGCTTCGAGGGCTCTCCGACTTGCTTTCGTGTCCTGCCGTAGCGCCACACCGTATTTTCCAGACAATCCGATGCCACTGGCGGTAAATACGTAATGATCTTTAAACGAGGTCAACCACACCAGAATCGGTCCGCCCTCGGCGAGAACGCGTCTGTGAGCAAGCTTGCTACGTATCATCGGGCTGCTCGTTGTTGGCCTGATTGATCGATTCGCCCCTCTTGTGGCTCCGTGGGCGGCGCGAATTGCGAGCTACGAACGATGGACAGGATCAGTATCCGACAGCGGCAGAGGTGAGGGCAACGCCTGCGCGCCGCCCTTCATTTCGGCCGTCCGGGTAGATGGGCTCACCGCACCACAAACGGCCGATCTGTAAGCGAAACAAACCGAGCGGGCTGTGTAGGGCTTAAATCCTTTGGCGGCCCGCCAGGCTCAGCCGAAGCGCTCATTGCTCCGCCGATTCATCCCCCCCCGGTGCACGCGAGACAAACGCCATCCACGTGCGACCTGAAATAGCCGGTGTCGCCCGTCAACGAATAGCGGACTCCGGCCCAAATCGATGTCGCTGTGGGGCTGTGCCAAGCGCGAGTCCTCTGGCAGGCGTGGCGAAACGAACGTATCATTTCGCTCTCCTGCGGCGCAACCATTCCCGGCAGGACAGCGCCTTGAAGAGCGCGATTACAAGTTGGAGCAGCGCCAGACCAGTTGCGCAGGCCAAGATAACCATAGCAAGAGGCAAAAGTAGCTCCATGATGGGATCCTACAGGCCCGCGGGTTGGCAGCAAGTCAAGGCGCCCGGGCCATTGGCGCTCAGCAATCTCCTGTTCGCTTGGGGTGAGATCACCACAACCGCGTGACAGTGGCGTGAAAGTCGTGTGGCGATCGCAAGTAGCTGGCGCATAGCGAGCTGCCGTCCGAACGCAGGTTGGCTCCCGTGTGCGCCGCCATGACGGCAGCCCCCAACAGGTGCACCTGGGTGCGCCCGTTGTCCTGCCACCCTTTGGGCAGCGATTCAATGGCCGCCAAGGCTTCTTGCCCTGACAGGCATTGGATGCAGGTCAGGTAGGACCATTGAAGGCCCACTTCCTCGCGCAAGCGCCTGCCGGCGGCCTTCTCGTCCAATCGGCCCTCGGCACTGTCCAGCAGCACGTGGGCGGCCGCAATGGCTTTGCCTTGGGGCGAGAGCCGGCTCTTCTTCTTGGGGAACAGGCCGCGCATGATCAGGCCTTCTTGCTGGCCTTCTTGGCGACGGCATTCTTCGCAAGTTTCTTGACGGCCTTCTGGGCGGCCTTCTTCACCGGCTTGCCCGTCTTCTTGGCCACCCTGGCGGGAGCTTTCTTCACCGTCCCATCAGCCGACGGGAACTTCGCTCCGGGGTTGGCCTGAGCCCACGCCTTGCCCTCGGTGGACTTGGCCCACGCGGTGAAGACCTTGGGGGCCAAACCCCGACCGGCCCACGTCTCACCGGTTGGGAGGCGATACTTCGGCGCCACCTTGCCAAGCTTGCGGCCCTTTCGGGGTCCCGGGGCAGCCTTGGCGGCACGCGCCGGCTTGGCGTCGATCGTTTCCCCGATGAGCTTGGCCACCTGCCGCCGCTGGGCCGGACTGAGGACCTTCGCATACTTCTGCAGGACCGCCAGGGCTTTGGGCACCTCGCCGTCGCGCTTCTCCACCAGCTTCTTCTGGGCTTCGAGCTGTTTGATTTCGGCGTTAAGGGATTTCAGGGTAGTCAGGGCCAAAGGAGCACTCCGGTCGGGAATCCAACGGTTATAGCCCATCGCTCCGGGCATGGCCACCCGAATGGGCCCCATCTTGACACCCACCAGCCTGGGGCGCGATAACTCCCTTGCCGCGAGGGGAAATGCCCCCGGCGTATTGCCTGCTTAGCTCAAGGCAACAGGTCCCGATTCGATCGCACAAGCGACGACGGGATGGTTTTTCCTGTCTTTTGAGATCTAAGCATGCCCAACCTCCAACGGTTGAGAACCGAGGCTTTCCTCGCCCAGAAGGGCCGGTGCTGCTATTGCAGCGTGCCGATGTGGAACGCCTCTCCCGATGAACTAAAGCCGTTCGGCCTGCGCGCCAAAACGGCCACGCCGCTTCGCTGCACCGCCGAGCACCTGGTGGCCCAGCAAGAGGGCGGAAAGGACGTGGCCGGCAACATTGCTGCCGCCTGCTGGCTCTGCAACACACGCCGGCACAAACGCAAATCGCCGCCCTCCCCCGAGGCTTACCGCGCCTTCGTGCAGAATCGCCTGGCGAAGGGGAAGTGGCACCCGCCGAGCGTGGCCAAGTTGCGCCTCAGAACGTGTGGAACGCAACCACCCGACGGATGAGTTCCGCCACGCTCACATGCTGCCGCTGCGCCTCGTGGCGGGCGCGGTCGGCCAGGTCTCGGGAAGCCCGGATAGGCGGCAAGCGGTCGTCCCTGCGGCCGGCAACGGGAGAGCGCAGCAGCGGGGGGCGCGCAAGGTAGGCGGTGAGCCATTGGCGCACGGCTTCGCTCTCGCTCACCCCGGCTGCTCTAGCGCGTGCGGCCAATGCCTGGCGCAAGGTTGAAGAAAGGGACACTTTCGGCAGCACGGCCGTCAAGGGAGGCTTGGACGTCAGCGTCACAGCCTCTGCCTCAGTCGGCCCACGGGGGCTGGGCGGAAGAAGCGCTCCAATCGTTTGGTCTCCAGCAACGCTTCCATGAAGGCCCCCATGGCGTGGGTATAAGCGTCCTCGCTGGCCGCCAACCGCAAGCTCAGCGCAAGCCGTTCCCACTTTCCGTTCGGTGCGCATGCGATGGCGAACAACCAGTGGTGCGTCCAGTCATCCTCCAACCGATCGGATGCAACGAAGAGCACCCGGTGATCACGCTGGAACGGCAGGGACGACAGCGCCTGGTCAACCGCATGGCGGTGGGCAGCCTGTAGCCGTGCCCTCTCCTCGCCGTCGGTATCCAGCAGCGCGGCGAACCCTTTTGGCAGGCGCAACGAAACGCGGTAGCCCGCCGCCCGGGCGTGGTGGCCCTCGCCTTCCCACAACCGCGGCTGCCCATCGAAATCCTGGCCCATAGCGAAGCGCCGCATGGCCTCCTCGGTCACTGGCCCACCGGGCTTCAACTGGGTCAACCACGCACCACCCCAGCGCAACGCGGCCAAGGGCGCCTCCAGCAGTTCTGCGAAGGCGAACCCATCGGCGAACACGTCCTCCCGGCAGAGGCAGGTGAGTTGCAGGTTCATGGGATCACCCTCATAACCGTGCCCTACTATTCGGAACGGCTTTCGTTGCGCCAGGGAGAGTCGCATCCAAACGCAGGGCCTCTTGTTCCGTTTCCCATCTCCATAGGCGATCGCGTATTTGCGGACGTTGCTGTTCGAGCCACGCATCGGGACGTGGCTCTGCATTGACAAACTGCAACCAAGCCTTCGAACGCGGATTGGCCCCTGCCTGCAACAACAGGTCGAGCAGCTCCACGTTGCCCGCCAGATAGGCGAAATAGATTGGTGACCGCCTTATCTCGCCACAGTCGTAATCCGCGTCCGGATCTGCGCCAGCTTCGAGCAGCACGCGACAAACCTCGAGCCACCTTCGCCCATTTTCTTCCCATGGACTGTCCTGCATAACAGCAAAAATAAGTGGCGTTTTTCCATCTTTTCGCTCCCGAGCGTTCACATCAGCGCCATCTGCAATCAACTGCTCAAGCTCCCTCAGCTGGAACCCTCCTTCGCGCTCGAATAGCTGAAAGATGGGTGGCATCCGGCGATGTCTCCTCCATTTACCCATGCGTTTCTCAATGACATAGCGGGGGATCAGGATTGGAGACAGCAGCGTCAATACAAGGAACTCCACGCGAACCTTCCAGATCGGCTCTTGAAATAGATTTGGTGGGTCACGCAAATTCTTTAACCATCCCCGCACACCCTTTTTGATACTTGCCACGAAATTCATGTCAGCCCCCATGGAATACATTTGTATCCCTTCAGATCCATGCAAGCAGAAAGGGACATTCTGTCCAGAGGGCTTTACTGACTAAAGCGAAAAAATGCTGGGGTTGCACGACAGTTTGCCAAACTGTCACCCTCCCCTTGCGCGTTTCCGCTACAGCGGAAAATCAGTGGGTCAGGAGGACGCATGGCCAACACCGACTTACTCGCTGCAATTCGACAGCGCAACCCCGCCCAGGTGGACCTGGCGATCGGGCGCGGGGCCCAACCCAACGCGCACGACGCCCGTGGCTACTCGCCGTTCCACGTCGCCCTGCTGACCGCTGACGCACCAACGGTTCGGGCGTTGCTGGACAGCGGAGCTGATCGGTTGGTGAGCACGAAGTTGGCCCAGGCCCGGAACATGGGCGCCAAGACCTTGGTCGCGTATCGTCACGTGCAAGCGCGGCCGCGGGAGGCTGCGTGGTAGCAGGAAGCTGGACTAAGATGAGTCCATGCCCGTATCACCCGACAAAGCCTATCGGCTATTGAAAGCCTTCGGAATGCTTGAGTTCCAGCTTAAGCAGACTAGCGAATTCTTTCAGACCAAGACCCCAAAACCGCCCATCTGGAAGGTGTTCAAGATCGGCTCATTCGAGATCGATGTGCGTCTCAGCGCCTTGCCAGCACCTGCCCCCGTTCCCGTGGTAGACGTGGACTGGAACAAGGTGGATCGAGCGGTGGCGCGCTTGGGGCAAGCATTCGTCGCACTCGTTCCCCTTCCCACTCAGAGAAAGCTGCTTGCTCCACCACGCAATCGGCCGAAAAGGGAGCGCATTGAGTTTGACCAGACGGGCCGACCACGGGCGACCTACCAGCCCGTCAACCTGCCCCATAACGACGCCGAAGCCTTGGTCGTTGCGATGCGACGCGTTAGAAACAACCTTTTCCATGGCGGCAAGGAAGACCCGCTGGAGGAGACGTATTTCGGAGAAGACAACGATTGGGCGGTGGCCGCCGCAGATGTTGCGGATGCTCTGTTGGATCTTCTCGACCGCCAGTTGCTCCGACCCGTTCAAGCGCCCTGACCCACTTCAGTCTTCCTTGGTCGGTGGGCAACGTGGGAACCTGCTACAGGAGTGGAACACCTCCTTGGTCGCACGATTGACGCGCTCCACCAGCACGCCCTGACCACACACCGGGCAGGCTTCCGCAGGCTCCCCTTCCGTCCTTACGATTTCCACGCCGTGATCTGCCTGGAGCTCCACCAGGAACTGGGAAGGTTGGTGCTGGGTGGTGTAAACCACTACCGAACGCTTCGCACGGGTGAGGGCCACGTAGAACAGTCGTCGCTCTTCGCCGAACTCGAACATCTCCGGCTCGGGCATGGCCAGTTGGAGAATGGGATCGTCCTGGACCTGGCTGGGGAAGCCCAGGGTGTCTTGCACCACGTTGAGCAATGCCACGAAATCGGCTTCCAGCCCCTTGGCCCGGTGGATGGTTAGGAACCGGAGGTCGATCTTGTCCCCGAACCGCTGACGCCACGCTTCCAGCTCCTTGGGTTTGTCGTTTCTGTAGCGCCCCAGAACGAGCATGGAGCGCAGCGGCTTCCCGTCGGTAGGCTCCGGCAGTTTGTCGTAGAGAGACTGGATGTTGGACTTCAAACGTCCGGGGATGTCTTCCACAGTTGGCAGCGCAACCACGCTCACCCGGGGGCCCTTCAATGGGTTTCTGGTGAAGACCTTCTTGACCAACTGCATCGGGTTCCTGGACACGAACTCCGACGTGAGATCGCACAACGACTGCGGGCACCGAAACGTCTGGGAAAGGTGTCGGATGGCGGCATGGGGGTGGGACATCTGGAACCCCGACATGATCGCCAAGTCGGCGCCGGCGAACCGATAGATGCTCTGCCAGTCATCGCCTACTGCCGTGAACTGCGCACCGCTGGCGTCAACGATCGCCTGGAGCAGCCTCATTCGTGCGCGGGAAGTGTCCTGGAACTCGTCGGCCAAGACCATTTTGACGCCGCAGGGAAAACGGCCAGCAACGATGTGGTCGGCGGACTGGTTGAGCATGTCGTCGAAGTCCACCAGCCCCTCCGCGGCCAAACGGTCTTCCCAGCGCAGGGCAACGGCCTCGTAGAGGTCGAGGAACAACTCCATGCGCGGCACGAAGGCGCCCGGCAATGTGCCGATGCGTTCACGGGCCTGCTCGACCGTCTGCCGCGAGCCCTTCATGTGCTGCTGGAACACGCGCATGACTTTCGCGATGGCTTGTGGCGACACCGGGTCATTGTCCGGAGGGACGCGGTCAGGATCGAACACCAGGTCGATGCCCCTGGACTTGAACAGGTCCTTGAGCGCGGCCAGGGCGGCCCCGGTGCGCAGACCATGGGCGGTGGTTTCGAACAGCCGGGTGCCCTGGTCGCGGTGGAGTTGCCGCTTCCAATGCACGCCCTCCAGGTAATCCTTGAAGGCTGGAGGCGCCTCGCCCTTGGCGTTGAGCGCGAAGTGTTCGTGGAAGACGTCGATGTCGGGGTAGTAGAAGTCGGGGCGGTATTGCCGCTTGGTGGCCGTGCGGGTGTCGTGGGGATACGGTTCTTCGTAGCGGTAGTTCACGCCGTGGAGGAACAACCAGTCCGCGATCAGGCGCTCCGATTTGCTCTTGACGATCTCCCCGCGCAGCGTGCGAAAGCCACGCTTTCGCTGGCTCTCCGGGTCGTAGTCCTCCGGCTCTTCTCGCGCGTCCCACCGCCCCACGTCCTTGAAGTAGAGCAATCGGAAGAGATCCCACTGCGCCGCGAACGTCGGATTCTCGGCACAAAGTTCATCGACCAAGTGGCCGATGAAAGCCTCGTCCTTGCCATTGCTCAACCAAGGCGCCGGGGTGGGCATTTTCCCCGTCGCCGCGCCGATGACTTCCAGTCCGAACGCATGGAAGGTCTTGGCAGCGATGCGATCAGCCCCATCGAGGTGGCCCAACCGCTTGGCGATGCGCTGACGCAACTCCTCTGCCGCGTCGGCGTTGAACGCCAACAGCAGGATGTCTTCCGGCGCGCACAATCCCTGTTCCAGCGCGTAGCCAGCCTTGGCCACGATGGTGGAGGACTTGCCCGAGCCCGCGGCGGCCACGACCAGCAGCTCGTCGTCCATGCAGACCACTGCCTTGGCCTGCTCCTCGGTCAGGGGGTTGGACTCCACCCGCTCGAAGAACGAGCGTTTGGCCTCCATCTGGTGCGCCTCAAAAGCGGCGTTGTGCGCCGCTACTGAGGCTTCAAGCCATGCTTCCGCGGACGGCTGATATTCGGGCGGGGCAACATCTCGCCATGCGCGAGCCGGCCACTGGGGAACCATGCTCCCCTTCAACATCGCTGCCGCCGTTCGACGGCCGATCCAGCCTCGGCTCTCCAACTGATTTCTCAACGCGCTTGACCAGCGCTGGAGCGCCCTATCGAAGACTTGGCGATTGTGCCGCTCTACCGTTTGGTCCACGTAGGACGATGGCGTGATTCCCAGCAAGGGAAAGCTTGAGTTGAATCGCTCCCTCGCTGGACTCAACTGGGGGTGGTTGAACAGCGCCCCCCATGTCGGGAGTCCAGCAATGATGGGGGAAGGAATGCTGTCCCTAACCTTCTCTACGGTGGCCGGCTCAATAAAGCCATCCGTCTCCAGGCGCCGATTAAGTCCGCGCTGCCATTCGTTGAGTGCCTTCTGTCCCCTTAGGGCGTGCGCGGCGATGCTCTCTGGAACATGCTGGTCGAGAAAGCGTTTTAGCTCCTCCGCTTGGTCCGGCTTTAAGCCGCCGAGCAGTTGATCTCTTCGCTCCCCTGAAATGACGAACTTACACTCCCCCGTGGCGGGAAATGCATTCTTCCGGCGGTAGGCGAACGCCTGTAAGAGAACAAGTGACCCCTTGAAAGGGACGTGCCCGCGGGCAGAGAGGGTAAATGTTTCTCCATCCGACGAGAACAACCAGTCGTCCCCCTTGAACAGGGCACTTCGCAATCGCGATGGCTTCCATGTCGGCATGCTTACCCTTACTAGCTGAATTCACCCATGAAGCGGGCACTCAGCGGCGCTGCTTCCGCCACTCCCAAGGCGGAACAAAGTCATCTCGCCACATTCCTGCCCGCGTGGCCTCTGCATGTTGCTCGGCCGCCACGTAATCCGCGGAATATTGCCTGTAGGCCAACGCCCACCCGTTGCTCACCAACCATGCCTGCAAGTCGTCATTACCGACGAAACAACGGGCCAAGACCCGTTGGTATCGATCCGCGCCCTTTGGATGACAGGTCACTGGACGACCTGCAATCCAATCGCTAAGGGCCATGGCCGCTTCTTGGCCACAGGCCCAATCTTGCGATTCCGACCCACACCGTTGGTTGGCCTCGGGAGCATCAACGCCTTCCAAGCGGATCCGCGTGCCATGAATTTCCAACGTGTCAGCGTCAATAACCGAGCTGCGGCCCACCAGGATATTGGCTGCTGCCGGCAGAGAAGCGGGAGGCGCTGTATCCGATATTTCCGCGACCTCCGGAGGCGCCCGCCACCACTGCGATGCTTTCTTTAGGCCGGTAAGGGTGGCCGCAGCAAGAATCGCCACGGCAATCACTTGGACGAACCGTTTGGCATTGGAGTGAACAACGACCTTGCGGGTCATGGTTCAGCGCGAGAAGAGCACGAAAAAGACGACTGCAATGACGACCAATCCCACGATCCAGACGGTGTTGTTGTTCTTCGTCACCTTGATCCGCGTTTCACCGCTGGCGGTCTTGTAAGAATTTTCCATCGTGAAATCCGAGCCGATAGCATTCAAATCCTTGGCAGTTTGGACATCTCGTTGCATTTCCACGGACGACGCGTTGAATCGGCGCACCGCATCGGCATCAGACTTATCCAGATCCAACTGCTCCTGCCCGGCCTTTAAGGCCAGCTCCTTGCGCTGCTCGGGTGTCAGCTGGTTGATCAAGTCCTGGCGGAATCGCCCACTCTCGGTGCTCAATCCCGTGCCGCTCTGCTTTTTCGTCAAATCGTTGCTCATTGTCATCCCAACCAATTCGTGAACTTCTTCCACATCGACACTTTCGGAATGGCGATGTGCACCTGGATGCTTCCCTGGGGCAATTCGATGGCGTGGGTCACCGCCGTCTGGTATTCGCCGAGCTGGGCGATGATCGCGTCCAGCCGCTGAAACTCCACTTTCAGATAGGCCAGCCGGCTCAACGATTCTTCGCGAATGGCCTCGGACATCAACGCCTCGGCTGCGGCAACGTCCCCGTTGGCCAACCATGAAACCCGGCCTTTCAAGCGATCGGAAAGGCTGGCGGTTTCCCCGTGCGCGACCACCTCTTCGATCGCGGGTCGCAAATCCTCCCTCCACCGCTCCTGGGTGGTGCGAACATGACGGGTCATGGGC
This sequence comes from Stenotrophomonas sp. 1L-E-5-B-C3, assembly GCF_057292075.1. Classification (NCBI taxonomy): domain Bacteria; kingdom Pseudomonadati; phylum Pseudomonadota; class Gammaproteobacteria; order Lysobacterales; family Lysobacteraceae; genus Stenotrophomonas; species Stenotrophomonas sp. 1L-E-5-B-C3. The sequence goes on from NZ_JBXAWS010000001.1 coordinate 422,483, forward strand.
CGGAAGTTCGCATTCCGAAGCTTCTTGACCAGATCGTAGCGCACCGAATACGGCAGCCGCGGTGGAAGCAGGTTGAGCAACCGCTCGGCCACCTCGCCGCTCATTCGGACCGCTCCCGATTGCCAGTTCGGGTAGGTCTTTCGGGCGTAAGCACCGGCCGACCCGCCGTAGTGGCTGGCGTATGCCTGGAACAACAATTCGAGCGAATAAGGATCCAGCGCCAGGAACAGGCGCTCCACATCCCGGTCGATGCCACCGAACGCCGTGGTCAGCTCCCTGCGCTGGGAGACGACATAGTTGCCGTAGCTGCTGTAGTGCCGCCTCCCGCGGCCCTTACGCCTTGCCATAGATTCCCCGATTTACCCCGCCGAAGGAGCATACCCGAGGCGGTCCAGTCCTGCGCGTGGAACCGCCCGCGACCGGCGCCACATCGGTTTCACGCCTTGCCCCACCCTCGCAGTGACAAGGGGTTGGGCCCGTTCAGCGAAATACTAAATGACGAGGGTCTGGAGGCGGAGCTAGCCTGTCTCCCCGGTGCGTCTCACCGGGTGATTCTGACTTGTAGAGACTTCCGCCATGCTCGACACCACGCTTCCGCCCGGTTACCTGGGCCCCGCCAACCTCCACGCGACTCCCCTGCCGCTGCTCCTGCTGCCGGTGCGGGCCACGTGTGGCTTCCCCTCGCCTGCTGAAGACTTCTACGGCTCGCAGGACGTGCTGGACATCAACCAGCGGGTCGTTCGAAACCCGGTGGCCACGTTCTACGTTGAAGCGGACACGGGCACGTCTATGGTCGAGTTCGGGATCTTCCCGGGCGACACCCTGGTGGTGGATCGCTCCCTGACCGCCCGCCATGGGGACATCGTCATGGTGTGTTGGGAAGGCGGCTTCACGGTCAAGCAATTGCGGCTGCGCGCCGGGCGCTACGAGCTCCATTCGGGCAATCCTGCCAACGCCCCCATCGTCGTCCCGGAGGACGTGGAGCTCGACGTGTGGGGCGTGGTGACCTGGTCTTTCCGCAAGCAATGGAGGCGCTGACATGGACGATGCAAGCCGCTGGAGCCAGCTCAAACCGATGGAAGGGCCCCGCTGGCCGATCCGGTGTGGCCATGCCTTCACCGCCGACGATCTGGCGCGCCTGCGCGAGGGCCTCTGGCCGCGCGACATGGACGACCGGTGGGCGGTGTGGCTGGACGGGGAAACGCTGCGCTGCTGGCGCTCCTGGACCGGCACCTGCATCTACGAAAGTCAGGTGACCCTGGCCGAGGACGGCACCGGCGTGGCGGTTGTCGTGGACGTGCTCGACGACGGGGACACCTACCGGCGGGCCGCCACCGATGAGGGCGAACTGGAACGGTTCGAGGGGGTGCTCTCCCAGGTGCGGCGCCGCGAAAACGACGGCGACGCACTGGCTGGGGTGTCGATCGTCCAAGAGGCGTGATGCGCCATTGGCACTCCATGGATCAGAGGGAACGTTGACGTGTTCGGCTTGGTGGACGGGAACAACTTCTACGCGTCTTGCGAGCGGGTTTTCAACCCGTCGTTGCGCGGCCAGCCGGTGTGCATCTTGTCTAACAACGACGGCTGCGCGATCGCCCGCAGCCAAGAGTGCAAGGATCTGGGCGTGAAGATGGGCCAGCCCATCCACGAGGTGCCGCCCCACATCCGGCGGCAGCTGCGAATCTTCTCGGCCAACTTCGGTCTCTACGGTGATCTGTCAGGTCGCGTGGTGTCGGTGCTGCGGGAGTGGTTCCCGCGCGTGGAGGTCTACTCCATTGACGAATCGTTCGTGACGTTCGACGGTGTGCCGGCGGAACAACGTGAGGCGATGGCCCGGCAAGCGCGTGCCCAGATCCTCCAATGGGTGGGCATTCCGTGTTGCGTGGGCATCGGTCCTACGAAGACGTTGGCAAAGCTCGCCAACAAGCTGGCCAAGAAGACGTCGCACGGGGTGGTCACCGCCCTCCCCGGTTCGCCCGAGCTGGAAACTTATCCGGTGGAAGACGTGTGGGGCGTGGGGCGCAAGCTCACGGCCAAGCTGGGCGCCGAAGGCATCCTCACCGCGGCCGACCTGGCCCGCGCCGATCCCGACACCCTGCGGGCCCGTTACGGGGTCACGCTGGCCCGAACCCAGCGGGAGCTGCAGGGGGTGGTGTGCAGCGACCTGGAGGAAGTGGAACCGGAGCGGCAGCAGATCGTTGTGTCGCGCTCTTTCGGCCAAGAGGTCACTTCGCTGGATGACCTCCAGCAAGCCGTGTCCACGTTCGCCCAGCGGGCGTGTGAAAAGCTGCGGTCGCGCTCGCTCCAGGCGAGTGGGGTGTGGGTGTGGCTCAACACCAACCCCTTCAAGCCCGGCGCGGCGCAGTATCACCCCAGCAAGGCCTTCAACTTCATCGGGCCGACGAGTGACACCCGCGAAGTGCTGTTGGTGGCGCAAGGGTTAGCCAACGCCATGTGGAAGGACGGCTACCGCTACAAGAAAGCCGGCGTGGGATTGCTCGACCTCACGCACGGCGACGTCCATCAGGGCGACCTGTTCGCCGGCATCGACCCCCGCTCGCAAGCGCTCATGAAGGTCATGGACCAGGCCAACGCGAAGTTCGGCCGGGGCACCATGGGCATGGCGTCCTCGGCTTGGCGATCGAAGGGGCCAGCGCTGGCCAAGCCCGTGTGGGCGATGAACCAGAAAAACTTGTCGCCGGCTTACACCACTCGCTGGGATCAACTTGTGCGGGTGCGGTAGCAACTCGCCAGACGACTAAAACGGGATCTCCAAGTCCTCGGCAGCAGCCGCTTCTTCTTGCTGCCGTGCGAGCTTCCACTTCTCCTCGCAGGCCTTGATGAAGCGCACCGTGCTGGCGACGTTGCTGGCGATCAGAAGTGCCTCGTCGTATGCCAGCACCGGATTGTCATGGGCCATCGTGTGGTTGTTCCGCACGTAGTCGTATTGACCGAAGATCGTGGTCGCGCCTTTCAGGATGTGCTCTGCCATCTGGGAAGTCAGAAGACCTTCTTCCTTGACGCGCTTCACGTAGGCGCCCATAAGGCCACCCAATGGCACCGACCGGTCCCTGGGGATGCCGTGCTCCTCGCAAAGCTTGCGAAGGAACTTGACCAGGAACGTATGTAGCCGATCCAAGCCTTGCTCTGGCTCGTTACGCTCGAAGCACTCCCTGGCGGCTTTAGCCACCTTCTGGAAGTCTTCTGTGTCGCCATCGATGGCCTCGATGTCCTCCACCGGCTTGGCTTGCGCCAGTCGCGCTGCAATGGCTTCGCAATCCCTGAAGAGTGCCTGCCGCTCCAATGCCGAATGCCCGGTGTCCCGGCAGTGCTCTAGCAGTCCGTGGATGACCCGCCCCACCAACGAGTCATCTTCTCTGGTCCAGAAGCTGCGCAGGTGGTTGGCTTTGGACGAGCCATTGCCACTGTATGCCCCGCCATAGATGTCTCGATTAACCTCCTCTTCGAAGAACCGAGCAAAAGAATTGTTCGAAAAATCGAGGACGTAACCACTGCTCATGCCGAACAGATCTTCAAGTTTCCGTTTCTCGCGAGGACTCAAACTGGACATGGGTGGCTTCGCAAGGCTCTAGGAAAGGTCCCGACGATTCGGCGAATGATCACCATGGGATATCGTCCTCCTCAACCGCCGACTCCGCATCAGCACCCTCTGCGGGGCTCATCATTTCAATAAGGCGCTCGCCTTGAGCCAGCAGATGGTCGTAGGTCATTACAGAGATGCCGTGGAGACGGCGATTGAGCCCATGAAGTGCACGCTGCTGTTCGTCGGTCCATCCGTGCGATCGGCCAATCACAATCGTGGCGCGGGGGTGATAGGCCACCACCTCTTTGTGGTCTAGAAGCCCATCTTTCGCAGCTTGGTGGAGGATGTCCAGATACCGGTGGCATTGGCCGATGGCCCGGGAAACGTCTGCCGAAAAGTAATAATTCTTGTGAGCGGCGTCGTAGAGCAGAACCTCTTTGTCCGGCCGTTTCAACTCAACGATGTCCCGATAGCCGGCGATCACGTTCGGCAACAACAGGTCAAGGTTGTCTCCAGTCGAAATGGCCCTGACTTCGTCACGGACCACATAGGCATTTCCGAACGCCCAACAGTGCTTCTCACACCAGGCCTGATAGGTCTGCTCCCCTGCCTCACCGCTTCCCAGATTGGAGCGCAGTTCGGCCACGGCTGATCGCATCTCGCTCAGACGGATTGACCCACGCAGCGCCGTGCTCAACTCATGCGTGAGTTCAGTGCTGGACAAATGGCCCAGCAACTCCGACTGCGACAGGACCTTTGTCAGGGCACCCACCAGTTCTTGAGGATCGTGGCCCGTCAGGTTGGCCTCGCCGTTGGCCACCCGAATTAAGATGAACTCACCTGTTTCCGACTGAGCGGCAAGGGGCAGATGTGTCTGTAGGTATTTGAGCAGCTGGAGGGACGAAGTTTCCGACAACGTGAGGGTCTTGGCCTTGTCCTCGATCCAAGGCTGATCCTTCGCCTTCACGAAACCTTCGAGCTTCAGCGAAAATGTGGTTCGACCATCGCTATGTGGAATGAACCAAGCCAGGGCGTGCAGCTTGCTCTTGCTGGTCTCATTGAGCACAACTGGTGGTGCGTAGTCCACCTTGCCACTGCTGGCCGTCTTCCTGACGACCTTCTGGACTTGTCCTGGCTTTTCCATATCGCCTCCCCGCTTAAGCCCCGATTGCCGCCTTCAACTGCTCGGTGACGCTGTTGCCCTTCTCGTCCTTCAGCTGGGCCATTAGGTAGATCCCCTTGCCCTTGCTCTTGGTCGCCCAGAGCTCGCCCACCATCCGCTTTTCCTTCTCGGTGTCGGATGAGTAACGGTCCCCGCCCTTGTATTCCACAACCAATAGGCGCCCGTCCTTGAGACGAGCGACGAAGTCCGGATAGGTGCGTTGCTTGGCCGTGGGCATCCAGAACTGGCTGCGATCCACCAAGTTGCGCACCCAGAACTCCACCTCGTCCAGCTGGTCGATGGCCTGGGCGCAGAGGAACTCCTCGCCCACCTTACCGCCAGCGGTCTTCCACTGAAGGTCGCCCACGAAGGGGTAGTAGTGCTTGCGGAACCGGTAGGTGCCGCCCTGGTAGTAGGAGTGCGCCGGATACAGGGTCATGTCCGCCGGGTAGGTGAACATCGCGTCGGGCTCGTCGCTGACCACGACCTCGGCGGCATCGCCGAACAGGGCCTGCTGGAAGCCGTCCTTCAGTGCCTCGACCTTGGCGAGCTGGAGCTGCTCACTCAGCTTGCGCCGGAGGACGAACTGGCCATTGAGCAGTTGCGATAGGGAGAAGCCCCGGTCCTGGGACAGACCGCTGATGGCCCGGCGCACCCACTCCCGCAACACGGGTTGCTTCACGGCTGGGTCGCGGATCTTCTGGTCCAACCACCCCACCAGGTCCGCCTCGGTCCGGTCCTTGGCAAAGCCCGGAAGGTAGGTGTTCACGTCGTCGTCGATCTTGGTGTAGGTGACCTTTTCATCCACCAGATCGACTTCGAAGGTCTGGCTGTCGGCGTTGAACTTGAGGCTGGACAGATCCGGCGGGTAAGCCAGCAGATCCCACATGAACCCGGGCGGCACCGCGCCGCTTTCGATGAACTCCAGTTCGCCCTGCTCCATGACGCAAAGGCGGGGAACACTGAAAACGGCCCCGTTCTGGCTGGGAGCCTTGACGGCCTTGGAAGCGATCTGGTGACGCTCGATGGTGGCCGCAACTTCCTCGCGTTCCTTTGCAGGGGCGGCCAGAGTGATCGCCTCCACCGTGGAATCATCCACCTCCCCCGTGATCTCGACCGTTCCGCCCTTGCCTTCCCCGTAGGGCACGAACACCACGTTGCCTTGGTCGCGCTCGGGCACGTTGGTCAGGTCCGGTGGCTTGCTGACCGCCACGGTCGTCTTGGGCGGTGTGGGGACAGGATTCGCTCCGCCTTGCAGGCCCAAGCCAGGCCCAGGTGTCGGTTCACGCTGGACGGCGCCCACGGCTTCCAACGGATTGAAGCCAATGTCAATGAGCGACTTGGTCAGCTCTGCCGCCGCCACGTTGAAGTGGGTGGTGGTGACGTGGGCGTAGGCCTTGTTCATGGCCTCCTGCTTGCGCCGGGTGGCATACGGCATCCGCAGCACACGGCCCAACAGCTGCTGGATGTCCTTGTCGCTCTTGACCTGGGCCACCGAGCAGAAGACGTAGGCGAACGAACAGTCCCAGCCCTCCTTGAGGGCCTGCTTGGTGATGATGACCTCGATGGGGCAGTCCTTGGCGAACAGGTCGACGCCGTCGATTTCCCGTTGGTCGCCGGTGGCGATGGCGATGGCATTCTCTGGGACTTTCTCGATATCGATGAGGTGCCGATTGACCTCTTCCACAGTGGCCGTTCCTTTGGCGTTCTCAGCCTGGATCAGCAGGATGGGGCGGATGTAGTCCGGCTGCTCATTAAGCGCGGTCTTGCCCAGCTCGTTGCGACGGGCTACAGCGCTGCCTACCGCCGCTTCCCATTGCCCCACATGCTCCTTGAGCACGACTGGGAACTTGATCATGTTGGCCACCTTCAGCTCGAAGGCACTGACGCTGACCAGCACGTTGCTCTTGCTAGCTTCCGGCGTGGCGGTCAACTCCACCACTAGCTTTGCACCCAGACGTTGGTAGACCTCGTAGGACAGCGGGGTGTTGGCGTTGTGCGCCTCGTCGGTGATGACCAACGGACCGTGAAGCTTAAGCAGGTTGGCGAACGAGGCGATGGCCTTGCCCGCTGCGTTCTGCTCCAGATAAGGCAGATCGGACACGCTTCCGGCGAAGTGTGTCTCCAAGTCCTCGTGATGCTCGTAGACCTTGCGGCCGTCCTGGTTCTCCACGCGAAGGGCAGCCATCGTGGAAATCACCACGCAAACCTTCGTGCCCAGATCGGCGGGGCGAATGTGAGTGAAGTCTTCGACATCGAACACCGCCACCTTGCCACCGAAAGCCTCATCAAGCTCCTGGCGGTAGGGGTGACGGGGATCCTTGAACGCTTCCAGCGTCTGGGTCTTGATCTGGGTGGTGGGCACCATCCACATGACCAGCGGATACGTCCGTTCCAGGTAAGTATCCCCTGCCGCTTGAATGATGTGCGCACCCATCACGGTCTTTCCACCACCCGTGGGTATGCGCAGGCACACGTAAGGGGTGGCTTCCATTCCCGGCATGGGCTTGTAGTTCGTGACCAGACCCGGATCCACGTTCCTCTCGAACGCAGATTCGGGACCACTCAACCGTGCGTCTTCCAAGAACTGAGCAAGGCTGGACAGGGCCCGCTGCTGATACACCTTCAGGGAGAGAGCCATCGTCAACGCGCCTTTATGTCATAGGGAGTCTGTTTGAAGGTGATCTGGAGCTCTTCCAGCTGCTCCTTCGGCAAGTCGCAGGACTCACCGTAAATCACCTTGGGTCCGTCGAACGGCTCCAGTCCTCGCAACACCCTTTTGGTCAGCACGTTGCCACCGGCCTTGCTTTCGTCGCCAAGGATTCCGTTGAACAGCAGGTAGTAGCCCACACCATGGTGCTCGCCCAGGAATGCCGTCTTGGGCGCACGGGTGGAGCGCGCGGCGCCGGTCTCAGCAAACCACACGTGTGCGGCCAAGTGTTCGAAGCGGATGCCCTCTCGGATGTGACCACTCTCATCGAACACGGGAACCCCCAACTTGTAGAAGCGGAAACCACCTCCCCCGTCCCAGCTGAGTTCTTTCGATACTCCGCCTTGTTCGCCGTCCACCACCTTCAAAAGCCTCGGCTGGCAGTGCGTGCGTGCGTGCTCACCCATCTCAATGCCGATCCACTGCCGGCCCATCTTGTGGGCCACTGCCGCCGTGGTGCCTGAACCTAAAAAACTATCCAGGACTAGATCGCCGGGCTTCGTCGCTATTTCCATAACACGCCGAATTAGCGCTTCTGGCTTGGGCGTTGAAAAGTGATCATCGCCAAATAGCGCAACCACTTCTTTTTTCGCGTCCTGCGTGTGACCGACCTCAGCATAAGGCCAAATAGTTTGCGGAACGCGCCCTTGCTTTACCTCAGACAGAAACCTTTTGATTGCCGGGACATTATTCCCACCCTTTCCCCACCAGATCCGGTTATCTGCATCCATCTCAGCCAGCTTGGCTTGCGAAACTCGCCAATACATACCATTCGGCGGACCCGGGATCACTCGACCCGATGGAGTGGTAATGGGATAGGTGCCAGCACCATAGAAATTACGTGCCGAAAGATCACCTGCCTTCCACGGCCCCCTAGGATCACCATCTTTATTAGTGTATGCCTTATCCTGCTTTTCCGTCCTCGGCATAGGATTCGGAAACCACTTTTCTGCATTCTTTGCGTAAATGAACACGTGGTCATGATCTACCGAGAAATGGCGTGCCGAGTTCTTCGGGGAATATATTTTGTTCCAAATTACATTCGCAATGAAGTTTTTCCGCTGAAATACTTCGTCAGCTATGACCTTGAAGTAGTGGGCTTCGTTGTCGTCCAGTGTGATCCAAATGGAGCCCTCTTCGGCCAAGAGATCCTTCAACAGTTCAAGGCGGGGATACATCATCGACAACCATTGAGAGTGTTCAATGTTATCGTCGTAGTGATCGCTGACCGCCGACTGGGTGTTGTAGGGCGGATCGATAAAGATGCATTTCACCTGACCTGCATAGTAAGGAAGCAGAGCCTTGAGCGCATCGAGGTTGTCCCCCTCGATGAGCATGTTCGGGGAATCTTCGTCCCCATAGGAAAGCTTGGCGACCGGCTCCAGCAACCGGTAAGGCGTCAAGGCGGCGCGAGTAAGGTCCGCATCGCGATTGAACCAAGAAAGCAGTGGCATCCAATGATCCCCTTAGACAGGCCCACAGTATCGTTCAGCCAAAGGATGCAGGGCCAGTGTCGCAAGGCCTGAGACAGCTCAAACCTTTGTTTTCCAAGGGTTGGAGGATCACTGGCAGGCCAGCGACACCACCGTTTGCGCAGAGCCAAGGTCTGCCGGCAACCGGGCCCTGCAGACCCCCGCCACCTCGACCACCTGCCCCGGCTCCGGGTGCTCCAGGTAGAGCACCCCGTCGAACCCCACCTGGGTGGTCTCGGTCGCCGTCTTGGCCACCGTGCCCGCTTCGATGGCCGGGCCAGTGAGGCGGAAGGTTCGTGCAGTCTCGGTCAGGACTGGGAAGGTGAGGTGCATGCCGGCTTGGCGGCCAGCGGTGGCGGTTTGCTCGATCTCGGCCAACTGGGTGCCCAGTGGCAGCGCCCGATCGTCTACGCGGACCTCGGTGGGCACCATTGGGGTCACCTCGCCCACCACCAGGCGGCCCTGGGCGTTGGTCTTCCCTACCAATCTGCCGCCCACCCTCACCGGCACCCCGGCTTGGCCGGGCACGTCCACCACGGCGAAGGATTCGGCCGGACCCAGGAACGTCACGCCTTGGCGGTCAAGGTGGACGGCACCGGCCATCGAACCGGAAGCCCAGATGCCACTGGGCCCGTGCTCGGCGTTGACTTGGGCCCACCCTGCCCGGGTGGTCCAGTTGGCGTTGGCCCTGGCCGTCTGGCCAGCCGCTCCCTCGTCCACCGAAGCGGACAAGCCCACCGGGGTTCCCAACACCATGGGGCGGGCGCGTCCTTGAACGGCCCAGGCGGTGGCATCGGGGGCTTGCCGGGCCCTAACGCTCACGCCCTTGCCCCGGCCGAAATCGTAGCTGTAGCCCACCTCCACCCGGGTTTCCTTGCGCTCCAGATCGCGCAAAGCGGAGACGGCCACGGTGTGCCCGTTGCCACGCCAGGTCAGCCCGGCGTCGGCGTAAGCGGTGCGAAAGCGCGGTGTGCGCACGTCGGAGAACCCTGCTCGGAGAGACCACTGGGGAGTGGGCCGCCAGAAGACCGAGCCCCGGGTGCGCTGCTCCACCTCCACCGCACCGGGGGCGCGCAGGCGCCAATAGTCCTGCTGGCGCTCGTGCTCCAGGCGCACGCCAAACCTCGGGCCGCGGTAGTCGTAGGCCACGGCCTGCCGTTGGCCGCCTCGCGTGGAAGTGCCCAATTCCAGATCCAACGTGCCGTAAGTGCCAAGAGCCGTCGTGGCCCCCAACGCCACGTTGGCCTTCCCGTCCGTTGAGGTTTGGGCGGTGCCGCGCAGGGTCCACCGGTCGTTGAGGCCCCGAGCCACCGACCCGGTCGCGCCCAACGTCCCGTAATCGCTCTCTCCTTGGCGCACCCGGCCGGCCGCGACCTCCCAAGTGGTGAGCCCTTGGCGAAGCAACGTGGGGGCGACGTAGAAACGCTGATCGCTCACCACCGTTTCGCGGCCGTAAGGGTCTCGCACCACCACTTGGGTTTGCTGCGCACCGGTGCCCAAGGCGCTGCCATCGGCGGTGAACGGGCCTTTCCCCACCCGGCCTTGCAGCACGCGGGCGCGGTTGGCCAGGACTTCGACCGTCGCCGGATCGAGCGCCACGCCGCCGAGCACCGGGACCGGATACGTGGGCGTCAACGGGTCCAACGCCCGCGGGTCCTTGGCCACGCGCACCCCGCCCAAGTTGACCAGCGAGGACGACGGACCAGCGAACACATCGCCTGCCTGGTAAGTCACCAAGCGGTTGGGATCATCTTTCTGCCAGCGCGTCACGCCGCGAACGTAGCCGGTGCCGGCCGTGTCGGTGTTGACCTGCCCGCTGGTGCTGATCACGCCCCAACGCCCCGCCTTGCGGACCTCGTGGCCCAGCGAGAGCGCCTGCTGTTGCTCGGACACCATGCCTGCCACGCTGTAGTTCACCAGCACCCCGGGAGCGGGCGGCGCGATGGGCCCGCGCTCGGTGCGATCACGGGCCACGCGTTGGGCCTTGAGCCGATCGGCCGGCAGATCCAGGGCGACCGTCGCGGTGGCCTCGTCCACAACAAAGCCCACGCCCAACGCTTGGGCACTCATCGGCTCCGTTTGACCCGGGGGAAGTTGGAGCCCGACCTCGCGCCACGTGGCCGGCTCGGCGAACCACTGACCGCCTTGCTGCCAGAACGTGAGCGGATCCGCCTTGGCCTTGCCGCCGATGACCGGCACCAGGAACGCGGGTGCCACGCCGTCGGGCACCGCTGCGCTGGCCGACGATGCAGCCAGCAACAACAACGCCAAGGCTTGGCCACGCATCGATCACCGCCCCACGGGGACCGTGACGGGCTGGCCGTTGACGGTGATCGAAAGCACTTCGGCACGCTGGCCAGGCTGGGTCTCGTAAGTCATCGAGGCCCCCGGTAGCGTCCAACCCAATGCACCGTCGCGCCACGGCTTCCCACCGGCCGGGCCAATGGACGACACGCGGGCCGCGGTCTGCCCGTGATTCGTCAAGCGGTATCCATTGGGCACCGCTTGGACGGTCACCTGGGGGACGGGCGCGTTGGCGGCTTCAAAGGCCACGGGCAAGTCCTGGTTGACCAGCAACTGGACGCCCTGGGCGTTGGGGTCTTTGAGCTGCATCAGCAGCACGCGGTAGTAGCGCCGCTCGCCCAGCGCGCCCACCCGCATCAACCGGGCGGTGCGCTTGGATTGGGGCGGGACGTCCACGAAGGTAGGCGCCCCCACGATCTCAGTGGTGGGTGAAAACACGTTCTGCCCCGTGGCCTGATTCCACCCCACGGCTTTCACCTGGTAACGCACCGAGGTGTCCCCGCTGTTGTGCAGCGTCACGGCGACGTGCTTGGCCGAGGTATCGGCCATCAGGGTGGTGGGGCCAACGGAGATGGAACCGGCGGACGCCGAAAAGGACAGCAAGGACGCGGCGGCCACGGCCAAAAAACGTTGGGAATGGGTCATGGGGTCTCCTTTGGGGGTGTCTCCATTCAAGCTAGATCGGAATACCATTCCGTCAACCCATACCTACTCATCTTTGCAGCAACAAAAAGCCCCCGGGGCAAGCCGGGGGCGTCGGGACAACCGATGGGAATCAGTTGTAAGTAGCGGTGACGGTGACCGTGTCGGTGTAGTTGCCGCCCACGGCCTGCTTGAGGGCCAGGAAGCGCACCGCGTAGTTGTAACTTTGGACGGTGCCGTCGCCAACGCCGGTGAACGCGTCGGTGTCATCCCCCCAGACTTGGCTTCCCTGCGGGTCCTTGAAGAAGCCGTAGGGGATGTAAGCCCCGGCGCCGTTGGTCACAGCCCGGTAGGTCTCATACCCGGACAGCAGGCCGAAGTTCTGCCCCTGGCCCGGCGAAATGGAGTAAGTCGTGCCCGCGTTGCACACGATGCTCAGCCCGGAGGTGCGGGCGGCAGCTTCAGAGATGCCCGACCAGTCCATGCCTTCGATGGAGGTCACGGACAGCTGGCAGGTGTTGGTCAAGGTGCCCTGAATCGTCAGATCCGCGGTGGTGTCGGCGGCGAACGCGGGCACTGCCAGCGAAGCCAGGGCGATGGGCAGAAGGGCGCGAAGGAAGGTCTTGCGTGTCATGGGTATCGTCTCCTTGAGAGGGATTGAGTGGGGATGAGTAGCCCCAGAAAGGGCCATCCCCTTACCGATACCTCGAATCTGAAAACGCGCAAGGGGGGGGGGGCATTGAGCCAGCCGTCAGAGCCTGGGACGTTTGCCACCTGCGGTGGCTGACTGTTCCCATACCCGATCCAGCTCACGCGCCCGGTGCTGAGCCATTGCCTCCTGAATCATGCGCTGAAGGACGAACGCAAAAGCGCCAGTAACAAAAACGCCCACGCCGATCCCGCAATCATCCGGCAGGCTCGAAATCTCTCTTATCGATGGCTGGTAAATGACCTCGTCGAGCTCAGGGGGCAACGGATCAACGCACGTCTCAATATACGCGTTCACCTCGATTTCGGCTGCCTTGCAGAGCTCGGCGTCAGCGAGCAGCGCCCGCAAGTCGGCAAGCGTGGGAAGCCACACCGTATTGAACAGCGGGCCACCCACCGAGGGACTGATGAAATGGATGCCATGAAGCACGGTCGCCCTCTCACTCTTTCCGAGCTCTCCGTCTCCCCAATGTCCGTTCATCCGGAGGGACCCATTACCCATCCCGGTGGCCGCGTCCCCGCCAATCACTCTAAATATCCCAACGAGCGATATTTTTCCGCCCTTGCTGCTCTCCATTGAGCAATTTCGTTTCGCCTCCGCTGCTCTTCTTGCCAGCACTTGAGCAAATGCTTGTAACTAGGCTTGGCTCGCGTGACTTGGAAGGATCGGCCATTGACGTGGATCTTCCCGCCGTTGTGCAGCTTCACGGCATGAACTGCGCTCCACGTGGTCGCCCATCCGAGGCTGCCTTCTTCTTCAAAGCTCACGGGCTCCAGTGAAACCTCTGCATAGTCTTCCAACAAATCTGGGTTCATCCCTAGTTGGATCATCGTGAATTCGTTGGATGCGACGGTCGTGCTCATGTGACACCTCTTGTTTTGGTCGGCGGCATTGCCTACCCATGACTTCAAGGTAGATCGACATATGATTTTGTCCACTGGTGGCGTGGACAAATCTTTGACTAAAAGCAAAAAGTGCGAAGCGAAGGCCGCAATTTTTCACCTCACCCCTTTGCGCGCCAAAGGCGATTTTGCTTTCCATCCACGCTCCTGCTCTTTTGGATGCCGGCGCGCAGCGGTCGGCGGCGGCTTCCGCCGCAGGTCTTTGCTTTAAAGGGGGTGGTCACACCCACCCTCGTGAAGCCATCGACACGTGCGAGGTGCCCGCGATCACAAGGTGATCCAGCACTCGAATGTCGAAAAGGGCAAGGGCCTGCTTGAGGCGGTCGGTGATGGCGCGGTCGGCAACGCTGGGCTCGGGGTTTCCGCTGGGGTGGTTGTGAAAGAAGATGACCGCGGCGGCGTTGTGGTCCAACGCCTTCTTGGCGACGATGCGGGGATGGACTTCGCACCCATCGATGGTGCCTTGAAAGAGGTGCTCGGTGGCAAGGATGCGGTGGCGGGCGTCCAGGAACACCGTGCCAAACACTTCGTGATCCAGGTGCGCGCAGCGGGCAGTGAGGTAGTTGCTGGCACTGGAGGGGTCGGTGATGGCCTCGTGGCGCTGCAGGCGACGCTCCAAGATGTGCGAGGCGGCCAAGAGGATGCCCTCATCGTCCATGGCCAGCTGGTATTGGGCCCGAATGTCGTTGGCTCGCTTCACTTGCTTTCTCCACCGGCGCGGGATTAGCCACGGGCGGGCGTGGTGTCTGCGGCGGAGGCGGTCAGTGGGAGCAGGCCGACAAGGGCCAGAGAAAGAACCAAGACGCGCATGAGGCCTCCTTTCATGAATGGGTTGCACTACCCATAACAAAAGGTTTGGTTTGCGCAACGGGATCTAGAAAAGAAAAAGGCGGCTTTCGCCGCCTTTCCCTTGGGCTTAGAAGCGCGCTCGCAAGCGAGGGGCTTCCTGGGTTTGGCTGTCCTGCCCGTGGGCCTTCATGGCCGCACCAACCTGGCGTTTGGCATCGGCCCCAAACCCGCCTTCCGGTGGCTTCCAAGCGTTGGCGGGCGGGAGCAGGCTGACCAGGAGCTTGGCCCTCTCTTGAGCCCGCAAGTCGTTGAAAAATGGCTTGCCGCTGTTGATCGGCGCTTCGCCCTTTTGGTTTTGGATGTGGGGATCTGCGCCCGCCTCAATCAGCGCACTCCAGACAGTGGCATCGCGGCCCGCATGAAGAGAGGTATTCCCGTTGTTGTCTTGGGCGTTCATATCCGCCCCTGCCTTGGCGAGCGCTTCAATCGTCTCTGGAAAAATCGCACGGTGGATCGGCGCCTGGCCGTCCATTCGCCGTGCAATGACGTCTGCGCCTGCACGGGTGAGCAAGGCCACCGCCTCGGGGTCCCTGGCTATATGCAGCGGTTGATTCCCCTGGTCATCGCTCGCCGCGGGATCAAGGCCTGCTTTCAGAAGTTCCTTAAGCGCGCCCGTGTTCGCCTCGAAGAGAGGGGTTCGCCCTCGGTTATCCCGGGCTAGGATGTCTGCCCCGGCCGCAATCAAGGCGCGGGCCTCCGTCTGCCCGGTTGCTCGGAAGAGAGGGGTTTGCCCTTCATTATTCCTCGCGCTGACATCCGCTCCCGCCTTCAGCAACGCTTTGAGACTGTCGTTGTGTGCGCCAAACAACGGGGTGTTCCCTTGGGTGTCGCGAGCGTTGATGTCAGCGCCAGCCTTCACGAGCTCCCTTAAAGCCCCTTCGCTCGCTCCGAAAAGGGGCGTTTTCCCTCGGTTATCGCGCGCATGAATGTCTGCCCCGGCCGCAATCAACGCCCTGGCATCCCCTTGCCCTCTCGCGTTAAAAAGCGGTGTTTCCCCTTGGTTATTCTGCGCATTGATGTCTGCCCCGGCCTTGATCAGTTCAATCACGGCTCCCTCGCTTGTCACAGAATGAAGCGGCGTATTTCCAAGGCCATCCCTCGCTTCGATGTCAGCCCCAGCATCCAACAGCCTCCGAACTTCGCGCGGGTGATGCGCATCATGAAGTGGCGTTTGATCCAGCCAATCTTCATCCCTTGCGTTCACATCAGCGGGGATTTTGGTAAGCCCGATTTGCTTCAGAAGAACGTCTTTGAGATTCGAAATATTCAACCCACACCTCCACAATAGTATTTTGACCTCCCACCATTAGCAGAAAATCAGAACCTCGCAAGGGAATTAAATAGAAGAAGACGGCTCTTGCCGCCTTTCTTTTTCCATGTCAAAACCGTTGTCGGATTCGAGGCTTCTGGCTTCCCTTTCCTCACCCTGGGCTTTCATGGCCGCACCGACTTGACGTTTGGCGTCGGCCCCAAATCCGCCTTCCGGTGGCTTCCAAGCATTGGCAGCGGGAAGGAGCTCGTCAAAAAGCTTGGATCGGTTGTGGGCACGAATGACCTGATCGGATTGATCATTACCTGGCCGCCCCAGAAGATCCGTGGGCGTTGTTCCTTCTAAATCGGGATCCTGAGGCGTGCGTCCAGCCTTGAGCAGGTCACCGGCCCATTCTGCATCGCCGCATGCAACAGCGAAGTGGAGCGGATACTCGGTCGCGGCCGTCAGGAAGGCCTCGTAGTCTTGCCGCTGTCGATGCGGGCGTCCTCCTTCCACTCATCTTAATTTGTCTCGTCGTCCCAATGCTCGTCAAAAGCGGCCTGGCGGAGCTCGTCGGGTAATCCCCCCATTTTTAGCAGCGGCCAAAAGTAGAAATAGGGATGGTCTGATCAATTCACACTGAGTCGTGGGTTTTCAGCGCCGGAGTCATCCTGGGCCTTCAGACGCGGCGGACTGCCATGTTTTCCGCTCTCGAAGTGCCCTTGCGGGCACCTCAAGACGGAGTTACCCCTGTGCCGCCAACAGCTTCCGGCGCACCATCCACAGGTTGGACAGCGCGAACAGGGTGAGCACCTGTGCCGTGTTCTTGATCAAGCCGAGATAGCGCACCTTGGTGTAGCCGAACTGCCGCTTGATCACCCGGAACGGATGCTCGACCTTCGCGCGCAGACTAGCCTTGCAGCGCTCCCAGCGCTCAACCTGTTCGAGCTCACGCGCGTTGCCAATGGGGAATTCAACCGGAGGATTGAAGAACGGGCTTGAAGGCTTGAGGATGAGCTACCTGGACCCGCAAACCGTCACGAGACCCCGATGGACTACCCTGACCTTGCCCCCCTGGAGGAAATCTCCGGTCCGTTCGCCCTTCTTTCGAAGGGCCCAAAATTCATCGCCGCCTGGCTTGCCAAGCGCACTGAGGAGCGCTACCGGGAGTTCACCCGTGCCGCGCTTGAGGGTCAGGTGTTCCCCGAGAACGCGGAGGCCATGACCTCGGAAGATTTTCTGGCCATGCTGCGGGCATTGGAGATGGACATCGAGGCCGAGAAGGCCACCGTCTATGGCCGCCTTGCCTGTTCAATCGCTACCGGCAAAACCGCAGGCCATCTCAAGCGCCACTTCATTAAGGCGCTGAGCGACCTGTCGTTTGGCCAGGTCGATCTTCTGCGACGCGCTTTAATCACCGAGCGTCACCACGTGTTTCCTGGCACCGGCGGGGGTAACCTGGACCCAAAAGAATTCCTTGGACTGCAGTCGAAAAGCAGCATCAATCGCCAGACCTTTGAACGCTGGGGCCTGATCGAAGAGAAAGGACTGAGCCTCGCAGGCCGACGGTTCGTGGAGGCTTGTTTTACCAGCGATGAGTTGGCGCCCTCCTCAGTGGGCTTTCAGGAATGGGCCAAGGGTCGCATCCACATCGTTTGCAACGAGATGGGCGCGCCGAGCTGCCACAGCGTCCTGGTCCAACTGACCGAAGATGGGCACCGCCGGGCCATCCATGTCCACAACAGCGCAGCACTTCGGGGACGCTCCAACCGCCTGCTGACACCCGGCCCCGTCATGGTGGTCCTTCTCACCGATAAACCCCAGCGTCTCGCCGACGAATGGACCACGGTGGAAGACACCATCCGAGGAAGAGTCCTGGCCGTGGTGGCCACGACCGATCCGAATGCGCCGTTGCCCGTCGCCATGACGGGCTTGGAACGCATAGATGCGTCACCGGACCGTGCCGCAGAAGCCGTGACGGCGATACTGGAGCGCTTTGAAGCAAAAGGGTTACGGGGCACCTGAGACCGCGATGTTAAACCCGATTCGACCGGTCATTGGAAGTGGCCGCCAACTTTATGGCGGCCAACGAGCACTACTTACAGACCAAACGAGGCTTCACGGACAGCGACTTGCATGCCGGACAGAAGAGCCCCAAGTTGATCTTCCGCTGAAAGTGATGACTGCACTTCTCGCAAACAAAAAGGTAAGGCGCCCCTGGAACGAAGCCGGGCATCACTTTCCTTCCTTGCGCTTGAAAATGACCTTTCCGCCAGCCTCGTATTCCACATCGTAGCCTTTGTAGATTGCGAGGATCAAAGAGAGACCAAGGCTTGCGGCGGTGATGATGCCGATGATCTCGACTCCAGTGACTGTCGCGACCGCCCCCAGGCTGAGCGTGCTGAGCCCAGCCGTTACTGGAGCGAGCCCAACTGCAGCAACGATTGCTGCAACACCGACGGCACCAAGCTTGGCGAACTTGCGCGTCTTCTTCAGGTCGTCTGCCAACTTGCCCACAACCACAATCTGCTGCGCCTTTGCATTCTTGGCCGCTTCCAGCTCATCCCGCGTCCTTACTGTCACGCTTGCCATAACGCCCCCTGTTGTTAGCAATACCAGTGATGGATACCCTGGGCAGGATAGCCGAAGGGAACACCGTGTTCCTAGCAGCAATGATGGTGCCCAACTGTCTCTCCAGCTGAGACACGAACTCAACGCATCCGCTGCCACGGGTCGTCCTTGGGAGCCTCCACCGTAACCTCGGCAACGTCGTCTTCAGCGCGCCATGCCTTCCCTTCGAGCACCATGGTGGGACCCCTGGAACGTGCGATGGCGGCCTCTTTGGCGGTCGGCGGGTTCCATGACCGATGCTCCTCTAGGTAGCGCTCCGTGGACGGCCTCAACGGCAGGCCACCGCTCGGCAATGGCAACGTCCGATCATGGCGTTCGTCTTGCTGACGGGCATAGGCGACTTGCTCGGGCTCCCCAAACGCCTCCCGGTGGGCATCCAGCAAGCGATCGACAGCGTCCACGTCCCCGCGGGCATGGAGCGATTCGGTGTAAAGCGCTTGAAGCAACGGGTCACGCTCTTCGTGAATCTCTTCGCCTGTGTCTTCGCCTTGGAACAGCCCATCGTGGCGTGGGCGGGCGTCGACGGGGTCTGGGCGCAACCGACCGTGACTCGTTCTCATGCCCGCCTCCGCGCCAGCCCGCTGCCGTGAAGCAGCCCGCATGCGATCGAATAAACGACAAGAGCCAGCGTGGATGACAGGTATAGGTTGGAAGGATCCAACCAGACTTGGCTCACCACGTGCTGTAGCTGGTAAGCCAGCAGTGCCAAGCACGCGTAGAACACGGCCAAATGCCACATCAACGCAACCACGGATGGGGCGTCCTCTTGGCCGGCTTGGAACGCCTCCCAGCCCCTGCGTGCGCTGCGGGCTTTGGACGCGCACAGCCACGCGATTCCGAAGGTGATCGCAAACATGGCGAGCTCAAACAGCACGACCACCAGAATAACGGTCATGGGATCCTCCTCTGGGTTGGGAGCAGGCCATGGGCCTGCAGGTAAGCGTGGACTGCCTGTCGGGTCACGCCCAGGCGCTTGGCAATTGCAGGGCCGTTGTTCCCCTGCTCCAGGAGGCGCACCACCAGAGCGTGTTGGTCAGCCAGTGGGCGCCGGGGCTTTTGACGCAACCCCAGGTGGGCCAGATCGGCGCTCACCACGGGCGATGGAACGCCCAGGGCTTGGGCGATGGCGGCGCGGCCGTGTCCCTCTCGGACCATCCGGGCGACTTCGGAGCGGCGGTGGGCAACGGATGGCCGCTTCATGAGCTCAACCAGAAGCCCGCAAGCCGTGCCTTCGCAATACACGCCTCCACCAACGTGTTCGCTTTTGTGCATCCTTACGGCCCCACGCGCACGCGAGCGCTGTTGTTGTCCGACCGGGCATTGATGCCAATGGCACAAGGGCTTCCGCACGAATAATCGCCAATGCGCACCGGCGAAGCATCAAGCGGCACCACCCGGGTCTTCTTACCCTTCCCCACCAAGAAGACCCGATCACCTTCGCGCACATCCACATCGGCGTCTTGGACCACCGCGAGGACGCGCTGGCGGCGATCGGACAGATCGCGCACGTAGATCTCCACCGCACGCCGGCCGCTGAGGCCCTTTTGAACCGCGGTTCCGGCAGCCGCACCGATGACGCCACCGGTCACCCGGGCTGCATTGCGGTATTCCCGGTTCTTGACCTGGTTAGCAGCCCCATAACCAACGGCCGCCCCGATGGCGGAGCCGGCGTTCAGACGCTGGTCGGACGTCAGTTGAACCGTGCGAACCATCAGGACCTCGCCCAGTCGGGCGTCCTGGACGGATAGGGCCTCGGACGAACCGTAACGGCGAGCGGAGGTGGAATCGGCGGCAAAGGCGGCCGGAGCAGACAACGCCAATGCAAGGGCCAGAACGATGGGTTTCAAGGTGCACCTCCATTTCGTGAGTAGGTTCACCTATGCATAGATCGATTCTGGGAATGCGCAAGGGGGGGGGCTTCGGAGCGCGGTTACACAGACTGCAGTCCGCGTCATTAAATTGACGGAAAAGCGACAAAATGAAGCATATGGACAGAGATTGATGCTCAGGCGATGATTCTGCCCACAACTCAAAACCAACAGGGAAATGTATGGCAAGGAAGAAGAGTTCATCGGCCGCAGGTGCCGCGATTTCGACCGGCGGCGGAGCCGTCGCTGGCGCAACTTCTGCGATCCTCGGCGTAACCAGTGGTGCAGCGGCCGGGACCGCCGGTGCAGCCGCCGTGACCTCCGGCTTGGCAACCGTCGGGAGCGTTGTGGGCGGTGGCATGCTTGCTGGACTGGGGGTGGTCGCGGCTGCACCAATTGCGGGTGGTGCGGCGATGTTCGGCGTCTACAAGCTCTACCAGCGCATGGCATCCAAGAAGTAACCGCTCTGCCTGGCCCACTGCCACAAGCGGTTTCCCTCTACGTCGCGCAGGCTTCGTCAATGTCTGCAAGTGGCCATCCAAGCTAGCAACCTTGGTGGCCGCTCTTACCAACTTGTGGCTCAAGCCCTTGGACCAAAAGGCCACGTTGACCTCAATGCCCCGCTGGCGCAGCCAGAGTGCGGCGTGACGCTCAAACCCGAGCGCACTGAGGCCGTTCATGCAGGGCTAGCAGCCGGCGGAGTGCGGTGCAGTCCGCGCCTACACGTTGGGATGCACGATGGGTTCGCGCATGCTCGATAGCACACGGATCGGAATTTCTGTTACTGCACGTAGATCAGACTGGCCATTTCTTCCCCTTTCTCTCTCGCCCCTCCGCGTCTGGCAAGGAATCTGAAACCGGCAAGCTCTCCTGTCGTGCAATGTTCCTGATCGACATTCAACCTGTGATGATGTGGGAACGCTCTCCCTCAACCTGCCAAACCGTCTACGGAACTGGCAAAATTGCAGGATCACTCACAGGGGGAAATTGGATGTCCGACACAACCTACAGCCACCGCATCCTCAAGACTTATGGCCTGCTGGTGGACTTCGAAGGTAAACCACGCCTCAAGAACGTTCCGTCGCCTCTAACCGGTCAAAAGAAGGCAAAGGAGACGATGGAAAAGTGGACGCAGCGAGTGCTGGGGGATGAGGTCAGCAAGGTCCGCGTCTACCGACCGGCACGCGTTAAAAGTGACACACTCATTGCCAGCCTTACAGACACGCACGACGCCAAGCTGGTGCGTGACATTGTTCGCGGCGCCGTTCGCAAGAAGAGCAAATCAGCGAAAGCAAAGATTGAAGAGATCAAGGTGGAGCACGCCGCCGAGCTTAGAAAGCGCGGAGCCACCGCGAGAGAACTTCGGAAGGCACACGAAGAAGACCTGTCGGGAAAGCTCGATGATATCTTGGCTGCGACGGCCTATCTGCCGTTAGACGACCTTCAGGACTTGGTGGTGGAACTGGGAGAGGACTTGAGCCCATCGGTCCGCAACTGGGCACTTGCCCTGGCTCCGGCCAAGGATGCTGACGAGGTTTCCGTCATCGACGTTCTCAAGCAGATGCTCCTGCGCATGGACGTGCTGTCGAAGAATAAATAACCAGAATTTGTCAGCCACTGTCGCGCACCCTGCTGCCTCCCGACAGGCGGGTGCGCGTTCAGTCGCTTGTTCACGAATCAAACTGCCAAGTTCAGGCGCGCCCCTCTTGCCTTGAAGCGCGATCGAGACCGGTCGTTGGCGGCATGTTTTTCGATCTCATGCAGATTGGCCGCCACGGACTGCCGCTGCTGCTCAACCTTCTGGAGCGGCTCTCGAACCAACTCGGGCACCTTCAGGAACTCCACCACCCGCTCGGCCGCCGCCGCGGCTCGGAAGAGCTCCCGGGGATCGTCCCGGAGGATTTGGATCCACGACTTCACGTAAGCCGCGTGCTGGGTGGGATCGTGGCCAATGCCCAGGCGTTCGCCCATCAGCATGGATGACACCTCCGCGACCAGTTCTTCCTTGGCGTAGTCGATGCTCCCAAAAGCCCCTTTCTGATCGCGGTTGAGGCGGGTGGGAAAGCCGGTCCAGTGGCCCAGTTCGTGCAACGCGGTGGCGTAGTAGCCGCTGGCCGAGTGAAAGGTGTTGCGCTGGGGCAAGTGGATGCTGTCGGTCATCGGACGGTAGAACGCTTGGTTGCCCCCGTCGTGGTGGATCTCGGCTCCGCTGTCTCTCAGCACCGCTTCGCAGGCCTGGTGAATGTCGGGCTCTGGGCGCGCGGCTGGCAGGACCAGTGCCGGCAACCCATCGATCTGCATCGCGTTGAACACGCGTGGGAAGAAGACCTTGGGGTGGGCCTTGGCGATGAGGTCGGGGTCCCCGCTCTTCTTGGCCTCCTCCACCCGCGACCAATCCCAATACTCAATCACGCTGGCCTTCTCGCCCTTGCGCACCTGAGCGCCCACGGCCGCGGCTTGCTTGTAAGTCATCCACCGGTTGTCCTGGGTGTCCCAGGCGCTCTGAAGGGCCCACAGGTGGAGCAGGTTTCCGCCCCGGTAGCTCTTGCCAGTCGTGGGGTTCATGGGCAACCCGAGGTCCACGCGGGCGTCCCAGGGTTTGAGAAAGGGACCGGTGCCCTCCTCCATCTGGCGGATCAAGCGCTCGACGACGTCGCGGGAATGACGCTGAAGGAAGCTTTCGTTGGGGGTGGCATCGGACACGGGCAGGCTCTCCTGGAAGGCAAGGAAAGGCGCCTGTCGGCAACGCCAAGGGGGTTAGGCTGGAAACTTCAATCGTGAATGGTGACGGCGCGTCCCTGCTCCAACAGGTTCTCCAGCAAAGCCAAGGCCCGTTCGATGGTCAAAGCGGTGCCGGGGCCCCCGTCGCCCTCCTGGAGCTGCACGCGGATGCCCTCGGGGGTTCGTTGCACGGTGAAACGGGGGGACGCCGCCAGGGAGTCCTGGCGGTCCATGCTGTCGTCTACAAAGGCATCGGAAGGGGTCATGGTTTCAGCATGCGACAGGATACGGATTTGGCAAGTCCGGGCTGGACCGTTAGCGTCACCGACCAATCCATTGGCTAGAGCTGATACGGAAGATGGGAACACGGATTTGGCCCCGCCTTTACGACCGCCGTTGGCGCGCATCCCCATCTCCCACCTTTCCGCCACCTTGGGTTTCGCTGCTTTCTCGGCCCGCCAACGGCTCACCGAACAGCGCACGAATCTCCAGTTCATTGATACGTTCCTGCAGCTGGAGTTGGATTGCCTTGGCTCTGGTGCGCCCTGCCTCCTCCCTCAACGCATCGGCATGGAGAGCTCCCATCTCAGCCGCCTGCTGCTGAGCGCTCAAGCGGTCGAATCGACGCTCCATCTCTTCCTGCCGAGCCCCTTGCTGTTCGAGGGTGGGCGTCACATCGGTTTCCCAAGGCTCCAAAGACTGAGAGCGCTCCTGCGCCACGCGCAGTGCTGTCACGGTCGCCGATGATCTCAACGGCAGATCGCCACAGGCCTCGCCGACGGTGGCTGCTCCGTTGATTCGCAGGCGCACGCATTCTTCCTGTTTGCCATTGATGCGACGGTTCGAGCGGGCGCCGTCGTCCAGGCCCATCTCTTTCAAGCCTCGCCAGAACTGGCGACCGGTGAGGAGATCGATGTCCGCCAGCCCTTGTCGGTAGCCCCAGTTTTTGTAGTTCTCGTAGACCTGCCGCATGGAAAGCGTGCACTCATCCGTCTCAATGCGCACCACGCGCTCGGCTTGAGCCCAAGCCATGACCTGGTCGCTGCCATGGCGGGCGGCCAGCTTCGCTGCGCGCACGGCTTCGGGCATGTCGGCGTCGGTGTCGGACAACGCCCTACCACGGGCCACGATGCGTCGGGCGCCTTCGAGCATCCAGTCCAGCACAAGCTGGCCTTCCTCTGCCAGGATGTTCTTGACCAGATCAGGGTCGTGCTGGTTGACCGGTACCGCCTTCTTCCAGTGCACGACGGTGAGGCGGCGCCACACCCCGTTGCTCTTGTCGCGGATGAAGGGGGCCGAATTGGACGTGATGATCCACTTGGCCGTGGAATGGTAGCTCGCCAGCTGCTTCTGGTTCTTCCGGTCGATGCCAATGCCATTGCCAGAGACCATCGTCTTGAACCGACCTTCGGCCCACTTCTCGCACTCCACTTCGTCCACCAGGATCAGGCTGGCGCCAATCATGGGTTCCAGGCTGAAGCGGTCGCCCAAAGTTTCAAGGTTGCAGCGGGCCACCTGACGGTGCATCGCTTCCACGATTTCCGCCAGGGTGGATTTGCCAGAACCTGCGACGCCGTGCCACCAGGCGGCCTGGCTGTAGACACCCGGCAACAGGGTCATGCCGCACTGCTCCTGGAGCAGGTCGATGACGCGCGGGTCGTCGTGGGCTTGGCGGAGGAACTTGGCGAATCGCGAGTCAGCCGGCAAAGGCTGGGGCTTGTATGCATGGCCCTGCCTGCCACCACAGGCCACCCTGACCGCGTGGGTCATGCCCAAGGCGGGATCAGGAGCGAGCACATGGAAACCGCCGGGAAGGATTTCCACGTAGCCGTCTGCCACCGGCACGATGGCCCGCTTGGCTTGGGCTGGCATGGGGTTTTTCTGGCGCAGCCGAAGGGAAGCCATGTCCCAGCAGTCCTTGGCGAGCTTGGGGCTGCCCGCGAAATCGGCGTTGCGGTCGATCCAATCGGATGCCACACCCACACCTTCCGCGTCGCTGATCGCTTGCCAGTAGGTACCGTTCCAATGGTGTACGATCTCGCCGGTGCCGCTGGTGGCTTGGCACGCCCACAAGCGATCGACGCATTCGGTGGTGCGGCGGGCAAACAGGATGGGGAGCGACGGTGGCTTGCGCTGGCCCTCTCGATCAACCGAGTGGCGGTAGAGCTGCTTGTGCTCCTCTGCCTCCAGGTTGACCTTGCGGGCGGAGGCTTCCGCACCCAGGAAACGCGACGCTTCGAATGGCACGATGTTGCTTGGCTCTTCCGTCGTCGGGTTGACAGCCTTCCCTTTTGGGGACACATTGGTTGTAGACATTGTTGTTGGCTCCTCTCAAACCCTCGCCCTGGCCGGTGGGGGTTTGTCGTTGTGGGGGGACAGGCTTGCTCAGGCAGCGCGCGGGAGAGCGGTTTCCAAGGCGCGGCGAATGAACTCGCTCTCTGTCATCTCGTTTTCGGCCGCGGCGAGACGAAGGCGTTCGGCCAAGGGGCGTTTGATCCGAACGTGCTTTTTCACGCTGGCGCGGATGCTGTAAGTCGGCGGCGACGAGGGATGGGTGGCGGCGTTCACGGTGGCAACTCCGAAGGTGAAAGGTTTGGTGTGTCCCACATGGGGGACACTTCCACTCAACCACTCCAGGAGCTTTCCGCAACCCACGGTTTTTGACTAAACACGAAAACTGCGGAATCTCTCGCACTTTTTCCGGAAGCCCTGTTCTGCTGGCTTTCCCTTCCCTGCTGGTCTTCCATTAGCCAGCAGAAAGAGAAGACCAGCAGGAAGACCAGCAGCTACAAACCCTTGATTCCAAAAGCTTTGCATTCATAGAAAACCGTTCCGCTGGTCTGCTGGGTCAAAAAAGAATCGGTTTTGAAATTTGAGATACCAACACTTTCCATGCGATTTGGACGCATTTGCACAGGGGAGTTGAATCGAAAGCCAGCAAGCCAGCAGCGCACTTTTAGTCGCAGAAATCCCTTGGGATTCAACGACCTTGCACTACTGGTCTTCCTGCTGGCCTTCGATCGCTGCTGGCTAGTGGAAGACCAGCAGCCGGAAGTTCCTACTCATTTTCGGCCAAACACTCCAGTTGCTCGCGCTTGCGATCGGTCAAGAACGGATGCTGAAACTCCCTCCCGCTTTCCACCTCCGTCACCACCACGTGTTCTTCAATCGTAAGGGCGCCATGGTGCCAATCGATGGCATCCAACTCCGCCAAGGACAGTCGCGCGAATGCCTCCATTGCCTCGGACTGGGTCTGGGCAAAGACCTCAATCACCTTGCTCACCAAGTAGTCACCCCGGACGACGAATTCGTAAGTTCCCATCGGCTCCTCCTAATAGTTGAGGTGGTGGCGCATGGTTGGACAAGGCCAGTTGAGATCTTCGCGTTCGGAACCATCGGGGCTGATGACCTCCACAAAGCCGTAGATCTCCTCCAACTCGGTACGCCAGCCACCGGCATGAATGTCAGCCACTCCCATCGAGTTCAGAATCTCCAAGGCTGCCGCCTCTGAGTCCGCGTCGATTCGGATTTCCAATTCGGCCGTCGCGCGGCCCAAGACAACAACGTTCCAGCGATCAGCCATTGGAGCTCTCCTGGTTCGCCGTGGCCACCTGCCCTACCCGCTGGATGGCAAAGAACTTCCCGTGCAACGCACCGCTCGCCTGCGCTTGCTGAAGGTGATCGGCGGCGCGCTTGCCGTAAGTCACCACCAACGATCCCGACGGCGCTGCCGTGCCGGTGGTTCCGTCGGGACGCACAAACCTCAGCCTCCCACGGGTGAACAGGATCGCCGTCGCGTTGGGGTGGGAAAGCACGCAGTCGTGCATCCATCCCGTCTCCATGTTGACCGGCACCAGGGCGATACCGCCGCCGGGGTGGTTGGCCAGCTTGCTCAACCACTTCTCAATCCCTTTTCCGTAAGGCGGATTCATCCACACGAATGCCTGCTTGGGCCACGGCGTAGCCAAGCCGTCCTGGCTCGGCGGGATCATCCGGCTGGCCGTGGGTGCGGGCAGCCGCGACGGGTCTTCGGGCGTGCAAGGATCGAGGTCAAAGCCGCGCCTTCCCCCCAGCGCCCTGACGATGGCAGGCGGGGTATACCAATCGACGCTCGTGTGGGCCTTGTCGCTTGCCTTGTAGCAAACGGAGGTGAGCCGGGTGGGTTTAGCCGCTACGAGGCGCTTGGAGCGGGTTGCTGCGTTGAACGGCAGAACGTTGGACTTGGGCTGCATGAGGATTCTCCAGGCAAGGCTCCGTCAGCACGGCTGCGTTGCCGCGTTGAAGAATGGGTTTTGGGAGTTGGGCTTGAACCAGCCCGAGAGGCGCTGCTGGCGGCGGGTTACCACCAAGAGTTGTAGAACACGTCCCAACCGTCGTTGATCAATGCGCGGGCCTGCGCAATGAAGTCCAGATCTTCTTCAGCTCGATCGGGATCCGATTCACCGAAGAAGAAGCCTTGGGTATAAGGCAAATCATCGTTCAGCACAGCCTGTTCCAACGCATCAAGATCGTCCAATCCAAGGAATACGGGAACTTGGTTGAAATCGAAGGGATCAACCTGCCCCGTCCTAGCACTGTGCAACTTGAACATCCAACCATGAAGGTTCGGATGCTTTCGCCAGTAGAAAAATAGTTCTTGAGTGCGATCTCGCACATCAGTGCGGGTCTTGACCGCATACATATCGAGGCCCATCGGCTTGCTCCATCGCCCCGACCACCGAGGCGTTGGAGTAATCATCCGAACTGAGAGCCTCCATCGATACGGATATTGGAGGCCTCCAATATCCGTTAGCAGCCGTTACATTCGCCCATTGCGCTTGTCGGGCATCTTTGGAGGCGCCGGCTGCAGGCGTTCGTGCAGCGCTTGTTCGATCACCCCAGCTCGCGAGGCGTCGAGCTGCTGAGCCAGGTCCCGCAGACGGCTGGCCTGGGCTTGGGCTGCGTTGTTGAATGCGTCCACCCACTGGCGCTTGACGTCAGGGTTTTGCCAAGGCTGGGCGAAGGCCTCGGTCAGCGTGCAGACCCGAATCCCAAGCCCTATTTGCACGCCCAATGCTTGGAGCTGGCGAATTAACGCATCGCTGATGGGTTGGTCAGTCAGTGGCTCCAGGAAGAACTGCTTAGCCTTGGACCCTTTGGCCACCAGAAACGGCAGTTCTGCAGTTAGGAGGGTGTCGATCGCAACGCCCCGTTCGCTCAACGGCTTCCACAGGCCCTTAGCCTTGAGCTCGGCTGCCCAGGCCATCAACGGAACAAGGGTGGTCGAGCGCTTGCGAGTTCCCTTCACCGTGAACAGCGTCCCTTTTGGGGAGTGTTCCTTCAAGAGGTGTTGCAATTGGGCCGTGCTGATCGCCAACACCCCAGCGGCCTCATTGAAGCTCAACGCCACGTCCACCTTGGGCCGCTGTTTCGCTAGGCGCAAATGGTCTGCGATCTTCTTCTCCATCTGGCCCACGTTTTCGGTGCCAGAGAGCTTGCCGAGAAAGCGATCGATGGCGCGGCGGTAAGCATCAGCAGCAGTAAGGGCCATTAGTTCGGCTCGCTCCCCTTACGGCCGACCTTTGAAGAGCGCGCGGCAGCATTGCTGCTTCGCCGCCCGACCTTGCGCGCCGGCAGGGTGCGCAGCGCCTCCAGGTCGATTCCGTAATCTAGGACACCCAAAGCTGGCGTTCCTCCGGCACCGTTGAGCTTCTCACTCACCGTAAAGGGCCTGCTGTAAGTCGCGTGGTGTTCGTCGTCCAATTCGTGGCCGACGATTTGGGCTCGCATCTCAGAGGCCACACCGCTGCCCTGCATCTCCTGAATCACGGTCTTTCGGAGACTATGGAAACCACGTTTCGCTTTCGACCACCCACCACTGTGCTTTTGGAGGTAGTAGCTGAACGCCTTCGATATCCAGTTCCCCGCACCATTCTTCGCCTTACTGTCAGCCTGCGGAAACAATCGCCAGTCCCCGCTCTCCCTTCGTTCGGCGACGTAGTCCAAGAAACCAAGCTTGATCAGGTCGGGATGCAACGGGACGACCCGATTGGAAACATCGGTCTTCAATCGCTGATCCTCCCCCTCATCGGTAAACCGTATGCACGGGATTCCCTCCTCTTCCTTGACGTCCAGGGTAAACAGCTGCCCCACCTCACCTGCCCGGGCGCCCGTATACAGGCCCAACAAAGCCGCCCAGCGCGCTCCCGTTGAAAGCTGCTTGAAGCTATCAGGCGCGAAGAGTTGATGAACCTGATCCAAGGTAAAGGCCTGGAAGCCAAATTTTCTGCGCTTGCGCTTCTCCGCCATCGAAACGCTGACGTGACCTGCGGCGACATTGTCTCCCTTGAGCACGTAGCCTGAAGCCATTGCCCAAGTGAAGAATCCTCTCTTTCCTGCGAGGTAGCTCTGGCGATTGTTGAGCGTAGAACGCGTTAACCCGCGCTTGGCCAAATGGTCGTAGAAGCGGGCCATCTCAGGCCGCGTGATGGTGTGCAGCTCGCGCTCGGCGCCCAAGAACTCGATCAGCTCTGTCACGGGAAGCAGTTTGATGCCGACCGTTTTGACCTCGATGTCCTCGGCGGCGACTTTATCCTGCCAGATTCGCTTCGCATCGATCAGGCTGATGGTCTCAGATGGCAGGGGCTGCGCCGCCGCTGATTCCAACGGGTTTGGCCCAGCCGCCGCCGGAACTGCACCCGTATCACGGAAGTGGAACTTGCCGATTTCTTCCAGCGCCTCCATTGCTCGAGCATGGTCGGCCGCATCCGTGGTCCGAAGACGGAAGCCCGGCAAGTCAATTTCATAACGCCGGGAGCCGTTCTCCGCGACGCTGCGCAGAACATCCTCAACCGTGAGTCCCTTCTTGGTCATGCACCCATCCCTGATGGCATCGAATGCTTGAGCATAACGCTGCGCGATGGCCAAGGCAGCCACTCTTGCGCTATGCAGTTGGATGCCCAAGGGATGCTTGACGAAAGGTTTGCCGACGATACCGCGCATGTCCGTCGGAACGCGCATGCGAAACTGGTAACGACCTGTGGAAGAGCGAGTGAGATAGCTTGGTAATCGCATCGGAGTTGTGCCCCGATTTGTGCCCCAAGCCGCCCTTCAAGACCTTAAAAAATGTCGTTTAAAAACAAACACTTACTAAGGATTGGCGGAGAGAGTGGGATTCGAACCCACGGAAGGTTTAACCCTTCGCCGGTTTTCAAGACCGGTGCCTTAAACCGCTCGGCCATCTCTCCAATCGGGTCCCGGTCGCCCGGGCAGCGGCGTATTCTCGCACGTGAAGGGCATTTGCCCAAGACCACCCTTGCCCCCGCCCTTCGCATCCGGCACGGTGGGGCCTTCACCGCAATCGGACTCCCCATGGCCCACCTCGATCTGGCCAACCTGCGCACCGCCCTGCTGGACGACACCCAGCTGGCCGCAGTGGCCCTGCACCGCACGTTCGCCGGGCACCTGCCGGTCAGCAGTGGGCATGTGGTGGTCTGCGATCCGCTGGTCCAGGCCGAGGCGCCGGCGCTGGCCGACTACACTGCCCCGCTGGGCCGGCATCCGGTCGAGATCATCGTGCACAGCGGCCGCCCGGCACTGGCCGTGGTCTGGTTCAAGCCCCGCGAAGCCCTCACTGCGTCTGCCCTGCACTGGCAGATGGCACGCTGGACCACGCAGGACCTCACTGGACTGGATGAGGACAGCTTCATTGGCTATCCGGTCGACGCCGGCATCGGCTGCTTCATGGACACCGACACCCAGCAGGCGCTGCTGGCCTTGATTGAACAGGCCGGTGGCGACGAAGACAACGCGTGGTCGGATGCGCTGATCGACCATGACGGCCTGGATGACGGCGCCGAATACCGCCCCTGGGGCGAGGACTCACCACACGGCCTGGTCGTGTTCACCAGCGGCTGGGGCGACGGCGTCTATCCGAGCTATTGGGCGCTGGATACGTCCGGCATTCCGGTCGCTCTGGTCACCGATTTCCTGTGCATCCAGGGCGGTGATGGGCGCGACGATCGCGAGATCGCCGACCAGGCCTATCGCGACGGTCTTCCGCCCAAAGAAGCCGAAGCACTGGCACGACTCGTTGCCGCCGTGGACCGCGACGACCCGGATGCGCTGCGAGAGCTGTTGAAGGATGCGCCGCAGCGCGCCAACCAGATCGAGCCGGGTTGCGGCGGCACCGCCCTGTTCGAGGCGATCCGCCTGGACCGCCCACAGGCACTGCAGGTGCTGCTGCAGGGCGGCGCGTTGCCCGCAATGCCCGAGCGCCTGCACATGAGCAAGGTGACAAGCTATCTGGATTACGCGCGCTTCCTGAAGAAGCCACGCAGCGCGGAACTGACGGCGGTGCTGGAGGCGCCAGTCATTGCCGAACCCAGACCAGCCGCACCGCCGCGGCGCAGCTTCTGGGACCGGCTGTTCGGCCGGAACTGACCGGGGCCGGAAAGCAGCAACGCCGGGCATGGCCCGGCGCTACCGTTTCACAGATTGGCGGTGCGGTTGCGGCCAGGTGCCTCAGCCCGCGTCCACCGCCAGCGCGCCCAGCGCACTGGCCTTGATCCGCTCCTTGGCCTTTTCACAGGCGCCACCGCAATCCAGGCGCGAGGCCTCCAGCTGCGGCGGCAGGTGCTCGGCCAGGAAGTCGATGAACACGCGCACCGCCGGCAGCAGGCCGCGGCGCGAGGCGAACACGGCATGGCACACGCCCTGCGGCAGCGACCAGTCCGGCAGCACCACTTCCAGTTCGCCGTTGCGCACCGCATCGGCGCACACGGTTTCCGGCAGCATGGTGATGCCGAAACCGTCCTTCACCATGCTCTGCAGCAGCGGGAAGTCGAAACCGGCCACCCGCGGCTGCAGGTCGACCCGGCGCACTTCGCCTTCCGGGCCGTGCAGCTCCCAGCGCTGGCGGGCTTCGTCTTCGCTGATGCTGAGGGTGACGTGCTGGGTCAGCTCTTCAGGATCCTTCGGCCGGCCAGCGCGATCCAGGTACTTCGGGCTGGCCACCAGCAGTTCCTGCACTTGGCCGAAGCTGCGCATCACCAGGCTGCCATCGTCGTCCAGGCGCGAACGCACGCGCAGGGCCACGTCGTAGCCTTCATTGATGATGTCCACGCGGCGGTTGCTGATGTTCAGCTGCAGCCGCACCTTCGGGTACTGCTCAAGGAACTTGGGCAGCAGCTTGGGCAGCTGCATCTGCGCCAGCGATACCGGCACGCTGGCACGCACCAGGCCGCGCGGTTCCGCACTGAGGCGGTCCACCACTTCGCGTGCGGCCTGCGCCTCGGCCAGCATCGTCTGCGCGTGACGATGCACGCTGGTGCCGACGTCGGTCACCGCGAAACGACGCGTGGAGCGCTGCAGCAGGCGCACGCCCAGGTCGGTTTCCAGCTGGCTGATGCGGCGGCTCAGGCGCGACTTGGGGATACCCAGAGCGCGCTCGGCGGCAGCGAATCCACCGTGGTCGACCACCATCGCAAAGTAGTACAGGTCATTCAGGTCATGCATGCCCGAGTTCCATATCTAGAACAATACGTGGCATTCAACCACCTTTATCCCGCCTTTGCAACAACCTATCGTTCTCTCCGTCGGCGGGGCCACCCGCCCTTCCCTCCAGAACATAGGTGACTGCCATGAAGCTTCTGCATCTCGACGCCAGCGTGCTTGGCGAGAACTCCGTCTCCCGCCACCTGACCGCCGCCGTGGTGGCCCGGTTCAAGCAGCAGGTTGAAGGCCTGCAGGTTGATTATCGCGATCTTGACGCCAATCCGGTACCGCATCTGCGCAGTGGTTCGCTGGCCAAGACCGACGCGGCCGAAGCTGCCGAGGCTGAACAGGTGCTCGAGCAGTTCCTGGCGGCTGACATCGTGGTGATCGGTGCGCCGATGTACAACTTCAGCATCCCCTCCACCCTGAAGGCCTGGATCGACCGCGTCGCCGTGGCCGGCCGCACGTTCAAGTACACCGAGAACGGCCCGGTGGGCCTGGCCGGTGGCAAGCGGGTGATCGTGGTCAGCAGCCGTGGCGGCATCTATACCGATTCGCCGGCCGACTTCCAGGAACCCTTCCTGCGCCAGACGTTCGCCTTCTGGGGCATCAACGACATCGAGTTCGTGCGTGCGGAGGGCATTGCCTACTCGCCGCAGCACCGCGAAGACGCCATTGCCGGCGCACTGGCCGCGCTGCCGTCTCACGAAGCGGCTGAAGCCGCCGCGGCGTAACGCGTTCCAGCGTTCGGCGCCGCTCTCTCTCCTCGTCGAGGCGCTGAACGCGGGCCGGGATCCCCTCCCCCATCCCGGCCCACCCTGGCGGCCCCGCTTAGCGGGGCCGTTTTTTTGCGTGCCGATTCTTGTCCGCCGGGCATGGCCCGGCGCAACCCGTGCAGGTGCCGGCATGGTCCGGCCGGCTCCGGTAGCGCCGGGCCATGCCCGGCGGAAGCGGTACAGTGGTTCATGAACTACATCGTGACCACTGCACATCGCAGCGAATTTCCGCACCCGATCACACTGCGCCGAGGCCAGGCACTGGTGGTGGGCGAACGTTATGAAGGCCCCGAGGGCTGGGAAGACTGGTTCCTGTGCGAAGCCGAGGGCCAGCAGCCCGGATTCGTGCCGGCGCCGGTGATCGGCCGCGATGCGCAGGGTGGCGCATTTGCCACGGAAGACTACTGCGCGCGGGAACTGGATGTGGATCCCGGGCAGCTGCTGCGCGGGCAACGCACGCTCAATGGCTGGGCGTGGTGCGCGCCGGAGACGGGCGAACCCGGATGGGTGCCGTTGGAGAAGCTGCGGGCTGCAGAAACCCCGTAGCGCCCGAGCCTGCGCTCGGGCGGCAGCACAAAGCGCAGGCTATCAGCCGATGGTTTCCAGGCCACCCATGTACGGGCGCAGGGCCTCCGGCACGGTGATGCTGCCGTCGGCGTTCTGGTAGTTCTCCATCACCGCGATCATCGCGCGGCCGACGGCCACGCCCGAGCCGTTCAGCGTGTGCGCCAGTTCCGGCTTGCCCGTGGCCGGGTTGCGCCAGCGGGCCTGCATGCGGCGGGCCTGGAAGTCACCACAGTTCGAGCACGAGGAGATCTCGCGGTAGGTCTCCTGCGACGGCAGCCAGACTTCCAGGTCGTAGGTCTTCACCGCCGAGAAGCCCATGTCGCCGGTGCACAGCAGCACCTTGCGGTACGGCAGGCCCAGCTTCTCCAGCACCACTTCGGCGCAGCGGGTCATGCGCTGGTGTTCGGCGTCGCTGTCTTCCGGGCGGCTGATCGAGACCAGCTCGACCTTCTCGAACTGATGCTGGCGGATCATGCCGCGCACATCGCGACCACCGCTGCCGGCCTCGGCACGGAAGCACATCGAGTGAGCGGTCATGCGCAGCGGCAGGCGTTCGGCATCGACGATCTCGTCGCGCACGATGTTGGTCAGCGGCACTTCCGAGGTCGGGATCAGGTAGCGCGTAGAGTCACCCACGGCAGTCTTGAACAGGTCGTCCTCGAACTTCGGCAGCTGGCTGGTGCCGCGCAGCGAATCGGCATTGACCAGCAGCGGCACGTTGGTTTCCTCGTAGCCGTGCTCACCGGTGTGCAGGTCGACCATGAACTGGGCCAGCGCACGGTGCAGGCGCGCGATCGGGCCGCGCAGCACGGTGAAGCGCGAACCCGACAGCTTTGCAGCGGTTTCGCCGTCCAGCCAACCGTTGCGTGCGCCCAGCTCAACGTGGTCCAGCACCTTGAAGTCGAACTGGCGCGCAGTGCCCCAGCGCGCCTGCTCGACGTTGTCGTTCTCGTCGGCACCGGCCGGCACGTCATCGGCCGGAAGGTTCGGGATACCCATCGAAATGGCGTCGATCTTCTCGCGCAGCTCGTCCAACGCCACTTCCGAGGCCTTCAGCTCGTCGGCGAAGGCGGCGACCTCGGCCATGATGGCCGAGACGTCCTCGCCCTTGGCCTTGGCCTGGCCGATGGCCTTGGAACGGCTGTTACGCAGGCTCTGCAGCTCCTGTGTCCGCACCTGGATGCGCTTGCGATCGGCCTCCAGGGACTCCAGGGCAGACACGTCGAGCTCGAAGCCGCGGCTGGTGCGCAGGCGTTCGGCGAGGTCGGCGGGCTGGTGGCGGAGCAGGGCTGGATCAAGCATGGCAGGTGTCGTGGTGGGTATCAGGAACGGGATTATCGCTTGTTATACGGATTTCTGCCGCCCGGTTCATTCCCGCCGTGGCAGAATCGGGCTATTCCGTACTGGTCCGGTCCATGTCTGCACCCCGCTCGTCGTCCGCCAAGTCGTTCACTGTGCATATCCCGCGCAACGCCCTGAAGATCGCCGGCATCGCCTTCGGCGTGGGCGTGCTGCTGTTCGTGCTGGTCTGGCTGACCGGCCGTGACAAGGAGTTCTTCCGCGCCGACCCGGCAGCACAGACCCCGCAGGAAACCGCCCAGGTGGAGCCCCTGCCGGAACCGTTGGCCGCTGCGGCCGGTTCCAGCGACATGCCAGACGCCAAGCCGGCACCGGTGGAGGAAGAAGCGCCGAAGCTGGTCGAAACCGCTCCGCCGCCGCCCGCCCCGATCGCCGAGCCGTCCCCGGCCGCCCCAAGCGCGGCACCGGCCGCCACCGGCAACAGCCAGCCGATGCCGATTGCCGGCCAGTCGCCGCCGCCGTCCTATCCCGCCGCGGCACTGCGCGCCGGTGAAACCGGTACGGTGGTGGTACGCGTGGATGTGGATGCCACCGGCTACCCGAACAACACCACGCTGATCCAGCGCAGTGGTTCACGCGAGCTCGACCGTGCCGCCACCGACGCCGTGCGGCGCTGGCGCTTCACTCCGGCACAGAGCAACGGCCAGGCCGTGCCCGGCAGCATTGAAGTGCCGTTCGACTTCAAGACGCAGTAACTGAACGCTTTCCGGCAGGCAAACTGAACCCTGCCGGTGGCGTTGACGCAACGCTGACACTCCTCGTCCGTGGCTCGGGCAACACTTCCCACGTCGTCAAGTGACGGAAGGAGTTTGCGATGACTGCCACCACCCACGAGAACCTCCACTCGCCGCATCTGCCGCAGGATTCCAGCGCGCAGCACACGCCCACGTCGCCTTGGATGTGGATCGCGCTGATCGTGGCGATGTTTGCTGCCGCCCTGCTCTGGTTGCGTTACTCCAACCAGGAAGATGTGGCGCCGGCACCGGTCGGTGAGCGCATGTTGCCGGCCCCTGAGCAGGCTGCGGCGATCGATGCAGCGGCACCTGCAACGCGCCGGGCCGCCCCGGCCTCAAGCCAGCGCGAGGCTGCGCCAGTGGTGCGTAATCGTGAAGCACGCCCGCTGGCCAGCAACCGCATGCCCACCTACCCCGCTGCCGCACTGCGCAGTGGCGTACAGGGCAGCGTGATCGCCAGCCTGAATGTCGACACCCGCGGCAATGTCGCCAACGCTGCGATCGTTTCGCGCAGCGGCGAGCGCAGCCGTGACCTGGATCGTGCGGTACTCAACACCGTGCAGAACTGGAAGTTCCAGCCGGCAATGCATGAAGGCCGTGCAGTAGCAAGCGTGGTGCGGGTTCCGGTGGATTTCCGTACCGAGCAGCGTTGATCGCGGACGAGGGGTTCGTGATGTTTCGACGGAGGCTTCGGCCTCCGTCCTTTTATGCGGAGAAGCGTGCCGACCAAGGTCGGCACCTACCGGGCGATGGAAGCATGCCGACCAAGGTCGGCAGCTACCAGGGCGCGCCATCCGCCGGGCATGGCCCGGCGCTACCCATGCGTTGTCCCGGTAGCGCCGGGCCATGCCCGGCGGATTCGGTGCCGCTCAGCCCAGATTGAACCCGGCGCCGCGCGCCAGACCATCGAAATCCGGGAAGGAAGTGGCGACGTTGGCGATGTCGTTGATGCGCACTTCGCCGTCACTTATCTGGCCGGCGATGGCGAAGGCCATGGCGATGCGATGGTCGCCGTGGCTTTCGATGGTGCCGCTGCCCAGGCGCACACCGCCGTGCAGGGTGGCGCCGTCTTCGGTTTCGTCCACCTGCATGCCCAGCGCACGCAGGCCGGTCGCCATCGCGGCAAGACGGTCCGATTCCTTCACTCGCAGTTCGGCGGCACCACTCACCACGGTCTGCCCTTCGGCGGCCGCAGCGGCCACGAACAGCGCAGGGAACTCGTCGATCATGTCCGGCACCAATTCCTCCGGAATGCGCGCGCCCTTCAGCGGCGCGTAGCGCACCACCAGGTCCGCCACCGGTTCACCGCCCTGCTCGGCCGGGTTCTCTTCGCTGATGTCCGCACCCATCAGGCGCAGCGCGTGCAGCAAACCGGTGCGACGCGGATTCAGGCCGACCTGCTTCAGGCGCAGTTCGGAGCCGGGAATGATGCTGGCAGCCACCAGATAGAACGCGGCCGAGGAGAAATCGGCGGGCACCACGATGTCGGTGGCACGCAGGCGCTGGCCGCCACGCAGCCGAGCCTTGCCCGGCGAGAATTCGATCTCCACCCCGAATGCAGAGAGCATGCGCTCGGTGTAGTCGCGGGTCGGGTGGGGTTCCACCACGCTGGTTTCGCCCTGCGCATACAGGCCGGCCAGCAGCACCGCCGACTTGATCTGCGCGCTGGCCACCGGCGAGGCGAAGTCGATACCGTGCAGCGACTGGCCGCCATGCACGTGCAACGGCGGCGTGCCATCGCTTTCGGTGTCGATCTTCGCACCCATCTGCGACAGCGGGCCAGTGACGCGGCGCATCGGGCGACCTGACAGCGACTCATCGCCGATCAGCGTGCAGTCGAACGCCTGGCCCGCCAGCAGGCCGGCCAACAGGCGCATGCCGGTACCGGCGTTGCCGCAGTCCAGCGGCGCATCCGGCGCCTTCAGGCCGTCGATGCCGACGCCGTGCACGATGCGCTGCGACGGGCTGGGGGTTTCGATGCGCACGCCCAGCTGGCCGAAGATGCGCGCAGTCGCGCGGGTGTCCTCGCCTTCCAGGAAGCCTTCGATATGCGAGGTGCCATCGGCCAGCGCGGCGAACATCACCGAGCGGTGCGAGACCGACTTGTCGCCGGGAATGGTCAGGCTGCCCTGCAGCGGCTGGCCCTTGCGGGCAATCCAGTGTTGCGCGTTGCTCATCGTTCGATCATTCCGTAAACGCCGGCAGCACCGGCGATGCATCAGGGGGCGGCAGCCGCAGCCACCGCAGCAGCAATCAGGGCACGGCCACCGGATAGGAGCCGAGCACCTTGATCTGCGCCGAGTGCGCTTCCAGTTCGGCCAGCGCGGCCTGCATCGGCGCGTCGTCGATGTGGCCGGCCAGGTCGATGAAGAAGCCGTATTCCCACTTGCCGTGGTGCGACGGACGCGACTCGATGCGGTTCATGCTGATGCCGTGGCGGGCGAACGGGCTGAGCACGTCGAACAGCGCACCGGGCTTGTCATGGATGAACACCAGCACCGAGGTGCGGTCATGGCCGGAGGTCGGGAAGATGTTGCGACCCACCACCAGGAAGCGGGTGGTGTTGTCGGCGTCGTTCTGGATCGGCTTGGTGACCACCTTCTTCAGGCCGTACACATGGCCGGCACTCTCGCCACCGATGGCCGCTGCGTCGTCGGCGTTGCGCGCACGGCGCGCGCCTTCGGCATTGCTCGACACCGGAATCTTCTCGGCCTTCGGCAGGTTGGCGCGCATCCACGCCGAGGTCTGCATGAACGACTGCGGGTGCCCGTAGACACGCTCGATGTCCTCCAGCCGGCCGCTGCGCGACATCAGGTACTGCTGCACGCGCAGTTCCACTTCGCCGCAGATCTTCAGGTTCGAGGTCAGGAACATGTCCAGGGTGATCTGGATGGTGCCCTGGCCCGAGTTTTCCACCGGGACCACGCCGAAATCGGCATTGCCCGCTTCCACTTCCTGGAACACTTCTTCGATGCTGGCCATCGGCAGGCCCAGCGCCGAGCGGCCGAAGTGCTTGAGCACGGCCTGCTGGCTGAAGGTGCCTTCCGGGCCGAGGTAGCCGATCTTCAGTGGCTCCTGCTGGGCCAAGCAGGCCGACATGATCTCGCGGTAGACGTGCACCAGCAGCTCGTCGCTGAGCGGGCCTTCGTTGCGGTCCACCACCATGCGCAGCACCTGCGCTTCGCGCTCGGGCCGGTAGTAGTCGACGGCGGCGGCGAGCTTGCCCTTGGCCTTGCCGACCTGATGGGCAAAGCGTGCGCGCTCGGCGATCAGGTTCTGGATGTCGCGGTCGATCTGGTCGATCTTCGAGCGCACATCGGCCAGCGCCAGCGGCGCCAGGGTGGGCGCCGGATTCGAGGCGGCCTTGGCCTTGCTCTTCGCCTTGGTGGACGCGCTGTCCTTGGCCGGTTCGGCCTTCTTCGGCGCCTTCTTGCTGGATTTGCTGCTTGCCATCGGAGTTCCTTGTTACGGGGCCCGCACCCAACGGTGCGCGCCGTTCATTGCTCAGCCGTGACGCTGCTGGAAATCGGCCATGAAGGCGACCAGCGCCTCGGCCCCGGCCAGCGGCATGGCGTTGTACAGCGAGGCGCGGATGCCGCCGACCACCTTGTGCCCCTTCAGCGCCAGCAGGCCAGCGGCCTTGGCTTCGGCGACGAAGCGTGCATCGAGCTCGGCATCAGGCAGGAAGAACGGGATGTTCATCCGCGAACGTGCCGCATGCGCGACCTCGTTGCGATAGAAGCCACCGGAACCGTCGATGGCGCCGTACACCAGCGCAGCCTTGGCGGCATTGCGCTTGGCGAACTCGGCCACGCCGCCTTCGGCCAGCATCCACTTGAACACCAGGCCGGCCAGATACCAGTTCCAGGTGGGCGGGGTGTTGAGCATCGAATCGCGGGCAACGTGCGAGCGGTAATCGAAGATGTCCGCCCGCGGCTGGCCGCTGCGCTCGAGCAGGTCGAGGCGGATGATCATCACCGCGATGCCGACCGGGCCGAGGTTCTTCTGCGCGCCGGCGTAGATCACGCCATAGCGGCGTACGTCCAGCGGTTCGCTGGCGATGGACGAACTGAAGTCGGCGATCAGCGGGACGTTTCCGGTATCGGGCACATCACGGAACTCGACACCGTGGATGGTCTCGTTGGCGGTGAGGTGCACGTAGGCGGCATCGGGCGACAGCTGCCAATCGGCACGCGCCGGCAGCTCGCGGTAGCCGTTGGCCTCGCTGCTGGCGGCGATGTTGACGTCGACGTAGACGCCTGCCTGCTTGACCGCGGTCTTGCCCCAGTGGCCACTGACCACGTAATCGGCACGCTGGCCCGGGGCGGCGAAGTTCAGCGGGATCAGCGCCTGCTGGGTGGTGGCGCCACCTGACAGGAACAGCACCGCATAGTCTTCGGGGATGTCGAGCAGGCGCCTCAGGTCGGCCTCGGCTTCGGCAGCCACGGACATGAATTCCGCGCCGCGATGGCTCATTTCGACGATGGAGGCACCGCTACCGTGCCAGTCCAGCATTTCCGCCTGCGCCTGGCGCAGGACCGATTCCGGCAAGGTTGCAGGGCCGGCACTGAAGTTGAACGCGCGCGTCATGTCACACCTGTGGGGCAAGACCCCTAGTATGCCGCAGTGCACCAGCCTTGCGGCCTTGTGCAGCAAGGGAAATTTGGTTTCATTGGAATCCATTGGCGACGCGACCGGGTAGTGCCGGCCGCTGGCCGGCAACCCCAGGGATACGGGGCGGCGGCGGCCGGCCAGCGGCCGGCACTACCGTCACCGCGCGATCGTCAGCGCGCGCCGAACCAGAGCAGCAGGCTGAGCACCGCCGCCAGCAGCAGCGCACTGACCAGCAGCCACGGCCAGCGGCGGACCTTGCGCGGGGCCGCCGGCAGCACCGGTGCCTGCTCGATGTCCTGGCTGGATTCGTCTTCGTCCGGCAGCGGGCGCCGCCGCGGGTCGTGCGGCACTTCCAGCACGAAGCGGTGCTGGCCATCGAACACTACCTGGTCACCGGCCTGCAGCCAGCAGTGGCGCACGGCCACGCCGTTCACCCGGGTGCCATCGGCACTGCCCAGGTCACGCAGCAGCACGCGCTCGCCATGCACTTCCACGCGGGCGTGCTGTTCGGCAAAGGCCGGTTCATTGATCTCGATGTCGGCGTCACTGCCGCGCCCGACCAGACGGGTTCGCGACAGCGTGAAGCTGCGGCCATGGTGCAGGCCGCCGACGCCGCGCAGCAGGCGCTGCTGCTCGTTGTTGCCATCATCGCTGCTGGGCGCGGGCGCCTGCAGCAGGCTCTCGACCTCACCCTGCAGGACCATCTCCACGCCATCCACGTACACCGCATCGCCTGCACGCAACAGGGCCATGCGCCGCACCGGGCGACCGTTCACATGGATGCCGCGGATGCCGTTGCCGACCTGCAGCCAGAGACCGCGATCGTCCATGCAGAACTGGGCCAGCAGCAGGGCACCGTTGCCGGCATCGCCCAGCCGCACGCTGCCGTTTGCCTGGCGCACGATGCGTTGCACCCCGGGCCGCAGCGGCTGGTCGGGCTGTTGTTGTTGGCTGAAGTGAACAAGCAGGTTCTGCACGCGGCGCAGCCTAGCAGGTTGGTCGCCCACGAAGAAGAACCCACGATGAGCGCTTGGCGCGAAGGCCCTCGATGCGCACAATGCTCGCCCTCATTGATCATCCCCGCTTTGCGCCAGGAGCCTGCATGTCCAACATCGATGTCCGCCACGCCCACGCCCTGCCCGACGCACAGGCGCGCGCTGCGATCGAACAGGTTGCCGCCAAACTGTCCGAGCGCTTCGGCCTGAAGTCGTCCTGGTCCGCCGACGTACTGAACTTTTCCGGCAGCGGTGTGGACGGCGCGATCGAACTGCAGCCGGGCGCCGTGCGCGTGACCGCCAAGCTGGGCTTCCTGCTGTCGGCGATGAAAGGCATGGTCGAAGGCGAGATCCAGCGCGTGCTGAAGGAAAAGCTGGGCTGAACCCCGGCGGTGACCGTCACGACCGTGCAACGCCGTCACGCGCTACTCTCGGGTCAGGCCCAACTCCCACGGGAAGTGCGATGAACCGCTACGAAAATGACGACCGCCGCGACGACGACGCCTCTTTCGGTGACCAGGCTGAGCGCTTCTCGCGCAAGCTGAGCGACTCGGCACAACAGGTATGGCTGGCCGGCCTGGGTGCCCTGGGCCGCGCCCAGGCCGAAGGCGGCCGATTCTTCGATGGCCTGGTCAAGGAAGGCGAAGCCTGGGAGGCCCGCCGCCGTGAACGCAATGGTGAACAGCCCCCCGGTTGGCGTGACAACGTTGAATCGTCGCTGGACGAGGCCCGCGAAAAGGCCTCCGGCACCTGGACCAAGGTCGAGAAGGCCTTCGATGACCAGGTACAGGGCGTGCTCAAGCGCCTGCATGTCCCCACCGCCGATGAAGTGACCGCGCTGGAGGCCCGCATCGACGCGTTGCAGGCACGCTTGGCCAAGCTGGAAAACCGCGCCGCCTCCGACATCGACGCACCGGCACCGGGCAGCCATCAATCCCCTGGCAGCGTGCCCTGACGGCAATTGTTGCAATGCAATAAAATTTGATCGACAATCGCGAGCAACCCGCCAATCGCTTCGGCTGCCGTTTGTTCCCTCCCCTCACGGCTTCAGGATTGGCGGGTTTTTCGTGCCTGCTCTACACCGATCTGCGCGTTCCATCACGCTTCCTGTCAGGATCCTCCTGACCCAGCGGCACGGTGCGACCTTTACACTGTCGTTCTCCGCATTCGCCCCTTCCGCGCACCTCCTGCATGCTCCCTTGGATCCTGGCCCTGCTGTCGGCCCTGCTTACCTGTTCCCTGGCCGTTGTCTATCTGTGGTGGATCAAGCGGCGGCAAAAGGAGATGCAACTGGGCCTGCAGGCCCTGGCCGGCATGCATTGGCGCGAGTTCTCCGTACTGGTCAAGCGGATGCTGCGCGAGCAGCGCGGCCTGCGCGAGCTGAACGACCCCACCGAGGAGTCACGCGAACCCAGCAGTGATTTCCTGCTGAGCGACGGCCCCAACAGTTGGCTGGTCTCGTGCAAGCATGGCTTGGCCTATCGCATCGGCACCGCCGCAGTGAACGAACTGGGTGCGGCCGCGCGCCTGGCCGGCGCCCGCGGCGGCGTGCTGCTGACTGAAGGCCGGATGGAACGCGACGGCCGCAGCGCCGCCGAAAAGCAGGCGGTCGAAGTGCTGGATGGCCCACGCCTGTGGCCGCTGCTGCAGCCCTATCTGCCGGTTGATATCGAAGCCCGTGTGCGTGCCAGTGCCCGTCATGAGGCTCTGCGTCGCATTGCCATTGCCGCATTGGGTTCGGTGACGCTCGGCCTGCTGGTGGGACTGAGCCTGCAGGGCCTGCATGTGCAGGAAACCACGGCCGCTGCGCAGGTTCCCGCGGTGCCAGCACCGGTTGCGTCTGCACCAATGATTGAACCAGCCCCCGAACCGGCCGCGAACGCCGCGCCGCCAGCGGGTGCCTCCTCGCCGGCGGCACCCGCAGCCGACGCTCGCAGCAACCCCAACCCGGACGCGGCCACACTGGATCGTTTCCAGGTTGAGTTGGCCCGAGCCCTCGCCGGCAAGCCCGGTATCGCCAGCGGTGTCTGGCTGACCCGGCAGACCCTGGCGATCAACCGCACCGGCGAGCTGGAAGCGGTGTGGCCGCGGGTCTGCGAGGAAGTGCTGCACTACCCGGCCCTGCGCAACGTGCGCATCCAGCTCAACGCCCGCCCCGGCGTGGATGAGCCGGTGCGCTGGCGTCAATGCGCCACGTATTGATTGGGGTGTCCGTAGATCAACGCCATGCATGGATGCCCTTGTAGCGTCGAGCCATGCTCCACTCATCGCGCATCGCGCAAAAAGCAGCCGAGCATGGGCTCGGCTCTACATCGAGCCTGCTCAGCCCAATGCTGCGAGATGGCGAGCGGGGTCGACCCTAGCGCGCCCCAGGCGCGAAGCGCGCAACCAGGTCCCAGGCATCCCCGAGGAACACCTGGCGCACGCGGGTAATGGGCTGCTCACCGCGCCAGGTCAGGCGCTCGATCACCAGACAGGCGGTGCCGGGCTTCACATCGAGCAGCTTGGCAGTGGCAGTATCCGCGCCCCAGGCGCTGATGCGGTGCTGGGCGCGGGTCCACGACACGTTCTGCAGCAGCCAGCTGCCCGGTGCGGTGGTGTTGAAATCGACGTCCAGCACCTCGGGCACGCCCACCGGGCTGATCAGGCGATGTTCCAGTGCCAGCGGGCGGCCGTCGGCCAGATGCAGGCAGCGCATCGCCAGCAGCTGTTCGCTGCCGGCCAGCTCCACTTCGCCAACATTGCCGGCATCGGCCAGGCGCAGCTCGCGCTGCAGCAGGTGGTAGCCGTACTGGTGGCCACGCGAACCGACTTCCATCGCGATATCCGGAATCTCAAGCGCCACCTGCTCCAGGTGCGGCGGCTGCCGCGCCACGAACGAACCGGCGCGGCGGCGGCGCTCGATCATGCCGCTCTCGGCCAGCGCGGTCAGCACCTTGTTCACCGTCATCCGCGAGCAGCCGTACTGCTCCATCAGCTCGTGCTCGTACGGAATACGAAAGCCCGGCGCCCACTCTCCGCTGAGGATGCGGCTTTCCAGATCGCTGCGGATACGCTGGTTGAGCGTGGCGGACTTGCTGGCCTTCACGTAATGGGGTCTCGGTGGCGGGAGGCGATCAGCCCAGCACGCCACGCAGGGCGGCAGCGAAGGCGGTGGTGATCGCCTCGCGCTGCAGGTGGCGGCCCTCGGCCACGCATTGGCGGCCATGACGCCAGACCGATCGCAGCGCGCCATTACGTGCGGCGAACACCCAGCTGTCAAGCCATGCGTCATCCTGTCGCGCCTGCAGCGCGGGGTGTGCGGCATCCAGTTCGACCAGATCGGCGCTGGCGCCAACCTGCAGCCCGGCGGCCACGCCCAACGCCTGTGCACCGCCCTGCAATGCACCTTCGAACAGGAAGCGGCCGCTGCTGCGGGTGGCATCCGGCGCCAGTACGTTGCGCCCGCGCAGGGTCAGGCGCTGACCGTACTCAAGCAGGCGCAGTTCTTCAGCCGCGTCGATCAGCACATTGGAATCGGAACCGACACCGAACCGACCGCCCTCCC
Source organism: Stenotrophomonas sp. 1L-E-5-B-C3 (assembly GCF_057292075.1). Lineage (NCBI taxonomy): Bacteria > Pseudomonadati > Pseudomonadota > Gammaproteobacteria > Lysobacterales > Lysobacteraceae > Stenotrophomonas > Stenotrophomonas sp. 1L-E-5-B-C3. Next base: position 467,315 of record NZ_JBXAWS010000001.1, read on the forward strand.
GCGCGAACGCCTGCATCGGGAACAGGCCGTCGCCCAGGTTGGCCTCGGTGATCGGGCACAGGCCGGCCACGGCCTGGCTGGCCACAATGGACGCGCGCTCGTCATCGGTGATGTGGGTGGCATGCACCAGGCACCAGCGCGCATCCACCGGCGCATGGTCGTACAGCCACTGCACCGGGCGCTGGCCGCTCCAGGCCAGGCAGGCCTCGACTTCACGTACCTGCTCGGCGATATGGATGTGCACCGGGCCGTCAGTCAGCGGCAGCAGGGCGCTCAGCTCCTCCCCCGTGACCGCACGCAGGCTGTGCGGCGCGATACCGAGCACGGCGTCGGGCAGCGCGGTCAGTGCCGGCTTCGCGGCGTCCAGCAGCTGCGCAAATCCCTCTACGTCGTGGATCAGGCGTCGCTGCGCGGGGTTCGGTGCCGCCCCGCCGAAATCGGCATGCGCATAGAACACCGGCAGCAGGGTGAGGCCGATGCCGGTCTGGTCGGCCGCCGCCGCAATCCGCGCGCTCATCTCGGCACGGTTGGCATACGGCCGGCCGTCAGCATCGTGGTGCAGGTAGTGGAATTCGCCGACGCGGGTGAAGCCGCTTTCCAGCATTTCCATGTAGGCCTGGGCGGCGATGGCCTGCACCGCGTCCGGGCGCAGATGGGCCAGGAAGCGATACATCAGCTCGCGCCAGCTCCAGAAACTGTCACCGTCGCCGCCGCCGATCTCGGTCAGCCCGGCCATCCCGCGCTGGAAGGCGTGGCTGTGCAGGTTGGGCAGGCCCGGCACCAGGATGCCGACGCGGGTGTCACCGTCCTGCGCGCCCTGCCCCGTGTGGATCGCCGTGATGCGGCCGTCCTGCACCTGCAGGCGGACATCGCGGGCCCAGCCGTCGGCCAGCAGGGCGTGGGCGGCATGGAAACTGTGCGGGGAACGCGAATCGGACATGGCTGGACAACCCGAAATGGACGCCTATATTGTATAGACATATAAGCACAGCCGCGTTGTGGATGCCATGCACGTCGATACCCTCTGGTCCAACGTTCACCTGATCACCCTCGATGGCGAGGGGCTGGGTGTCATCCGCGATGGCGTACTGGCCTGCGCCGACGGCCGCATCGTCCATGTCGGCCCGGCCGGCAGCGATGCCAACCTGCGGCCGACTACCCGCATCGATGGCGAAGGCCGCTGGATGTCGCCCGGCCTGATCGACTGCCATACCCACCTGGTCTACGCCGGCAACCGCGCCAACGAATTCGAGCAGCGCCTGCAGGGCATCAGCTATGCCGAGATCGCCCGTGCCGGCGGCGGCATCGTCTCCACCGTGCGCGCCACCCGCGCCGCCACGCCGGAACAGCTGGCCAGCGAAAGCCGGCCGCGCCTGCTGGCGATGCGCGCCGAGGGCGTGACCACCCTCGAGATCAAGTCCGGCTACGGCCTGACCCTGCCCGACGAGCGCAAGCAACTGCAGGTGGCGCGTGCGCTGGGCGAGGGATGCAGGGTCAACGTGGTGACCACCTTCCTCGGCGCACATGCGATTCCGCCCGGCCGCGAAGCACAGGAGTACACCGACGAAGTGTGCAATGTGATGATTCCGGCCATCGCTGCCGAAGGCCTGGCCGAAGCGGTGGATGTGTTCTGCGAGAACATCGCGTTCTCACCCGCGCAGGCACGGCAGGTTTTCGAAGCCGCGCGCGCGCACGGACTGGCGATCAAGATCCACGCCGAGCAGCTGAGCAACCAGCATGGCGCCGAACTGGCCGCCAGCTTCGGTGCACTCTCGGCCGACCATATCGAACATCTGGACGACGCCGGCATCGCCGCGATGGCCGCGGCCGGCACTGTCGCCGTGCTGCTGCCGGGCGCCTTCTATTTCACCCGCGATACCACCCTGCCGCCGATTGCCGCGCTGCGCGCGGCCGGCGTGCCACTGGCGCTGGCCACCGACAGCAACCCCGGCACATCACCACTGACCAGCCCGCTGCTGGCCATGAACATGGGCGCGACCCTGTTCCGCCTGACCGTGGACGAGTGCATCGCCGGCTTCACCCGTGAAGCAGCGCGCGCACTGGGCCGTGGCGATCGCATCGGTCGCCTCGCCATCGGCATGGACTGCGACCTGGCGATCTGGGACATCGACGCCCCCGCCGACCTGGTCTATCGCATTGGATTCAACCCGCTGCACGCGCGCGTGGTGCGCGGACAGCCCGACCTGCCTGCCTCCTGGAGCAACACATGAGCAACACCCTGGTTCTTCGCCCCGGCCATGTCACCCTCGCCCAGTGGCGGCAGGCCTATCGCGGTGCACCGCTTGCACTGGACCCGGCCGCGCTGCCGGCCGTGCGTGCCAGTGCCGCGACCGTGGCCGCCATCGTCGCCAAGGGCGCACCGGTGTATGGCATCAACACCGGCTTCGGCAAGCTGGCCAGCGTGCGCATCGAGCGCGAAGACCTGGCCACCCTGCAGCGGAACATCGTGCTCTCGCACGCTGCCGGTGTTGGCGAGCCGATGCCCGCCAGCGTGGTGCGCCTGATGATGGCGCTGAAGCTGGTCAGCCTGGCGCAGGGTGCTTCGGGCATCCGCGAGGAAACCCTGCTGCTGCTGGAAGCAATGCTGGTCAAGGGCGTGCTGCCGGTGGTGCCCGCACAGGGCTCGGTGGGTGCCTCGGGTGACCTGGCGCCGCTCTCGCACCTGGCCAGCGTGATGCTGGGCGTGGGCGAAGCCTTCATCGGAGACGAACGCCTGCCGGCGATCGATGCACTGTCACGTGCTGGCCTGCAGCCCATCGAGCTGGGTGCGAAGGAAGGCCTGGCGCTGCTCAACGGCACCCAGTTCTCCACCGCCTATGCGCTGGCCGGTCTGTTCGAGATCGAGACCGTGTTCCAGGCCGCACTGGTCACCGGTGCGCTGTCGGTGGAAGCCGCGAAGGGCTCGGATACGCCGTTCGATCCGCGCATCCATGCCCTGCGTGGGCAGCGCGGTCAGATCGCAACCGCTGCCACCCTGCGCAGCTTGATGCAGGACTCGGGCATCCGCGAATCGCACCGCGACAACGACGTGCGCGTGCAGGATCCGTACTGCCTGCGCTGCCAGCCACAGGTGATGGGTGCGGCGCTGGACATCCTGCGCCAGGCCGCGACCACGCTGGAAATCGAAGCCAACGGCGTCTCCGACAATCCGCTGGTATTCACCGAGACCGGTGAAGCGCTGTCCGGTGGCAATTTCCACGCCGAGCCGGTGGCCTTCGCCGCCGACATGCTGGCGATGGCGGTGTGCGAGATCGGTTCGATCAGCGAGCGCCGCCTGGCGATGCTGGTGGACCCGACGCTGTCCGGCCTGCCTGCGTTCCTGACCCCGCGCCCAGGCCTGAATTCCGGCTTCATGATCCCGCAGGTGACGGCGGCCGCGCTGGTCTCGGAAAACAAGCAGCGCGCCTACCCGGCCAGCGTTGATTCGATCCCGACCTCGGCCAACCAGGAAGACCATGTGTCGATGGCCGCGCATGGCGCACGCCGCCTGATGCAGATGGCCGAGAACGCCGCCAACGTGATCGGCATCGAGCTGCTGGCCGCCGCGCAGGGCTGCGACTTCCACGCGCCGCTGCGCTCCAGTGCCGCGCTGGAATCCGTGCGCGCCACCCTGCGTGCGCAGGTGCCGACGCTGGAAGAAGACCGCTACTTCCACCCGGACATGGTGACCGCCACGAACCTGGTGCGCAGCGGCGCGCTGGCACAGGGCTTGGCGGAGCTGCTGCCGACCGTGGAACCGCAGGCATGAGTGCCCATCCCGAATGGCTGACGGTGCACGAAGGCGATGCCCCGCTGATCGTCAGCTTCCCGCATACCGGCAGCGAGCTGCCGCACGACCTGATCGGCGACTTCCACTCGCCGTGGCTGGCCCGCCGCGACGCAGACTGGTGGGTGCACGAACTGTACGACTTCGTGCGCGGCATGGGCGCAACCACGGTGCGCTCGGCGATCTCACGTTCGGTGATCGACCTCAACCGCGATCCCAGCGGCGTGTCGCTGTACCCGGGCCAGAACACCACCGGCCTGTGCCCGCTCACCACCTTCGACAACCAGCCGCTGTACCACGCCGGCCGCGAACCGGATGACGCGGAAATCGCCCGTCGCCGCGACACGTATTTCCTGCCCTACCACGATGCGCTGGCTTCGCAGATCACACGCCTGCGTGCGAGGTTCGGCACTGTCGTGGTGTATGACGCACACTCGATCCGCTCACACATCCCGCATCTGTTCGACGGTGAGCTGCCGCAGTTCAACCTCGGCACCGCCGGCCCGTCCGGCGCACCGGACACCTCCTGCGACAACGCCCTGAGCGACGTGGTGGAAAACCTGCTCAAGATCAGTGGCATGAGCCAGGTGCGCAACGGCCGCTTCAAGGGCGGCTGGATCACCCGCCACTACAGCAACATCGCCGGCGGCGTGCACAGCCTGCAGATGGAACTGGCCTGCCGCGGCTACATGCACGAACCCCTGCCGGACCAGGTGGACGAACACAGCTGGCCCACCCCGCTCGACCCCGATCACGCCGCACCGCTGCGCCACACCTTGGCGCAGGTGCTCAACGCCTGCCTTGAATTCGCTACGAACCGGAGCGCCGCATGACCCGCAACGACCCGTCCCGCACCATCGCCGCGCCGACCGGCACCACGCTGAACGCCAAGAGCTGGCAGACCGAAGCGCCGCTGCGCATGCTGATGAACAACCTGCACCCGGACGTGGCCGAGCGCCCGCAGGAACTGGTGGTGTACGGCGGCATCGGCCGCGCCGCGCGCGACTGGGAGAGCTTCGATGCCATCGTTGAAACGCTCAAGCGCCTGGACGACGACCAGACCCTGCTGGTGCAGTCGGGCAAGCCGGTGGGCGTGTTCCGCACCCACGTCGATGCGCCGCGCGTGCTCATCGCCAATTCCAACCTGGTGCCGCGCTGGGCCAACTGGGACCACTTCAACGAGCTGGATAAGAAGGGCCTGGCCATGTACGGCCAGATGACCGCCGGCAGCTGGATCTACATCGGCGCGCAGGGCATCGTGCAGGGCACCTACGAGACCTTCGTGGAGATGGGCCGCCAGCATTTCGGTGGCGACCTGACCGGCAAGTGGCTGTTCACCGGCGGCCTCGGCGGCATGGGCGGCGCGCAGCCGCTGGCTGCAGTGATGGCCGGCGCCTCCTGCCTGGCCGTCGAGTGCCGCAAGAGCAGCATCGACATGCGCCTGCGCACCGGCTACCTCGACACCTGGACCGACAACCTGGACGAAGCACTGCGCCTGATCGATGAATCGTGCAAGGCCGGTACGCCGAAGTCGGTGGGCCTGCTCGGCAACGTCGCCGATGTGTTGGCTGAACTGCTCAAGCGCGGCGTGAAGCCGGACCTGCTGACCGACCAGACCTCCGCGCACGACCCGGTGAACGGCTACCTGCCGCAGGGCTGGACCGTCGAGCAGTGGGATGAGAAGCGCGTGAGTGCGCCGAAGGAAGTGGAGAAAGCCGCGCGCGCGTCGATGGCCAACCACATCCGCGCCATGCTCGGCTTCCACGCGCTGGGCGTGCCGACCGTGGACTACGGCAACAACCTGCGACAGATGGCGCTGGAAGAAGGCGTGGAGAACGCGTTCGACTTCCCCGGTTTCGTGCCGGCCTATATCCGTCCGCTGTTCTGCCGTGGTATCGGCCCGTTCCGCTGGGCCGCGCTGAGCGGCGACCCGGAAGACATCGCCAAGACCGATGCCAAGGTGAAGGAGTTGATTCCGGACAACCCGCACCTGCACCGCTGGCTGGACATGGCCGCCGAAAAGATCAAGTTCCAGGGCCTGCCGGCACGCATCTGCTGGGTAGGCCTGGGCGACCGCGATCGTCTCGGCCTGGCGTTCAATGAGATGGTCGCCAACGGCGAACTGAAGGCGCCGGTGGTGATCGGCCGTGACCATCTGGACAGCGGCAGCGTGGCGTCGCCGAACCGCGAAACCGAAGCGATGGCCGACGGCTCCGATGCGGTGTCCGACTGGCCGCTGCTGAACGCCCTGCTCAACACCGCCAGCGGCGCGACCTGGGTATCGCTGCACCACGGCGGCGGCGTCGGCATGGGCTTCTCGCAGCACGCCGGCATGGTGATCGTCTGCGACGGCACCGAAGCGGCGGCGAAGCGGATTGGTCGCGTGCTGTGGAACGACCCGGCCACAGGCGTGATGCGCCATGCCGATGCGGGATATGAGATCGCGATCGACTGCGCGAAGGAAAAGGCGCTGGATCTGCCGGGAATCCTCGGCTGATCGCGGGGGTGCCGGCCAGCGGCCGGCACTACCGGAAGCGTAGGGTAGTGCCGGCCGCTGGCCGGCTCTCCCTGATGCGGGAATCGGTGCCCTTGACCCGCTCCCCCGCCGCTGACCAACATGCGCCATCACCGCTGACGGATCACCGCGATGTACCGCACCCTTGCTGCTGCATTGCTCTGCGCCCTGTTCGCTGCTCCGCCCGCTTCCGCGCGTGACCTCCGCGTCGGCCTCTCTTCACAGCTCGACGCCCAACTGCAGAGCAACCGCGAGCGCTACGGCATTGCCGGCCAGGCGGTACTGGTCGCCCACAACGGCCAGGTGCTGTACCAGGGCGCCAGCGGTGAACGTGATCCCGCTACCCATGCACCGGCCACCGTCGATACCATCTTCGCCGCGCAATCGATGGCCAAGCTGCTGACCAGCACGCTGGTGATGCAGCTGGTCGACCAGGGCAAGGTGGATCTGGACGCGCCGGCCAGCCGTTATGTTCCGGACCTACCGACGGCATGGCAGGCGATTCACGTACGCGATTTCCTCAACCACAGCTCCGGCATCGGCGAGTACTACGATCGCGTGGACAACCGCTGGGTCAGCAAGGGCTACGCCGGAGTGGCGCCCAATCTTGCCGCTGCACTGAAGGTGGCCGGCGCGGCACCGATGCAGTTCGCCACCGGCAGCCGCGTGCAGTACACCCAGGCCAACTACCTGGTGCTGACCGCCTTGCTGGAAGCGCATTACCGCAAGCCCTACCCGGCCATCGCGCGCGAACGCATCCTGCAGCCGCTGAAGATGACCGGCACTTCATGGGGAGCAGCCAGCGTGCCGGCCCAGCGCGCAGCGGTACCGTACATCGGCAAGGACGGCCAGCTGCAGCCAGCGAACGAAGCCCCCTGGCCGGACTACGGTTGGGGCCACGCCGACCTGCAGACCACCGTGGGCGACATGAATCGATTCCTGCAGGCGCTGGCGACCGGCAAGCTGCTGCGCACGTCCACGCTGGAAACGCTCTGGCAGCCGCAGAAGCTGAGCGGCGGCGGCAGCAATTTCTTCTCCACCGGTTGGGACACCACCCGCAGCGACGGCTACACCCAGGTCGGCCACGATGGTGGCACCCGCGTGCGGGCACGGCTGGCCTACAAGGGCACCCTGGCCAGCGGCTACTGGGTGTTCGTGTACCTGACCAACGGCAGCGCCCGCAATGTCTGGTCGAGCACGCTGGTGGAGAGCACCATGGCGGTGGCCGCGCCGCAGGAGTTTTCGCATACGGTGTTGTCCGAGCGACTGATCGCGTATGCGCTGGACGACAGCGCCGATGCGACACAGCTGATGCGTAACTGGCTGCACGGCAATAATGGGATTTCCGCCGGCGAGCTGGAACGTGCGATCAATGCCGATGGGTATGCGATCCGCGAAAGCCTCGGTGCACGCAAGGCGGTGAAGGTATTTGCTCTCAACACCGAGCTGTATCCCGATTCAGCCAATACGTGGGACAGCCTGGCCGAATGCCATGCGGCGCTGGGCGAGAAGGAAACGGCCGATGGGCTGTATGCAAAGGCCAAAGCGCTGGCCAAGCCCTCGCCGTAACCTTCTGTAGAGCCGAGCCCATGCTCGGCTGCTCTTCGTTTCGAGCGAAGGAGACCCGCGCTGCGCGCGATAGCCGAGCATGGGCTCGGCTCTACATGGACGCTGCAGACCGCCCCATACGCGGCGGATGGGTGACGTGACGCCGCTGACCTGTTAACTTTCGCGCCACTCTCATGGTTTACAGCATTCCCGCATGTCGCTCTCGCCGCACCGCCTCACCCCGTCGCTGTTGTTCCTGGCCGTTTCCCTCGTCCTCGCCTCCACTACCGCCGCTGCCCCGCAGGCCACCACGCTGGATGCCGTGCAGGTCACCGCTGCCGCCGATGCCAGCGCCCAGGCGCACGAGGCGCTGAAGCGCGTACCCGGCGCCAGCAACGTCATCGACGTGGCCAAGGCCGACAGTCGGCTGTCCAGCAGTGCCGATGTGCTGGCCTACCAGCCGGGCATCAGCGCGCAGTCGCCGGGCAACGAGGGCACCAAGATCTCGATCCGTGGCTCGGGCATCAACCGTGGCCCGGGCGCGCACGCTTCGGGCATCGCCGTGTCGATCGACGGTCTGCCACTGACCGGCCCGGGTGGCACGCCCTACGAGCTGCTGGAACCGCTGTGGCTGTCGCGCGTGGAAGTACTGCGCGGCGCCAACGGCTTCGAGCGCGGCGCGTTGGCGCTGGGCGGTGCCATCGACTACGTCAGCCGCAGCGGCCGCGATTCGGCGGGCGTGCAGCTGCACTACGAAGCCGGCAGCCGCGGTTACCAGAAGCGTGGTGTCAGCTGGGGTGGCGTCAGTGGTGACGTCGATTATTTCCTGGCCTACACCGATACCGAATTCGACGGCTACCAGCGCCATGCACGCGGCGATGGCAAAGGCGCGATGGCCAACATCGGCTGGCAGATCACCCCGGGGCTGCAGACGCGCTTCTTCGTGCGCTACCGCGAGACCAACCACGAAACGCCCGGACGCCTGACCCGCGATCAGATCCGCAACGACCCACGTGCCGCGAATGCGGCCAACCTGGCCATCGATGCGCGTCGCCCGCAGCCCGGCAGCACGTGGGTGGGCAACGTCACCACGCTGCAGATCGATGAGGATTCCTCGCTGCAGGCCGGGCTGGTCTATCACAAGTACCCGATGGACTTGAACGAGAGCCTGTACCGCCAGCAGCTGGACTACGCCAACCTCAACGCCACGTTGGACTACCGCCACCGCCACCGGCTGTTCGGCCTGGACAGCGAAACCACGGTCGGCCTGCGCGTCACCCACGATCTGGACGCCGATGTGCGCGAGTCGCTGCGCTTTGCCAGCAACGGCTATGCCGCCGGCACGCGCACGCGTGATTTCCGCCACCACGGCACCGACAGCACGCTGCACGTCAGCAGCACCCTGGCCTTCAACGACCGCCTGCGCATGCAGACCGGGCTGGCGCTGATCAACACCCGTCGCGATGTGCAGGTGACCTGGCCGAGCAGCGGCGGCCGCCTGCGCGACCACGACTGGGACTATGCGCCACGACTGGGCTTCACCTGGCAGCACAGCGCCCAGACCCAGTGGTTCGGCAACCTCAGCCGCTCGGTGGAAGCACCGCACCCGTGGTCGATGATCTGGGGCTCGAACCAGTACTTCGGGCCGGGCAATGGCCCGTCCACCGGCCGCCAGCGCGCGCCGGTGCCGATGCAGAACCAGACCGCCACCACGCTGGAACTGGGCGCGCGCGGTGACGCGGGGCTGGGTCGCTGGGAACTGACCGGCTACTACGCACACGTGAACCACGAACTGCTGAGCGTCGAGCTGCAACCGGTGCCGAACCTGTTCATCGCCGAGAACAACGCCAGCCCCACCGTTCACCGCGGCATCGAAGCCGGGTTGGACAGCACCCTGTGGCAGGCTGCACCGGGCCGCCTGTCGCTGCGCCAGGCGTACACCTTCAGCGATTTCCGCTATCGCCACGACGCGCGTTTCGGCAGCAACCGCCTGCCCGGCCTGCCAATGCACAGCTACCAGGCCGAGCTGCGCTTCGATCACGCGTCCGGCCTGTACGCTGCGCTCAATTCCGAATACGCCTCGCGCATCGCCGTGGACTACGCCAACAGCTACTGGGCCGACAGCCATGTGATCTTCGGCAGCCGCATCGGCTACGACGCACCCGGTGGCCGCTGGCAGGCCTGGGCGGAGATGCGCAACATCGGCAACCGCCACTATGCCGCCACGGTTACGCCGGGCTACGACGACGCCGGCAAGGATGTCGCGCGCTCAACACCGGGCGAAGGCCGTGGCATCTACGCTGGTGTGCGTTTGCGCTTTGACTGATGACCGCAGGCGGCGCCGGGCGTGATCCAGCGCCGCCGTTTCAATGTCAGCTGATGCGCCACGCGGGCAGGCGCTCGCTGCGCTTCCAGATGGAAGGCGCGAAGCCGATCAGCACCACCGACGCCAGCCACTTCGGTGAGGTATTGAGCAGTGTCGAGGTGAGCGAACCATCGACGGGGGCGGCCATTTCCTGCCACGGGTTGTAGCCCAGGTAGACGATGCTGCCAGCCCACCACAGCAACGCTAGGCCGATGCCCACCAGCAGCAGGGCCAGCGTGCGGCAGGTCCATCGTTGCGAGGTGGTGCCCCATTCGCGGGATACTGCCACCAGAAGGCCCACCACCAGCAGCGAAATCAGGGCCACCAGGCCGATATCGACCTTGTGCCCGATGCGCTCATAAGTGCAGGCGCGGCAGTCTGTCTCTTCAGCTGCGACGGCAGCTTCGGTGCTATCTGCCTGCCCAGCCGCTGCGGGTGCCGACTGCGCCAGCGCTGCAAACGGCATCAACACCGCCAGCAGCACCATCATGGTCCAACGAAACAACGTCCTGTTGCTGTGTGTAGCGACATCCATGCGCTCTTCCTCGTCAGTGGTGGTTGAAGCCGGACCACATTCCGTGGCCTCGGCGCGGATCATAGCGCAGGGTCGGCCAGGAACGAAAAACTGGGCTCGGCCATCCACATGGGCCGCTACAGCGCCCGAAATGCCTGGGCCAGACTGACTGCACCTGGTGCCAGCTCCTGTGCGAGCCATCCAACAACGGTGAAAAACACCAGCAACCCGAGCAACGGCCAGATCGTATGCGACACGCATACCCGCCACCAGCCTTGCTGCTGCATGCCCTGCATGCGCCGGTACAGGCCACCGGCAATGGCTGCATCCACCAGCAGCTCGGCCATCAGCACCGGTGCCGACCACACCACCCACACGCTGGCCAGCAGAACGGTCGCCGCCAGTGCGACGATGCCGAGAATCGCCAGCAACGGCAGGCCGGCTTCGTCTTCGGCCAACCCGGTCAACGGCAGCTCTCCGGCATCACCAGCGCTCACCGGCGCCGACTCATTCCACGAGGCCGACGCACCACCGCCGCCGGAACGGCCACCGACGCCGCTCCACGGTGATTCCACGGCACTTCCACGAGGCGATGGGCTACCACTGCCCACATCCGGCGACAGGCCATCCAGCACGTTGTCCCAGCGCCAGCGGATCCAGATCCACATCAGCAGCAGGAATACGCCATAGGCCAGCAGCACGGCCATCGGGTAGCGCAGCAGCATCGCGTCGATACCGGCCAGTCGCAGCAGGTGCGAGGCAAGGAAACCGGCCGCACCGGTCAGGGCCACGATCAGCGCCATCTGCAGGCGCGGCCAGCCGTGTTGCTGCAGATCCTGCCGCGCGCGCACGACTTCACTGCCGCGGTTCAGCGGCAATTTCAGTGGGCTGCGGGAAAAGTGGCCAGAGCGCTTCATGCCGCCGCCAGTGGGCGGGAGACATCGCGGTCAGGGAACTCGGGAACCTTATGTTGCATGCGGACATCCTTGCCGAGCACGCGTAGGTGGTGATGGGCGGATTCTAGCGCGATAGGGCCGCGGATCCATCACCCACGGGCCGGACTGGTGCCTGCCTTGTACCCGCGCGCCAGCGGCTGGATTATGATTTTCCACCAGAAAAAGTATCCGCCGCGGCATGCACGCCTCCCAGTTCACCCGCTCCACCGCCCTCGTGATGTTCGTTCCAATGATTGGCCTCGCCGGTTGGGGTTCGTGGTTTGGTAGCCACTGCTTCAGCGATGGCTGCCTCGGCGTCCTGGTGGCATGGCTTGCCGCCGTGGTTACCTTTGCGGTGCAGGCGTTGCTGGTACTCCCGGTGCATGCCTGGGTCATCAAGCGGCAGGGAGCGCCCGCCTCCCGCAGCTACCTTCGTTGGTTGGGCGCGTCGGCCATCGCTGCCCTCCTGCCGATCTTGCTCGGCTGGGGCTACATGATGATCTTCAGATGACCAGCTACGCGTTTCCCACACACGGATAGCCGGATCAAGGCCGCGCGGCGGCCTTCAGCAACTGCGCGGCCACCTGGTCGAACGGGGCGATGTCCTGCAGTGCGCGGCACATCGCCACCGCACCTTCCACACTGGCAATCACCAGACTGGCCAGCCCACCCGCGGCGGCCGGATCGTGTCCGTCGGCGACGAACGCTGCGGCCAGATGGCCGTGCCAGCGCATGAACACCTCGGCAGCTGCCGCGCGCGGTTGGCTGTGCACCGCGTCAACCGGCTCCTCCACCGCAGCAGCCAACACCGGGCAGCCGGCGCGGAAATCGGTGCGCAGCAGGCGCTCGCGCCACATCGTCAGGAACTGCTGCAGGCCCTGCACTGCCCCGCCCTTCAGCAGCTCCACCAGCAACGCTTCGACCTTTTCGCCGGCCATATGGGTGGCACGCGCCAACAGCTCCTGCTTGCCGCCGGGAAAGTGGTGATAGGTGGAGCCCAGCGGTGCCTCGGCCAGCTTGGTGACCTCACGGATGCTGGTGGCATTGAGACCCACGCGCGCCAGCATCTGTGCCGCAGCATCAATCACGCGTTGTGGCGCATCAGAGGGACGCGGGCTCACGGCAGGCTCCTTGCCAGGACAGTCGTCATAGATTAGCGTACCGGCGATTCTATAACAGTCGTCATAACCATGAATCTCTGGTTCCGCCTGCTCCACCTGCTGCTGTGCAGCCTGTTCCGGCCCAAGCTGGAGGCCCCGTTCGGGGTCTCGCGCCTGCAGTTCCGGGTACTGCCCAATGATCTGGACAGCAACCTGCACATGACCAACGGCCGCTACTGGAACATCTTCGACCTGGGCCGGCTGGACCTGATCCTGCGCATGGGCCTGGGCCGGGTGGCGCTGCGCGAGAAGTGGGCACCGATCGTCGGCGCAGGCACCATCCAGTTCCGCCGCGAGCTGAAGCCGTTCCAGCGCTTCACCCTGGAAACGCGGCTGGTCGGCTGGGTCGGTTCGCGGGGCATCATGGAGCAGCGCGTGCTGATCGGTACCGAGCAGAAGATCGCCACCCGCGCGCTGCTGGTCACCGGCATCTACGACCGTCGCGCGCGGCAGTTCCTGGGCATGCCGAAGATGATGGAAGCAATCGGCGTGGTCGCCCCGCCGTCGCCGCCGCTCAGTGCAGCCGCCGAGGCGCTGCTGGCTGCCGATGCGGCGTTGAAACAGGACGACGCCTGAGGCGCATCAGCCTACCTTCGGCATGTTCTTGGTCACGCAATGGATGCCGCCACCGCCACCCGCGATGGCATCGATATCCACCTGCTCGATCACGCGGCCGGGATACATGTCTTCCAGTAGTTCGCGGCAGAATCCATCGGCTTCGTCGTCACCGAACTGCGGCGCGACCACCGCGCCATTGATCGGCAGGTAGTTGATGTAGCCCATCGCCAGATCATTGTTGTCGCGGGTATGCACGTTGTCGCGCCCGTCCAGCGGCGGCGGCAGCGTATGCACCTGCAGGCGACGGCCATCGGCATCGGTGGCCCCGCGCAGAATCCGCAGATGCTCGCGGGTCAGATCGTAATCGTAGGACTCCGGATCGTTGTCCAGATTGGCGATCACCACGCCCGGGCGTACGAAGCGCGCATAGAAATCCACGTGCGCATCGGTGATGTCCTTGCCGGCGATACCGGGCAGCCAGATCACCTTGCGCACACCCAGGTGATGTTTCAGCTCGCCCTCGATATCCGCGCGCGACCAGTCCGGATTGCGGTTGCGGTTGACCCAGCAGCTTTCGGTGAGGATGGCCGTGCCGTGGCCGTCGACTTCGATGCCTCCGCCCTCGCCCACCAGATCGCTTTCCAGCAGCGTCGCACCGGTCACCTGCGCCAGCCACGGCGCCAGCGCGCCATCGTTGCGCGCGCTCTGCTTGCCACCCCAGCCGTTGAAGTTGAAGTCGACCAGGCCCAGGCCGCCCTTGTCATTGGTGACGAAGCAACCACCGTAATCGCGCACCCAGATGTCATCCAAGGGCACGTCCAGGAACTCGATGTTGTCACGGCCACAGCGATCCTGCGCCTGCTTCAACTGCGCCGGACGGCACAGCACGCTGATCGGCTGGTGGCGCGCGATGGTACGGGCCAACCGCGCCACGGCGGTGTTCACCGCATCGGCTTGCGCGCCCCACACCCGCGGCTGCGCGGCGAAGGCAAGGAACACGCGTTCCTGTGGGCCGTGCTCGTCCGGCATGCGCCAAGTCCCCGCACCTGGCCCTGCTGCAGCCACGCGACCCGGCAGCCCGGCCAGGCCCAGAGCAGCCAGGCCGCCAAGGCCGGCGGCGCCCGCCAGCTGGGTGAGGAAGTGACGACGGTTGCTCATGACAGGCTCCATGGCCGGTGTGGGATGGGCGCTATGCTGCGCTTGCCGACACATAAGAACAAACGATAGATTCAGGCATCAATTGAACAGTTTTACTTATTTGAAATGCTCAAGCACTGGCCACCACTGAACGCCCTGCGGGGTTTCGAGGCCGCCGCCCGGCTCGGCAGTTTCCACCGTGCGGCAGAGGAACTGCACCTGACCCAGTCGGCCATCAGCCAGCAGATCCGGGGACTGGAGGCGTCGCTGCAGCAGCCGCTGTTCTTCCGGCAGGGCCGCAGTGTCACCCTCACCGACGCCGGCATCGACCTGCTGGAAACAACGCAGGCGCTGCTGCGGCAGCTGGCCAGCGGCATCCGCCGGCTCGATCAGTACCGCAAGCCCAATCAACTGATCGTCAACACCAGCCCGGCCTTCGCCCGACACTGGCTGGTGCCACGCCTGGCCGGGTTCCACCGCCTGCACCCCGACGCCGATCTGTGGTTGCTGACCAGCGAGGAAGCGCCGGACATGACCACGCAGACGCTGGACGTAGCGGTACGTGATGACCTCGACTCACAGGCGCAGTGCCAGCATCGCGTGCTGCTGCAGGATCGTCTCTATCCAGCCTGCCATCCGGCCCTGCTCGCCACACCGGCGCACGAACGCCTCACCCTGCATGGCGAGCGCGAGATGGACTGGAGCCAATGGCAGGTACAGGGTGGCGCCGATGTCGGCCAGCGCCGCGAGGGAATGAATTTCTCCGAGCCTGGGCAACTATTGGATGCCGCGTGCCAAGGGCTGGGTATCGCCTTGGTCAGCGAGCTGCTGGCAGCCCGAGCCTGCGAACAAGGCCTGCTGCAACCATTGGATGATGCACGCGTGCGCGGCCCACGCTGGAGTTGGCTGGTACATGAGGAGAGTGCAGCCGATCCGCTGGTGATCAGTTTCTGCGAGTGGTTGTTGGCAAGCCTGCCCGGCGGAGCTACTTCTGCTGCAGCGCGCGCTTGACCGCCGCCTCGGCCAACGGCGCCATCACCGCATAGCCCTTCGCCGTAGGATGCACGCCGTCCTCCGCCAACTGCGGGTCCAGTCCGCCGATCGCATTGGCCATCGGCGTGTAGTAGTCCAGATAGACCAGCTGCTGTGCATCGGCATAGCGCTTCAATGCCGTGTTCAATGCACGCACCTTGGGCGCAGGTGCTGTGCCCGGCAGCCACGGGTAATCGCTGACCGGCAGCACCGATGCCAGCACCACACGAATGCCATGTGCACGGGCGAGATCCACCATCGCGTGCAGGTTGTCTTCGATCATCGCCTGCGTGGACGGGCCGGTGTTGCCGGCGATGTCGTTGGTGCCGGCCAGGATCACCACCACCTGTGGCTTCAGTGCCAGCACGTCCTGCGGGAAACGCACCAGCATCTGCGCCGTGGTCTGGCCGCTGATGCCGCGATTGAGCCAGCCCTTGCCGGGGAAGAAACCGGCACTGCCTTCCCTGCCCCAGCCTTCGGTGATGGAGTCACCGAAGAACGCGACGCGTGGCTGGCCCGGCACTGCCGCAGGCAGTTGCGCGTTGGCATCACGATAGCGTTGCAGCTCCGGCCAATCGGCCAGGCGCTGCTGCATGAAACGAACTTCGTCGGGGCGTAGCTGGTCGATGGGCGTCTGCAGCAGCGGATTGACTGCGACGGCTTCAGCGGCGCCCAGCGGAGAGGCCAACGCGAGGCCCAACGTCACGACGGTGGCAGTGGCAAGCTCAACAGGTCCACGCATGCGGGCACTCCTGAAACGATCTCCAGCAGTCTAACGCTCCGCCCCGCGCTCAGCGTGCAGCCGTACGCGCCGCCACACCCGTCACCTTCGCCGGCATCCACATGCCCGGCGTCCAGCCGCTGGCGTCCAGGATCGCCTTCGGGTTGTCCTGCTGGATCAGCGCGCGCACCGCGCCCCGCTTGTCCTTGGCCTGCAGGTAATAGGCCTTGGCGATGCGGTAGCCCACCCAGTAACCCAGGTCATAGGGCTCCTGCGAGCCCGGCTTGTAGTTGTACAGCCACGGCGACAGATCGGTGCTGTCCAGATCCAGCGCGAACGCGCTTTCGATATGTACTTCCCGACCACGGGTCCAGGCCGCATGGCGCCCGTTGCCGACGTTGCCGGAAATCAGTTCGGTGATGAACTCGGCGATGCCTTCGCCCAGCGACACGCGCAGCACGGTCGCGCGCGGATCTCCCGGTTCGAAGTCGCTCAGGCCGGTCTGCTGGATGTGCACGTACTCGTGTGCGATCACGTGCACGAAGCGGTCCTGCACATTGGGATTCATGAAGTCGGCCGCGCACAGCGCTTCCAGGCCGATGATCACCCCACTCTTCGAGGTCAGCCCCACAGGCCGGCCACGGCCCACTGCGATGGTCACCGGCGGGAACCGGGTCTGCGGGTAGATCGCCTGCAGGTTGGCGAACACCTGTACCAGGCGCTGCTTGACCGCCGGCAGCTCGGCCAGGCAGCTTCGCCCCTGCGCATACAGCTCGGGCTGGCTGGCAATGGACTCGGCCATCCGTTCGGGAGTGACCCGACGCGCCTTGGCCAGCTCGGCCAGGCCCGTCGAACCTTCGGCCATGTATCCACGCAGCTGCGCAATGCTGGGCTTACCGCCGGCACTATCGTAAAGCGCATAGAAACGACTGACATCCTCGGTGAGGATCTGCGGCCCCGCCGGAACTGCCGCCGTGGCCACGCCCATCGCCCCGGCACAGGCCAGGGCCAACAGGCCGCGCAGTATCATGGACATCGCTCCGTCCTTGGTGGAGTGCATGCGAAGCGCGCAATCTATCACTCCGCACGGCCAACCGCAGCAGGCGGATGCGGGCACCCCGGCGCTGTGCCAGACTCGCTTTGGCACCTGCCACGGAAGATGGAGCACCGCACGATGATGATCGTTCCCGCGTACTGGGCCGAAGCCCGCCTGCAGGCTCGTTTCCGCGGCCGGCCGGTGGTCGTGCGCCGCTTCGGCTGGTCCGATGAGGGCCCTGCCGAGGCCCAGGGACATGCCGACCGCCGCGCCAATGAAGCCCTCAATGCCATCCTCGCCGGGCAGGTGCTGCCGCGTCGCGAAGTGCGCAGCAACTACGGCGTGGAGGGCGTGCCGATCCGCGAGCAGATCGTGCTGCGCGACGGCGACGTCATCATCACCCGCAACAGCTATGGCGCACTGTGCCTCAACAGCCCGGACGTACTGTTCGCCGACATCGACCATGCGCAGCCGCCAGCCGGCTGCGTGATGCCGGCCATCGTTGCGGCGGTCGTGCTGCTTGCCGGCGCCGTCACCGGCACGCTGCTGTGGCATTGGCTGGTGGGACTGGTGCTGGGCGTGGCCGCGGTGGTTCTGGTCAATGCGGCATTGCTGATGCGCCGCAGGCAGCGCCTGGCCGCTGCCGGCGGTGCTGAAGGGCTTGCGCTGAAGCGCGTGAAAGCCTTCAGCGAACAACACCCCGACTGGCATCTGCGCGCCTACCGGACGCCTGCGGGACTGCGCGTACTGGCGATGCATGCCACGTTCTCCCCGGAGGACGAGCAGCTGCAGGCATTCTTCAAGGCACTGGGCACCGATACCCTGTACGCGCGCATGTGCCGGCTGCAGCATTGCTTCCGTGCGCGACTGACACCGAAGCCGTGGCGCGTCGGCCTGAAGTACCGCATCCGCCCGCCAGTGGCCGCGTGGTCATCCGAACAGGCCAACAATCCGGATCGACTGGCCTGGATTGCCGAGTACGAAAAAAAGAGCGCCGGCTTCGCAGCCTGCGCTTATCTACGCAGTTTCGGCGATACCACCCGGGTGCATGCCAAGGCCGAGCACGTGCGCGACCTGCATGACCGGATGTCGCACGCGCAGGACCGCCTACCGCTGGCGTGAGGGCGGGTGCTCAGTCAGCGCTCTGCACGAACGGCTGCCCTGCCAAGGTAGTGCCCAGCCGCACCGTGATCTGTTGACCGTCCTTTTCGAAGGTCGTCGCACACTGCTTTCCGTCCTTCTGGCATCCGACTTCCGGAAAGCCCTCCAGCGACTCCGGCGCGCCCTGCGCGGGCTTCGCCTGCCAGCCTGCGGCGTCCAGCAGGCGCTTGGCCTTGGCATAGGGCATGCCGGCGACGATGCCCA
Organism: Stenotrophomonas sp. 1L-E-5-B-C3; assembly: GCF_057292075.1. Classification (NCBI taxonomy): domain Bacteria; kingdom Pseudomonadati; phylum Pseudomonadota; class Gammaproteobacteria; order Lysobacterales; family Lysobacteraceae; genus Stenotrophomonas; species Stenotrophomonas sp. 1L-E-5-B-C3. The sequence continues at coordinate 485,988 of NZ_JBXAWS010000001.1, forward strand.
ATTGCGTCAGCTCAGCAGGAAACGACTGAGCATATGCCGTTGAAACCAGGGCCAACGACAACGTTGCAGCAAGGAGAATGGCTTTCATTGCACCGACCTGGAACGAGCGATCAGGTTCAGCCTAGACCATTTGCGTGGCGTGCGAATGTGCCGGTAACACGTCGTTACCGAGTCTCCACAGTTGATTGCAAAGCACGTGCATCTGTTTACATGCGAACAGCAGCCGAGCATGGGCTCGGCTCTACATGATGCAGGAAGGCCGCCCTGAGGCGGCCCTCTGCAACGCAGTCGCGCAAGCTCGACTCTACTTTGCGTTCTTCACGTAAGTGTCGAACCAGTTGAGCATTTCCGCCACCAGCTGTTCGTTCGATTCCAGCGCGGTATACCAGTGCGGTTCGTTCGGCAGCATCACCAGGCGGGTGGTGCCGCCGTTGCCGCGGATCGCCTGGTACAGCTTGCGCGACTGGAATGGCTCGGTGCCCGGGTTGGCATCGTCCTCACCGTGAACCAGCAGCAGCGGCAGCTTGATCTTGTCGGCATAGAAGAACGGCGAGGCCTTCAGGTACACGTCCTGCGCCTGCCATACCGAGCGACGCTCGTTCTGGAAGCCGAACGGGGTAAAGGTCTTGTTGTACGAACCGCTGGTCGCCACCCCGGCCTTGAACAGGTTGGTGTGGGCGATCAGGTTGGCGGTCATCAGGCCACCGTGGCTGTGACCGGTCACGCCGATGCGGTTGCGGTCGACCACGCCCATGTCCACGGCCTTGTCCACCGCCGCCTTGGCGTCGGCTTCCAGCTGCTCCAGGTAGGTGTCGTAGGCGTTCTTCGGGTCACCCACGATCGGGAACGAGGCATTGTCGATGATCGCGTAGCCGGCCAGCAGCATCAGACGGTACGGCTGCAGCCGGGTGAAGGTCTGCTGCGAACCGGACACCTGGCCGGCCTGCGCGGCATTGGCGAAGTCGGCCGGGTACGCGTACAGGATCGCCGGCACGCGCTGGCCCTCCTTGTAGCCCGGCGGCGTGTACAGAGTGAACGACAGGTCCACGCCGTCGGCGCGCTTATAGGTCACCAGCTGCTTCTTGATCTGGCGCACTTCCGGGGTCGGGTCGACCAGTTTGGTCAGCGCGGTCGTGGTGGAGGCGAACTGCGCCTCGCCGGCCTTCGCATCGGCCACTGCCTCACCCTGCTGGCGGATGAAGGCGTTCGGCGGATCGATCACCGACTGGTGCCAGGTCAGGTAGCGCCCCGGCGTGTTGCTGAAGCCGAGGAACTGCTCGTAGGCATCGGCACTGCTGCGGAACAGGCGCTCGCTCTTCAGCGTGCCCAGGTCCAGGCGGTCGAGGAACGGGCGGTCACCCTGCGGTGAGGCGCCACGGCCGCTGAGGAACACGTGGTTGCCATCCTGGCGTACGACCTGCGCGCCATTCGGCAGGCGGGTGAAGACCAGGTTGCCGGGATTGCCGTACAGCTCATCGCTGGACATGTCCCACAGCAGCCGGCCTTCCTTCTTCGGCTGGTCCACATCGACGATGCGGGTCTGCATCCAGTGACGGTTCTCGTCGTTCTCGTACTGGAAGGCTACGGCCGGATCGGCGGTCCACGCAAAGCCCTCGAATCGCTGCGCGGTACGGGTGATCTCGGTCGGCTTGCCGTTGAACGGGGCCTTCAGCATCAGCACGCGGTCACGGTGCGGCACGCTGACTTTCCAGTCGCCCTTGTCCAGCGCTTCGGCATAGACCAGGGTGGCCGGATCGGTGGCACGCCAGTCGAAACCGCGCGGGCCTTCCGGTACGCCGTGCACCGGCACGCGATCCGCCAGCGGCAGGCTGGCGATCGGCGTGCTGCGGCCATTGCTCACGTCCAGTACGGCCACGTCATTGGCGAAGCGCTGGTAGGTCACCGCATGCGAGTACGGTGCCTTGATCGATTCGGTCAGCACGTGCACGCCATCGGGCGCGGCGCTGACCTCGTTGAACAGTGCAGGCTGCCCGACCGGGCGCACGCTGTTGGCGGCGGTATCGACCACGGCCAGCTGCGACGCGCCGTAATAGGCGAACAGTTTCTCGTCATGCACGCTGGTCAGCGTGTCGCGGGCTTCGTAGGTGCTGCTCTCGCCACTGCTGCCCAGCGACTCCTGCGCATCCGGACCGGTCGGCACGCCACCGTTGGACGGCGCCGGACCCTGATTGGCCGGTACCAGCTTCACCAGCAGATTCTGGCTGCCGCCCAGCCATTGCACGGTGTAGCCGAAGATCGGGTTCAGCTGCACGTTCGGCACCTGCTTCACCTGGCCGGTGGCCGCATCGCCGACCCACAGCTGCACGCTGGTATCGACCGCATTCTGGAAGGCGAAATGGCTGCCGTCGGCCGACCACAGCGCGCCGGTGGCGCAGCCCTGTGGCAGGTTGACCTTGGTTTCCTTGCCGCTGCCGATGTCGACCATGGTGAAGTCGGCCACGCAGGCCGGAATACCGTAGCCGCCGGGAGTGTCATGGCGACTGCGGTTCTTCGGCTCCAGGCGTACACCGGCCAGCTTCAGGTACGGCTGGGCCACGCGGCTGATCGACGGGTAGGTCTGCGCGGTGGTCAGCAGCAGGCGCTGGCCGCCCGGGGCCACGTTCGGTGCCGGCGGCGGCGGTGCCTTCAGCACCTTGAGCAGGTGCTCCGGCGGCTTCGCGTAATCGGCAAGCGCCGGGCCAGCGGCCAGCAGGCCGACGGTGGCAACGGCAACGGCCGCTGCCAGAGAGGTTCGACGGATCAGCATCCTTATCCCCTGGGGTGTGAATGGGTACCCGGAATCGGGCATGGCCCCGAATCTAGCACCGCAGGGGTTGTCGTGAATGGGCCGGAAGGGCTAGTGGCCGGATGGGGCAAAGTGCAGCTCCGGCAGGTGCCGGGGAGCTGCCGGCACCTGCCAGGCATGGCCTGGCACTACTGCTGGGCGTGCAGGTCCCAGGCGGTGAGATAGTCCGGGTCGACCACGATCATGCCGCTGTTGCTCATCCGGTACTCTCCCGGCTGGGCCGGCAGGTACTGGTCGAGCATCGGCGGCAGATAACGCTCGTGGCCATCGTTCTCGTCGGCCAGCACCACGCCTTCATCGGCACTGATGCGCAGCACCGTTCCCGCGTACTGCTCCAGTCCCTGCACCTGGCCGTCGCCGCCGTAGCGGGTCACCCCGACCAGCACCAGTTTTCCGATCATTTCCTCGACCTTGGCATCGTCCAGGGCCGGCAGCATTCGTTCGTATTGGTCGCTCATCGGTGCACCTCCAAAGCCTGCAGGATCATCATGGACAAGCCAGCCTCCGCGCTGCGAAGGCCATCGGGCAACGCAGGGGACAATCTGGCGGGCGTATGCCTGTATTGCAGGGCCGGCAAGAGCATGCCGGGACCGCATCGGGTGAACAGTGGCAGATGCTGTGGGTGGCGGCCATCCGTGCCGGCAAAGTGGCCGTATCAGACCAGGGTCAACACCACGCGTTGCATTGCATGCAGGGTAAAGCGTGACAGCTGCGCAGTTGTTGCATGACGGCCTCCTGTTGAAGGTCACACGCGAAGTTGATGCTCCATGGACCCGATGCTGACATCGCGCGCGGAATGGTCAAGTGAAGAATGCGCACCCGTTCACCTTTTGTAACGCATTCGGGTGCCTCGATTACGCTTAACCTCTGCTTCATCCGGCTGGCCCTAGGGTCAGCCTTCAATCTGCAAGGAACGCACATGCCCCGGTACGCATTCATACGGCCGTGGACGCTCGCACTTTCAGCGGCCACGCTCTGCGCCTGCGCACATGCCGCCGACCGCACGCCGACTTCTCAAGGAACCGACACCATGGCCCCCGCCGTATCCGAGACCACTTCGCCCTCCCCGCTCAATGCCGAGCAGTTGCTGCTGCGCCTGTTGGACCTGATCAAGGCCACGACCTCCACCCGCGAGCTCACCGCCGAGCGCCTGTCCGCGGCAATGCAGGCGCCGGCGCAGGTCTTCGGCCCCGGCCACTTCGGCTATGGCGGCACGCTGACACCGGAATGGGGCTATGGACTGGAAGTGCAGCGGGCCGGCACTGCCGACGCGCGGCTGGACCTGAACTTCATGGACACCAGCAGCGATCGCAAGGCCTCGGCTGCGGCGATCTGCCAGGTCGACTTCAACCACTTCGCTTCGGCACTGGATGCCGCCGGCTTCAAGCGCGAGACGGTGCGCGGCGAACACGGCCGGGTGATCTACGACCGCTTCGATCGACTGCAGCTGAGCATCAAGGTCGACACCATGCCGGAGAACCCCCACGCCCTCGGCGACGCCACGCATGCTTGCGTGCGTCTTGTCACCGTGCAGTAAGGGGAGCCATCAATGACAATCCTTTCCGCAGAAACGGAACGCCTGCTGGGCGAATTCGCCGGCAAGACCGACGTCACCAGCGACCAGGTCGACAATCTGCGCAGCGTCATCGCGGGCTCGCCCGTACTGGCAAAGCAGGTGGACGCCGCCATCGCGGCAGGCTATCTGGAACGCTTCGAACTGTTGCCCGCCACAAGCAATGCGGGTGGTACCTACGAGACCGGCACGAAATCCATCAACCTGCCCGCCAGCAGCTTGTCGACCCCGGCTGCGCCGGACAGGTTCGACGCGGCCGAGGTTGCCTTTGTGCTCGGTCACGAGATCCAGCACGGCTTCAACGATGCTGATGTCGAGCGCGCCTACGTGCAGTTCGAAGCCGACGTGGAGCAGGTCGCGGGCCGTACAACGAGCCATGATTACACCGAGGCCATCGGCACCCTGCTCGCGGCCAACCGCCGCGATGAGGCTTCTTCGAACATCGCAGGCTGGAATGCGCTGGTCAGCCAGGTACGTGCCAGCAACCCGGACGCCACCCTGCGCGACCTGTATGAAGCCAGCACCCGCTCGACAGATGTCATCCAGTCACGACCCGGCCCGCCGATCACCTATGCCCCGCACCCGGAGCTGACCCTCAATGCGGACCTGACCATCTCCCCCACCGCAGCCAACATCGAGGGAATGGCCAGGCACTATTACGATCAGGGCGTCAGCACCGGCCTGGGCCATCATGGGAATTCGGACTACCAGAATTTCTACGGTGTCCAGGCGATCGAACTGGCCAGCGGATACGAGGCCGCGAATCCAGCGCCCGACGGCGTCAGCCGGATGGAAGTGAACATGAAGAAGCTGGGCCTGGACGAGCGCCTGCTGGAGCAGAACGGGCTCAACCTCGGTGAGGGTTCGCCCCCGCGCCAGCCTTACTTCGATACCAGTACCTCGCCGTCGACGCTGCATTACTTCGACCACACTGAGGGCACGCATACGCATGTGCCGATCACCACACAGCATGCGGTGGAGGGCGATGGCGTACCGGCGCTGCTTGCGGAAGGGCGTGACCGCTCCCTGCACGAACAGATCCGCGGCAAGGTAGCGGAGCTGGATGCTGCCAACGGGCGTAGCTTCGATGCGTCCAGCGAGCGCCTGAGCGCCAGCCTGCTGGTGCTGGCCCGCGAGAACGGGCTGGACCGGGTGGACCACGTGGTATTGAGCAGGCAGGGCGGCGATGCGGGCGCAGCGCAGAACATCTTCGTGGTGAAGGGGCCGCTGGATGATCCGGCCTCGCTGCGCGCCTCCTCGCCCACTGCCGAGGCCGCACAACGCCCCGTGCAGGAAAGCCTGGACACGCTGGCCGTGGTCAACCGGCAGGCCGATCAGGCATCGCAGGAACAGGCTCGCGTGCAGGAGCAGCAGCGCGGCGCGCTGACGCACTGACGGGGAACGGCATGGAGCCGCCGGGACGCACCCGGCGCTCCCCACGCTAGAATGCGCACATGCGCACCGTACATGCCCTCCGCTACATCACCCCCTTGCGGGAAGGTGGCTCCCTGCCGGCCGTGGTCGAGACCGACGACGACGGCATGGCCGTGCTGAAGTTCCGAGGCGCCGGCCAGGGCCCGAAGGCACTGATCGCCGAGCTGATCGCTGGTGAAATGGCGCGCACGCTGGGCTTGCCGATTCCGGAAATCCTGTTCGTGGAGCTGGACCGCGAGTTCGCCCGCACCGAGCCGGACCCGGAGATCCAGGAACTGATCCGCGCCAGCGAAGGTTTGAACCTGGGCCTGGACTACCTGCCCGGTGCGATCAACTACGACCCGGCGGCGATGCCGGTGGATGCCGACCTGGCCTCGCGCATCGTCTGGTTCGATGCGTTCACCAGCAATGTCGATCGCACCACGCGCAATCCCAACCTGATGGTGTGGCATCGAAAGCTGTACCTGATCGACCACGGTGCGGCCATGTACTTCCATCACGACTGGGCCAATGCTGGCGATGCCTGCGAAAAGCCGTTCGTGCTGATCCGCGACCACGTACTGCTGTCGTTCGCCAACCGCATCGCCGAGGTGGACGCCGAACTGGCCGCACGCCTGACCGATGCCGAGATCGAGCGCATCGTCGGCCTGGTGCCGGACAGCTGGCTGGTGAATGAGCCCGCGTTCGACAGCCCGCAGGCGTACCGCCAGGGCTACATCAGTTATCTCAAGCACCGCCTGAAAGTGCGTGCGGTGTTCGTGCAGGAGGCCATCCGTGCCCACGCTGCACACGTATGACTACGCCGTCATCCGCGTGGTACCGCGGGTGGAGCGCGAGGAATTCATCAACGTCGGGGTGATCGTCTCCTGTCCAGGCGCGCGTCATCTGGAGGCGGCCATCGAGATCGATCCGGCACGCCTGCACGTGTTCGCCCCAGCGCTGGACCAGGAGGCGCTGCAGCCGTGGCTGGATGCGATAGTGGCCATCTGCCGCGGCGATGCCAGCGCCGGGCCGATTGCACAGCTGCCAGCGCGTGCGCGCTTCCATTTCCTCACCGCCAAGCGCAGCTCGGTGGTGCAGATGTCGAGCACGCATGTGGGCCGCACGGCCGACCCGGCGGGTGTAGTGGAACATCTGATGACGAAGATGGTGCGGGTGCCGGAATGACCGGCACCTGCCGCGGTCACAGCGGCACTCTACGCGCGATGTAGTTGACCACGTTGCCGATCGCATCCGGATCGACATTGGCCAGGCCAACGATCACATAGCCCTGTGCGGGCAGCACCACGATGGCGCTGTTGGAGCCGGGCGCACCGCCTTCGTGGCCGTACTGATGTTCCCTGCCCTCGCCCTGCACCACAAAGCCATAGCCATACCAGCCCTTGTGATTCTGCGCCGTGGTGGCATGCTGCAGCAATGCAGGTGAGACCAGCCTTCCACTGCGCAATGCCTCGGCGAATTTCACCATGTCGGCCACCGTGCTGTAACCACCACCGGCCGACATGCCACGCCAGGGCAACGACTTCGTTTCACGGATCCATTGCCCATTCTTCTTCGTGTAGGCGACGGCACGCTGCGGGACGTTCACTGTTTCCGGCTCGAAGCCGGTGCCGGTCATGCCTGCCGGGCGCAGGATGTGTTGCTCCACATAGGCGTAGTACGACTGCCCGGAGACGGCCTCGATGATCCGCCCAAGCACGATAAAGCCATAGTTCGAGTAGCTGTCCTGGCTGCCTGGCGTGAACTGCGGCGAATCCTTGGCAAAGCGCTGCACGTAGTCGTCCAGCGTCCTCAGCGAAGCCGAGTAGCTTTCAAAATCATCGCCGAAGAAATCACCGAGGCCGCTGGTGTGGGTCAGCAGCTGGCGCACGGTCACGGTGCCGGCAACGGCCTTGTTCGGATAGTCCGGCAGATGCTTGCCGATGGTGTCGTCCAGCCCAAGCCTGCCATCCTGCACCAACTGCAGGATGGCCACCGAGGTGAACATCTTGTTGGAGGAGGCTAGGCGGAACTGCGTATCCACGCCCACTGGAATGCCCGCGGCGCGATCGGCATCGCCACCGCGCCAGTCCAGCAGCACATTGCCGTTCTGTGCCACCTGCAACGCACCCGACAGCGCGTCCTGGGCCCGCAGCGCCTCCAGTTTGGCTGTGGCATCGGCCATCAACGCAGGCAAAGCAACCCTCTCCGGCTTGAACTTGTCCGGCGTTTCAGTGCCTTCGATCTGGAACTGCTTCACATGCGCCGGGCTGGTCGCATCCATGACGGCCGTCACCCACATCGCGCGTTCGCTCAGCTGGCCCATTACCAGCAGCTTCGCCTGGCTGGGCGCGCTCTCGAGTGTTTCCAGCACGCGTAGTGGGCCGGTGCTCTCGCGGAACTCGAGATAGTCCCTGGGAGTGCTTCCCTCCCGCTTCGCATATCTGTCGGCGAATGCCTGCAACGCCTCGAGGCTGCCCGCATTGAAGGCCGCCAGCCAGTCGTCGATGGCATCCTGCGCACGTGGATGCGCATGCTCGGCAGATGTTGCGCCAACTGCCGGAAACGCCAAGGCGATCACCAGGACCCCGCAGGCCAGCGCATTGCAGAGAAACAGGCGTCCAACAGCCCTCATGGCAGTTCCTTTGCGGGGATCCCTGGACGCATCCTAGACGAAGGAACTACCCGCCGCATCCACGCTAGGGGCTCTGCCGCAACACCTCGACGGTGACGTTGAATGCCTCGATGCGATGCCATTCGCTCCGCTCGTGCGGCAGCGATTCCGCACCCATGCTGATCTGGTATCTCACCGAATCCGGACCTTCGCGCCAATAATAAGGTGCGCCGTTGCTCCAACCACAACAGACGTAGTGCAATGCAGGCAGGCCGAAGGTTGCATGCAGGAAGGCTTCGACCTTCGCTGCGTGGGCACCCGCAACGCGGTAGTGGGCTTCGATCGGCTTGATGTAGGAGGCATCGTCCTGGCTGCAACCCACGTATTCCAGGCCTTCTGTTTTCCGGCCCATTACCTGCAGAAAGTCCTGGCAGACCGTGTCAGGTCGGGCCAGGCCATCGGCACGACCGTGCGCTTCCCACTCCGCCAGCGCCTGCGCTGGAAGTTCGGCAGCCTGCAATCCGGAGCTGAACAGCAATGCAGGCAGCACCTGCAGCAGGAAGCGCGCGACACGTTGCGGCCATGGAAGCGACATGAGGATGCGATCCTTCGCAGTTGATGGGGACCATGCTAACCGACAGCCTCGCTATCGCCACGCCATGCTCTGTTCGTTGAAACGCGCCAGACAGAAGTCCAGGAAGCTGCGCAGCTTGGGGGTCAGCTGGCGGTCGCGCGGGTACACCAGGTTGATCCAGGTCGACACCGGCACATGGTCCGGCAGCACTTCCACCAGCTCACCACGCGCCAGCGCGGCGGCAAGCATTTCGTAGGGCTGCAGGATCAATCCCAGTCCGCCCACGGCCGCAGTCAGCAGCGGCTCGGCCTGGTTGACCATGAAACGGCTGGACACCGGTACGGTCAGCACGCTGCCGTCGGCATCGCGGAAGCTCCAGCGGGTACGGATGATCGAATGCGCGAAACCCAGGCACTCATGACGGCTCAGATCGGATGGGTGCGCGATGGCCGGACGCGATGCCAGGTAAGCCGGCGATGCGCACAGCACCAGCGGGTACGGCCCCAGCCGTCGCGCCACCAGCCCGCTGTCGGCCAGATCACCTGTACGGAACACCAGGTCGTAACCGTCTTCGACGATGTCCACCAGGCTGTTGGACAGGTTCAGATCGACCTGCACGTCCGGGTACTGCTGCATGTAGGCGACCACCGCCGGACCCAGTGCGTGCACACCGAAGGTGACCGGCGCGCTGATGCGCAGGCGCCCCATCGGCCGCCCGCGCGCCACCTCAGCCAACTGCTCGGCGCCCTCCACTTCTTCCAGGATCACCCGCGCCCGCGCCAGATAGGCCTGGCCGAAGTCGGTCAGGCTCTGCTTGCGCGTGGTGCGGTTGAGCAGGCGCACGCCCAGGTGCTGCTCCAGCGCCTGGATGTGCTTGCCGACCAGCTGCGGCGACAGGTCCAGTGCCTCGGCAGCGGCGGCGAAGGAGCCGACCTCGGCCACCTTGGCGAAGGTCCGCAGGGGAACGATCAGGTCCATTGCAAACAATTGTTTTTCAATGAAACGCCAGATTACCCCTTATTCTGGATGCAGACTACGCGCACAGTAGCGCTCACCCTTTCGCCGGCGCCCTCGCCGGCCCTTCCTCGGAGCCCCCCATGAGCCAGGTTGTCCGCATCCACGAATATGGCACTGCCGATGTACTGCGCATCGACGATATCGACGTTCCCGCCCCCGCCCCTGACGAAGTCCAGATCCGGGTGAAGGCGATCGGCCTGAACCGCGCCGAGGTGATGTTCCGTAACGGCGCCTACCTGCAGGAAGCGCAGTTCCCCAGCCGCCTGGGCTACGAAGCGGCCGGCGTGGTTGAAGCCGTCGGCAGTGCAGTGAGCGGATTCACTGCGGGCGATGCGGTCAGCGTAGTGCCGCCGCTGGATATCGCGCGCTGGGGCACCTACGGCGAACTGGCCAACGTGCCGGCACGACTGGTAGTCAAGCATCCGCAGGCACTGGACTTTGAAACGGCCGCCGCGGTGTGGATGCAGTACGTCACCGCCTGGGGGGCGCTGTTGGAGCAGGCGCACTTGTCCGCCGGGGATTTCGTCATCATCACCGCCGCCAGCAGCAGCGTCGGCCTGGCCGCCATCCAGATCGCCAATGCAGTCGGCGCCACGCCGATCGCTGTGACCCGTGGCCCGGGCAAGCGCCAGGCCCTGCTCGACGCCGGTGCCGCCCATGTCATCGCCACCCAGGAACAGGATCTGGTGGCCGAAGTGGCGCGCATCACCGGCGGCGCAGGTGCCCGCGTGGTGTTCGATCCGATCGGTGGTCCGCAGTTCGTACCGCTGACCGAAGCCATGGCGCGTGGCGGCATCCTGCTGGAATACGGCGCGCTGAGCAGTGAACCCACCCCGTTCCCGTTGTTCAACGTGCTGGGCAAGTCACTGACGCTGAAGGGTTACCTGTACTCGGAAATCGTCTCCGACGATGCCGCGCTGGCACGTGCCAAGGCCTTCATCGTCAACGGCCTGGACCAGGGCACGCTGGCGCCAAAGATCGCCAAGGTATTCCCGTTCACGCAGATCCAGGACGCACACCGTTACCTGGAATCGAACGAGCAGATCGGCAAGGTGGTAGTGACGGTGTGATCCAGCGTCATGCAACGGGGGCGGCCCACCGCCCCCCTTGCGGTTACCTCGGCAACGCAAACGCCATCACGTAATCGCCGTTCGGGGTTTCCATGAAAGGGTGGCCGCCGGCCATGATCACCACGTACTGGCGCCCGCCCTGCTCGTACACCATCGGGTTCGCCTGGCCACCGGCAGGCAGCTTGGCGTGCCACAGTTCCTTGCCGGTCTTCAGGTCGATGGCACGCAGCAGATCATCGGTGGCGGCGGCGATGAAGATCAAGCCGCTGGCGGTCACCACCGAGCCGCCATTGTTCGGCGTGCCGATCTCGATCGGCAGGCCGGAGCGGATGCCGAAGGGTCCATTGCCACGTGCACTGCCGAACGGGCGGTCCCACAGCAGTTTGCCGGTGCGCAGGTCGATGGCACGGATGCCACCATAGGGCGGCTGCTTGCACAGCAGACCGGTGAACGGCAGGCGCCAACCGGCATTGACCTGGATGGCATAGGGCGTGCCCACCTGTGGGTCGCCCGCGCCCTCAGCGCCGCCCTTGTCGAACCGGATCTTTTCGCGCGGCAGCCAACCCAGGCGATCGGCCTCGGCACGCGGCACCAGCCGGTTGTAGTTGGGCATGTCGTTGTAGTTGGCCACGATCACGCCACGACGCGTATCGATGGACACGCTGCCCCAGTCCGAGCCGCCGTTGTAGCCGGGGTACTCGATGGAATGGCGGTCACTGCTCGGCGGCGTGTAGAAACCTTCGTAGTAGGCCTTGCGGAACTGGATGCGGCAGACCAGCTGGTCGATCGGGGTGATGCCCCACATGTCGCGCTCGGTCAGCTCATGCTCGCGGCGCAACGTGTGATACAGCGAGAACAGTTGCGTGGGCGAGCGCTGCTCGGGCTCAACACCACCGATGGGCACCTTGCGCTCTTCGGCCGCGGTCAGAAGCTGGCCGTTGCGGCGGTCGAGGATGTAGATGTCGCCCTGCTTGGTCGGCAACAGGATCGCCGGCACTTTGCCGGCAGCGGTCGGGTAATCGATCAGGCTGGCCTGCGAACCCAGGTCGTAATCCCACACGTCCTTGCGCACCGCCTGGAAATGCCAGGCCGGCTTGCCGGTGGCCACGTCGATCGCCACCAGCGAGGTCGAATAGCGGTTCTGGTTTTCGCTGCGTGAGCCACTCCAGTAGTCGCCCGCCGAGTTGCCCAGTGGCAGGTAGACCAGGCCCAGCGCCTCATCGCCGGTCGCGGTGGTCCACATGTTCGGCGTGCCGCGCGTGTAAGTCTGCTCGCGCGGCGGCAGGCCGTTGCGCTCGGGCTGGTCCATGTCCCACGCCCAGCGCAGTTTGCCGGTGATCGCGTCGTAGGCCTGGATCACGCCCGAGGGCGCGTCGCGGCGCTGCCCATCCAACACCTGGTGACCGGTCACGATCACGCCTCGCACGATTGCCGGTGGCGAGTTGATCGACACGTAGCCAGGGGGCACTTCGCCCATGCCAAGGGTGATGTCGACCTGGCCGTTGTTGCCGAAGTTGGCGCACGGACGGCCGCTGTCCGCGTCCACCGCGATGATGCGGCCGTCCAGGGTGCCTTCGATGATGCGGGCCCAGCACGCGGGATGACTGCCCGGCGTAGCGCTGCGGGTGACGCTGGGCGGTGGTTCGGGCAGCGCCAGATCGGCCGCGACATCGGCCAGCGCCGCATCGGCCATCGTAGGCGCGCTCGGCTGCTCGTAGTAGCTCACGCCACGGCAGGCGGCGGTGTACGGGATCGAGGCGTCCTTCACCTTCGGATCGAACCGCCACAGTTCCTTGCCACTGGCAGCATCAAGCGCGATCAGACGGTTGCGCGCGGTGCACAGGTACAGGCGGTCGCCGACCTTCAGCGGCGTGGTTTCCGCGCCCCAGCGCTTCTTCGGCAGGTCACCGGTGCGAAACTGCCAGGCCGGCTGCAGCGTGGCCACATTGGCCGGGGTGATCTGCTGCAGCGGCGAATAGCGGGTGCCCGCATTGCTGCGGCCCCACGCGGGCCAGTCGCCCTCGGCGGGCTGGTCAGCCGGCTGCAGACCGGTGGTGTCGCGCGTAGGTTCCAGCCCGGCGCTGCCTGCGCCTTCCGGGAACGGCAGGTGCCCGTCCACTTCACCATGCGGGGCGAAAGCCAGGCCAAACGCAGCCACGAACACCAGCATCAGCACACCGGCGACACTGCGCGACAGACGTTTTGAAACCGGCTCGCGCAGCGTCGGCGCCAGCAGCGCCAGCACGATGCCCAGCGCGGTCACCAGGCCCAGCCGTGGCACCCAGCGCCAGTAGTCGCTGCCCGATTCCCACCAGGTCCACAGCAACGTGCCCACGAACACCAGTGCGTACAGCAGTGCGCCACTGCGGCGGTTGCCGAACAGCAGGATGCCACTGACCAGCAGCCCCAGGCCGGCGATGGCGTAGTACGCCGAGCCACCGAGGCTGAGCAGCCACGCACCGAGCCCGCCGATGACCAGGCCGAGCACGACCAGCAGCAGCGACAGCACGGTGACCAGAGGATGGCGGGGCGGAGGCGCGGAAGCAGACTGCGGCGTGGCGGACATCGTCGATCTCCGGGGCAGCATGCGCCGTTATCCCACCGCCGATGTGAAGCGCGCGCGTATGTGCAGGCATCGGATACGACGACGCCGGCACAGGGCCGGCGTCGTCGGGTACCTCAAGCGCGCGGCAGGATCACTCCTGTGCGGCGTCCTCGCCGCTGGCAGCAGCCGGGGCGCCGTCGGTCGCGGCCGGGGCGGCGACAGCCACCTCGTCCTCGTCCTCGTCGATCGAGGCATCCATGCGCTCCACCGCCTGCAGCTTCTCGTCCTTGGACAGGCGGATCAGGGTCACGCCCTGGGTGTTGCGGCCGACGCGGCTGATTTCCGAGCCACGCGTACGCACCAGGGTGCCACCATCGGAGATCAGCAGGACCTCGTCGCCCGAGCCCATCAGTACCGCGGCGACCAGCTTGCCGTTGCGCTCGGTGGTCTGGATGCCGATCACGCCCTGCGTGCCGCGGCCCTTGCGCGGGTAGTCCGGCAGCGGGGTGCGCTTGCCATAGCCGTTTTCAGTGGCGGTAAGGATGTACTGCACGCTGGCGTCATCGGCACCGTCGATCACCGCATCGCCATTGGCTGCGGTTTCCTCGACACCGTTGTCGTCCTCGTTCTCGTCCTCGCTGCCACCGGCACTTTCGGCCACGATCAGGCTGACCACTTCTTCGCCGGCCGGCATCTTGATGCCGCGCACACCGGTAGCGGTACGGCCCATCGAACGGACCTTGTCCTCACCGAAGCGCACGGTCTTGCCGTTGGAGGCGAACAGCAGGATGTCGCGCTCGCCGTCGGTCAGGCCGACGCCGACCAGGGCATCGCCCTCGTCGAGGTTGATCGCGATCTTGCCGCGCGCCAGACGGAAGGCGAACTCGCCCAGCGGGGTCTTCTTGACCGTACCGTTCTTCGTGGCGAAGAACACGAACTGGCCATCAGCGTACTCACGCACCGGCAGTACGGCCTGCACGCGCTCACCCGGTTCCAGCGGAATCCAGTTGATGATCGGACGGCCGCGGGCATTCGAACCGGCTTCGGGCAGCTGGTAGACCGGCAACCAGAACACCTTGCCCGAACTGGTGAAGGTCAGCAGCGTGTCGTGCGTGTTGACCAGCCACAGCTGTTCGATGAAATCCTCTTCCTTGGTGGACGCTGCACTGCGGCCACGACCACCCCGGCGCTGCGCGCGGTACACGCTCACCGGCTGGCGCTTGACGTAGCCGGCGTGGGAGACGGTGACCACCACGTCTTCCGGCGCGATCAGGTCGAGGATGTCCAGGTCTTCTTCGCTGTGGCGGATTTCGGTACGACGCTCGTCGCCGAACTCGGCCTTGACGCTGATCAGCTCTTCGCGGATCACCTGCAGCAGGCGATCGGGATCTTCCAGGATGTGGATCAGCCCGGCGATCACTTCCAGCAGTTGCTTGTATTCCTCGGTCAGGCGGTCCTGCTCCAGCCCGGTCAGGCGGTGCAGGCGCATTTCCAGGATCTGGGTGGCCTGGATCTCGGTCAGCTGGTAGCCGCCTTCGATCAGGCCCACACCCTTGGGCAGGTCATCCGGACGCGAGGCTTCGGCACCGGCAGCGCCCAGCATCGAACCGACCAGGCCCGGCTCCCACAGGCGCGCGAGCATGCGCTCACGGGCTTCGGCGGGGTTCGGCGAGGTCTTGATCAGTTCGATCATCTCGTCGATGTTGGCCAGCGCGACGGTCAGGCCTTCCAGCACGTGGGCACGGGCGCGCGCCTTGCGCAGCTCGAACACGGTGCGGCGGGTGACCACTTCGCGACGGTGGCGGACGAACGCCTCCAGCATCTGCTTGAGGTTCATCAACTGCGGGCGGCCATCGACCAGCGCCACCATGTTGATGCCGAACACCGATTCCATCTGGGTCTGCTGGTACAGGTTGTTCAGCACAACCTCGGCAGATTCACCGCGCTTGATCTCGATGTAGATGCGCATGCCGTCCTTGTCGGACTCATCGCGCAGCTCGCTGATGCCTTCGATCTTCTTTTCCTTGACCAGCTCGGCGATCTTTTCGATCAGACGCGCCTTGTTCACCTGGTAAGGAATTTCAGTGACGATGATCGATTCGCGGCCGTTGTCGGCCACTTCGATGTCCGCCTTGGCACGGATGCGCACGCGGCCACGGCCGGTGCGGTAGCCGGCGATGATGCCGGCGGTGCCATTGATGATGCCGGCAGTCGGGAAGTCCGGGCCCGGGATGTACTCCATCAGGCCGTCGACATCGATTTCCGGGTTGTCGATCAGCGCGATGCAGGCGTTGATCGACTCGGTCAGGTTGTGCGGCGGGATGTTGGTGGCCATGCCCACCGCGATGCCGGCCGAACCGTTGACCAGCAGGTTCGGGAACCGGGTCGGCATGACCGTCGGCTCCAGTTCCTTCTCGTCGTAGTTGGGCTGGAAATCGACGGTTTCCTTGTCGATGTCCGCCATCAGCTCATGCGCAAGGCGCGACATGCGCGCCTCGGTGTATCGCATCGCCGCAGCGGAATCGCCGTCGACCGAACCGAAGTTACCCTGGCCATCGACCAGCATGTAACGCAGCGAGAACGGCTGCGCCAGGCGCACCAGCGTGTCGTACACCGACTGATCGCCATGCGGGTGGTACTTACCGATGACGTCACCGACGATACGCGCCGACTTGAAGTAGGGCTTGTTGCTGTGCGCGTTCAACTCGTTCATCGCGAACAGCACACGACGATGCACCGGCTTGAGGCCATCGCGCGCATCTGGCAGCGCGCGGCCCACGATCACGCTCATGGCGTAATCGAGGTAGCTCTTGCGCATCTCGTCTTCCAGGTTGACCTGGATGATTTCCTTGGCGGTTTCTGCCATTCGGGTTCCGTTGTCTGGTAGCGGTCCAGTCCGGCGCAGCCCTCTGCGGGAGGGGGTCGTGCCGGAACCTCGATTCAACCTGTGGATACTACCACAACAGGCCGTTCCCTGCCTCCATTTACGGGGATTTTACCGGCACAAATCAGGAACTTAGGGGGACTGCCGGCCAGCGGCCGGCACTACCGGGGGCGGAGCTCACGCTGCCCCCTCCCCTGTGCCTCAACCGCCGAAGGCGGCGCGCATGTTCCCGGCGGTCGGGTTCAGGATCACGCCACGCTCGGTCACGATGGCGTCGATCAGCTCACCCGGGGTCACGTCGAATACCGGGTTCCAGGCGGCGATGCCCTCGGCCACGGTGCGGGTGCCGCCCACGCCGTACAGCTCGCCCGGGTCACGCTGCTCGATCTCGATCTGGCTGCCATCCACGGTCTCCATGTCTACCGTGGAAGACGGGGCCACAACCATGAACTTCACCCCATGGTGGCGGGCGGCGATGGCCAGCTGGTAGGTGCCGATCTTGTTGGCGGTATCGCCATTGGCGCAGATGCGGTCGGCGCCGACGATCACCCATTGCACCGCGCCGGTCTTCATCAGGTGCGAAGCCGCCGAGTCGGCGATCAGCGTGGCGTCGATGCCATCCTGTTGCAGCTCCCACACGGTCAGGCGCGCGCCCTGCAGCCACGGCCGGGTCTCGCCAGCGAACACGCGGGCGATGCGATGCTGGGCCATGCCGGCGCGGATCACGCCCAGGGCGGTACCGAAGCCAGCGGTAGCCAGCGAGCCGGTGTTGCAATGGGTCAGCACGCCACTGCCCGCTTCGATCAGGCCCGCACCGAGCGCGCCCATGTGGCGGTTGGCGGCCAGGTCTTCCTCGGCGATGGCCTGCGCCTCCGCCTCCAGCAGCGCCTTCCAATCGGTACCGGCGGCACTCAGGCAACGACGCATGCGCGCCAACGCCCAGGCCAGGTTCACCGCCGTCGGGCGCGAAGCATTGAGCCGCTGCAGCGCAGGTTCCAGCTGCTGCAGGGCATGCGCGCCATCGGCAGCCTGCACGTCCCGCGCAGCCAGCACCACACCCCAGGCAGCGGCAATGCCGATCGCCGGCGCGCCGCGCACGGTCAGCGCATGGATCGATGCAGCAACCTCGTCGCTGTCATGGCAGACCACGTGTTCAACCACAAACGGCAGCTTGCGCTGGTCGAGCAGTTGCAGGGCTTCGCCGGTCCACAGGATCGGGCGGATGTGGTCGTAACGGGCGTAGTCGATGTCGGAGGCAGTGTTCATGAGCCCATTGTAGGGCCAGGCCCCGCGTGGTTGGAGCCTGCCCGGACTCAATTCACCGAGAATTCGGCACGGCAGCCGCCGTCCACCCAGATCCCGTTGCGGCTCCAGCCCCAGGTGCTGCCCTCTTCGCACGGCGTGCTGGACAGCTGCTGGGTAACGACCGCTCCAACGGAGATGCTGGCACCGCAGAAGCGGCGCTTCTTCGACTTCGATTCGCAGGTCAGACGCCGCGGCACGTCGACGAAACGACCCTCGTCGTCGGCCACTTCGAAATCGCCCTGGCAGCCACGCGTGGTCCAGACTTCATTGCGCTTGTAGCCCCAACCCTGCCCTTCCCGGCACGGAAGCACCGACAGCTGGCGCAGCAGGCGTACCGGGGCGCCATCGAGCCGCACCGGGCAGCTCTGCGGGCGACCGTTGGACTCACAGCGCACAACCCGGCGCACGAGGCGCTTGCCCTGGGTGCTGGCCGGTGCTGCCGCCCCCTGCGCACGGCGTGCGCGGAACTCGGCACGGCAACCAAGGGTGACCCACACACCACTGCGGTCGGTCCCCCACTCACTGCCGCGGATGCAGCTGTTGCTGGACAGCTGGCGGACCAGGTCGATGCCGTTGCTGACATCGATATCGCAGTGCACCCAGGCCATGTCACGCGATTCGCAGGTCACCACTTCGCCGTCATAGCCGGCCTGCTGGGCCAACGCCGACGACGGTGCGAACACCCCCCATATCGCGAGGGAGTACACCGGTACAGCGACGACCGCGAACCACTTGACCAAAGGCTTCCCCACGAGACTGGATGAACTGCCATGCCAGTGTGAGGCACGTGGGATGATGAGAGCATCATCCTGCTTGCTGAATCAAGCGCGAAATCCGTCGATTCCGTTCAGCCTGAAGATTTCAGAAAGACCCGAAAAACTCAGGCGTGGGCAAAATCGTAGGCCAGCACATCGGCGATGCGCGGCGTGCGGTTCATCGCCATCAGCAGGCGATCGATGCCCACCGCCACGCCGGCACAGGCCGGCATCGACGGCAGCGCTGCCAGCAGTGCCTCATCCAGCGCCGGCTGCACCTGCCCGCGCTCATGCCGACGCTGCAGATCACGCTGGAAGCGCGCACGCTGCTCCTGCGCGTCATTCAGTTCGTGATAGCCGTTGGCCAGCTCCACCGCCCCCAGGTATAGCTCGAAACGCTCGGCCAACGGCGGCGTGCCGGGGCGGATGCGCGCCAACGCGGCCTGGCTGGCCGGCCAGTCGTGGACCACGGTCATGACCGCGTCATCGAAGTGCGGTTGGATGTGGTGGGTCATCAGCAGGTCCAGCCAGTCGTCGCGGGTCAACCCGACCGGATCGATATGCACGTCGCCCAGTGCGGCACGCAGCGCGGCTTCATCGGCACCGAACGGATCCACGCCTACATGCTGCTGGAACAGCTCGCGATAACTCAACACGCGCAAGCGGGCGCTGCGCCCGACCAGCGCCAGCGCCAGCCCGACCAACTCGGCGGTTTCCTGCACCAGCCTATGGTGATCCCAGCCGACCCGGTACCACTCCAGCATGGTGAATTCCGGATTGTGGCGACCACCCGCTTCGCCATTGCGGAACACACGGCCCAGCTCATAGCAGTCGCCGACGCCCGCAGCGAGCAGGCGCTTGAGCGGATACTCCGGTGAGGTGCGCAACCAGCGGCGGCGGCCACCGGCATCGACATGCCCGGTGAAATCGGTGTGGAAGCTGTCGATGTTCGGCTCGGTGTTGCCGGCCACCGACAGGATCGGGGTTTCCACTTCCAGCACATCGCGCTCGGCGAAGAAGCGGCGCACCAGCGCGTTCAGCGCGGCGCGCTGCTGCAGCGCGCGCAGCAGGGCCTCGCTCACAGGATGCCCTCCGGGCGCGGATGGTCCAGCGGCAGGGTCAGCAGGTCACGGGTGTCGTCGATGTAGCCGCTGGCCAGGTACAGGCGTCGGGCCAGTTCGTTGTGGTGGTTCACTTCCAGGCGCAGGCGGCTGACGCCACGACCGCGTGCGCGCTGTTCGCAGATCGCCAGGGCCTGTTTGCCGCGACCACGACCGCGCGCGCGATGGCTCAGGTACAGCTCGTCCAGCAGCATGAAGTGACCGCCCTGCTCCAGGCTGAAACCCATCGCGATCACCGCATAGCCGACCACCTCGCCGGCTTCGTCCAGCCACAGCAGTACTTCACCGTTGCGCGGGTCGGCCAGCAGTGCATCCACGCCGCGACGCACGCGGGCGTCGTCGAAGTCGATCTTGTCTTCGGCGTAGAACTCGCGCATCAACGCGATCAACAGTTCCTCATCGGCACGGGTGGCCAGGCGGAAATCCAGCGGGGCGGTCTGCATCGGTGTTCCTTTGTATTTCATGCCGGGCGCAGAAGCGCCCGACGGGGGCTTCATTCGTGTTCGGCGAGATAGGCCCGCAGGCGGTCTTCGTCCCACACCGGCACGCCCAGCGACTGCGCCTTGTCCAGCTTGGAGCCGGCCTCGGTACCGGCCACCACGAAGCTGGTCTTCTTCGAGACGCTGCCGGAAACCTTGGCACCCAACGCTTCCAGGCGCTCCTTGGCGGCATCGCGGGTGAGCTGGGCCAGGGTGCCGGTCAGCACCACGGTCTGCCCATCCAGCGGGCCAGCCACGATCTCCGCAAGCGCGGGGGCCTTGGCCAGAATCTGCCGCATCGCTTTCTCAGCAGCCAGCAGCATCGCGCCATGGCCCTCGGCATCGAGCCACTCGGCCAGTCCGCGTGCGGTGTCGTCGGGCAAGCCGGCGTTGACGAACTGGCCATGCTCGGCGTCGAGCACTGCCTGCGCGCTGGGCAACGCAGCGACCAGTTTTTCCGCACGCAGGCGGGTGATGCCGGGAATCTCCGATTCCACCAGCAACTGCGCCAGGTCCAGGCCCTCGCGCAGCTTGGCGCTGGGGGCATGTGCATCGCTGATGCGCACCTGGCCGACCTGCAACAGATCATCGATGGCCTGCTGGTTGCCCTGCTGTTCGAAGAAATGACCGAGCGAGCGGGCTACTTCGCCACCGATGTCCGGCACGCGCTTGAACAGCGGCCACGGCAGATGGCGGATCAACTCCAGATCGCCAAACCACTGCGCCAGCGCCTTGGCCGTGCTTTCGCCGACGTGTTCGATGCCCAGTGCGAACAGCAGGCGTTCGAGCGTGGCAGCACGACTGGCGTCGATCGCCGCGATCAGGTTGTCAGCCCACTTGGTGGCGATCTTCTTCGTGTTCCATTCAAAGCTGGCCGGCTGCACCAGTGCCTGCGCGCGCCAGCCCGGATCGTTGCCGTCCAGCTTGAGCACGGCATTGAGCACCGCGCCGCTGCCTTCGGCAGGCAGATGCAGCTTCAGTGCGGCAGCCAATGCCGAAGGATCTTCGGCATCCAGCACCAGTTTCAGGTGCAGCAGCTGGTCACGGCTGAGCCGGTACAGATCGGCCACGCCCTTGACGATGCCGGCGTCGACCAGGGTCTCGATGTACTTGTCGCCGAGACCGTCGATGTCCATCGCGCGGCGCGAGGCGAAGTGCGCGATGGCTTCCTTGCGCTGCGCTGGGCAGGACAGCTCGCCCGAACAACGCCACGCCGCCGCTCCCTCCTCGCGCACGATCTCCGAGCCACACACCGGGCACTGCGTCGGCATCTGCCAAGGCGTGGTGCCCTGCGGACGGCGGTCGAGGATGACGCTGACCACTTCCGGGATCACGTCACCGGCACGGCGCACGATCACGCTGTCGCCGACGCGCACATCGAGGCGCGCGATCTGGTCGGCATTGTGCAGGGTGGCATTGGAGACGATCACACCGGCCACGGCCACCGGCGCCAAGCGCGCGACCGGCGTGGCGGCACCGGTGCGGCCGATCTGGATCTCGATCGCTTCCACGGTGGTGCTCTGTTCCTGCGCCGGGAACTTGTGTGCGATGGCCCAGCGCGGTGCGCGCGACACGAAGCCCATCGCCTGCTGCCCGGCGCGGTCGTCCAGCTTGTAGACCACGCCGTCGATATCGAACGGCAGGCCGTCACGGCGCTCGCCGATGTCACGGTAGTAGCCAAGCAGGCCATCGGTGCCATCCACCACCCTGCACAGCGCACTGACCGGGAAGCCCCAGCTGCCGAGCTGTGCCAGCGTGCCCGAATGGGTATCGGGAAGCTCGCCACCCTGCACCTCGCCGGTGCCGTAGGCAAAGAAACTCAGCTTGCGCTGCGCGCTGATCTTCGGGTCGAGCTGGCGCAGCGAGCCGGCCGCAGCATTGCGCGGATTGGCCAGCACCTTGCCACCCTGCAGGCGCGCACGCTCGTTGTAGGCCTCGAAGTCGGCGCGGGCCATGTAGACCTCGCCGCGTACTTCCAGCACATCCGGCCAGTCCTTGCCGTTCAGGCGCTTGGGGATATCGCCGATCTCGCGCAGGTTGGCCGTCACGTCTTCGCCGGTGCTGCCATCACCGCGGGTCGCGCCCAGTACGAAATGCCCCTCTTCGTAGCGCAGGCTGATTGCCAGGCCGTCCATCTTCGGCTCGGCCGAGAACTGCAGGCTGCGGCGGCCCAGGCGCTCATCGATGCGACGCACGAAATCGGCCACTTCCTCATCGCTGAAAGCATTGGACAACGACAACATCGGCACCGCGTGGCACACCTCGGCGAAACGGCCCGAGGGACGCGCTCCTACCTGCTGGGTCGGGCTGTCGGCACGGGCCAGTTCCGGATGCTCGCGCTCCAGCGCTTCCAGTTCGCGCACCATCCGGTCGTAGTCGACGTCGGGGATCTCCGGTGCATCCAGCTCGTGGTAGGCGCGGTTGGCCTGGGCGATCTGCCGGCGAAGGTCTTCGGCGCGTTCGGCGGGGCTGGGGCTCATCGGGATCCGGTGGTTCTGGGATGGCCGGGAATTCTACCGCGCCCGGGCGTCAGGCCCTGTAACACCACCGCCTTTGTAGCGTCGAGCTTGCTCGACTGACGCTCCCCCGCTCTGGCAGGTGCCAACCACTCCCCGCTCGGGTAGGTGCCAACCATTCCCCGCTCGGGTAGGTGCCAACCTTGGTTGGCACATCTGCAGTCGAGCACGACTCGACTCTACAAAAGTGGGCTTGCCGCCCGCCCCCACCGGCGCTAGCGTGCAGCAGCTACCCTTCGGAATCCCGCCCGTGACCCTGCCTGCCTCCCGTCGCCGTTTCCTGCAACTGGCCGGTGCCGGCCTTGCCGTGGCCGGCAGCAGCCTGCCCCGCCTTGCCCAGGCCCAGCCTGCTGCGGCCGCAACGGCGCCGCCCAGCGAGGGCGCGGTACTGCTGAACTTCAATGAATGCCCATACGGCCCCTCGCCCGCCGCCCAGCAGGCGGCGTGCGACAGCATCGCCAGCTGCGGCCGCTACCGCTTCGAGCTGGCGGGCCAGGTGCGCGACGCTTTCATCGGGCAGGCCGGCATCCCGGCCGATCATGTGCGCCTTTACCCCGGTTCCAGCGAACCGCTGAATCGTGCCGCCACGCTGTGGACCGGCCCGCAGGCGGGACTGGTAGTTGCCGACCCGACCTTCGAAACGCTGGGTGAGGTGGCCGCCGCGCACGGCGCGCACGTGCAGAAGGTGCCGCTGCGCGATGACGGCGCACACGACCTGCGTGCGATGGTGGCTGCCGCGCATGCACGCCCGACCGGGCTGCTGTACGTATGCAATCCGAACAACCCCACCGGCTCGATCAGCCCACCGGTCGAGCTCGCCTGGCTGCTGGCCCACAAGCCTGCGGCCACCCGTGTGCTGGTCGACGAGGCCTATCTGCAGTACAGCGAACAGCCCAGCCTGATCGCGCAGGTGGCCCAGCGCGATGACCTGATCGTGCTGCGCACGTTTTCCAAGCTGTACGGCATGGCCGGCCTGCGCCTGGGCGTGGCCGCTGCACATCCGGACCGGCTGCGTGAACTGGCCAGCCTCGGCGACAATCCGCTGCCGGTACCGGCACTGGCAGCGGCACTGGCCAGCCTGCGCGATCCGCATCTGATCCCACAGCGGCGCCTGCAGAATGCCAAGGCACGTCAGGCCACCGTCGCCTGGCTCGGCAAGCGCGGCTTCAACTGCGTGCCTTCGGAGGCGAACTGCTTCGTGGTCGACGTCCAGCGTGACGGCGGCGCGTTCGCCAAGGCAATGGCGGAGAACGGCGTGGTGATCGGTCGCAGCTGGCCGATCTGGCCGCAGCGCGTGCGGGTGACCGTGGGCACCGAAGAAGAGATGGCGGCGTTCCGCAAGGCGTTCGCGAAGGTGGCCGGCGTACCGGCGTAGACCGCATCCACGCATGGCGTGGATCTACTATTGTGGGTGCCGACCGTTGGTCGGGGTGGGTGCCGACCGTTGGTCGGGGTGGGTGCCGACCGTTGGTCGGCACGCCATGGCGCTTACCAGCGCGGGGTCTTGGTCAGCGGCGGTGCCTGGTGCTGGCGATCATAGGCACGCAGCTCGTCGCGGATGTGTGCGATGCGCTGACGACCCAGGGCATTGCGGCCGTCATCCAGCACCACGCCGTCGAGCAGTTCGGCCATGCGCTGCACGGTCGGCAGCATCTTCTCCCAGGCATCCAGCGCGGTCAGCGGTGCCGGCAGGGTCAGGAAGAAGGCGATGGCCGGAGTCTCCATGGCGCGGATGTTGGCCATGTCGAAGCTGCCCGGATTGATGACGCTGGCCATCGAGAAGATCGGTCCGCGCTCGGGGTAGCCCTCCACCAGGCGGTGGAACACGTTCATATGGCCGAAGACCAGGCCAGTCTTCTCGGCGGCCACCACGATGTCCTCGCCGCGCAGCTGTTCGCCGGCGCGGGCCGCCACCAGCAGCGAAACGATCTTGTCGAAATCCTGGGTAGCGCGCTTGCCGAGATCGCTGGCTGCGCCCAGGTCGGTGTCGGGCAGGCCAAGTTCGGCCTGCTCGCCTTCCCCGCCCATGCCCGGTTCAATGCGGCCATCGGCCACGGGGACGCCGTCATCGCCCAGCACCGGCTCGCGGCGTTCACCGCTGGTCGGTTCCGCGCCTTCCACGCGGCGCCCCTGGGGCTTCTTTTTCGGACGGCCAAACAGGAAGATCGCGGCGATCAACAGCAGGCCGGCGGCCAGGATGCCGATGCGCAACAGTGCCGTGTCGGACATTCGATAGGTTCTCCGGCTAGTTCATTCAGGTAACTAGGATGGCACGTCAGGCCGCGCCCGCCAATCGTGCGGCTTCTTCCAGGTCCACGCTGACCAGGCGGCTGACGCCCGGCTCGCGCATGGTCACGCCCGACAGCTGGTGCGCGGCCTCCATGGTCGCCTTGTTGTGGCTGACGAACAGGAACTGCACCTTCTCGCTCATTTCCTTGACCATGTTGGCCAGGCGGCCGACGTTGGCCTCGTCCAGCGGCGCGTCCACCTCGTCCAGCAGGCAGAACGGCGCGGGGTTCAGCTGGAAGATGGCGAACACCAGCGCTACCGCGGTCATTGCCTTTTCGCCACCGGACAGCAGCGAGATGCTGGACACGCGCTTGCCCGGCGGGCGCGCCATGATGGTCACGCCGGTGTCGAGCAGGTCTTCACCGGTCAGTTCCAGGTAGGCGTGTCCGCCACCGAACAGGCGCGGGTACAGAGCCTGCACGCCGGCATTGACGCGGTCGAAAGTGTCCTTGAAGCGGCCGCGGGTCTCGCGGTCGATCTTGCGGATGGCATCTTCCAGGGTCTCCAGCGCAGTGGTCAGGTCCACATGCTGCGCGTCCAGGTACTCCGAGCGCTGCGAGGCCTCGCCGTACTCGTGGATGGCCGCCAGGTTGACCGGCTCCAGCCGGCGCATGCGGCCGTCGATCTGGTGCACGGCCTGCTCCCAGTCGCCCAGGCGGGCTTCTTCGGGCAGCGCGTTGAGCACATCCTGCATCACGAAACCAGCCTTCTCCACCGCAGCCTGCAGCGTGTCGGCACTGAGCACCAGCGCCTGCTGGTCCAGCTTGCGCTGGGAAATACGCTCGCGCTGGGCCAGTGCCTGTTCGTCGCGTTGGTGGCGGGTCTGCTCGTAATTGCGCAGTTCGGCATCAATGCCGTCCAGCAGCGTACGCGCCTCGGTCAGCACACGGTCGGCACGCACGCGCTCTTCCAGCGCGTTCTGGTGCTCGGCCTGCAGCGATTCGACCGGCGAATCACCCTCATCGAGCTGCGAGTGCAGTTCGCCCAGGCGTGAATCGAGCTGGCCACGCTGGGTGCTCATGCGCTCCAGTGCCTGGCTCAACGAGGCGAGCTGTGCACGCTGCGATTCCAGGGTCAGGGCCAGCGAATGCGAACGCTCGCGCACCGCGCGTGCGGCTTCACGGGCCAGGTCGCGCGCGTCGGTCAGCTGGCGTCGTTCGCCTTCCAAGCCTTGCCGGGTCGATTCCAGATCGCCCATGCTGCTGACCGCGTTTTCCAGCCGCGAGCGCGCCTCGCGCACCTGTTCGTTGTTGGCATCCAGCGTTTCCAGCAGCTGCTTCAGCTCGCCCTCGATACGATCGATGCGCGTGCGCGCGGCTTCCACCTTGCCCTGCTGGCCCTGCAGCTGGCCGGCCAGCTCGGACACCGCACGGTGCGCCTGGTACAGCGCCCGTTGCGCATCTTCGCGCTGCTGTTCGGCGGCCCGCAGCTGCTCGCGGAAGCCGGACAGCTGTTCTTCCAGCTCGGCCTCGCGGTCCTGCAGCGCCTCGATCTGCTCACGCAGCTCGTTGATCTCGCGTTCGCGCAGCAGCGCGCCCTGCTGGGCCGCACCGGAGCGCGCGACGCGCAGCCAGCCCTGGCCCAGGCGCTCGCCACCCTGGGTGATGATCGAATCGCCTTCGGGCAGGCGGGCCTGCAACGTTTTCGCTTCGGCCAGATCGCTTGCAGCGTGCAGATGGGCCAGCAGGCGACGGATCGCCGCCGGGCCACGCACACGAGCGGCCAGCGAGGTAGGGGCAACCTTCAGATCTGCGTCGTCGCTGGCAACCAGCGCAATACGGCCATCGCCGAGCTCACCCAGTGCATCGACCAGGCTGGACGGATCGTCCACCAGCACGCCTTCGATCAATTGGCCAAGCGCGCTTTCCACCGCGTTTTCCCAGCCGGCGTCGACATCCAGCCGCTCGCCGACACGCGCGGCCGAATCCAGCCCACGTGCCTTCAGCCAGGCCACGGCGGCGCCCTGCTCCTGGCCAAGTGCAGCCTGCTGCAGAGTCTCCAGCGAGGCCAGCCGGCCACGCAGGCCGTTGACCTGCTTGTGCAGCTCGGCCAGCTCGTTCTGTCCGTTGCGCTGCTGTTCCTGCACTGCTGCCACGCCCTGCTTGCGCAGCTCGACGTCTTCACTCAACTCATCCAGCGCGGTCTTCTGCGTGTCGTGCTGCAGGTGCAGCTGCTCGAAGGCTTCTTCAAGCGCATCCACGTCCAGCCCCGCGCGTTCGGCCGCCAGCGCCTCGCGACGACGGTCGGCATCGAGGACCTGCTTGTCCAGGTAGTCCACGCGGGTACGCTCGACATCGCCAGCACGCGAGGCTTCGGAGCTCTGCGAGGTATGCTGCTCCCAGCGCTGCTGCCAGTGAGCCAAGCGCTCTTCCGCTTCGCGCAGGCTCTCCTGCTTGATCTCGTTTTCTTCCTGCAGCGCTTCCAGCTGCGGGGTCGCGGCGTCCACCGCCTCGCGCAGCACCATCAACCTGGCCTCATCGCCACTGATGTGCTGGCCGAGCTCGGACAGGGCCTGGCGGGTTTCATCACGCGCCTTGTGCAGGCGCTGCGACAGTTCGCGCTGATGCTGGATCTGCTGTTCGACACGGGCCAACGTGCTGCCGACCTGATAGACCGCGGCCTGCGCGGTATTCAACGCGTCAGCGGCCTCTTCGCGGCGCACGCGCGAGGTCTCGATGCGGGCCTCGGCGTCGCGCTGGTCGGCGATCAGCTGCTGCAGCCTGGTCTCTTCCTGCGACAGGCCTTCGCGCAACTTGGACAGGCGTCCATCCAGGCCACGGAACTCCAGCGCCTTCCACTCCGCGTCCTTGACCCGGCGTTCTTCCTGCAGCGCCTGGTACTGCTCGGCCTGCCGGGCCTGGCGCTTGAGGTGCTCCAGCTGCTTGCTGATCTCGTCACGCAGGTCGCCCAACCGGTCCAGGTTCTCGCGGGTGTGGCGGATGCGGGTCTCGGTTTCCTTGCGGCGCTCCTTGTACTTGGAGATGCCGGCGGCCTCTTCCAGGTACACGCGCAGGTCTTCCGGGCGCGCCTCGATGATCTGGCTGATCATGCCCTGCTCGATGATCGAGTAGCTGCGCGGGCCCAGGCCGGTGCCGAGGAACAGATCGGTGATGTCGCGGCGGCGGCACTTGGTGCCGTTGAGGTAATAGTTGCTGGTGCCGTCGCGGCTGACCGTGCGCTTGACCGAGATTTCGTTGAACGAGGCGTATTCGCCCGAGATCGTGTGGTCGGAGTTGTCGAAGATCAGCTCGACGGTGGCCTGCGAGACCGGCTTGCGGGCATTGGAACCGGAAAAGATCACGTCGGTCAGCGAGTCGCCGCGCAGGCGGCTGGCCGAACTCTCGCCCATGACCCAGCGCACGGCGTCGATGATGTTCGACTTGCCGCAGCCATTGGGCCCCACCACGCCGGTCATGTTGGTCGGCAGGTGCAGGGTGGTCGGATCGACGAACGACTTGAAGCCGGACAGCTTGATCGTGGAAAGACGCATAGGGTTTCCGGACTGGGGCCGGCAAGCGGCCTGCGTTTACCCTCCAAGTCATTGATCCGATTGGGATCGCTGGCCGTGGAACGGATGTGACGCCCTGAGTATACCGATGTGGCCGTGTTCTACGAATGGGCGTGGAACATTGCCTGGCCGGGGGCGCTGGTCGAGCGTCGCCCGGCGCCCCGGATCGGGCATTCGCCCAAAACAAAACGGGCACCCTCGCGGGCGCCCGTTCTGCGGTGATACCAGGCCTTGCGGCGTGGGATCAGGCCTTTTCGGCTTCGACCACAACCTTGACGGTGGTTTCAACGTCAGCGTGCAGGTGCACCAGGACGTCGTACTCACCGATGTTGCGGAAGGCGCCTTCGCCCAGGATGACTTCGCTCTTGTTCAGCTCGAGGCCGGCAGCGGTGAAGGCATCAGCGATTTCGCGGGCGCCGACCGAGCCGTACAGCTTGCCTTCGGTCGAAGCGTTGGCGGCGATGGTCACGCTCGCGCCTTCCAGCTTGGCCTTGCGGGCGTCAGCGTCGGCGTGGATGGCCTGGGCCTTGGCTTCGTAGTCGGCGCGCTTGGCTTCGAACTCGGCCTTGTTGCTCTCGGTGGCCGGAACGGCCTTGCCCTGCGGCACGAGGAAGTTACGGCCGTAGCCCGGCTTCACGTCGACCAGGTCGCCCAGGTTGCCGAGGTTGGTGACTTTCTGCAGAAGGATCAGCTGCATGGTATTGCTCCAGATGAGTTATTCGTTAGCGAGGCGATGGCCCCGCAACAAAGGCTGTCCGAATAGCTGGCACAGGGGAGCGGCACGTGGCCGCCCCGCCGGCATCAGATGTCGTGGTTGTCGGTGTACGGGATCAGGGCCAGGAAGCGAGCGCGCTTGACGGCGGTCGCCAGCTGACGCTGGTACTTCGACTTGGTACCGGTGACGCGGCTCGGCACGATCTTGCCGTTCTCGGTCAGGTACTGGCGCAGGGTGTTGAGATCCTTGTAATCGATCTCCTTGACACCTTCAGCGGTGAACTTGCAGAACTTGCGGCGACGGAAGAACTTGGACATGTCAGTGCTCCTTAGGCGGCCGAAGCGGCGTCGTCGCCGGCATCGTTGTCAGCGGCGGGGGTGGTTTCGCCTTCTTCGTCATCACGACGACGACGCTCACCACGCTCGGGCTTGTCGCCCTTCTCGTCCTTGCTCTTCATGATCAGCGACTGCTCGGTGTCAGCCTCGTCACGCTTGATGACCAGGTTGCGCAGCACGGCGTCGTTGAAGCGGAAGCTTTCGGTCAGCTCGTTCAGCACGGCCTGGTCGGCTTCGATGTTCAGCAGCACGTAGTGCGCCTTCACCAGGTTCTGGATCGGGTACGCCAGCTGGCGGCGGCCCCAGTCTTCCAGACGGTGGATGGTGCCGTTGCCGTTCTCGACCAGCGACTTGTAGCGCTCGATCATGGCCGGGACCTGCTCGCTCTGGTCCGGATGGACCATGAACACGATTTCGTAATGACGACTCATGTTTTTTCTACCTTTCGGATGTGGCCTTGCGGCCGGACAGCCCCCCGCCGTTGATACCGCGGTGGGGCAAGGATTCCCGCCAGGGAGGCAGGAAGCCGCGCATTATGGCGCAGATGGGGTGGCCGGGCAACCGGCGGGCCATAGGGCAACCTGAACCGGGGGGCAGCCTTCATGCCAACCAAGGTTGGCCGCTACCGGAGCCCCGCACAGTCCACGAATCCGCCTGGATTCACCCCAGGTCGACGTGAAGGCGATGCTGGCCGCATTCCAGGCACTGGAACAGGCAGCCGACCATCATCCCGTCCCGGCTCAGGTGCGCCAGCACCCAGTCGGCGTCGCGTGGATTGACTGCCGCCACATCGGGCCGGACCTGATCGAGGATGGGCAGCAGATCTTCGCTGCCGGCGAAGCCGAGGAAGGCGCAAGGTCGTTCACAATGGCTCAGCCATACCGATTGCTGCCAGGACGAGTAGCCCGGGGTGCGCTCGCAGATCTCCAGCAGCAGCTCGCGGGCGATGGTCGGCGGCGGATCGGCCGGATCCGGGGATACCCCCTCGATATCGCTCCAGCCGGTGAATTCACCCTCGTAATTGGCCGCTGCCCTGCCATCGGCGATACACCAGGGGCACAGGTAATCGGGACGCAGAGGTGTGTAGAACGGCCCCCGGTAACGAAGCGTCCGCGACTGACCGCAGCAGTCACAGATCCCGTCGACCTCTTCGAAGGAGAGGGCGTAGGCCTTGGGGTGATAAATGAAAAGCGGTCGTTCCATCCGTGAATCCCGTCCCTGCCGACCAAGGTCGGCATCTACCAGAGCAGGTTCCGATAGCATCGGACCACGCCCGGCGGACGCCAGAACCGGCCGTCAGGCCTTGTCGGCGTCGGTGGTGAAGCTTTCGCCGCAGCCACACTCGGCGGTGGCGTTGGGGTTGCTGAACGTAAAGGTCTCGCTCAGTCCGTGCTTGCCGAAGTCGATCACGGTGCCATCCACCAGCGCCAGACTCTTGGCATCGACGTAGATCTTCACGCCATCCTGGTCGAACACGGTATCGCCCTCGCGCTCGTCGCGGGCCAGGTCGGTGATGTGACCCCAGCCCGAGCAGCCGGTCTTGGTTACGCCGAAACGCAGGCCCAGCGCGCCGGGGGTCTGGGCGACAAAGCGCTGCACGCGCTCGAAGGCAATGGGGGTCAGGCTGACGGCCATGGGGCTACTCCAGAGGTACGGGGACATTATAAGGAGCCGACGGCCGCGAAAAATGCCTCGCAAGCAGAACGCTGCAACCGGTAAACTCCCGTGTTCACAGATCGAGTCGATCAGCAGAGGATTCAAGTCATGACGGTGGTCAGCGTTGAACATGCGCTTGCCGGGAAGATCCCGGAAGGCGGCGAAGTCACGGTACGCGGATGGGTGCGCACGGTGCGCGGTTCAGCGAATCTGGCTTTCGTGAATGTGAGCGACGGCTCCTGCTTCGCCCCGATCCAGGTCGTGGCCGGCGACAGCCTGGCCAACTTCGACGAAATCAAGCGCCTGACCAGCGGCTGCTCGGTCATCGCCACCGGCACCCTGGTGAAGTCGCAGGGCAAGGGCCAGTCGTTCGAGATCCAGGCAAGCGCGCTGGAAGTGGTCGGCTGGGTTGAAGACCCGCTCACCTATCCGATCCAGCCCAAGCCGATGTCGCCGGAGTTCCTGCGCGAAGTGGCGCACCTGCGCCCGCGCACCAACCTGTTCGGCGCGGTCACCCGCATCCGCAACTGCCTGGCCCAGGCCGTGCACCGTTTCTTCCACGAGAACGGCTTCAACTGGATCAGCACCCCGATCATCACCACCTCCGACGCCGAAGGCGCCGGCCAGATGTTCCGTGTGTCCACCCTGGACATGGTGAACCTGCCACGTGACGAGAAGGGCGCCATCGATTTCAGCCGCGACTTCTTCGGCAAGGAAACCTTCCTGACCGTGTCCGGCCAGCTGAACGTCGAGGCCTACTGCCTGGCGCTGAGCAAGGTCTACACCTTCGGCCCGACCTTCCGCGCCGAGAACAGCCACACCACCCGCCACCTGGCGGAGTTCTGGATGATCGAGCCGGAAATCGCCTTCGCCGACCTGGCCGAAGACGCGCGCCTGGCCGAAGAGTTCCTGAAGTACCTGTTCCGCGCAGTGCTCGACGAGCGCGGCGACGACCTGGCCTTCATCGCCGAGCGCGTGGACAAGAACGCGATCACCAAGCTGGAAGACTTCATCAATGCGCCGTTCGAGCGCATCGACTACACCGATGCGGTCAGCCTGCTGCAGAAATCCGGCAAGAAGTTCGACTTCCCGGTGGAATGGGGCCTGGACCTGCAGACCGAGCACGAGCGCTGGCTGACCGAGGAACACGTCGGCCGCCCGGTGGTGGTGACCAACTACCCCGAGCACATCAAGGCCTTCTACATGCGCCTGAACGACGACGGCAAGACCGTCGCGGCGATGGACGTGCTGGCCCCGGGCATCGGCGAGATCATCGGCGGCAGCCAGCGCGAAGAGCGCCTGGACGTGCTGGACGCGCGCATGGCCCAGTTCGGCCTGGATCGTGAGCACTACAGCTGGTACCGCGATTTCCGCCGCTATGGTTCGGTGCCGCACGCCGGCTTCGGGCTCGGCTTCGAGCGCCTGGTGGTCTACGTCTGCGGGCTGTCCAACATCCGCGATGCGATCCCCTACCCGCGCACCCCGGGCAGCGCGGACTTCTAAGCCACCCCACACGACCACGGAGGTACTGTCCCCATGACCCTGTTCTTCGCCCTCTGTTTCGTTGGCGTCGCAGTGGCCGGGTTCAGTGCCTTCGTGATCTTCTGGCCGCTGACCCTGGTGCACGTGCGCGATCGCCATCCGGCGCTTGCCGAGCGCTTCGGCAGTGGCGCCTTCCTCAAGCCCGACGCCCTGGGCTGGTTGCTGCGCCGCGATTACCGGCAGCAACCGGACCGATCGCTGTCCGGGCTGGCGACACCGGCCTGGGTATCGCTGCTGACCCTGCTGACCGGACTGGGCATGGCTGCCCTGCTCTGGTTGGCCTCGCTCTGGTAAGACACACATGAACGACATCTCCGCCGCGCGCGACAGCTGGTGGCTGGCCAGCCTCGGCAACACCCTGATCTGGGCACGCCTTCGCATCCGTGCCGCCGGCACCGCCGAAGTGCTCGACAGTGATGGCAATACGCTGAGCTATGACAGCGAAGACACCGCCCGTTCGCAGCTGTTCGACGCCGAGTTCGTCGAGTACGACGGCCTGGACGAGGAAGACGCGCTGGTGCGTGGCTTCTCGCTGCATGAAGTGCAGCCGCCGCACGCCGACAACGATGAGGGCCTGCGCGGCCGCATGGTGCAGTCCCTCGGGGCCCGCGCCTGAGACCACGCCATGTTCACCCCACGCGCCTTCGCCGAGACCGACCTGCTCTGGCTGGACCGCCTGCTGGCGCGTGATCCGTTCGTCACCGTGCTCACGACCGGCAGTGATGGTCTGCCGGAGCTGACCCGGATACCCGTGCTGTACCGGCGTGACGGCGACCAGATCGAACTGCGCGGCCACTGGGCGCGCGCCAACCCGCAGTCGCGCCACAGCGGCGCGGCCAAGGTCCTTATCGACGGTCCGCACGGCTATGTCTCGGCCAGCTGGTACCCGGACAAGGAGCCCGCCGCGCGGGTGCCGACCTGGAACTACGCCGCCGCCGAACTGCGCGGCCAGCTGCAGACGTTCGACGATGCTGAAGCGCTGGCTGAACTGGTCGGCGCGATCAGCGACCGCTTCGAAGCCAGCGTCGGCCAGTCCTGGCAGTTCGATGCAACGCGCACGGAGCATGGCCCGGAACTGCGCGCCATCGTCGGCTTCCGCTTCCAGGTTGAACACGTGCAGTTGAAGCTGAAGCTGAGCCAGAACCATCCAGAGGCCAACCAGCAGGCGGTGATCGCCGCGCTGGACACGCTGGCCACTCCCTCCTCACAGGAACTGGCGCAGTGGATGCGCTGGCATCGCGAACAGGCCGCCACCGGCGGCTGAACGCCACAGATTCCCGCGCCGCAGCTGGACAGCTGCAGCTCGCCCCTACCCGACGCCAGGGAAACCGCACATGAAAGACATCCGCCGCCTGCTGCAGAACAATCGAGACTGGGCCGACCGCGTCGCCAAGGAAGATCCCGACTTCTTCCACCACCTGGCCAAGCAGCAGCACCCCGAGTACCTGTGGATCGGCTGCTCCGATTCGCGCGTACCGGCCAACCAGATCATCGGCATGGCACCGGGCGAAGTATTCGTTCATCGCAACGTCGCCAATGTAGTGGCGCACAGCGACCTGAACTGCCTGAGCGTGGTGCAGTACGCCGTGGACCAGCTGAAGGTGAAACACATCCTGATCGTCGGCCACTATGGCTGTGGCGGCGTTCACGCCTGCCTGCACAACACCCGCGTGGGTCTCGCCGACAACTGGCTGCGCCACGTCGGCGACGTCGCCCAGAAGCACGCCGCCATCCTCGACGCGATCGACGATGACGAGCTCAAGCACGCCCGCCTGTGCGAACTGAACGTGATCGAACAGGTCGCCAACCTGTGCCGCTCGACCATCGTCGAAGATGCATGGGCACGCGGCCAGAAGCTGATGGTGCACGGCTGGGTCTACAGCCTGAAGAACGGTCGCGTCAGCGAGATGGGCATCGACGTGGGTGCCCCGGAAGAGTTGAAACAGGCCTACGAGAATGCCCTGTCCTTTGTCCCGCGCCAGGGCCGGCGCGACTGACCGCACACGGAATGCCACCATGCTCGCTTCGCCGATCAACCTGCACGCCTGGATCGAAGAACACCGCCACCTGCTGAAGCCGCCGGTGGGCAACAAGATGATCGACAACGGCGACTTCATCGTGATGGTGGTCGGCGGGCCGAACTCGCGCACCGACTACCACTACGACGAAGGCCCGGAGTGGTTCTACCAGCTCGAAGGCGAGATGGTGCTGAAGGTGCAGGAGGATGGCGCGGTGCGTGACATCCCGATCCGCGCCGGCGAGATCTTCCTGCTGCCGGCGAAGGTTCCGCACTCGCCGCGGCGCCCGCCCGGTGGCATCGGCCTGGTGGTCGAGCGCAAGCGCCTCCCGCATGAGATGGACGGCGTGATCTGGCATTGCGAACGCTGCAACCACAAGCTGCACGAAGAGTATTTCCCGCTGCAGAACATCGAAACCGACCTGCCGAAGGTGTTCGCGCGTTACCACGCCAGCCTGGAGCTGCGCACCTGCAGCCAGTGCGGGCACGTGGACCCATTACCGGCGCCGGCGGCGGGCTGACCACCCGCCCCTGTAGAGCCGAGCCCATGCTCGGCTGCCGGGCCACGAAGCCGAGCATGGGCTCGGCACTACAGCAATAGCGGTACGCAGGCATTCCGGGCATCGGTCCCGCCGTGCCAGGCGCTACACTGACGGTCCCGTTGCAGCCTGTTGCCCGACCATGTCCGACCTGCTCAGCCGCACCCACGCCATTGCCCTGGACGCCGCCGATCCGCTACGCCCGCTGCGCAGTGAATTCCTGATTCCGCGCCATGGTGGCGGCGAGCAGACCTACTTCGTCGGCAACTCTCTGGGCCTGCAGCCGCGCGGCGCACAGGCCGCCGTGCAGGAAGTGATGAAGCAGTGGGGCGAGCTGGCCGTGGAAGGCCACTTCACCGGCCCCACGCAGTGGCTGTCCTATCACCGTCTGGTCAGCGCACAACTGGCCCGCGTGGTCGGCGCGCTGCCCAGCGAAGTGGTGGCGATGAACACGCTGAGCGTGAACCTGCACCTGATGATGGTCAGCTTCTACCGGCCAACCGCCGAGCGTCCGGTGATCCTGATGGAGGCCGGCGCGTTCCCGACCGACCGCCACGCCGTGGAAGCACAGATCCGCTTCCATGGTTTCGACCCGGCCGAGTGCCTGGTGGAAGTGCAGCCGGATGAAACCAACGGCACGATCTCGCTGACCGCGATCGAGCGCGCCATCGCCGAGCACGGTCCGCGCCTGGCGCTGGTGCTGTGGCCGGGCGTGCAATACCGCACCGGCCAGGCCTTCGATCTGGATGCGATCACCCGCGCCGCCCGCCTGCAGGGTTCGCGCATCGGCTTCGATCTCGCCCACTCGGTCGGCAACCTGCCACTGCGCCTGCATGACGTGGCCCCCGACTTCGCCGTGTGGTGCCACTACAAGTACCTCAACAGCGGCCCGGGTGCGGTGGCCGGCGCCTTCGTGCACGAACGGCACCATCGCGACAGCAGCCTGCCGCGCTTTGCCGGCTGGTGGGGCCATGAAGAGTCCACCCGCTTCCAGATGGCACCGCAGTTCACTCCGGCCATCGGTGCTGAAGGCTGGCAGCTGAGCAATCCGCCGATCCTCGGCCTGGCTCCGCTGCGCGCCTCGTTGGAGCTGTTCGAGCGTGCCGGCATGGACTCGCTGCGCAGCAAATCGCTGGCGCTGACTGGCATGCTCGAAGCGCTGGTGCGCGCGCGCCTGCCTCAGGTGCTGGACATCATCACCCCGGCCGACCCGCAACGCCGCGGCTGCCAGCTGTCGCTGCGCGTGATCGGTGGCCGCGAACGTGGCCGCGCACTGTTCGAACACCTGCGCGGCATCGGCGTGCTCGGCGACTGGCGCGAGCCCGACGTGATCCGTATTTCGCCGACCCCGCTCTACAACCGCTACCTGGACGTGCACCACTTCGTCGAGGAAGTGGAAGCCTGGGCCGGCCTCTAAGCCGGCCCCTCCCCTTCTGCTGGACAGTTCGTTGATCGCACACGCTTCCCGCTCGTTGAGCATTATCGGTGCCGGCCTCGCCGGGTCCCTGCTGGCCATCCTGCTGTCACGCCAGGGCTGGCGCATCACCCTGTACGAACGCCGCGGCGATCCACGCGTGGCCGACTACGAGAGTGGCCGCTCGATCAACCTGGCGTTGGCCGAGCGTGGGCGCAACGCACTGCGTCAGGCGGGCGTGGAAGACGAGGTGATGGCGCGCGCGGTGATGATGCGCGGACGCATGGTGCACCCGCGCGAGGGCGAACCGCAGCTGCAGCGCTACGGCCGCGACGACAGCGAAGTGATCTGGTCGATCCACCGCAGCGACTTGAACACCACGCTGCTGGAACTCGCCGAACAGGCCGGCGCTACCGTGCACTTCCATCGCCGCCTGCACACCGTCGATTTTGATGCCGGCTACGCGCGCTTCATCGATGACCGCGACGACAGCCCGCACGACATCCGCTTCGACACCCTGATCGGCGCTGACGGTGCCGGCTCTGCGCTGCGCGCGGCGATGAACCGCCGTGCGCCGCTGGGCGAGGACATTGCCTTCCTCGACCACTCCTACAAGGAGCTGGAGATTCCGCCGGCCGCCGACGGCAGCTTCCGCATCGAGCGCAACGCACTACACATCTGGCCGCGCGGCCACTACATGTGCATCGCCCTGCCCAACCACGAAGGCACCTTCACCGTCACCCTGTTCCTGCCCAACCAGGGCGACCCAAGCTTCGCCACGGTCAACACCGGCGCGCAGGCCGAGGCGCTGTTCGCGCGCGAGTTCGCCGACACCCTGCCGTTGATCACGAACCTGCGCGCGGACTGGGAGCAGCACCCGCCGGGCCTGCTTGGCACGCTCACGCTGGAGCGCTGGCATCAGCAGGGCCGTGCCGTACTGATCGGCGACGCCGCACATGCGATGGTCCCGTTCCACGGCCAGGGCATGAACTGCGCGTTCGAGGACTGCGTTGCGTTGGCCCGTCACCTGATGGAGGCCGATGATCTGGAAGCTGCGTTCGCCGCGTTCGAAGCCGAGCGCAAGCCGAATGCACGTGCCATCCAGCAGATGGCGCTGGAGAACTATCTGGAGATGCGCGACCGCGTGGCCGACCCTGCATTCCTGCTGCGGCGCGAACTGGAACAGGAGCTGCAGCGCCGCTGGCCGACCCGCTTCGTGCCGCATTACACCATGGTCACCTTCCTGCACACACCCTACGCCGAG
The DNA here is from genome assembly GCF_057292075.1 of Stenotrophomonas sp. 1L-E-5-B-C3. Taxonomy (NCBI): domain Bacteria; kingdom Pseudomonadati; phylum Pseudomonadota; class Gammaproteobacteria; order Lysobacterales; family Lysobacteraceae; genus Stenotrophomonas; species Stenotrophomonas sp. 1L-E-5-B-C3. The sequence continues at coordinate 523,939 of NZ_JBXAWS010000001.1, forward strand.
GCCCTGCACCGCACCGAACTGCAGCGCGGGATGCTGGTGGCGGCGACCACCGGCCACACCACATTGGACAACATCGACTGGGCGACACTGGAAGCGCAGATCCACGCGCAGCTCCCGGTCCTGGAGGGCGCGCACTGATGGCCGACAGCTTCCTGTTCTACGACCTGGAAACCTTCGGCCAGGACCCGCGGCGTACGCGCATCTCGCAGTACGCGGCAATCCGCACCGACGCCGACCTCAACGAGATCGATACCCCGGTCAGCTTCTTCGTGCGCCCGGCCGATGACCTGCTGCCCTCACCGATGGCCACGCTGGTGACCGGCATTACTCCGCAGCAGGCACTGGCCGAAGGCATCAGCGAAGCCGAAGCCTTCGACCGCATCAACGAGCAGCTGTCGCGCCCCGGCACCTGCGCGCTGGGTTACAACACGCTGCGCTTCGACGATGAGTTCGTCCGCTACGGGCTGTTCCGCAACTTCCACGACCCGTACGAACGCGAGTGGCGCAACGGCAATTCGCGCTGGGACCTGCTGGACATGCTGCGGCTGATGCGCGCGATGCGCCCGGATGGCATCCAATGGCCGCTGCGCGAAGATGGCGCCACCTCGTTCAAGCTCGAACACCTGGCCGAAGCCAACAACGTGCGCGAAGGCGATGCGCACGAAGCACTCTCTGACGTGCGCGCCACCATCGGCATGGCCCGCCTGTTCAAGCAGTCGCAGCCGCGCCTGTGGGACTACGCCCTGAAGCTGCGCGACAAGCGCTTCGTCGGCAGCCTGCTGGACGTGGCCGCGATGAAGCCGGTACTGCACATTTCCATGCGCTACCCGGCCAGCCGTCTATGCGCGGCACCGGTGCTGCCGCTGTCGATGCATCCCACCATCAACAACCGGGTGATCGTGTTCGACCTGGAGGGTGACATCGACGACCTGCTGGAGCTCCCGGCCGAGGTGATCGCACAGCGCCTGTACATGCGTGCCAGCGAACTGCCCGAGGGCGCGACGCGGGTGCCGCTGAAGGAAGTACAACTGAACAAGGTGCCGGCGCTGATCGCCTGGAACCACCTGCGTGCCGATGACCATGCGCGTCTCGGCCTGGACGTGGCCGCGATCGAGGCCAAGGCCGAGCGCCTGCGTGCGTTCGCCCCACAGCTGGCCGAGAAGGCACGACAGGTCTACAACCAGCCGCGCGTGGCCAGTGTGGCCGACGTCGATGCCTCGCTGTACGACGGCTTCCTGGGTGCCGGCGACAAGCCACTGCTGGCACTGGCGCGCACCACCGCGCCGGAGCAGCTGGCAGCGCTCGAAGGCCGTTTCCGCGACCCGCGGCTGCCGGAGCTGCTGTTCCGCTACCGTGCGCGCAACCATCCCGACAGCCTCGCACCGGATGAACGCCAGCGCTGGCAGGATTACCGCCGCCAGCGCCTGCTCGGAGACGGCGGCCTGGGCGAACTCAACCTGCCCCAGTACCAGCAGCAGCTGGATGCACTGGCTGCCGAAGCGCCCGATGACGCGCGGCGCCAGGATCTGCTGCAGTCACTGCGCGACTGGGGCCAGCACCTGCAGGAGACCCTGTGAGCACATATTTTTCGGATGCCAGCTTCAAGTTCCTGCGCAGCTTGGCGCGGCACAACGACAAGGCGTGGTTCAACGATCATCGCCAGCAGTATGAAGACCATGTGCGGCAGCCGTTCCTGCGCCTGCTGGGCGACCTGCAGCCGGCACTGACCGAGGTCAGCGAGCACTTCCGCGCCGACACCCGCGGCGTCGGCGGTTCGCTGTTCCGCATCCATCGCGATGCGCGCTTTTCCAACGACAAGTCGCCGTACAAGACCTGGCAGGGTGCGCGCCTGTTCCATGAGCGCCGCCGCGAAGTGGCCGCGCCCTCGTTCTATGTGCACCTGCAGCCTGGCGAGAACTTCGTGGGTGCTGGCCTGTGGCATCCAGAGCCGGAAACCCAGCGCCGCGTGCGCCACTTCATCCTCGACAACCCCGGCAGCTGGAAAGCCGCCGCGCAAGCACCGGCGCTGCGCAAGCGCTTCGACTTCGAGGAAAGCGAGAAGCTGGTTCGGCCGCCGCGCGGCTTCCCGGCCGACTTCGAGTTCATCGACGACCTGAAGCACCGCAACTGGGTGATGTGGCGCTCGCTGGACGATGCCACGATGACCGGCCCGCGCCTGCTGTCCACGCTGGGCAAGGACCTGGCCGCGCTCGGCCCGTTCGTCGACTATCTGTGCGCGGCGCTGGACCTGGAATTCTAGGTCGCATCACCTGCCGTTCACCACTGGCTGCGGCAGTTGCGGCAGTCTGGGCGGCATGAAGAAGCTCAGCGCACTCGTGGTCCTGCTGGTCCTGGCACTGGCCGCCTGGTGGTTTGGCGGCCCGTACATGACCGTGCACGGCCTGTCCAAGGCCATCGAACAGCGTGACACCGCCCGATTGGAGCGCTACGTCGACTTCCCGCGGGTACGCAGCAGCGTGCGCGCCCAGCTCAACGACTACCTGGTGCGCCAGGCCGGTCCGGATGTGGCAGCCAGCCCCTTCGGCGCCCTGCTCTACGGGCTGGGCAACCAGCTGGGCGGTGCGGCGGTGGAGACGCTGGTAACTCCGACTGGCATCGGCGCGATGCTGCAGGGCCATGTGCTGTGGAAGCGTGGCCGCAATGAACTGCAGGGAGGCGATGCATTCGGCCCGACCGAACCGGCGCGGCCGCTGAAGCATGCCGAGCACCATTTCGAAGCACTGGACCGCTTCGTGATCGACGTTGATCGTGGCCCGGGCCAGCCGCCGCTGAAGGTGGTGCTGGAACCGCAGGGCCTGCGCTGGAAGGTGGTGGACCTGCAGCTGGGGATGTCGGCCACCCAATAACCGGTAGCCGCCCACCTTGGTGGGCGCCGTTCAACCGAGGTGCCAACCAAGGTTGGCAACTACCGGAAGCACGGGACTCTGGTAGATGCCCACCTTGGTGGGCGCCGATGCATGGCAGTGCCAACCAACGGTTGGCACCCACCCGGCATGGTTTCAGCCTTCGTTGGCGACGCCGTGCGGCACGTGGCCAGCCGCCACATGCTCGCGGGCACTGTCGATGTTGTGCTGCGAATCATCGAAGAAGATGTCGGCACCAAAAGCCTGCAGGAACGGGCCCTTGTGGCGGCCGCCGAGGAACAGGGCCTCGTCCAGGCGCACACCCCATTCGCGCAGGGTGCGGATCACCCGTTCGTGCGCAGGTGCCGAGCGCGCGGTCACCAGCGCGGTACGGATCGGCGCACTATCACCCGCCGGGAACACTTCCTGCAGCGTATGCAGGGCCGACAGGAAACCGCGGAACGGCCCGCCGCTGAGCGGCTCGCGCGCGCGTTCGCGCTCGTGCCGGCCGAATGCCTCCACGCCCTGCTCGCGCGAAATGCGCTCACTCTCGTCACCGAAGATCACCGCATCGCCATCGAAGGCGATGCGCAGCTGCCCGGCCGGCCGTGTGATATCGATCTGGTCGGCGGCCGCGGCTGCAGTTTCGCCCGGCGGTTTGGGCAGGATGGTGGCCGCAGCGATCCCATGGCGCAGCGCGCTGCGCACCGATTCCGGGTTGGCCGACAGGAACAGGTCGGTGCCGAACGGCTTCACGTACGGCCAGGTCGGCTCGCCGGCGGTGAACGTCGCACGGATGATGCCCAGGCCGTAGTGCTGGATCGAGTTGAAGATGCGCAGGCCGGTATCGGCCGAGTTGCGCGACAGCAGGATCACCTCGACCCGCGGGTTCTCGGGGCTGGCGCCCTGGTTCAGCGCCAGCAGCTTGCGCACCACCGGGAACGCCACGCCGGGACCGAGGATGTCGTCCTCGTGCTGGCGCTGGAACTCGGCATAGGCCGCCACGCCATCGCTCTCGAACAGCGCGTGGCTTTCCTCGAGGTCGAACAGGGCGCGCGAGGTCACCGCGACGGTCAGCAAACGGGGGGAGTTGTCGCCCATCGGTGGGGGTCCTTCAAAGCGATCGGCGGGGCCGGCGGCCTATTGTCCTCAAAAAACGAACTGTTCGCTCAGGATCCGGTCTTCCAGGTTGTGCTCCGGGTCGAACAGCAGGGTCACGCGCCGGTCCTTGGACTCGCGGATGGTGACTTCGACCACATCACGGGTCTCGTGCGAGTCGGCAGTGACGCTGACCGGGCGCTTGTACGGATCAAGCACGCGGAAGCGCACCTCGGTGTTGGCCTTGAGGATCGCCCCGCGCCAGCGCCGCGGCCGGTACGGGGCCAACGGCGTCAGCGCGATGGTATGCGAGCCCAGCGGCAGCACCGGGCCATGCGCCGAATAGTTGTAGGCGGTGCTGCCGGCCGGGGTGGCCACCAGTACACCGTCACCGATCAGCTCGGCCACGCGCTCCTGGCCGTTGAGATCGATGCCGATATGCGCTGCCTGCCGGGTCTGGCGCAGCAATGACACGTCGTTGTAGGCCAGCGAACCGGTGCTGGTGCCCGATTCGGTCAGCGCCACCATCTCCAGCGGCCGCAGGTTGGCCGGCTCGGCACGGGCGATGCGCGCCTGCACGTCATCGTCGCCGCGGTACTGGTTCATCAGGAAGCCCACGGTACCCAGTTTCATGCCGAACACCGGCTTGCCCAGGTGACCATGCCGATGCAGGGTCTGCAGCATGAAGCCGTCGCCGCCCAGCGGGCACAGCACGTCGGCCTGCTCCGGCGCGTGGTCGCCATAGCGCGAAACCATCGCCGCGCGGGCCATCTGCGCGGGCTCGGTGGTGCTGGCCAGGAAAGCGATGCGGGGGGTGTCGCTCATCGGTGGATCCGGGTGGGTATGCCAACAAGAGCATACCCGGTAGTGCCGGCCGCTGGCCGGCAATCGCCCATGCGCGGAGATGCGGTTGCCGGCCAGCGGCCGGCACTACCCTTAAAAACAAAAAAACGGCCCCGCTTTCGCGGGGCCGTTCTGTCCAACGCACGCCGGGCATGGCCCGGCGCTACATCACTTACGCACCATGTGCAGCCAGTTGGCCCAGGCGCTGCACCGCGACCGAGACGGTCGGATAATCCAGGGTCTTCTGCTCAGCCAGTTCAGCCAGCATCGCCAGGGTGAAGCGCAGGCTGCTGTCGTCACGACCGATCCACGCGGCCACCTTGGCTTCAGCGGTGCTGCCCTTGGTGCCCAGTGCCTGGCCGGCCAGGCTGCGGTGGTGTGCTGCCAGTTCGTCGCGCAGCACGCCACGTGCCACCGCGTGCCAACGGCCATTGACCTCCAGCGCGTCGATCTGCTCGAACAGCCACGGCAGCTGCAGCGCATCGCCCAGGCGGAAGTGGATCTTGGACACATCCACCGGCTTCAGCTTGCGGGTACGGGCCAGTTCGATGATGTCGAACGCCGGCTCCAGGAAGTGCAGCTCGGCCAGCTGCTGCGCCAGCGCAGACGGCAGGCCCTTTTCCTTCCACTCGGCCACAAGGGCTTCGTAGGTCGGACGCTGCGAATCCGGCAGCACACCCGAAGCAACGCGGATGTCGTTGAACGGACCCTGGTAGCGGTTGACCGCCTCGGTGATGCCCGGCATCGGGCCCGGGCGCGACAGCAGCCAGCGCACGAACGAACGCTGCAGCTTCCAGATCACTTCCAGCGCATCGATCTGCACCGACTCCGGCAGGGTGCCGTCGAGGGCGTCGATCTGTGCCCACAGCGCGCGCGCGTCCAGCGTTTCGCGGCTGATGGTGTAGGCCTTGGCGACCTCGGCGATGGAACGGCCGGTGTCTTCCTGCATGCGCATCAGGAAGGTGGCGCCCATGCGGTTGATGGTCTGGTTGGTCACGGCCGTGGCGATGATTTCGCGCTTCAGGCGGTGACGCTCCATCGCATCGGCGTACTTCTTCTGCAGCGGCGTCGGGAAGTAGCGCTGCAGTTCCTTGGACAGGTACGGATCTTCCGGGATGTCCGAATCCAGCAGCTGGGCAAACGCCACCAGCTTGGAATAGGACAGCAGCACCGACAGTTCCGGACGGGTCAGGCCCTGGCCGCGCGCCTTGCGCTGGGACAGCTCGGCATCGGACGGCAGGAATTCGATCTGGCGATCGAGCAGGCCCTGCTGTTCCAGGGTACGGATGAAGTGCTGCTTGGAACCCAGGCGCTTGACCGCCATCCGTTCCATCAGGCTCAGGGCCTGGTTCTGGCGGTAGTTGTCGTTGAGCACCAGCGCGGCCACTTCGTCGGTCATCGACGCCAGCAGCTTGTTGCGCTGTTCAACGGTCAGCTTCTTGGCCCGCACCACATCGTTGAGCAGGATCTTGATGTTGACTTCATGGTCGGAGGTATCCACACCGGCCGAATTGTCGATGAAGTCGGTGTTGAGCAGCACGCCGGCCTGGGCAGCTTCGATGCGGCCAAGCTGGGTCATGCCCAGGTTGCCGCCCTCGCCCACCACCTTGCAGCGCAGCTCGCCACCATTCACGCGCAGCGCGTTGTTGGCACGGTCGCCGACATCGCTGTGCTGCTCGCTGGCGGCCTTGACGTAGGTGCCGATGCCGCCGTTCCACAGCAGGTCGACCGGCGCCTTCAGGATCGCGCTCATCAGATCGTTCGGCGACAGCGCCTTGACACTCTCGTCCAGGCCCAGCACGTCACGCACCTGCGGGGTGATCTCGATCGACTTCAGGCTGCGCGGGTACACGCCGCCGCCCTTGCTGATCAGCTTGGCATCGTAGTCCGCCCAACTCGAACGCGGCACGGTGAACAGGCGCTCACGCTCGACGAACGTGGTGGCCGCATCCGGGTTCGGGTCCAGGAAGATGTGGCGGTGGTCGAACGCAGCCAGCAGGCGGATGTGGCGCGACAGCAGCATGCCGTTGCCGAACACGTCGCCGGACATGTCGCCGACGCCGACCGCAGTGAAGTCCTGGCTCTGGCTGTCACGGCCCAGCGCACGGAAGTGGCGCTTGACCGACTCCCACGCACCGCGAGCGGTGATGCCCATGCCCTTGTGGTCGTAACCGACCGAACCACCGGAGGCGAAGGCATCGCCCATCCAGAAGCCGTGCGCGATGGCCAGGCCGTTGGCGATGTCGGAGAAGGTCGCGGTGCCCTTGTCGGCGGCCACCACCAGGTACGGATCGTCCATGTCGTGACGGACCACATCCACCGGCGGCACGATCTTGTTGTTGACGATGTTGTCGGTGATGTCCAGCAGGCCCTGGATGAACAGCTTGTAGCAGGCCACGCCGTTGGCGAAGATCGCATCGCGGTCGCCGTTCACCGGCGGCATCTTGGCGAAGAAGCCGCCCTTCGCGCCAACCGGTACGATGACGGTGTTCTTGACCATCTGCGCCTTGACCAGGCCCAGCACCTCGGTGCGGAAGTCTTCGCGACGATCCGACCAGCGCAGGCCACCACGGGCCACCGCACCAAAGCGCAGGTGGGTACCTTCCACGCGCGGGCCGTACACGAAGATTTCGCGGTACGGACGCGGCTTGGGCAGGTCCGGCACCAGCGCCGAATCGAACTTGAAGCTGATGACATGGCCGTGCTGGCCATTGGCATCGGTCTGGTAGTAGCTGGTGCGCAGGGTCGCGTCGATCACGCCCATGAACGAGCGCAGGATGCGGTCCTCGTCCAGGCTCGACACGCGGTCCATCAGCTTCAGCAGCGCATCGCGCGCGGCCTGCATCTGCGCATCGCGGTCACCCTTGCGGGCGTCGACCACGGTCTTGAGCACCTTCAGCGTGGCCTCGTCACCTGCAGCCAGCACATCCAGGTGTGCCTTCAGCTGGGCCTGGCCGGCGGCGATGTCGTCCTTGCTTTCGTGGCCGGTGGCCGGATCGAAGCGGGCTTCGAACAGCTCCACCAGCAGGCGTGCCAGCAACGGGTAACGGGTGAAGGTGCCTTCCACGTAGGCCTGCGAGAACGGCACGCCGGTCTGCAGCAGGTACTTGCAGTAGCCACGCAGCATGGCGACCTGGCGCCAGTGCAGGCCGGCAGCCAGCACCAGGCGGTTGAACGCATCGTTCTCGGCATCGCCGTGCCAGACGCGGGCGAAGGTCTCGCCGAAGGCTTCATCGACACTGGCGGCATCGATCGCACCGGCGGTCGATTCGACCTCGAAGTCCTGCACGTACACCGGCGCGTTGTCCACCGACAGGCGGTAAGGACGCTCGGCGATCACGCGCAGGCCCATGTTTTCCATCATCGGCAGCGCGTCCGACAGCGGGATGTCATCCAGCTGGCGATACAGTTTCAGGCGCAGGCCATCACCGGATTCACGCGGCACCGCCTGCAGGCTCAGGCGCAGGTCGTCCGGGCCGGTCAGAGCGTCGAGCTGGCTGACATCGTTGGCGGCAACAGCGGTGCTGTTGTCTTCGATGTAACCGGCCGGCAGCGCCTTGCCGATACGCGCAGCGATGCGCAGGCCTTCGGCTTCACCATGGCGGGTAACCAGCGCTTCGCGCAGATCGTCCTGCCAGTTGCGCAGCACCTGGGCCAGCTTCTGCTCCAGTTCGGCGGTATCGACGTCGAGCATCTCGCCCGGCTTCGGGCGCACGATCAGGTGCACCTGGGCCAGCGGCGATTCGCCCAGCACCACCGAGCTGTCCACGTACTCACCGTGCAGCGCTTCCTTCAGCATCGCTTCGATGCGCAGGCGCACGTCGGTGTTGAAACGCTCGCGCGGCAGGTAGACCAGCGCGGAAATGAAACGGCTGTACTTGTCACGGCGCAGGAACAGGCGGCTGCGCACGCGCTCCTGCAGGCCCAGCACGCCCATTGCGGTGCGGAACAGTTCGTCCTCGCTGGACTGGAACAGTTCTTCGCGCGGCAGGGTTTCCAGGATATGGCGCAGCGCCTTGCCGCTGTGGCTCGAGCCGGCCAGGCCGGACTGCTTCATCACGTGTTCGTAGCGCTGGCGCACCAGCGGAATTTCCCACGGGCGACGGTTGTAGGCGCTGGAGGTGAACAGGCCGAGGAAGCGCTGCTCGCCGATGATCTTGCCCTTGGCGTCGAATTCCAGCACGCCGATATAGTCCATGTAACCGGCGCGGTGCACGCGCGAACGGGCATTGGTCTTGGTCAGGATCAGCGCGTCCTTCAGCCCGGACGTGGTGTTCAGGCCCTGCGCGGCCAGGGTCTTGACCGGACGTGCGGCAGACTTGTCCTTGCCGCGCATCAGGCCCAGGCCGGTGTCGTTCAGCGGCGCCAGCACGTCTTCCTTGCCCTGCTTCTCGACGCGGTACTCGCGGTAGCCGAAGAAGGTGAAGTGGTTATCAGCGGCCCAGCGCAGGAATTCCTGCGCTTCCTTGCGCGAGGCATCGTCGACCGGCAGCTGGCGGCTGCCAAGGTCGTCGGCCAGCGCCAGCGCCTTGTCCTGCATCGGCTGCCAGTCGCGCACGATCGCACGCACTTCATCCAGCGCCTTGTTGATCGCCTGCTCGATGGCGGCCATGGCCTCGGCCGGCTGGCGGTCGATCTCCAGCAGCATCACCGATTCCAGCTGGCCGTCACCGACCTTGACCAGCTTGCCGGCCTTGTCGCGGGTGAAGAGCAGCACCGGGTGGCCCAGCACGTGGACGCCGACGCCCTGTTCGGCCAGCGACATGGTGACGGTGTCGACCAGGAACGGCATGTCGTCGTTGACGATCTGCAGCACGGTGTGCGGCGATTCCCAACCGTTGACCTTGGCAGTCGGATTGAACACGCGGACGTTGGCCTTGCCGGCCTTGCGGGCACGGGCGAACTCCAGCGTCTCAGCCGCGAGCGCGGCCCACTCTTCAGCGCTGTGGTGCGGGAACTCGTCCGCCTCCATGCGCTTGTAGAAATCAGTGGCGAAGGCCACTGCTTCGGCCTGTGCGGCCGCCGGGTAGCGCTTGCGCAAAGCCGTGTACACCGGCTCCAGGGAGAAACCAGCGGTCACTGCGACCTCCGACTCTGCTGGTTTGGTCTTGTTTTTCACGGTCTTGGCTGCGGTCTTTTGCGGTTTCATGGCAGAGCGGGGCGCTTGCTCAGTTGGGAAAATGAAATTGTAGCCCTACCGCACGAAAAGGCCTTGCTGCAGGACGGAATAAGTAGATTCGGGTTTGCTGCGGTTTAGACGCCTATTCAGTTCGCTCCGGTATGGAGTGATCAAGGCACGCAGCACTGCCGACAGGATCGGCAAAGCGTGTTACCGGAAGACACACGCGGCGACGACTGTGCGATTCCACAATCCTGAACTGGACGGTATAGTCCACCGCGTGAATCCGGCCTACCTCCCCGTTGCCCTCGACGCGCGCGATGAGCGCGTGTTCGACGCCGTGCGCGAACTGCTGGCCCAACAGGGCATGCAGATGAGCATGGACGCGGTGGCGCAGCACGCCGGATGCTCCAAGCAGACCCTGTATTCGCGCTACGGCAGCAAGCAGCAACTGCTGCGCCGGGTGATGCAGCGCCATGTCGGCCACGCCACCGGGGCCATGGTTCGTGCACTCCGCAGTGACGACCTGCGTGCCAGCCTGCTCCAGTTCGCCACCGACTTCCTGGAGCATTTCAACCAGCCGCACGTAGGACAGGCCTGTCGGCTGATTGCCGCCGACGCGTCCCAGTTTCCCGAAGAGGCGCGTACGCTGTACCGGCATGGTGCCGGCGCGTTGACGCTTCATCTTGCTGAATGGATTGAAACCGTTTGCAGGAGTGGTCAGCTCCGGCATGACGACCCGCACTTCATGGCCGAACTGCTGCTGAGCATGATCGCCGGTCAGGATTTCGACAAACAGCGCTTCCATACCCCCCATCGTGATGACGCGCAGCTGCGTCGGCGCTGGGCAGAGTTCTCCGTCGACAGCTTCCTGCGCGCCTTTGCGCCACAGCCGTCGCCGGCCCCGTCTACAAACCAACCCCGGAGTTCCTCCTGATGACCGCCCCACTCCGCACCCTTGCCCTGACGTGCGCCGTTGCTGTCGCGCTGGCTGCCTGCAAGAAGCCGGAACAGCAGATGCCCCCGCCGCCGGAGGTGGGCGTGATCGACGCCAAGCCGCAGACCTTGCCGCTGCAGCGTGAGCTGGTCGGCCGCCTGTCGCCGTTCCGCAGCGCCGACGTGCGTGCGCGCGTGCCGGGCGTGCTGCTCAAGCGCGTCTACCAGGAAGGCTCCCAGGTCAAGCAGGGCCAGACCCTGTTCCTGATCGATCCGGCCCCGTTGCGCGCCTCGCTCAATGCATCCGAGGCGCAGCTGGCCTCTGCCCGTGCAACCTACGCCAACGCCAAGGTCGCCGCCGACCGTGCGCGCTCGCTGGCCCCGCAGCAGTTCGTTTCCAAGTCCGACCTGGACAACGCCGAATCGGCCGAACGCACCGCGCTGGCCGCGGTCAAGCAGGCCGAAGCGGCAGTGACCTCTTCGCGCATCAACCTGGGCTACACCGAAGTGACCGCGCCGATCAGTGGCGTGGCCAACAAGCAGCAGGTCACCGAAGGCGCGCTGGTCGGCCAGGGCGATGTGACCCTGCTGACCACCGTCGACCAGCTCGACCCGCTGTACGTGAACTTCTCGCTGAGCGTGGATGAGCTGACCCAGCTGCGCGCGCAGCAGGCCAAGGGCGCGCTGGCGCTGTCGGGCGACGGCAAGGCCACGGTCAACGTCAAGCTGGCCGACGGCAGCACCTACAGCGAACCGGGCACCCTGGACTTCTCCTCGACCACGGTCGACCCGGCCACCGGCGCGGTGTCGCTGCGTGCGCAGCTGCCGAACCCGCAGCAGATCCTGCTGCCGGGTGCCTTCGTCAGCTTCCAGGCCAACCTGGGCGAACGCAACAACGCCTACCTGGTGCCGCAGCAGGCGCTGCTGCGCGACACCACCGGCGGTTACGTGATGGTGGTCGGCACCGACGGCAAGGTCGTGCGCAAGAACGTCAAGACCGATGGTGCGCAGAACGGCAGCTGGCTGGTCAGCGACGGCCTGGCCGCCGGTGACAAGGTGATCGTGGCCGGCGTGCAGAAGGTCAAGGAAGGCGCACCGGCGGTGGCCAAGCCGTGGACCCCGGGCCAGGATGCCAACGGCAAGCCTGCCGCTGGCGGCGCCGCTCCGGCGGGCGCAGCACCGGCCGCGGCCAAGGCGCCGGCCGATGCAGCCAAGCCCGAGCAGGCCGATGCGGCCAAGCCGGCCGCCACCGATTCGAACAAGCAGTAACGGGAACCTTCCGTCATGCCTAAATTTTTCATCGAACATCCAGTCTTCGCCTGGGTGGTTGCGATCCTGATCTCGCTCAGCGGCGTGATCGCGATCCTCAACCTCGGCGTCGAGTCCTATCCCAACATCGCCCCGCCGCAGGTGACCGTCTCGGCCACTTACCCGGGCGCCAGCGCGGATACCACCGAAAAATCGGTCACCCAGGTGATCGAGCAGCAGCTGACCGGCATCGATCACCTGCTGTACTTCAGCTCCTCGTCCGCCTCCAACGGCCGCGCCTCGATCACCCTCACCTTCGAGACCGGCACCGATCCGGACATCGCCCAGGTGCAGGTGCAGAACAAGGTGTCGCTGGCCACGCCACGCCTGCCTTCGGAAGTGACCCAGCAGGGCGTGGTGGTGGCCAAGGCCAACGCCGGCTTCCTGATGGTCATCGCACTGCGTTCCGATACCCCGACCATCAACCGTGACGCGCTGAACGACATCGTCGGTTCGCGCGTGCTCGACCAGGTCTCGCGTATTCCGGGCGTCGGCAGCACCCAGCAGTTCGGTTCCGAGTACGCCATGAACATCTGGCTCAACCCGGAAAAGATGCAGGGCTACGGCCTGTCGGCCAGCCAGGTGCTGGCTGCGGTGCGCGCGCAGAACGTGCAGTTCGCTGCCGGTGCGCTGGGTTCGGACCCATCGCCGGAAGGCCAGCACTTCACCGCGACCGTCTCGGCCGAGGGCCGCTTCAGCTCGCCGCAGGAGTTCGAGGACATCATCCTGCGGGCCAATCCTGACGGCTCGCGCGTGCTGCTGAAGGACATCGCCCGCGTCGCCTTCGGCGCCAACAACTACGGCTTCGATACCCAGTACAACGGCAAGCCGACCGGCGCCTTCGCCATCCAGCTGCTGCCGGGCGCCAACGCCCTGAACGTGGCCGATGCGGTGCGCGCCAAGATGGACGAGCTGCAGCCCAGCTTCCCGTCCGGCGTGACCTGGTTCTCGCCGTACGACAGCACCACCTTCGTCAAGATCTCGATCCAGGAAGTGGTCAAGACCCTGTTCGAAGCGGTGTTGCTGGTGTTCCTGGTGATGCTGATTTTCCTGCAGAACTTCCGCGCCACGCTGATCCCGACCCTGGTCATCCCGGTGGCCCTGCTCGGTACCTTCCTGGGCATGTGGATGATCGGCTTCACGATCAACCAGCTGACCCTGTTCGCGATGGTGCTGGCGATCGGCATCGTGGTCGATGACGCGATCGTGGTGATCGAGAACGTCGAGCGCATCATGACCGAGGAAGGCCTGGCGCCGAAGCCGGCCACGCAGAAGGCGATGACCCAGATCACCGGCGCGGTGGTGGCGATCACCGTCGTGCTGGCGGCGGTGTTCATCCCGTCAGCCCTGCAGGGCGGCGCCGCCGGTGAAATCTACAAGCAGTTCGCGCTGACCATCGCCATCTCGATGGCGTTCTCGGCATTCCTGGCGCTGGGCTTCACCCCGGCGCTGTGCGCGACGTTCCTCAAGCCGACGCACAACGACAACCCGAACATCATCTACCGCACCTTCAACAAGTACTACGACAAGATCAGCCACACCTATGTGGGCCACATCACCTCGGCGGTGCGCCACGCCCCGCGCTGGATGATCCTGTTCGTGGTGCTGACCGCGCTGTGCGGCTTCCTGTTCACCCGCATGCCGGGCAGCTTCCTGCCCGAAGAAGACCAGGGCTATGCGCTGGCGATCGTGCAGCTGCCGCCGGGCTCGACCAAGGGCCAGACCAACGAAGTGTTCGCGCAGATGCGTGGCGTGCTGGAAAAGCAGGATGGCTATGAAGGCATGCTGCAGGTGGCCGGCTTCAGCTTCGTCGGTTCCGGCGAGAACGTGGGCATGGGCTTCATCCGCCTGAAGCCGTGGGAGGAACGCAAGTTCACCGCGCCGGAGTTCATCCAGAACATGAACGGCGCGTTCTACGGCATCAAGGAAGCGCAGATCTTCGTGGTCAACCTGCCCACCGTGCAGGGTCTGGGCCAGTTCGGCGGCTTCGACATGTGGCTGCAGGACCGCAGCGGTGCCGGCTACGAACAGCTGACCCAGGCGCGCAACATCCTGCTCGGCCAGGCCGCGCAGAAGCCGGACCATCTGGTCGGCGTGCGCCCGAACGGCCTGGAAAACGCCCCGCAGCTGCAGCTGCATGTCGACCGTGTGCAGGCACAGTCGATGGGCATGTCGGTGTCGGACGTGTACAGCACCATCCAGCTGATGCTGGCCCCGGTGTACGTCAACGACTTCTTCTACGAAGGCCGCATCAAGCGCGTGACCATGCAGGCCGATGGCCCGTACCGCACCGGCCAGGAGTCGCTGAAGAGCTTCTACAGCCCGTCCAGCCTGGTCAAGAACGCCGATGGCACCAACTCGATGATCCCGCTCAACACGGTGGTCAAGTCCGAGTGGGTCTCGGCACCACCGTCGCTGAGCCGCTACAACGGCTACTCGGCGATCAACATCGTCGGCTCGCAGGCCCCGGGCACCAGCTCGGGTGAGGCAATGCAGACCATGGAGGCAATCGTCGCCGACGACCTGCCGGCCGGCTTCGGCTATGACTGGTCGGGCATGTCCTACCAGGAAATCCTGGCCGGCAATGCCGCGACCCTGCTGCTGGTGCTGTCCATCGTGGTGGTGTTCCTGTGCCTGGCCGCGCTGTATGAAAGCTGGTCGATCCCGGTAGCGGTGCTGCTGGTGGTTCCGCTGGGCGTGCTCGGTGCACTGGCGCTGTCGATGATGCGTGGCCTGCCCAACGATCTGTTCTTCAAGATCGGCCTGATCACCGTGATCGGCCTGGCCGCGAAGAACGCGATCCTGATCGTCGAGTTCGCGGTGGAGCAGCGTGCCGCAGGCAAGAACCTGCGCGATGCGACCATCGAGGCCGCCCGCCTGCGCTTCCGCCCGATCCTGATGACCTCGTTCGCGTTCATCATGGGCGTGATCCCGATGGCGATCTCCAGTGGCGCCGGCGCCAACTCCCGCCACGCCATCGGCACCGGTGTGATCGGCGGCATGTTGTTCGCCACCCTGCTCGGCCTGCTGATGATCCCGGTGTTCTTCGTGGTCGTGCGCCGCATGCTGGGCGACAAGCTGGATGAACCCTCCAAGGAGTTCATGGAACGCCAGCGCGACGCGGAAACCGCACACCGCCCGGATCGTTGATCCGATGGTGAGCTGAAATGAAAAGGCCCCGGAGCGATCCGGGGCCATTTTCTTTGCTGCCTGGTAGATGCCAGCCTTGGTTGGCGCTCTCCGATCCGTGCCAACCAAAGTTGGCAACTACCAGGGCGGTGTCTCAGCGCAGCCCGGTCTCGTTGCGGGCGATCACCAGGCGCTGGATCTCCGAGGTACCTTCGTAGATCTCGGTGATCTTGGCATCACGGAAGTAGCGCTCCAGCGGCATTTCCTTGGAGTAACCCATACCGCCGTGGATCTGCACGGCCTGGTGGGTGATCCACATCGCCGCTTCCGAAGCGGTCAGCTTGGCAATGGCCGCTTCATTGCTGAAGCGCTTGCCCTGGCCCTTCACCCACGCCGCGCGCAGGGTCAGCAGCAGCGCTGCGTCCAGCTTGCACTTCATGTCGGCGATCTTGGCCTGGGTCATCTGGAAGGTGCCGATTGCGGCGCCGAATGCCTTGCGCTCCTTCACATACTCGATCGTCGCTTCATAGGCGGCGCGGGCGATGCCGATGGCCTGCGAAGCAATGCCGATGCGGCCAGCATCGAGCACGCCCATGGCGATCTTGAAGCCCTCGCCTTCCTGGCCCAGCACGTCTTCGGCCTGTGCCACGTAATCGTTGAACTCGATCTCGCAGGTGGCCGATGCGCGGATGCCCAGCTTCGGCTCGGTCTTGCCGCGGCCGAAGCCCGCCTTGTCGGTGTCGATCATGAACGCGGTAATGCCACGCGCGCCCTTGTCCGGCTCGCTCATCGCAAACAACACGATGTACTTGGCCACCGGGCCGGAGGTGATCCAGCTCTTCTTGCCGTTGATGACGAAGGAGCCGTCGGCCTGCTTGACCGCGCGGCAGCGCATGGCAGTGGCGTCAGACCCGGACTGCGGCTCGGTCAGCGCGAACGCGCCAATGGCCTCACCTTCGGCGATGGCACGCACGTACTTCTGCTTCTGCGCTTCATTGCCGTGGGTGAGGATGCCGTTGCAGAACAGCGAATTGTTGACCGACATGATGGTCGAGTGCGCAGCATCACCGGCGGCGACCTCCACCATCGCCAGCACGTACGCAATCGGGTCCATGCCCGCGCCGCCGTACTCGGCCGGCACTTCGATGCCCATCAGGCCGTTCTCGCCCAGCAGGCGGATGTTGTCCAACGGGAATTCGCCGGTGCGGTCATGGTGCTCCGCACTGGGGGCGATCTTCTCCTGCGCGATGCGCCGCGCCACGTCCTGCAGCATCAACTGCTCTTCAGTAAAGCTGAAATCCACAACACCCTCCCGGGTACATGATGATGTGGGCCGCACACGGCGCGCCCAGGTGCCCAGATTGTAACGGGGCCGAGGGCTTCCGTACGCCAGCGACTTGACCGGGACAGGCAACCTCAGCGAATATATCTCTATATCGCGATAGGTAGATATTTATGGATCTGGAAGACTGGTCGACACGCCTGAAGGTGTTCGCCGATGCCACCCGCGTGCGCCTGCTGGCGCTGCTGGAGCAGGAGGAGCTGACCGTGGCCGAACTGTCGGCGATTACCCGGCTGGCGCAGCCGCGCGTGTCCACCCACCTGGCGCGCCTGAAGGAAGCCGGTCTGGTGCGCGACCGCCGTGCCGGCGTGTCGGCCTACTACCGCTTCGACGAGGCCCAGCTGGACCCGGCGCAGCGCGCATTGTGGCATGCATTGAGCAACGGAAGCGACGACCCGCTGCTGCGCCAGGATGCTGAACGGGTTGCCGCCGTGCTGGCCCACCGTGCCTCCGACCAGAACTGGGCCGACAGCGTGGCCGGCGACATGGAGCGCCACTACTCCCCGGGTCGTACCTGGGAAGCGCTTGCACGCACTGCGCTGCCGCTGCTGGAAACCGGTGACGTGCTCGATATCGCCTCCGGTGACGGCGTGCTGGCCGAACTGGTGGCCCCGCATGCCAAGCGCTACATCTGCATCGACACCAGTGCGCGCGTGGTTGCCGCCGCCAGCGAACGCCTGCGCCGCCTGCCCAACGTGGAAGTGCGCGAAGGCGACATGCATGCCCTGCCGTTCAAGGACCGCAGCTTCGACCTGGTGGTGCTGATGCACGCGCTGACCTATGCCAGCAAGCCGGCGCAGGCAGTAACCGAAGCCGCGCGCGTGCTGCGCCCCGGCGGCCGCCTGCTGCTGTGCAGCCTGGCCCGGCACGAACACAAGGCCGCGGTGGAGGCCTACGGCCACGTCAACCTCGGTTTCAGCGACAAGGAACTGCGCAAGTTCGTCGACAAGGCCGGCCTGCAGGTGTCGAGCCTGGAGACCGTCACCCGCGAGAAGCGCCCGCCGCACTTCGAAGTGATTTCGCTGATCGCCAACAAGCCCTGAGCCCGAGACCGCCATGCCCGCCCTGCCCTGGTTGCATCCCGATCGTGCCAATGCCCTGCTCGATGCCCTGCGCGAGCGGATCCTGATCATCGATGGCGCGATGGGCACGATGATCCAGCGCCATGGGCTGCAGGAAGACGACTATCGTGGCGAGCGCTTCGCCGGTGGCTTCGACCATGCCCATGGCCCCGGCTGCGACCACGCAGCGCAGGAAGGCCATGACCTGAAGGGCAACAACGATCTGCTGCTGCTGACCCGGCCGCAGATCATCGCCGACATCCACACTGCGTACCTGGACGCTGGCGCGGATCTGGTCGAGACCAACACCTTCAACGCCACCTCGGTCAGCCAGGCCGACTACCACCTTGAACACCTGGTGTACGAGTTGAACAAGGCCGGGGCGGCAGTCGCACGCGCCTGCTGCGATGCCGTGGCCGCGACCACGCCGGGCAAGCCGCGCTTTGTCATCGGCGTGCTCGGGCCGACCAGCCGCACGGCCTCGATCAGCCCCGACGTGAACGATCCCGGCTTCCGCAACACCAGTTTCGACGAGCTGCGCGGCACCTATCGCGAAGCCATCGACGGCCTGATCGACGGTGGTGCAGACACCATCATGGTCGAGACCATCTTCGACACGCTCAATGCCAAGGCCGCCCTGTATGCCGTGGAGGAAGCCTTCGATGCACGTGGTGCGCGGCTGCCGGTAATGATCTCCGGCACCATCACCGATGCATCGGGACGCACCCTGTCCGGGCAGACCGCCGAGGCCTTCCATGCCTCATTGGCGCATGCGCGGCCGCTGTCGATCGGCCTGAACTGCGCGCTGGGCGCCGATGCGATGCGCCCGCATGTGGAAACCCTGTCACAGGTGTCGGACTGCCATGTCAGTGCGCATCCCAACGCAGGCCTGCCCAACGCGTTCGGCGAGTACGACGAAACGCCTGAAGAAATGGCCGCGACCCTGCGTGGCTTCGCCGAGGCTGGGCTGTTGAACCTGGTCGGTGGCTGCTGCGGCTCCACGCCCGACCACATCCGCGCGATCGCGCAGGCGGTGGCCGGTCTGCCGCCGCGAGCCCTGCCCGGCGCGCAGGAACAGGCTGCATGAACGTCGCCGCCACCGTCCCGCATTCTCCGCCCTATTGCTGTTGAGCCGCCGCCAACCATGACGCCTGTCCACCCTACCCGCCTGTCCGGCCTGGAACCTCTGGTCATCACCCCGGACCTGCTGTTCATCAACGTCGGTGAGCGCACCAACGTCACCGGCAGCGCGCAGTTCCGCAAGCTGGTCAAGGAAGGTCGCTACGAAGAGGCGGTGGACGTGGCCCGCCAGCAGGTGGCCAGCGGCGCGCAGATCCTCGACGTCAACATGGACGAGGGCCTGATCGATTCGGAAGCGGCGATGACCCGCTACCTCAACCTGATCATGTCCGAGCCGGACATCGCGCGCATTCCGGTGATGGTCGATTCCTCCAAGTGGAGCGTGATCGAGGCCGGCCTGAAGTGCCTGCAGGGCAAGAGCGTGGTCAACTCGATCTCGCTGAAGGAAGGCGAAGCGCTGTTCCGCGAGCATGCGCGCAAGGTGCTGCGCTATGGCGCGGCCGCGGTGGTGATGGCCTTCGACGAGGCGGGCCAGGCCGATACCTGCGCGCGCAAGGTCGAGATCTGCACCCGCGCCTACCGCCTACTGGTCGATGAGATCGGTTTCCCGCCGCAGGACATCATCTTCGACCCGAACATCTTCGCCGTCGCCACCGGCATCGAAGAGCACGACAACTATGCGGTGGACTTCATCGAAGCCACCCGCATCATCAAGCAGACCCTGCCGCACTGCCATGTATCCGGCGGCGTCTCCAACGTCTCGTTCTCGTTCCGTGGCAACGAGACCGTGCGCCAGGCGATCCACTCGGTGTTCCTGTATCACGCCATTGCTGCCGGCATGGACATGGGCATCGTCAACGCCGGCGCCATGCCGATCTACGACGAGCTGGAGCCGGAGCTGCGCGAGCGCGTCGAGGATGTGATCCTCAACCGCCGCAGCGACGCCACCGAGCGCCTGCTGGAGATTGCCGAGCGCTACAAGGGCAAGAAGGGCGCAGCGAAGACCGAGGACCTGGCCTGGCGCGAGAAGCCGGTCGCGCAGCGCCTGGCACATGCACTGGTGCACGGCCTGGACGCATGGGTCGAAGAAGACACCGAGCTGGCACGGCAGGCATCGAGCCGCCCGCTGGACGTGATCGAAGGCCCGTTGATGGATGGCATGAACGTGGTCGGCGACCTGTTCGGCGCCGGCAAGATGTTCCTGCCGCAGGTGGTGAAATCCGCGCGGGTGATGAAGAAGGCCGTGGCCTACCTGCTGCCTTACATCGAAGCTGAAAAGGCACGCAGCGGCGATACCGCCAAGAGCAACGGCCGCATCATCATGGCCACGGTGAAGGGCGATGTGCACGACATCGGCAAGAACATCGTCGGCGTGGTCCTGGCCTGCAACAACTTCGAGGTGATCGACCTTGGCGTGATGGTACCGGCGCAGAAGATCCTCGACGCCGCGCGCGAGCACAATGCGGACCTGATCGGCCTGTCCGGCCTGATCACGCCCTCGCTGGAGGAAATGAGCCACGTCGCCCGCGAGATGGAGCGCCAGGGCTTCGACCTGCCGCTGCTGATCGGCGGCGCGACCACCTCGCGCGCGCACACCGCGCTGAAGATCGACCCGCACTACAAGGCGCCCACGGTGTGGGTGAAGGATGCCTCGCGTGCGGTCGGCGTGGCCCAGTCGCTGATCTCGCGCGACCTGCGGGAGGCCTTCGTCGCCGCCAACGAAGCCGACTACGCCGAGATCCGCGCGCGCCACCGCAACCGCGGCGATGCCAAGCGTCTGGTCTCGCTGGAACACGCACGCGGACAGAAGTTCCAGGGCGACTGGGACAGCTATGTACCGCCGGCTCCGAATCAGCCCGGCCTGCACGTGTTCGACGACTACCCGCTGGCCGAACTGGTGCCCTACATCGACTGGACCCCGTTCTTCCAGGCCTGGGAACTGGCCGGCAAGTACCCCGCCATCCTCACTGACGAGATCGTCGGCACCCAGGCCAGCGATCTGTACAAGGATGCCCGCGCGATGCTCGAGCGCATCGTCGGCGAAAAATGGCTGACCGCCAAGGCCGTGTTCGGCCTGTGGCCGGCCAACAGCATCGGCGACGACGTGCGCGTGCAGCACCCCCAGGGCGAGACCACCCTGCACTTCCTGCGCCAGCAGGTGGACAAGCCCGCCGAGCGCCCGGACTTCTGCCTGGCCGACTTCATCGCACCGGCCGACAGTGGCCGCCAGGACTGGATCGGTGCATTCGCGGTCACCGCCGGGATCGGCATCGATGCACACGTGGCCCGGTTCGAGGCCGACCACGACGACTACAACGCGATCCTGCTGAAGGCCCTCGCCGATCGCTTCGCCGAAGCGCTGGCCGAGCGCCTGCACCAGCGCGTGCGTACCAAATTCTGGGGCTACGACCACGCCGAGACGCTGGACAACGAGGCGCTGATCGACGAGCAGTACAGCGGCATCCGCCCGGCTCCCGGCTATCCCGCCTGCCCTGAGCACAGCGAGAAGCGCCGCCTGTTCGACCTGCTGCAGGCAGAAGCCAACGCCGGCATGGAACTGACCGAAAGCTTCGCGATGCTTCCCACCGCAGCGGTATCCGGCTACTACTTCAGCCATCCGCAGAGCCAATACTTCGTGGTCGGCCGGCTCAGCCGCGAGCAGGTGGGCGACTACGCCCGGCGCAAAGGCGTGGATCGCGCCCAGGCCGAGCGCTGGCTGGCCTCCAACCTCGACTACGATCCCGAATGATCCGGTAGCGGGGGGGGAAGGGAAGGGGGGAGTCCCTTTCCCCCCATAGAGTACAAGGCGAAAAGGTAGCGTTTCTTGGTCTTGCACTCCCTTTTCCCCTTCTTTCCCTTCTC